>CAUJIP010000044.1 GCA_963205235.1 Pseudomonadota bacterium
GCGAGGATGTTCAGCATTTCGCGGCCCACGTTACCCGTGGCACCCGCGACGACGACCTTATAGCCCATCGGGGTTCTCCTGTTCGTCCCCGCCCTTCGGGGACCGAGCGGCTGTTAGCGCATGCAGCAATCCGGGGAAAGCGAAAAGTCCGTCTGCGTCAGTCGGTGCGGTCCTGCGACAGCAGATAGACGGCAAGGCCAAGGGCCAAGGTGGCCGCGAAGAACAGGAAGACGGCCTGATAGGGGGCCGCGGCCGTTGCCGCCGGGGTGGCCGCGTGGATATGCCCGGTCAGGATTTGCGCAAGGCCGATGGGTGCAATGCCGAAGAGGTTCAGAAGCGTTACCCCCCGGCCCATCAGGTGTGGGGGGAAGAAGGCCCGGCCATGCGCCACCACCATCGGAAAGCTGGCACCAAAGAACCCGGCGGCGACAAGCAGAGCGGTTGCAACGGCGGGCGGTGCGGCGGCGAACCACCAAAGCAGCGCAAGCGCGACAAGCGTCAGGGCATTCCCGATAAAGACCACCCATTTCCGCGTGCCAAGCCAGCGGTCAAGCGGGCCATAGGCAAAATTCCCGGCCACCATGGCAAGGCCGATCCAAAGGCCAACCCGCCCGATCTGCCCCTGCGTCGCGCCATGCACATCGGCGAAATAGGGCCCGACCCAAAGGCCGCGCAGACCAGCGATCGGCGTATAGCACACGGTCATCATCACCAGAATCGGCCAGATCGCCGGCATTTTCAGCAGGCTGAGGATGGATCCCTTGCCGGTGCCGTCCAATCTTGGCGGGTCGCGGACCAGCACAAGAATTGCCGCCGCCACAGCGCCGGTGAGTCCCGACAGGCCCAGCACCGTCGCACGCCAGCCAAAGGCATCGACCGCCGCCGCAAGGGGAACCGACGAGGCGACATTGCCAAGCGAGCCAAAGCCGATGGTGACCGCCGCCAGAGTGCCAAAGGCCGAGGGGCTGAAGCTGCGGGCAAAGATGAAATAGCTGGCCATCAGAACCGGCGCGCACCCCACGCCGATCAGGGCCATCGCGACCTTGATTGTCGTCGCGCTCTCGGCCCCGGCAAACATCGCGGCGCCTGCGGCTCCGACCGCCATCAGCGCGCCTGTCGTGAACCGGGGGCCGATGCGGTCAAGCGCCGATCCGATGGGGATCTGCATGGCGGCGAAAGCAAGGAACCACCACCCCGAGGCCGAGGCGAGATCGGCCGCCGAAAGCCCCAGCTCTGCCTGCAAAACTGGCGTCAGCACCGCAAGAAAGGCGCGGAAGAACTGGCTGAGGACATAGGCAAGAAGCAGGGCGGCAATGCCGGGGATCATCGGTTCGGTTTCCTTCTGACCCCCTCTTCTGGCAAGCCTGCGGGTCGGGCACAAGGATCAGCGCTGAAAAGACCACAGGGTCGTGTTTTCCTGATCTGCAAGGGGCTTGCGCGATGACCCGTGGAGGGGTCCAATACCCCAGCAAACCCCGGAGGTTTTTCATGCGTCCCTTTCCCTGTCTTGCGTTCCTTCTGGCCTCGGCCCTGCCAGCCTTTGCCAATGACGGTTTCGGTGGCCTTTCGGCAACCGGCCTGACCTTTGACCAGACCGACGCGGTCGAAATGGTGCAGGAAGACCTGTTCATCGGGATCGACAAGATCAGCGTCGACTATGTCTTCCGCAACACTTCGGGTCAGGATGTCACCGGCGAGGTGATCTTCCCGCTGCCGCCGGTCTATGTCTGGGCATCGTGGGAATCCTCGATGAACCTGCCCGAAGACATGACGAACCCCGACATTGTCGACTTTACCGCCACGGTCGACGGCCAGCCGGTCGAGGTCACTATCGACAAGATCGCCGTGATCGAGGACCCGTGGGAGGAAGATCGCCCGCTGGCCGAACAGTACGACACCCCCGGTCGCGACGTGACGGCGGAGTTGGCGCGCTTTGGCATTCCCCTGACGCTGGATGTGGAATCGATCCGCGAGATGCTGATGGCCCTGTCAGACGAGGACAAGGCCGCGATCAAGGCCGCGGGTCTGGCTGACTTCTGGGAAGGTGATCCAGCCGCTGATATTCCGCCCGAAGCCTATGGCATGTGGGCGGTCGTGACCCGCTATCACTGGACGCAGACCTTTCCCGCCGGGGCGGAAATCCGGATCAGCCACAGATATACCAACCGCCCGCCGGGGGGGCTGTTCTACTGGTCGAATCCGCCCGAGGACTATCAGACCTATCTGGTCGATCAGTATTGCATCGACGACGGAACCTCTGCGGCGCTGGCCAAGGCGATCAAGCACCCGACGGACGCAGAATTCGGCGATTACGGGATTGCCTACAACATCGCCTATGTCCTGCGCACTGCGAACAGTTGGGCCGGGCCGATCGGCAAGTTCACCCTGACCTTGGACAAGGGCGATCCGGGGAACGTGATCTCGCTTTGCGCCGAGGGGGTGACGAAGACTGGCCCCACGACCTTTGTCATCGAAGAAGAAAATTACACGCCGACCAAGGATCTTGAGATTCTGATCGTCAAACCGGGTGAGTTCTGATCGGGAACCACCGCCGGTCGGCTTGCCACACGGTTCGGGTCACTAAGGCCCGGCCCCTTTTTGAAAGGCCTTATGATGCGCACGCTTCTGTCTTTGCTGCTGCTTTCCACCGCCCTGCCAGCCCTTGCCGACACCATTCCCGCGACCAGCAGGATCACGGCAGTCACAGTTTATCCCGAAGGAGCCAAGCTGACGCGCGAGGTCACCTTCACCGCCCCCGCCGCCGGTTCGCATGAGCTTTTGGTCACCGACCTGCCAAGCGCCCAAGACTCGATCTTTGCCCAGATCGCCGGGGGCGAGGGGCTGCAGGTCGGCGCCTACAACATCCGCACCGACCGGCTTCCGCCGCGCGAAGACCCGCTGACGCCGGACCAGGTGGCCGCGAAGGCCAAGGTTTCCGAGCTTGAGGCGGCCGAGCAGACTGCATTTCTGGCGCTGGAGGCGGTTCAGGGCAAAGTGGACGCCGCCGAAGCCCAGGTCCGGTTCCTGTCGTCCTTCTCGGGAGGGCTTCCCGACGGGGCAACGCCCGACACGATCAAGGCCATGGCCGCGATGATCGGCACCGAAACCCTTGCCGCCCGCGAAACCGCGCTGGCCGCCAAGGCCGAACTGTGGCCGGTGCAGAAGGCCTTGACCGACACGCAGGACGCCCTGGCCAAGGCGCGCGATGCCTATGCCGCGCTGCCCTCGGCCGACATGGACTATGCGGCGCTGTCCGTCGCCATCGATGCCGCCGCTGCGGGCGATCAGACGGTGACCATCACCCAATATGTCGGCGGGGCGTACTGGCGGCCGGTCTACGATCTGAACCTGACCCGCGAGGGGGATGACGCCATCACGCTTGAACGGGCGGTGCTGGTGACCCAGTACACGGGCGAAGACTGGTCGGATGTCGCGCTCACCTTGTCATCCTCAGCCCCAAGCCTTGAGGCCGCGCCGTCCTCGCTTTGGCCCGAACTTCGGTCGGTCGAGCCTGAGATGGATGAAAATGATCTGGCACGGATGGACGCCGTCGCAGCACCGATGGTGGCGATGGAGGAAGAAGTGGTCGCCGAGAAATCCGGCTCTATCGTCGCGGGTTCGGCCCTCGAAGGCGACACGGTCGTCTACAATTATCCAAACCCGGTCACCATCGCGACCGATGTCGAAGACCTGCGGCTTGCGCTGGACGATCTGACCCTTGCCGCCGTGGTCAAGGCGGTTGCGGTTCCGCGCTATGACGACACCGCCTATTTCATCGCAAGCTTTGTGAACCCGTCCGACGAACCCCTGCTTCCCGGATCGGCGATGCTGTACCGCGAGGGGGTTCTGGTCGGCAGCACCGAGCTGGGCATGATTGCGCCGGGGGTTGAAACCGAGGTCGGCTTCGGCCCGATCGAAACCCTGCGGATCAAGCGCGAAATGCCCCTGCGCGAAGGCGGCGAGACCGGGGTCTTCACCTCGGCCAACGAACAGTCGGAAAGCGTGGTCATCACGGTCGAAAACACTGGTGACGAGGTCTGGCCGGTCCGGCTGATCGATCAGGTGCCGTATAGCGAGCAGACGGATCTGGAGATCACCTATTCCGCCGACCCAGAACCGACCGAGACCGATGTCGACGGCCAGCGCGGCATTCTGGCGTGGGAGTTCGACCTTGCCGCCGGGGGCAAACAGACGGTGACGCTGGAACATACGCTTGGCTGGCCCGAAGGAATGGTCCTGCGCTAAGCCACCCGGTTTGCGTGCCTGCTGGATGAAGCAAAACAAAAGGGCGGGCATTGTCCCGCCCTTTTGCGAACCGGCAAGCCGGATCAGAAGCTGAAGGTCACGCCCCAAGGCGGCCCGAGCCGCCCATGGTCCCTGTAGAGGGAGCAAGGCCAGCGGTGGCAACTGGCAAGGTGGTCGCTGGGCAAGGCCTTTCAAGCCGTCGCCTTTGTCATCAAGGATGCGCGGCAGGTGCATTCGCATCCGGCTGGGCGCAATGCCATGCAGTCATAGCGGCTCGGGAAATCCACGCGACGCATCTTCCCGGCATATCCAACGGGGTGATGCCGTCCGGCAGCAGACTTCGCCAAGGCGGGCTGTCTTGCTGGGATGTCAAAAGAAAAGAGCGGGCCCGAAGGCCCGCTCTCTCAGACTGAACCGAAGGGTCGGATCAGAAGCTGAAGGTAACGCCGAATTCGGAGAAGTTATCTGCACCACGGTCATGGTAAGCAGCTTTGATCGCAGCGCCGCCACCCAGCGGGTAGGAAGCACCGATGCCGAACGCGGTGTCATAGGTGTCCTGGTCAGCGACATAGCCAGCCAGGGTCAGGCCGTTGGCCATCGTGTGGTTGGCATAGAGGGTGACCAGATCAGGAGCGTCGCCGGTGAAGTAGTTCAGGCCGACGTTGGTCGAGTCGCCGATCGCATAGGCCGCACCGATGAAGGTGGTTTCTTCGGTGACGCCGGTGGTGCCAGTAACGTAGGCTGCCGACACGCTGAAGCCGTTCGAGGACCAGTCGAGCGAGATCGAGGTCTCGTCGTCCGAGTTGTTGATGTTCTGGTTCGCGACGTGGTACGACACGCGAGCGGTCAGGTCACCCATCGAGTACGAGGCGAAGATGCCCATCTGGTTCGCGTTGCCGTAGTCCAGGCTTTCGAAATAGCCGTAGTAGACGTTGTTCGGGTCGCCGTAGGACGAGTCGGTCAGACCGATTTCCGAGTTCCAGATCAGGCCGGCCGAGTCATAGGCGCCGTTGGCGTTGCCAACTTCAACGCGCAGACCGCTGGTTTCCATGTACAGCATGGCCGGGCTGCCCCAGGTGTAGGACTGGCCATCGTTGTAGCGGAAGCGGATCCGACCACCGAAGGTCACGCCGCCATCGGTTTCCATCTTGGCGTCGATGTTGAACGTCAGACGGGTGTCGATGATGGTTTTGACGGCGCTGGACGAGTCGATGATGCCGAAACGGCCCGAGCCGCTCAGGTTGACTTCAGCGGCTGCGAGGCCAGCGGTAGCAACCAGAAGGGTGGTCGCGAGAAGAGTCTTTTTCATAGTTTTCCCTCTTTCATCAAAGGTAGGCCCGCCGCAGGGGAATCCGCACCGGGAATGAAGGCACTTTCTTCGCTGGGGCATTTGATTGCAAGCTGTGCGCAAGCTTTTCCGATTTTTTGCCGCGGACTGATGCAGCAATGCCACAGTCGATTCGTCGCCGTGCAGCTTTGCGCAATCCATTCCATGGTGCCACGACCGCCCGACCACCACAACGCGCGCGAAAGCCCTTGGCAGGCAGGGGTGGCTCGGCTAGACAGCAGGACACGGGAACCGAGGATGACCTGATGAGACTGCGGCACTTTGCACATACGACGCTGGCAATCGGTCTGTCCCTTGCGCTGTCTGGCTGTGGCGGTATCGGCAGTGGCGACAGCGGCATCTTCAAGCGCAAGCCGCGGACGTCCGACGGTTCGGAAGCCCTGCAGGAACCGGGCGACAAGCCCGCCTCGCTGGTGGCGAACCAGGACGTGGCCGACGACAACAGGGAAACGATCTGGGGCCTGTTCAAGAATGCGGATGACCCGAACACCACGGTCGAGGTCAACAAGTATATCTGGCAGGCCAGCCTTGAAGTGCTGAATTTCCTGCCGATTGAATCGGTCGACCCCTTCACCGGTGTGATCGTGACCGGCTATGGCACGCCTCCTGGCGGCGGGCGGTCTTATCGCGCGACGATCTATGTGCAGGACCCGGCACTGGACGCCCGCAGCCTGAAGGTTGCGTTGCAGGGATCGGGCGGCGCTTCGGTCGCCCCTGAAACCGTCCGCGCCATCGAAGACGCGATCCTGACCCGTGCCCGCCAGCTGCGCGTCCGCGACAGCCAGCTGTAAGTCCCGGCTTTTCGGCCATTCTCAGGGGCCCTTGCGGGGCTTTTTGAGTATTTTTGCCAAGAGGAAGGGGTGGACCTTTTCGCGTGGTCGGGTGTAACTCCGCCCGGACTGTTGCATGAGGCCATCCGATGTCGCGCTACGAACCTTCCGCAATCGAACCGAAATGGCAAAAGGCCTGGGAGGATGCCGGGGCCTTCACCGCGCGGCGCGATCCGGCCAAGCCCAAGTATTATGTGCTGGAGATGTTCCCCTATCCGTCGGGGCGCATCCACATGGGCCATGTGCGCAACTACACCATGGGCGACGTGGTGGCGCGGACCAAGGCGGCGCAGGGGTTCAGCGTGTTGCAACCGATGGGCTGGGACGCCTTCGGGATGCCCGCCGAGAATGCCGCGATGGAACGCGGTGGCCATCCGAAGGACTGGACCTACGGCAACATCGCCGACATGAAGGCGCAGATGAAGCCTTTGGGCCTGTCGATCGACTGGTCGCGTGAGCTGGCGACTTGTGACCCGGAGTATTACGGCCAGCAGCAGGCCATGTTCATCGACATGATGGAGGCGGGCCTTGTGTACCGCAAAGCTGCCGTGGTGAACTGGGACCCGGTCGACATGACGGTCCTCGCGAACGAGCAGGTGATCGACGGCAAGGGCTGGCGGTCGGGTGCTGCGGTCGAACGGCGCGAGCTGACGCAGTGGTTCTTCAAGATCTCCGATTACTCCGAGGAGCTGCTGTCGGCCCTGGACGGCCTGACAAACTGGCCCGAAAAGGTGCGCCTGATGCAGGCGAACTGGATCGGGAAATCTCGCGGTCTGCAATTCGCGTTCGATACTGTCGGTGCTCCGTCAGGGTTCGAGAAGCTGGAGGTCTACACCACCCGCCCCGACACCCTGATGGGCGCAAGCTTCGCCGCTATCTCTCCGGATCACCCGCTGGCCAAGGCGCTGGAGGGTGACCCTAAGGTGGCGGCGTTCCTCGCGAACGCCCGGCTTGGTGGGACGACCGCCGAGGCCCTGGAGACGGCCGAGAAGATCGGCCACGACACCGGTATCCGCGTCAAGCATCCGCTTGATCCGAATTGGGAACTCCCGGTCTGGATCGCGAACTTCATCCTGATGGATTACGGCACCGGGGCGATCTTCGGCTGCCCCGCGCATGACCAGCGCGACTTTGACTTTGCCACGAAATACGGTCTGCCGATAAAGGCGGTCTTCACGGCGGACGGCTCTGATGCCGCGCTGGACGAGGCCTTCGTGCCGATGAAATCCGAACGGGTCCACTACATCCGCGGCTTTGCTGGCAACTCCGTGCAGACCGGTGACGAAGGCGTCGCCACGGCCATCGCCCATGCCGAAACCAACGGCTACGGCATGGGCGTCACCAAGTTCCGACTGCGCGATTGGGGTGTTTCGCGGCAGCGCTACTGGGGTTGCCCGATCCCGGTGATCCACTGCGCGACCTGCGGCGTCGTGCCGGAAGACAAGAAGAACCTGCCAATCGAACTGCCCTACGACGTCAGCTTCGACATCCCCGGCAACCCGCTGGACCGCCACCCGACCTGGCGCGACTGCACCTGCCCGAAGTGCGGGGCCAAGGCCCGGCGCGAGACGGACACGATGGATACCTTCGTGGACTCCAGCTGGTACTACGCCCGGTTCACCGCGCCGCGTGCCACAACGCCGACGGTCGCGGAAGACGCCGATTACTGGATGAACGTCGACCAATATATCGGCGGCATCGAACATGCGATCCTGCACCTGCTCTACTCCCGCTTCTTTGCCCGGGCGATGCAGAAGACCGGCCACCTGCCGCAGAAGGCGATCGAGCCGTTCAATGCCCTCTTCACCCAGGGCATGGTCACGCATGAGATCTACATGACCCGCGATGCGCAGGGTCGCCCGGTCTATCACCTGCCGGAAGACGTGACGATCATGAACGTCGCTGACCGCCGGATCGTGGTTCCGGGCAACGTTCCGCCGCCCTTGGACATGATCGACGATGTCGATGCCTGGATTCGCGCCCTTGCCGACGAAGGTCTGCTGGTCGAGGTCATCCCCTCGGCCAAGATGTCGAAGTCGAAGAAGAACGTCGTCGACCCGATGAACATCATCGCCAGCTTTGGCGCCGACACCGCGCGCTGGTTCGTGATGTCCGACTCGCCCCCGGAACGGGACGTGGAATGGACCTCTTCGGGTGCCGAGGCCGCGTTCAAGCATCTGTCGCGTGTCTGGGGCCTGTGTTCCCGCATCGGTGAGATGCCTGCGGACCACAAGGGCGAAGGCGACGCGGAACTGGCCAAGGCCACCGCCAAGGCCATCGACGAGGTGACGAAGGGGATCGAAGGCTTTGCCTTCAACAAGGCCATCGCCGGGCTTTACGGATTCACCAACACCATCGCCAAGGCCAATGCCTCGACCGCCACGATGAAAGAGGCGATCCGCACGCTGGCCAAGCTGATGTCGCCGATGACCCCCCATATCGCCGAATCGATCTGGTCCTATCAGGGAGGCATGGGCCTTTGCGCGACCGCCCCCTGGCCCAAGGCCGACCCGGCGCTTCTGGTCGATGATACCGTCACCCTGCCGATCCAGATCAACGGCAAGCGCCGCGCGGAAATCAGCGTGCCGAAGGATATGCTCGCAGCCGAGGTTGAAAAGATCGCGCTGGCGGATGAAGATGTGATCAAGTTCCTTGCCGGGCAACCGGTGAAGAAGATCATCGTCGTCCCGGGGCGCATCATCAATGTCGTCGTCTGAGAAACACCGTCTGGGCCGCCGCGCCTTTCTGATCCTGCCGCTGGCGCTTGCCGCCTGCGGCTTTACCCCCGCGAATGCTCCGGGTGGCCCTGTGGCCAAGTTGCACGAACGGATTCGGGTGGACGATCCGTCCGACAAGAACGGTTTCGACTTTGTCGAACGGATGGAAGAACGCCTTGGCCGCCCCGAGGCTCCGGCCTATGATCTTGCCTATACCATCACGACCAAGGCCATCGGTGTCGGCTATACCATCGACAGCGAGATCACCCGCTATAACCTTGAAGGCGTGCTGGACTACAGCCTGACCGAACGGGCAACCGGAACACGGGTCGCGGGGGGGCAGGTCCACAGCTTCACCTCCTATTCCGCGACCGGCTCGACCGTGGCAGGCCTTGCCGCCGAGGAAGACGCCGCCTATCGCCTGATGCGCATTCTGGCCGATCAGGTCGTTGCCCGGCTGATCGCGACTGCCGAAACCCTGCCATGATCCTGAAAGGGGCCGAGGCCAGCCGCTATTGCGCCAAGCCCGATCCGGCCCGCGCCGGGCTGTTGATCTTTGGTGCCGACCCGATGCGCGTTGCCCTGAAACGGCAAGAGGCGATTGCCGCGCTGATCGGACCCGAGGGGGAAGGCGAAATGCGCCTGTCCCGGATGTCCGGGGGCGATCTGCGCAAGGATGGCAGCCTGCTGTTGGACGCGATCAAGGCGGTGGGCTTCTTTCCCGGCCAACGCGTGGCCTTTGTCGAAGAGGCGACCGACGGGCTTGCCGATACGATTGCCATTGCGCTGAAGGACTGGAAGCCGGGCGATGCGGTGATCGTGGTCACCGGTGGCAACCTGACCGGTAAATCGACGCTGAAGACCCTGTTCGAAAAGCACCCCTCGGCTGTCTGCATCGGGCTTTACGACGAACCGCCCAGCCGGGAAGAGATTGAAGACGCGCTGAAAAAGGCCGGACTTGCAAACATCGACCGCGAGGCGATGACCGACCTGACCACCCTTGCCCGCGCGCTTGACCCCGGTGATTTCCGCCAGACGCTGGAAAAGATCGCGCTGTACAAATACGGCGACGATACCCCCCTGAGCACCGCCGATGTCGCCGCCATGGCCCCTGCCACCATCGAGGCCGAGGTTGACGACCTGATCGACGCCGTGGCCGAAGCCCGCGCCAATGCCATCGGCCCCTTGTTCCGGCGGCTGGAAGGTCAGGGCACTCTGCCGGTCACGATCTGCATTCAGGCGCTGCGCCATTTCCGCATCCTTCACGCCGCCGCCTGCGACCCGCAGGGACCGGGGGTTGGCATCCAGAGGGCACGGGTGAACTTCAAGCAGAAGGACGCGATGGGGCGGCAGGCCGGCCAATGGGGAAGCCGCGCGCTGGAATCGGCGATTGCGGTCCTTTTGGAGACCGACCTGACGCTGCGCTCCTCCAGCCGCGCGCCGGGCATGGCCCTAATGGAACGCGCCCTGATCCGCATTGCGATGACCCGGCGTTAGCGCCGATTTCTTCGAAGAAATCTGACCGGAATCTTCGAAAATTCCGCCGCCCTACGCCCGCCGGATCGTCCCAGTCATCGGCACGGCCCCTGCAAGCGTATTCGAAATCGTCCCGTATTTCAGGATATTGCGCAGCAGAAGGTCCAGCCGAGCATCGTTTTCCGTCGTGCCGACCACGATCTCGTATCGGATCGCCACCAGCTTTGGCGGGGCATCCTGCCGATCCGCTTCAAGCTTGATCTCCACCCGGTCAAACTGGAATTTCAGCGTAGGCGTCACCCGTTCGACCCCCTTGATCATGCAAGCCGCCAGCGCCGCCAGCAGCAACTCGACAGGGTTCATCGCGTCTTTCCGGCCTGCCATGTCGGTCGCAAGGGTCACTTCCGCCCCATGCGCCACCGCAAGGCTGCCGGTTTCATCCACGCGCCGCGCTTCGATAGCATATTTCATCTTGCCCTCTGCATTGACAGTGCCCCACTCCAGCCCACTATGGCCCGGAACCGCAGCTTAGGCCTTGATCAGACGCAAACCATGCCGCCAGACGAAAACGTCTTCGCAAAGCTTCACGCGGACTGCGCCGCGCTTGGCACCCGGCTTTTCACGATCACTGCGCTGGATGACGCCGCCGGGTTGCATCGCCGCCTTTATACCTCGCATCCGGTGGAATATCCGGCGTCGGGGACAAAGCCGCTGGACCGGGACGGCTGGTATGACGCCTGCGTTGCCACCCGGCAGACCTTTGTCGCCAATACCCCGCCCGAATTCGCCCGCTATTTCTTTGATCACGCGCTGATCACCTCGCTGGGGCTGGGCTCCTGCATCAACATCCCGGTTGCGGACGGCGGTCCCGTGCTTGGCACGGTGAACCTTCTGGCCGAAGCGGGCCATTTCACCCCCGCCCGCCTTGCCACCTATGAGGCGCTGGTCGAAGCCGCCCGCCCCGCGCTTTGCCGGTGCCTTGCCCTTTCGCTAAAGGATTGACCCGATGGCAAAAGCCGACCCGACCCCGATCGAAGCCTTCCTTGCCCCTGTTGCCCGCATCACGCGCAAGTCTCCCCTGATCGAAGGGCTGGTCTTCTGGGGCGACGCCGACGGATGGGCCCTCAGCCCGTCCGAGGCGCTGGAATCCGAAGAAATCGTCTTCTACGCCGAGGGGCTGCTTATCGACGGCTTTCATATGCACTGGTCACTTGTCGAGGATGACGAAGGGCTGACACAGGACCTGCTGCTGTGTTTCTGGCAAGAGGGTGACGCCCCGCCGTCGCCGCCTGCAGGGTGGAAAGTGCTGGAGCAGGGGCGCTGGATCGCGCCTGCCAGCCCATCGGGAAGGAACCCGTGAAAATCCTGCTGCACATGGGGCAGGGCAAGACCGGGACAACGGCCTTGCAACAGTCGCTTCACGCCGCCGCCGATACCTTGCGGGAACGGGGGGTTTGCTACCCCCGCTTTGGGGGCACCGCGATTGCGCATCACCTGCTGATGCCGTTGTGTGGCGCTGGCCCGAAGATGCCGCTCTGGTCGCTGAACGACCTTGGCGGGACGGAAGAAGCGGTGCGCAACGCGCACGATGCCTGGGCGGCGACCTGCGATGACATCCGGTCAAATCCGCCCGACCTGCTGATCCTGTCAAGCGAGCTTTTGTTGGGCGGAACAGACCCGCAGGAAAAGGCCCGTCTGTTCGAAATCCTGTCCCAGCTTTCCACCGATATCCAACCGGTCATCTACATCCGGCATCCGGTCGACTTTTACCGAAGCTCGCTTCAGGAAATGTTGAAGGCGGTAACGCGCCTTAAGCCGCCGGTCTGCCTGCACCTGCGCGAAATGGTCGAGGGGGTCGAAGCAACCTTCCCGCAGCCCCCGGTTTTCGTGGCCTATGACAAAAGCACGCTCTTTGAAGGCAACACGGTTCCCGACTTTGCCAACCGCTTTCTTGCACCCTTGATCGGCCCAATAACCCTGCCGCCAAGCCAAGCCAATCAGGGCCTGTCCGCCGAGGCGCTGGTGCTGATGGTCCAGTTGCGTGCTGAAGGGGGCAATACTGTCGAAGCCGGGCGCCGGGTGGCCCGCCTGAAGAAGCGTCTGATCGACTTCGACCAGACCGATCCTCTGCTACACCCCCTGGCCCTGCTGCCCGAGGTTGCCGAAGCGGCCCTACGGTCAGCGACCTGTCATCGCTGGCTGGCCGAAACCGGGCGACTGGTCATCCCCGGCCTTGATATCGACCGGATCGACGGGGCCGCCGTGCCCGACTGGATGATGACCGCGTCACCCGAAACGATGTTCCCGCATGACGCCAATCGGCTGGCGCGTCTTCGCAAGACGATTGGCCGTCTTGGCCCCGGCCCGGTCCGTGGGGTGACCCAAAGCGCCGATAGTCCAAAGGCCCCAAGGTTGCAGGATCGGCTGTTGCAGTTTCTTAACCGCAAGCTCGCCACCACTGGCCGACCAAGCGCGCCCGCGTCGACCGATGAACCAAAGACCGGTCAGACCACACCCAAACCGGGTGCAAGACGACCCTAAAGCCGCGACAGCACCAGACCGGCGGCCACCAGCCCGGCTGCCATTATGCGCTGCAAGCTGATCTCACGCGCGGCCATCCCAAGAATGCCGGTGACGTCAATCACCATCGCTGCCGACATCTGGCCCAGAACCAGCGCCGCGACCATCGTGACGACGCCCAGTTGCGAAACGCCCCAGGTCGCACTCAGCACATAGGTCGCCCCCAACACGCCGCCGCATAGCATCCAGCCGGGAACGCTGCCCAGTTTCAGGAATGCCCCTGCCTGACCGGTGAGGGCCGCCACCGCGACCAAGACAACGAACCCCAGACCGAACGACACCGCCGCTGCCGGAACCACCGCCCCCAACTCGCGTCCCAGGGCCGCGTTGATCGGGGCTTGCACCGCCACAGCCACCCCACCCAGCACCACCGCCAACACTGCCCAGATCATGCCCGTCTCTCCCATAGGACCGGCCCCATCTGATCATCCCCCACGCGCCGCAACAAGCCTTGCCGCCGCCCCCCGCAATCGGCCAGACTGCCCCGACATCCCGGAGCACCCATGGCCTTCACCTTCCGCCAGCTTCAATTCTTCGTCGCCGCCGCCGAGGCAGGGTCCGTCTCGGGTGCCGCGCGGGCGCTGTCGATCAGCCAATCTTCGGTAACCGAGGCGATCCGCGGTCTGGAAGACGACCTTGGCGTCCCTCTTTTTGACCGGCAAGCACGCGGCATCCTTCTGACTCACAAAGGGTCTGCCTTCCTGCGCCACGCCCGCAAGATCATGGCCGAGGTCGCCGCCGCCCGCACCGCCTTTCAGGATGAAACCGTTGCAACCAAAGGCAAACTGTCCCTTGGCGTGACCAGCCTTGTCGCGGGCTATGTGTTGTCGGATGTGTTGGCCCGCTATCGCCGCGCCCATCCGCAAGTGACCCTGAACGTGATCGAGGATAACGGCGATTATCTTCAGCACCTTCTGATCGGGGGTGAACTGGACGTGGCCGTCCTTCTGACCTCATCCGTCAAGGATCGGCTGGCGCTGAACGTGGAAACCCTGCTCGTGTCGCCCTACCGGCTGTGGCTGCCGCTTGGCCACCCCTTGGCGCAACAGGAAAGCATCACGCTGGAGGAACTGGCAGGCCAGCCCCTGATCCAGCTTATGGTCGACGAGATCGAAGAATCGACCCGTCGCCTGACCGCCGCCCTGCCGGTAAAACCCGAAATCGCCTTCCGCACCCGCAGTGTCGAGGCAGTCCGGTCATTGGTCGCCACCGGCGCGGGCCTCGCAATCCTGCCCAGCCTTGTCTACCGCCCCTGGAGCCTTGAAGGCGACCGGATCGAGATTCGCGACGTTTCGGGCGATCTGCCCACAGTTCAGGTCGGCCTTGCCTGGCGCAAGGGCGCGCCTTTGGCCCTGCCCGCCTACAACTTTGTCCGTTCGGCCCAGACTGCGATTTCCATGCTCTGACCCATCGGAAAAGTCGATGGCAAGCATCCGCGTTTTGTTATTGCGATTCCTCACCCCTTCCCGCTAGCTTTCCTCAGGACCGGAACACCGGCTTGCCGCACCCGTCTGTCTGGGGCGGCCCTTCCAAAGGGAGATTGACATGAAGACACTGAAAGTGATGGCAACCTCGACGCTGGCGCTTCTGACCGGGGTTGCTCCGGTTCTGGCCCAAGTGACCGAACTTGGCACCCCCGAAGGTCAGGTGAACATCGTCGCCTGGCCCGGCTATATTGAACGGGGCGAAACCGACAAGGCCTATGACTGGGTCACAAAGTTCGAGGCCGCCTCGGGCTGCAAGGTGAACGTCAAGACCGCCAACACCTCGGACGAGATGGTGGCTCTGATGAACGAAGGCGGCTTTGACCTTGTCACCGCCTCGGGCGATGCCTCGCTTCGCCTTGTGGCGGGCGACCGCGTCCAGCCGATCAACACCGACCTGATCCCATCCTGGGGCAAGGTCGACGCCCGCCTGAAAGACGCGCCTTGGTTCACCGTCGACGGCGTCCACTACGGCGTGCCCTACCAGTGGGGTCCGAACGTCCTGATGTACAACACCGAGGTGTTCAAGGACGGCCCGCCGACATCCTGGTCGGTGGTGTTCGAAGAACAGACCCTGCCCGACGGCCAGTCGAACAAGGGACGGGTCCAGGCTTATGACGGCCCGATCCACATCGCCGACGCCGCGCAATACCTCATGGCGCACAAGCCGGAACTTGGCATCACCTCGCCCTACGAACTGAACGAGGAACAGTATGCCGCAGCGCTCGACCTGCTGCGCGCCCAGCGCGAACTCGTCAGCCGCTACTGGCACGACGCCTATATCCAGATGGACGACTTCAAGAACGAAGGCGTCGTTGCTTCGGGCTCGTGGCCGTTCCAGGTTGGCATGCTGCAGCTGGAAAGCCTGCCCATCGCCTCGACCATCCCGGAAGAGGGCGCAACGGGCTGGGCCGACACCACGATGATGCATGTCGATGCCGCAAACCCGACCTGCGCCTATCTGTGGATGGAACACACCCTGTCGTCGAATCTGCAGTCCGACCTTGCAACCTGGTTCGGCTCGAACCCGGTTGTGCCCGAGGCCTGCACCGATGGCTCGGGCATGTCGACCGCCGAAAGCTGCAAGGCCAACGGCATGGAAGACTTCGACAAGATCCGGTTCTGGACCACTCCGACCTCCGACTGCTCCCAGGGTGCCGGGGCCTGCGTGCCCTACTACCGCTGGGTCAGCGATTATATCGGCGTGATCGGCGGACGCTGATCGAAATTTCTCGTAGGGTGGGCAATACTGCCCACCCTTTTCCCTGCAAGCGGTGCGCCAAAGCGTACCCTACGGATAAGTTATGACAACTGCTGTCGAATTCCTGAACGTCTCCCGCCACTTCGGCCCGGCCTCTGCGCCGGTGCGCGCGGTTGATGGTGTTGACCTTTCCATCGCCGAGGGCAGCTTCTTTGCCATGCTCGGCCCCTCCGGCTCGGGGAAAACCACCTGCCTGCGGCTGATCTCGGGGTTCGAAAAACCGACCGGCGGCACAATCCGCATCTTTGGCGAGGATGTTTCGAACACCCCGCCACATCTGCGCAACGTCAACACCGTCTTTCAGGACTATGCCCTGTTTCCGCACATGAACGTGCGCGACAACGTCGCCTACGGGCTGATGGTCAAGGGCATCGGCCGCGCCCAACGCCACGCCAAGGCCGAAGAGATGCTGGCCCTTGTCCACCTTGACAGCCACGGTGACCGCAAGCCCGGCCAGCTTTCCGGCGGCCAGCGCCAGCGCGTCGCCCTCGCGCGCGCCCTTGTGAATGAACCCCGCGTCCTGCTTCTTGACGAACCGCTCGGTGCGCTTGACCTGAAACTGCGCGAAGCGATGCAGGATGAACTCAAGGCCCTGCAGAAACGCCTTGGCCTGACCTTCGTCTTCGTCACCCATGACCAGCACGAGGCCCTGTCGATGGCCGACAGCCTTGCCGTCTTCAACGAAGGCAAGATCGCCCAGATCGGCAGCCCGCAAGACATCTATGACCGCCCCGCCACCCGCTTCGTCGCAGATTTCGTCGGCTCCTCGAACGTCCTGCCGCCTGCGCTGACCAAGGTCCTCGGCGGCCCCGCCGAATGGGCCTCCCTCCGCCCCGAAGCGACCCGCCTAGCCGCAACCGGCCCAGCCTCAGGCCCGGTCACCGCGCTGCGCTACCTCGGTTCGGGCACCCGCGTGGTGATCGACCTCCAGGGCACCGAAGTCGCCGCCCTCGTCCCCGCTGGCCAACCTGTTCCGGCAGAAGGCGCCACCACCGCCATCGCCTTCGACAAGGATGCCCTGCACCTGATGGGGTCCACCTGATGCGCCCCGCCTTTCATCTTTGCCAAAATATCCCCGCCGGAGGCTCCGCCGCCTGCAACCTGACCAGCGCCGCAAGACAAGGCACCCAAAATTCTTCCTTCAAGAATTTTTCTTGCCTGGGGGACCAGCCATGACCGCCTCCGCCATTCTCCCGGAAAGGGGCCTTGCCGACAGGCTGACCGCCGTCTTCTGGCGTCGCCCGAGGCTCCTGCTCGCCCTTCTCCTCACCCCGCCCTTGTTGTGGCTGGGCGTCGTCTACCTCGGTTCGCTCGCCGCGCTTCTCTTGCAAAGCTTCTACTCGATCGACGAATTCTCCGGCGTCGTGAAAGAGGAGTTTACGCTGAAGACC
The DNA here is from genome assembly GCA_963205235.1 of Pseudomonadota bacterium. GTDB lineage: Bacteria > Pseudomonadota > Alphaproteobacteria > Rhodobacterales > Rhodobacteraceae > Tabrizicola. The sequence continues at coordinate 17,333 of CAUJIP010000044.1, forward strand.
TATGGTGAGCTTTTCCGCCCCTCGAACTTCGACATCCTCGTCCGCACCGTCACCATGGCCGCCCTCGTCACGCTGGCCTGTGCCGTGCTGGCCTTCCCCATCGCCTACTTTGCTGCCCGCTATGCCAAGGGTCACTGGAAAGCCGCCTTCTACCTCGGCGTTATGCTGCCGCTCTGGTCCAGCTATCTGGTCAAGGTCTACGCCTGGAAACTGATCCTCGCCAAAGAGGGCATCATCGGCTGGGCAGCGGAGCAGACCCACACCAGCTGGATCATCAGCGGCCTTCTTTCCATTCCCGGCCTTGAAGGCTCGTCCCTCTCGACCTCGCCCATCGGGACCTTCATGGTCTTCGTCTACATCTGGCTCCCTTACATGATCCTGCCGATGCAGGCCGCACTTGAGCGGGTGCCGAATTCCATGTTGGAGGCTTCCGCCGACCTTGGTGCCACCCGCGCCCAGACCTTCCGCACCGTGGTCCTGCCCCTCGCCCTGCCGGGGGTGATCGCCGGGTCGATCTTCACCTTCTCGCTGACGCTTGGCGACTACATCATCCCCCAGATCATCGGCAATTCCGCCAACTTCATCGGGATGGCCGTCTACCAGTTGCAAGGCACCGCCGGGAACATCCCCTTGGCCGCTGCCTTTGCCGTGGTGCCCATCGGCATCATGCTGGTCTACCTCGCCCTCGCGCGCCGGATGGGGGCTTTCGATGCTCTCTGATCGCTCCCCCCTCTCGCTCCGCCTCGCCGCTATCGGAGGCCTTCTCTTCCTCCACCTGCCGATCCTCTTGATCTTCCTCTACGCCTTCACGACCGAGGAGCGCAGCTTCCAGTTCCCGCCCCCCGGCCTGACCACGCAATGGTTCACCACCGCCTGGTTCGACCGCCCCGACATCTGGCCGCCGCTCTACCTGTCGCTGAAAGTCGCCGCCATCGCGACCTCGCTCGCCCTTATCCTCGGCACCCTCGTCGCCGGGGCGATGACCCGCGCCGCCTTTTTCGGGCGTGAGCAGATCAGCCTCCTGATCCTCCTTCCCATCGCATTGCCCGGCGTCATCACCGGCATGGCGCTGCGCTCGGCCTTCGGCGTTCTCGACATCCCCTTCAGCACCTGGACGATCATCCTCGGCCACGCCACCTTTTGCATCGTCATCGTCTACAACAACGCCGTCGCCCGCCTGCGCCGCCTGTCCGGTGGCATCATGGAGGCGTCCGCCGACCTTGGTGCCAACGCATTCCAGACCTTCCGCCACGTCCTTCTGCCGAACATGGGCTCAGCCCTTCTGGCCGGTGGCATGCTCGCCTTCGCGCTGTCGTTCGACGAGGTCATCGTCACCATCTTCACCGCAGGCTCCGGCTCCGGCGCGAAAACCCTGCCGATCTGGATGCTGGACGAACTGATCCGCCCACGCCAGCGCCCTGTGACCAACGTCGTCGCCATCGTCGTCTTCGCCGCCACCTTCCTCCCCATCCTCGCAGCCTACTACCTCACCCGTGGCGGGTCCGAGACCGCCGGCATGGGCAAATAGGGAACCCCTGTCATGACCATCCAGACCCAACTCCTGATCGGCTCCGCGTTTGAGGCTGGGCAAGAGGCGAAGGAACCCGTCCTGAACCCCCGCACCGGCGCGCTGATCCTTGAGGTGCCCGAGGCGTCCACCGCCCAGGTCGACCGCGCCGTCGCCGCCGCCCGCAAGGCGTTTGAAAGCTGGTCGCGCACCACGCCCGCCGCCCGCTCCGCCGCGCTTCTGACCATCGCCGACCGGATCGACTCCGAAGCCGACGCCTTCGCCAAGCTAGAGGCGTTGAACTGCGGCAAGCCGATCAACGCCGCCCGCAACGACGAAATCCCCGCCGTGGTCGACTGCTTCCGCTATTTCGCGGGCGCCGTCCGCTGCATGCATGGCACCGTGGCTGGGGAATACCTTTCCGGCCACACCAGCATGATCCGCCGCGATGCCGTTGGCGTCGTCGCCAGCATCGCGCCGTGGAACTATCCCTTAATGATGATGGCCTGGAAACTTGGCCCCGCCATCGCGGGCGGCAATACCGTGGTCTTCAAACCCAGTGAGCAGACCCCCCTGACCGCCCTGAAACTGGCGCATATCCTCGCCGAGGTCCTGCCCGAAGGCGTCGTCAACGTCGTCGCAGGGCGCGGCCAGACTGTCGGCAGCTACCTGATCAACCACCCCGGCATCGACATGATCAGCCTCACTGGCGATGTCGCCACCGGCAAGAAGATGCTGGACGCCGCCGCCAAGACCGTGAAACGCACCCATCTGGAGCTTGGCGGCAAGGCCCCGGTGCTCGTGTTCGACGATGCCGATATCCCCGCCGTGGTCGAAGGCCTGCGCGCCTTCAGCTTTTACAACGCGGGCCAGGATTGCACCGCCGCCTGCCGCGTCTATGCCGGGAAAAAGGTCTACGACAACCTTGTCGCCGACCTGACCAGTGCCGCCGCCTCGATCACCTTGGGCGCCGAAGATGACACGACGAACGAAATCGGCCCCCTGATCAGCCAACGCCAGCGCGACCGCGTCGCCAGCTTCGTCAACCGCGCGCGGGAACTGAACCACGTCGAGATCACCACCGGCGGCGCGGCATTGGATCAGGGCTTCTACTACCGACCCACCGTCGTCGCCGGGGCCACGCAAGAAGATGAAATCGTAAGGCGCGAAGTCTTCGGCCCCGTCGTCTCGGTCACGCCCTTCACCGATGTTGAAGACGCCGTTACCTGGGCCAACGACAGCGACTACGGCCTCGCCTCATCCGTCTGGACCCGCGACGTAGGCCGCGCCATGGCCACCGCCGCCCGCCTCCGCTATGGCTGCACCTGGATCAACACCCACTTCATGCTGACCAACGAAATGCCGCATGGCGGGTTAAAGCAAAGCGGCTACGGCAAGGACATGAGCGCCTACGCGCTGGAGGACTACACCGTGGTCCGGCATGTGATGGTGAAGCATGGGTGAAACCTCCTCGTTCGACTTCGTCTTCTCGTCGGAAAGGCCCGCGAGGAGTGACGAAGTCATCGACGAGCAGTTCGGCCTTTGCATTTAGCCACCGCAATTCCAGCTGCGGTCATTTTCGGTCCATTCGCAATCGTTCATTCCTCGATAAAGGCCGCCGCCCACATACTGGAAATGAATTGTATTCTCTTCTCTGGGTGCGCCTGCCCTACCAAACCTTCCATATGAAAAGGTTGGGAAATTGCCGTCATCTATTGAAAAGCCATAGTAACCTTTGTGACCTTCCAGCGGTCTGATACCGTCAGGCAGGCCTTCTGGAAACGCTTCTTCAAGGCTTGCCGGAAATCGCCCGCGCTCTGCTTCAAAGCTTTGCAATCGGCTGATCACCGGATCCAGCACCTCGAACCGAGACCGCGCGACATAGCAGCGATCCGGCGCGCAGCATGCCGAAAGTGCCAAAGTCCCAACCAGTGCCCAGGAAAATGTGCTAATCCGCATCACCCCACCGCCCTCCCCGACACCTCTTCCGCCCAGGCGTTCAGGCTCTTCCCGAACCGGGCGCAGGTTTTCAGATACTCCTCGACCGCCTCGTGAAGCGGTTCGCACAGTCTGGTCGGGGCATGAGCCTTTACTCAATCTCGTCCAGTCCCCCAAAACAATCAACCGGACAACCGGTTAACGCGCGGTAAATGTCCACGACCAACCCCTTGATTTCGCTTGCCCCGATTCTCTGTCCAGCGTGGACACCCCCATTGACCGGCAACCCAGCATGAGATCAATGAACCGGCCCACCCGAAGGAGGCCCCGCCACGACCTGACCGTCACCCCGGATCAGATCGGCCTTTCAACCGGTCGCGAAGATGGCCCCCAAGCGCGGCATAGGTGGCCTCTCCCACTGACAGCGTATCGCGAAGTGCCGACCTCAGGTCATGCCGGAACACAAGTCGGGCGACCGAGGGGTGGTGGCTGACATAGTGGATGTCCCGCGCGGTCAGGGCCCAGAAGCCGTCGGGCGCAGGGTCCAGCTGGGCGATGACGGGCGGGGGCAGGCCCATCAGATCGGCGATCTGGCGGAAGTAGTCGTCGGCCATGACCGGAGCCGGATGCACGACATTCAACACCTGGCCCGTGCTGGCAGGGTCGCGGCAAAGATCCAGCATGGCAGCAGCCAGATCTTCGGCATGGATGATCGACACCCGCACCCGCCCACCCCGCGCCAGTTGCAGGGGTTCGCCGCTGCGGAGGTGATCCAGAAGCCGCGGGTCGCGGTTGTGGCCGGGGATGCAGCCCAGAAGGCCGCCCTGACCCAGAATGTGATTGGTCCGAAGCAGCCGCCAGTCGCTGGTCGAGTTGGTCAGGGCGGACTCTTCGGCAAGTTTCAGGTGCAGGTAGGGATAGACTGCCTGGGCTTCGGTCAGGCTGGGTGTGGTTTCGGTAACCACGTCGCCATCCTCCGCCTGATAAAGCAGGCAGGACGAGACCTGCGCCACCGGCACGCCGCGCCGGGCCGCGAAGCCAGCCACTTCGGCAATCTGTTGGGGGGAGGGCCCAGCGATGATGCAGAGGGCAGCAATCGCAGCATCAGGCGGCAGGGCGCGGTCAAGGGCAGCGGAAACTGCCCCTTCGGCGGCCTTGGAAAAATCGATCTGCAGGTTTGTAAAGCCCTCGGACCGCATATCCGGGTCAAGCGAGAGCGAAAGGACGGATACCCCGCGCCGGGCGGAAACGGTCCTCAGCGCCAGACCGATCATGCCGGTGCCACCCAGGGCAATGACAGTGGGAGTCGGCGTGCCTTGCTGCTGCATGGAGGTATTCGGGTTCATTGTGAATCACAAAGGGCCGGTCTTGCGACCGGCCCTTTGCCCAAATCCGTCTGGCACGCGATCAGAACTTGAACGAGGTACGCAGCGAAATCGTGTTGAAGTTGCTTTGGCTTTCCGGATTGCCGCCGGAAACATAGCCCGTCATGTTGCGGGTGATGTATTCCAGGCCCACAGTCATGTGGTCGGTAACCATGTAGTCGACGCCGACGCCGTAGTTCACGCCCGATGCGTTGTACATGTATTCGTCGGTGCCATAGGCATCCAGCGTGCCCGAAGACATACCTGCAAAGCCGTAAACCAGCGCCTTGCCCACCGGGGTGCCGAGCGACAGCTTAACGTCGGTCATGTTCTCGAACGAGTAATCGTCGGTCGAATAGGCGGCCGGCGCGGAAACGTCGATGCTACCCTGCATCGCAAGTTCGACGCCCATCACGATGCGGTCAGACGCGTTCCAGCGGTACCCTGCAAACAGGCCAAGGGCTTTGCCGTCCATCTGGTAGCCTTCGTCATAGTCGTAGGGCTGGGCGGGCGAGGTACCCGAGTTGCTGCCATAGGACAGACCGCCATACAGGCCGCTCCAGTCCTGGGCGGCGACGGCATCGCTGCCCGCGACAAGGGCTGCAACCGAAACCAGGCAGGTGGAAACATTCTTTTCGATCATGAGAGATCCCCTTCCGAGAGATGAAGCTATATGATTGTGACTTTGACCACGCAGCCCGATCACGTCAACTTCAAAGGTAAAATTTCGCCCACGAGCCCCTTGCGTAGGTCCAGACTGTGACGGAAATGTCGCGCGACCTTCTGCCGCATGCCCTTAAAAGGAGGCCTCAGTAACTTAGGGTTGAGTACCTGACGGGCGGGCACTCGCGGCGCGCAAGACCATCTCGGCGCAGGCGGCGCGGTCCGGGGCCCCATCGGCGCGACGGGGAATCACCCGGACCGGTTGGATGACACGAGGGACCGCGTATTCGCCGAACCTTTCGCTGACAGCGTGGCGCGCACTGGCCACTGCCTGCAGCCGGTTGGTGCTTTCCTCCAGAACGACAAAGGCAAAAAGTTCATCCGCCGCATCGGGTTTGGGATTGCGAAAGCAGATGGCATCCTGCACTCCGGCGGCCGTGCGCAGCACCTGATCGAC
>CAUJIP010000045.1 GCA_963205235.1 Pseudomonadota bacterium
CCGTTTCTTCACGGCGCGCGGCAGACGGATTTCCGCCATCGCTCCGGGATGGTCGTTGCCTTCGAAGACGGGGGCGTCAAGTAGGGCAAGCGTACCCCCGTGTTCTTCAATGATCTTCTTGACAATCGGCAGGCCAAGGCCGGTGCCCTTGTCGCGGGTGGTCACATAGGGTTCGAACAGCCGCGCGCGGTCGGGCGGCAGGCCTGTGCCGTTGTCCATGATGCGGATCACGGTTTCGCTGTCGTCGGCAGAAAGCGAGACGCGGATTTCGGGGGAAAACCCGATTGGATTTTGATTTTCCTGATATGCGTCAATAGCTTCGCCTGCGTTCTTGATCAGGTTTGTGAAGGCCTGCCCCAGCATGGTTGCGTCCAGTTCCATGACAAGCGGTTTTGCCGGGATATCCTTGGCAAAGCGCACCGAGGGCTGGCCGTTTTCCTGCAAAAGGACCGCGCCTTTCAGAAGCTCGGCAATATCGCAGTCGCGGCGGTCGGGTTCGGGCATCCGGGCGAATTTGGAAAACTCGTCGACGATCCGGCGCAGGTCGTTGGTCTGGCGGATGATGACGTCGGTGTATTGTTCAAGGTCTTCGTGGTCGCGGACCTGCGTCGCGAACTTGCGCTTGATGCGTTCGGCGGACAGTTGGATCGGGGTCAGCGGGTTCTTGATTTCATGCGCGATGCGGCGGGCGACATCGCCCCAGGCGGCCATCCGCTGGGCGCTGACAAGGTCGGTCACATCGTCGAAGGCCACGACATAGCCTTCCGCCGCGCCGTCCTCGCTGCGGCGGGTAGACATGCGGACCAGAAGGCTTTCCAGCTTGCCCTTGCGGGTCAGGCGCAGCTCTTCCTGGACCGCGCTGCCGGTGCCATCGCGCAGGCGGTCGAAGAGGCCCGCAAATTCCGGGACTGCGGTCGCAAGCGGCTGATCGGCCGGACCATCGGCAAGGTCAAGCAGGCGGTCGGCGGCGCGGTTTACAAAGTCGATGTTGCCGTCGCCGTCCAGACCGATGACCCCCGCCGTCACGTTGGACAAGACGGAATCAAACAGGCGGCGGCGCAGTTCGGTCTGGCGGTGGCCATCGACAAGCGCTTCACGCTGACCTTTAAGTTGTCGCGTCATCTGGTTGAAAAGTCTGCCCAAAGAGGCAATTTCGTCGTCGCCATCCTCTTCGGTGACCTGCACGTCCAGATCGCCACCGCCCACCCGCTCTGCCGCCCCCGCCAACCGCCCGACCGGGCGCGACAGGCGTTCGGCGAACCACAGGCCCAGCCAGACAGCGGCAAGGATCAGGATCAGCGCGAAGCCCAGATAGATCAGGCCGAAGTTGAACAGAAGCCGTCCGCGCTCCGATTCAAGCTGGTTGTAAAGCTGGACGGTCTGCTGCGTTTCATCCAGCAGCAAAAGGATCGAGCCGTCGACCTGCCGCGTGACGTAAAGATAGCGGTCGGTATAGGCGTCCAGAAAGATCAGGGCGCGGAATTCGTTGTTCTTCCAGTCCGGGATCAGGACGGTATTGCCTTCGCGGGCAAGACGCAGATGCTCTTCGGTCAAAGGTTCGAAATCGAAGAGGTAGGACCGTTCGCCCCGCGTCTTCAGCGCGCCGGTGCCATCGACGAGGTAAGCCTCTTTCAACCCGCGCTGGATGACGGCCTGGGCCTGAGAAAGAAGGGGGCGCAATTGGTCATCGCGCAGGAAGGTGGCCTGGTGCTTGGCGTCGTTCAGATAGCCCGCAAGGTTGACGACATCGGCGGCAAGATCGTCGCGCTGCACCGCCTCATAGGCCTGGGCGGCGGAAAGGGACGAGCCGACGACCGAGCGGACCCGTTCGGAAAACCAGCCCTCAAGCCCGATGTTGATCGACAAGACCGCGAAGACGGCGACAAGGACGGTGGGCACCAGTGCGATCAGCATGAAGACACCGGAAAGCCGCATGTGCAGCCGCGACCCGGCCGAGCGGGACTTGCGGTCGGCCACCAGCCGGATGACGCGGACAAGGACAAGCGCCGCGATGACAAGCACATAGATCAGGTCGGCCAGCAGGATCAGCCGCAGCGTCGGAGAGCCTGCATCCTGGCTGAACGGGCCCATCGCAAGAAAGGTGGAAACCGCCAGCAGCGGGCCAAGGAACACAAGGCCAAGCGTGACGGCAGTCTGCACGCGGCGGTGCCGTCGCAGCCGCGACAGGCGTGCCAGAATATCCCGATGAACCGCGCGCTCCAACCGACTCTGCCCGTTTGACGGGGGTCAACCCACCCTTGGCCACTATATCTTGATGCGCGTCAGGGTGAAACCCAAAAGACACACCTTGTGGCGGAGCTACATCAACTTGCGGCGACGGCTGACGCGGATGTCCAGTTCGGTGATCTTCTTGCGCAGGGTGTTGCGGTTGATCCCCAGAAGATCGGCGCATTTCGCCTGATTGCCGGCGGTGGCATCAAGCGCGATCTCGATCAGGGGAATTTCCACTTCGCGCAGGATACGCTGATAGACGCCGGGGGGCGGAAGCTGGCCGCCGTGCAGGTCGAAATAGCGCTGCAGGTGACGCGCGACCGAGGCGGAAAGGCGTTCGCCATCGGCAATGCCCGAGCGGGTTTCGGTGGCAGGTTGCTGGCCCAGGATCAGTTCAATCTCGGTCCGGGCGATTTCAGCCTCGGGTGCGGTGACCAGAAGACGGCGGATGGTATTTTCCAGTTGCCGCACGTTGCCGGGCCAGGAATAGCTGCGGATCAGGTCGGTTGCCCCCGGCGACAGGCGGCGGATGGCGCCAAGCTCACGCTCGCCCTTGGCAAGCAGGTGTTCGGCCAGAAGCGGGATATCCTCGACCCGTTCGCGGAGCGCGGGGACGTGCAGCGCCACGCCGCCAAGCCGGTAGAAAAGGTCCTGGCGGAACTGGCCCGCCTCGATCCGGGCGGACAGGTCAGTCTGACTGGTGGCCATCACCCGAGGGGCCTTGTCGCCCATCATGTCCAGCATTCGGACCACGCGACCCTGCGTGTCGGCGTCATAATCGGCGATTTCATCAAAGACGATCGAGCCGCCACGCGCCTTGGCAAGCAGCGTCGCGGGGCCGTCGATACCCGCCAGATCGCTGGCTTGGGCCACGACAAAGGGAAGGGTGCGGCGGTCGGAAAAATCATGGATCGCGCGCGCGATCAGGGATTTGCCGGTGCCCGACTCGCCCGTCACAAGGACGGAAAGGTCGGTGTTCATCACCTTGGCCACCAACCGATACAGCGCCTGCATCGCCGGGGTGCGACCGACAAGCGGCAAGTCATCCCCAACCTCGCGCGCGGCGGCGGGCTGGGTCGGCAGGCGGCGCTTCTGTTCCAGCGCCTTGGCCGAACGCTTCATCAGATCGGGCAGGTCGAAGGGTTTCGGCAGGTAATCGAACGCCTCGGCTTCCGCCGCCTGAATGGCGGTCATGATGGTGTTCTGCGCCGAAATCACGATCACCGGCAGGCCGGGGCGCAACTTGGAAATGCGCGGCAAGGCGTCCAACCCGTTGCCGTCGGGCATGATCACGTCGCTGATGACAAGGTCGCCCTTCCCTTCTTCGACCCAGCGCATCAGGGTCATGAGGGACGAGGTCGCATGAACCTTGCAGCCCGCCCGTGTCAGGGCCTGGGTCAGCACGGTGCGGATCGTGCGGTCGTCATCGGCGACAAGGACGGTGCCATCCATCAGGGACCTACTTTCTTTTCACGCGGGGCCATGGGCAGCGAGACGCGGAACACGGTGCGACCGGGGGAACTATCAACGGAAATCCAGCCTTCATGGTCGGAGATGATCTTCGAGACGAGTGCCAGGCCAAGGCCGGTGCCGTTTTCGCGGCCTGAAACGAAGGGTTCGAAGATATTGGCGGCAATCTCGGGTTTGATGCCGGGGCCGTCGTCGATGATCTCGACCTGCAAGGGGAGTGCGGCGGAAATACCATCCTTGCGGCGCAGGCGCAGCGAGAGGTCGTAAAAGGAATGCAGCCGGATCGTCCCGCCCTTGGGGTTCGCCTCGGCGGCGTTCTTGATCAGGTTCAGGAAGACCTGCATCAGCTGGTCGCTGTCGGCGAAGGTCGGGGGAAGCGAGGGGTCGTAATCCTCGACAATCGTCATGTGGGCGGCGAACCCGACAAGGGCCGAGCGGCGGGCGCGGTCCAGCGCGTCGTGGATGTTCACCGGCTTGCGGTCTGGCGGGCGCAGGTTGCCGAACTGTTCAACCTGTTCCAGCAGCTTCACAATGCGGCGGGTTTCCTCGACGATCAGGTCAGTCATCTCCTGATCTTCGGGCGGCAGGTTCATCGACAAAAGCTGTGCCGCACCCGAAATCCCGGCCAAGGGGTTCTTGATTTCATGCGCCAGCATTTCGGCCATGCCGATGGCGGACCGCGCGGCGGTCTTGGCCCCCATCGACCGCCCCAGCCGGTCGGCCAGTTCGCGGGGCGACAGGATCAGCATCACGATGCCGGGATTGTCATGCATCGGTGCCAGATGGATCGCGCATTGCACGGGCGGGCGTTCGCCGGTGGTCACGTCGACATCGTTGATGTTCAGGGGCGACTGGTTGGCACGGGCACGCGCCAGCGCATCCTCCATCGGGGCGTCGATCGACAGGCGGTCAAAGGCGGGCTGGCCGCGCAAGGACCGGGCCGAAGCGTTGAGGAAGGTTTCGGCTGCAGGGTTCGCCTCGATGATCGTCGCGGTCTCGTCGATCAGCAAGGTCGGAAACGGCAGTGAGGCCCAGATGACGCCGGGCACCGGATAGGGCGCGCGATAGGTCATGCGACCAGCTCCAGTTCGGCAAAGGCCTGTTCGATAAGCTGGATCACCTGCACCGGGTCGGTCGAGGTCAGGATCGCGTCGCGGGCATGGGGAAGACCGGCTTCGTCCAGATACCAGCCAAGGTGTTTCCGTGCCATGCGCAGGCCAAGCTCGCAGCCATAGAAGGTAAGCATGTCGTCGTAATGGTCCAGCACCATCCGGCCAAGTCGGCCCCCTTCGGGGATTTTCGGCTTTGGCGTGCCATAGATGTCATGCGCCACTTGCGCGAGTTTCCATGGCGCACCCTGCGCGCCGCGCCCGATCATCACGCCATCGGCACCGGACAGGCGAAGGGCTTCACGGGCGGTGGCGGTATCGGTGATGTCGCCATTGGAGATGACGGGGATCGTGACCGCATCCTTGACGGCGCGGATCGCGGCCCAGTTGGCTTGGCCTTTGTAGAACTGGCAGCGGGTGCGGCCGTGGATGGTGATCATCCGGATACCGGCGTCTTCGGCGCGTTTGGCCAATGTGGGGGCGTTGTGCAGGGTGTCGTCCCAACCCAGCCGGGTTTTCAGGGTGACCGGCACCTTCACCGCCTTGACCACCGCCTCGATCAGCACCAGCGCAAGGTCAAGGTCGCGCAGAAGGGCCGAGCCGCAAAGGCCGGTTGTCACCCGTTTCGATGGGCAGCCCATGTTGATGTCGATGATCCGGGCACCCTGCCCTTCGACGAACTTCGCGGCCTCGGCCATCCAGTGGGGATCACGGCCCGCCAGCTGCACGGCGGTCGCCTGTTCGCCAAAGCCCAGCTCGGCCCTTGCGCGCATTTCGGGATGGGCGCGGACAACCTCTTCGCTGGCGATCATCTCGCTGACCACCAGCCCCGCGCCGAAACTGGCGACCAGCCGACGAAACGGCAGGTCGGTGATCCCGGCCAGGGGGGCCAGGAATACCGGTGGGTCAATGGCAAGCGGGCCGAGGGTCAGGGGCAAGGCTTTGTCCTTTGGTTGGGTCCAAACCTGCGCCATGGCAGGCGGCAGGCCAAGGCGAGGCAGACCAATAATGACTGAAAAACATGCGATGCACAAATTTTGTGCAGAACCGGGCAAAAAGCGCCGGATTGTCAGGCGCGCCCTGCTGGATTAGGCAAGGAGGATGAACCCGAATGCAGATACAGCCGTCATCATCGTCGCCGCCGGTCGCGGCAACCGGATGGGAGGCGAGGTACCGAAGCAATGGCAGTTGCTGGCGGGCAAGCCGGTCATCGCGCATACGCTGGCGGCGTTTCAGGGCCTGCGGGTGGTGCTGGTGATCCACCCAGATGACCGGGCGCAGGCCGAAGACTATGGCGTGACACTGGTCGAAGGTGGGACGACACGGGATGCCTCGGTCCTGGCCGGATTGCGGGCGCTGGAAGGGTCGGGCGTGCGGCGCGTGCTGATCCATGATGGCGCGCGGCCTTTGGTATCGCGCGGGCTGATTGACCGGCTTCTGGCGGCCTTGGCGACCCACGCAGGCGCGGCCCCTGCGCTTGGCGTCACCGATGCCCTGTGGCGCGGGTCTGACGAGTTGGTGTCGGGAACCGTGGACCGGGCCGGGCTTTACCGCGCGCAGACACCGCAGGCCTTTCATTTCAACGCCATTCTTGCGGCGCATCTTGCCCATCCCGGCGGGGCCATGGATGACGTGCAGGTGGCGCGCGACGCCGGGATTGACGTGGCCATTGTCGAGGGCGACGAAGATAACATGAAGCTGACCTTCCCCGGCGATTTTGCCCGGGCTGAGGCAGTGTTGAAAGGACGCAGGATGGATGTGCGGCCAGAAATACGGGTCGGCAACGGCTATGACGTCCATGCCTTTTGCGACGGCGATCATGTCTGGCTGTGCGGGGTGAAGGTGCCGCACAGCAAGGGACTTCTGGGCCATTCGGATGCCGATGTCGGCATGCATGCCCTGACCGATGCGATCTATGGCGCGCTGGCCTTGGGAGATATCGGGCGGCATTTTCCGCCGTCAGACCCGCAATGGAAGGGCGCGGCCAGCCACATCTTTCTGGCCCATGCCATCGGCATGGCGCGCGCGCAGGGCTTTGACTTGGCCAACTGCGATGTGACGCTGGTCTGCGAACGCCCGAAGATCGGGCCGCATGCCGCCACCATGCAGGCCGAACTGGCGCGGATCATGGGGGTCGAGGTGGACCGGGTGTCGGTCAAAGCCACCACCTCGGAACGGTTGGGTTTTACCGGGCGCGAGGAAGGCATTGCCGCACTGGCCACCGCCGTCCTGGTGAAAGCATGAGCCGGATGATCGCCACCGTCTTCGGCGCGGGGTTCCTCCGGCCTGCAAGCGGAACCTGGGCCAGCGCGATTGCGGTCGCCCTTGGTGTCGCGGCCTATGAGGCGGGCTTTGCCCTGCTGGTCCCCATCGGTGCGGTGGCGGCAACGGTTCTGGGCTTTCTTGCCGTCCCGCCCTACTTGCGGGCGACGGGGGGAGAGGACCCTTCGGAAGTGGTGATTGACGAGGTCGCGGGGCAATGGCTGGCGCTCTCGTTCACCGTCCTGCCCTTGTGGTGGCATGGCGTGCCCAACCTTCTGACCGGGGCCTGGCCCGGCTGGGTGGTGCCGTTCGCCCTGTTCCGGCTGTTCGACATCTGGAAGCCTTGGCTGGTGGGTCGGGCTGACCGGCGCGGCGATCCGGCGGGGGTGATGCTGGATGACCTTTGGGCCGGGCTGTTTGCTGGCGTCCTCTCGGTTGTGCTGGCCGGGGCCTATCACGGGGCGATGGCGTGGCTTTCGTAGACATACCCGCCCTTCTGGCCCGCGCCCGCGCGGCGGGGGTGCGGATCACCTGCGCCGAAAGCTGCACGGGCGGGATGGTGGCGGTTGCCTTGACCGATATCGCCGGATCGTCGGATGTGTTTGAGCGCGGCTTCGTCACCTATTCCAACGCTGCCAAGGTCGAGCTTCTGGGGGTGTCGCCGCAGACCCTGACTGACCATGGCGCGGTGTCCGAGGAAGTAGCGCGGGAAATGGCCACGGGCGCGCTGGCCCATTCCCCCGCCGATCTGGCGGTGTCGATCACCGGGATCGCGGGGCCGGGCGGGTCAGAGTTCAAGCCCGAGGGGCGAGTCTGCTTTGGCCTTGCGCGGCGGGGTCAGCAAGTCCGGGTCGAAACGGTGGAGTTCGGGGCGCTGGGGCGCTCCGGGGTGCGGCAGGCGGCCTGCGACCATGCGCTAGGGCTTTTGGCGGCGGCGCTGGCCTGAGGGCCAGACCAAATCTTTTCGAAAAGATTTGCAAATACCTTCCAAGGAATTTGGTCCTTACCCCGCCGTCACGGATGCAGCGCGAAGAACCGCAGGATTTCGGTGTTGGCGTCGATTTCCCGCGTCTTGCCTTCGCTCAGCCGCGCCTTCTGGCCACCCGGCCAGTGATGCGCGCCGCCCGTCACGGTCATCAGCCGCAGCACGACCCTGTTGCCCTGCTGGTAGTCGGTCACCGTAACGCTGGTGCCATCGTCCTTGCGGTCAATCGTCCTATCGGTCTGGGTCAGACCGCCGCCCCAAGGGGCAAGGAAGGCATCGACGACCGATGCCACGCTGGCGAAATCGGTGCGGGTCAGGCTTTGGTCGCCTTTGCCGCCGTCATAGGGCACCATCGGGTCTGCCGTGCCGTGGATGATCAGCGCCGGGACCGGACCCTTGACCCCAAAGGTGGCGGTATCCAGCGTGCCGGAAACCCCGGCCACGGCGCGAACACGGTCCGGGTATTCTGCCGCGAAGGTTTCGGCCATGATCGAGCCGTTCGACATCCCGGTCAGATACACCCGGTCGCCAGCCACGCCGAACCGGTCAGCCGCATCCGCGATGACCTCGGTCAGAAACCCAAGGTCATCCACATTCCGGCGCGCGGCATAGCCGCAGCAATAGCCGCCGTTCCAGGTCAGAAGCCTGTCGCCCCGCCGTCCGCTGCCGGCCGGGAAAATCACCGCATATCCGGCCTTGCTGGCCTTTTGACCAAGGCCCGAGGCCGTGGCGAATTGGTCAGGGTCCCCGCCGCCACCATGCAGGGCAAGGATGACCGGGGCGCCGTCGGGATCGGCAGGCAGGTAAATGTCATAGTACCGGTCCCCAAGCTGGACGGTTTCGGCAAGGGCCGGGACGGCCAGACAGAATGACAGAAGCAGGATGATCAGGCGCATCGGATCCTCGGGTTGCGGCTTTTCCAGTCATACGTGGCGCAGGGCCCTGCCCTACGCGGCCGTCAGCGATTTATGCTGGCCTTTTGCCCGTAAAGGGCGGCAGCCCGCACCTCGAACGCGCGGACGATGCGGTGCATGGCTTCGTTGAAGACGACACCGATGATGCCCTGCAGGATCGCGTTGCGGAATTCGAAGTCGACATGGAAATCCACTTCGCAGCCGCCGGGGGCATCGCGGAAGGCCCAGCCGGATTTCAGATAGCGGAACGGGCCGTCCAGATATTCGGTATCGATCTTCATCGCTTCGGGCCACAGCGTCACCCGACTGCCAAAGCGTTCGCGAAAGACCTTGAAGCTGATGACAAGATCGGCCTCCAGCACCTCGCCGCCGTCGAAGGCTTTGCGCGACCGGATGCGGGCGGCGGAATTCCACGGCAGGAACTTCGGGTAAGATTCCACATCGGCCACCAGATCGAACATCTGGCGGGCGGTGTAGGGCAGGCGTCTGGTTTCGGAATGTTTCGGCATCACGCAGGTCACGTTTGCCGACATGTGACCTGCCGCGCGCCCAAGTTCAAGCGCCTATGGTGTCACGGGGGGTCACAAGGTCTTGGCTTGCTCCGTCGCCTGGGCAACCTCTTCCGGGGTCAGCTTGGCCGCAGGAGCGGCGCAGCGACCGGTATAGTCATTGCCGTCGAAATCCGGTCCGTTGGTTTCGGCATAGAAACACCAGGCCAGCGCCTCGACCTGGCGGTCGGGCATGGTGGCTGCGTTTGCCCAAAGCATTTCGGCCATATCGAAAGAAGCCATCACGTTGCCCAGATCATGGGCGCGGCGATACCATTCCTCGGCCTCGGCCAGATCGACCGGCCCGCCTTCGCCCAGTTCCTGCATCTCGCCATAGTCGCGCACGGCCCAGTCGATGCCATTCGCCGCGCCGATCAGATAGACCTCACGCGCGCGTTCCAGGTCGATCGGCAGGCCGTCACCGGTGGCCAGGATATAGCCCAGGTCGGCGGCGGCTTCGGGATGGCCAAGCGCAACGGCACGCTCGATCAGCGCACGGCCAAGCTCGGTGTCCACTTCGGTACCTTCGCCATACAGATAGATATGCGACAGGTTGTGCAGCGAGGCCGGATAGTCCATCTCGGCGGCCTTGAGGTAAAGCTCCTTCGCCTTGACCATATCCTTGGTCAGGCCGAACAGCCCCTCTTGATAGGCATAGCCAAGGTTGTGAAGCCCGGCAGGCTGATTGTGCGCTGCGGCCTTTTCATACCATTGCAGCGCCAGCGCCTCATCCACGGCGGTGCCGATGCCGCGTTCATAGAAGAACCCCAGGATCACCTCGGCCCGCGGCACGCCCGCTTCGGCAAGGGGCTTGATCGCGGCAAAAGCCTCGTCATGCTTACCTTCGATGTAAAGCTGCCGACCCCGGATCGCCGAAATGTCAGGGGTGTCTTCGGCCATCGCAGGCAAGGACAGCGTCGCAACCACCAGTGCCGTGCAGAGAAGTGTTCGAATCATTTCCCAACCTCTTTTGAAATGCAATGACAGGAAAAGCTTACGACCATGCTTCTTGCCGGGAAACCCTGATGCCAGACCGTCCCTATGTTATCGACCAGATGATCAGCGCCAAGTCGATTGCCGCCAGGGTCGAGGCGCTTGCACGCGAGATTACGGACCATTTCAGCGGCACCGACAAGCTGGTTGTCGTGGGCCTCTTGCGCGGGTCCTTCGTGTTCATCGCCGATCTGGTGCGCGAGATCGAGCTGCCGGTCGAGGTGGATTTCCTTGAAGCCTCGTCCTACGGCGACAGCATGCATTCCAGCCGCGAGGTCCGCATCCTGAAAGACCTGCGGGGCGAGATTGCGGGGCGTGACGTGCTGGTGGTGGAAGACATCATCGACACCGGCTTCACGCTGACCCATGTCCTGCACATGCTGAAGGCGCGCGAACCGGCGCGGCTGAAGACCTGCGCGCTTCTGGACAAGCCGACGCGCCGGGAAGTACCGGTCAAGGCGGACTGGACGGGATTCGAGATCCCCGACGAATTCGTCGTGGGCTATGGCATCGACTTTGCGCAGCGCAATCGCAACCTGCCCTTCATCGGCAAGGTCCGCTTTGTCGAAGGCGCCAAGGGGTGAACTATCTGCGGACGCTGATGCGGGCCAAACAACTGGCAAAGCGCCCCCCGGCCCCGTGGCGTATCAAGCTTTACCTGTTCGTGATCGCCGCCTGCTTGGTGATCGTCGGGATCGAGGCCTTTGTCGGCTGGCCAGAATGGCTGACCGTTGACCGCGGGCAGGTCAATCCGTGATTTGACCGCAGTCCCGCCGCATGTAACGTGGCCGGTAGAAGCCTTGGAGACGAATGATGTTGCGAATCCTGCGCTATCTTGTGGGCCTTGGACTGATCGTGGCGGCAGCGCTGTGGTTCGTGACCTTGCCCAAGCCCCTGTCCGAGGCTGATGTCGCGGGCCTGACCGGCGATGCGGCCAAGGGCCAAGCGGTATTCTGGGCCTCGGGCTGTGCGTCGTGCCACATGGCGGACGGTGCCAAGGACGCCGAGCAGCTGGTGCTGAAAGGCGGGCAACGCTTTGGCTCGGACTTCGGGACGTTCATCGCGCCGAACATCAGCCAGGACCCGGAACATGGGATCGGGGACTGGAGCCTTCTTGACCTTGCCAATGCGCTGAAGCGCGGTGTCGGGCGCAAGGGGGAACACCTTTACCCCGCCCTGCCCTATGCGGCCTATGCCAAGATGGAGATGCAGGATGTCGCGGACCTTTACGCCTTTCTGAAAACCCTGCCCGCCGATCCGACCCCAAGTGCCGAACATGAACTGGGCTTTCCGTTCTCGCTGCGGCAGGGCATCGGGGTCTGGAAGCTTTTGTTCCTGTCGGAAGACTGGGTCATTCAGGGCGACCTGAGCCCATCTGCCACCCGTGGTCGCTATATTGCCGAAGCGCTGGCGCATTGCGGCGAATGCCACACGCCCCGCAACCTTATCGGCGGGCTGAAAACCAGCGCCTGGCTGTCCGGCGCACCGATCCCCGGCGGCAAGGGCAAGACCCCGAACATCACGCCCGCGAAACTGACCTGGTCGCCGGTTGATATCGTCGCCTACCTGACCACCGGCTTCACGCCGGACTATGACTCCGTCGGCGGGCATATGGCGCATGTGGTCGAAAACCTGGGCCGGCTGCCCGACAGCGACCGGCAGGCGGTGGCGGATTATCTGGCGGTCGTGCCAGCGGTGGAGTGATCCGGCTTTCGGGCCGGTGGCTGCGGCCCTTGGCCCGAAGGTATGGGATGCCTTAATTGTCGGAAGCCCGATGTCGCGGTAGTCTTATTCTACCAAACATAGGGGATAGCATCATGAAAATTCTTGGCACTGCTTCGGTTTTGGCCCTTCTGGGCTCGGTCGCGCCGGTCATGGCACTGGACATCGGCGGCGGCTTCTCGCTGACCGGCAAGCTTGAATACGAACACATCAGCACCAAGACCACCGAACAGTCCTTCGGATTGCTGGACGCTGACCTCAGCTATGAAAGCGCCAGCGGCTTTGGCGGCTTCATCGGGGTTCAGGGGATCAGCGTCGGGTCGTCGACCGAAGCCCTTTATGGAGCGCTGAGCTATTCCGGCGACTTCGGCAAGATCCAGATCGGTGCGCCGCGCAACGCGCTTGACGATTACATCGGCGCTCCTGCCTTGGGCGGTCTTGACTATCTTGACCTGCAACTGGGGATGTTCACAGGCAGCATTCTGCCGATCCAGGTGCTTAGCAGCAGTGCCGATGCAGCTGCAGGGATCCGCTATGACGGCAATTTTGGGGGTGCGCGGGTTGGCGTGTCCTATCATGACCTTGAAGGCGGCCAGGTGCTGGATGTCGCGGTCAACTACAGCTTTGGCGAGACGATCGTGAAGGCGGGCGGCGAACATGTGAACGGCAGCGGGCTTTCGGCGTCCAGCTTCTTTATCGGTGCAGAACATGACTTTGGCCAGGTGACTGCGGGTGCAATCGTTGGCACCAGCGACATCCTTTCCTCGAACGTGCGGTCGGTTTCGCTTTACGCCGTCTACAGTCCGACCGACCGTCTGGATCTGACCGCGACGGCATTGCATGTGAACGGCCTTGGCAGCGACGGAACGCTTTATGGCATCGCGGCCAACTATGACCTGACCGATGATGTCTTCGTCGAGGCCGGATATCTGGGATCGTCGGGCGGTGCTTTCTTTGGCAGCGACATCGTGAACGTGTCGGTCGGCGTCAAGTTCTGATCCAGCGGCTTTGAAACACTGCGGGCGGTTCCGATGCCGGAGCCGCCCGTTTCGTTTGGGCGGTGTAGTCGTCCGCTCGCAGGGAACCGGCTTGACCGGCGCAGATTGACCGGCGGACATCGGCTCGATTGGCCGGGCATCGGCCAGAAACCGCCATAAACCAAAGTGATACGCGGACCAAATGCCACGTCCGTTTATTGCCCGCACGCGCATTTCGCCTTCTGGGTGTAAGTCCTATCCCCGAATCCTGTTCCCAAGAATCCCGTCAAGGAGTGTAGAAATGAAGCGAGTGTTTCTCGCCGCTGCCGTTCTGGCTTCGGTTGCGACTGTCAGCATCGCGCAAGATGCGGAAGACCCGTTTGCCGATGCCGTGGAAATGCGTCACGGCCTGATGCTGCAGATGGCGACCGACATCGGCAAGCTTGGCGCGATGGCCAAGGGTGAAGCCGACTATGACGCGGCAGTTGCTACCAAGGCCTCGGCCAACATCGCGGCGATTGCCTCGGTGATCAGCATGGATCAGTTCCCTGCCGGGTCCGAATACCAGGCCTCGGCCGACAGCTTTGCCCTGCCCGCTCTGTGGGCAAGCCAGGATGATTTCCTGACCAAGGTCGCCGACCTGAACACCGCTGCGGCGGCGATGCAGGTGGCGGCGGCGACGGATGTCGAAGGTGTCAAGGCGGGCATGGCCCAGCTTGGCGCCGCCTGCTCTGCCTGCCACAAGGCCTATCGCCAGCCGGAAGAATAGACCCGGATCCCCGCGATCTGACGCGGGGCAAGGATCATAAGGCCCGGACGGGATCAGCCCCGCCCGGGCCTTGCCATATCCAGGACAATCCCTCTGGCCGGACTGCGGCCCCCCCCGGCGCGTGCAGCACCGGTGGGCGCGGAAATATGCCGAACCACAAGATGCTGATTGCACAGACTTTCCTTCGTCAAAGTCCTGTGGCATGATCAGAAAAAACAACAAACAGGTGGACCGAGCAGATGACCCGTTTCCTTTTCCCCGCCCTTGTGGCGATCAGCGCCATGCCGGCCCTGGCCCAGGATGGTGCTACCGGCCTGTCCTATTCCGGCGAGGTCAAGCTGGAATACGTCGACGCAAACTCCAATATGCTTGCCTTTCGGGGCGATGCGGTGATGAGCTGGCGGTCGGGCGGGCTTTTGGGCTTTGACGCCTCTCTCGACACGATCCATACCGACGAAGGCGACGATTTCACCAATTTCTGGGCGGCTGCGGTCTTTACCATGGGGTCCAGCGAAGTTGCCATCGGCGCGCCACGTCCGGTGCTTGACTCCCTTCGCGTCAACCCGCGGTTTTCCACTTCTCGCCTGGTGGATCTGCAGACGAGCTTCCTTCGCGGGCCGCTGACCACGATTGCCAGTGCGCAGGACAATGGCATGACCCCGGGTCTGACCTATAAATACAATTCGGGCGACCTGACCTTCGGCGCGGGCTATCATCATCTGAACGACGGGTCCGGGGTCGACCTTTTCGAAGGCATCATGCGCTATGACGGTGGCGGGACAAGCTACTTCATCTCGGCGGAATATGCCGACACGTCGTCCAGCAACGTAACCTTCCTGCAGATCGGTGCCCTGCACGAGTCCGACCGGTTCGATGCCGGTGTCACGCTGGGGAAGGTGCGGTCCTCGGGTGCGATCCACACGCTGCGGCTTTACGGTGCCTTTGACGTGGTGCCGTCGCTGACGGTGCGCGGCGATCTTCTGATGGTCGAGAAAGCCGAAGACATCTATTCGCTGTCGGCGACATACACGATGGACAGCGGGCTTTTCGTCGAAGGTGGCGGCACCGTGCTGAACGGATCGGACGAGATCTACGATATCGGCGTCGGCTTCAAGTTCTGATCCGGGCGCTGTAGCGATTGGTGATCGGGCGGCATCCCCAGGGTGCCGCCCGTTTTCATTGCCCCGCCTCGATTGGCCTTTGCGACGGTTCTCAAGAAACGAGTGGCGGCAAGGTGCAATTGAAAGTAACCAAGGGGTCGCGCTTTGGCTTTTGCATAATCGGAAACCTGATGATCTCCCGTTCCGTCACGACCATTACACTGGCCTTGGGCCTGACATTTCCCGCATTTTCTCAGGGCCTTGATCTTAAGAACGGGTTCACCCTGACCGGCGAGGTCGAGCTTGAGTATGTCCACTTCGACGGCGAAGGGACGAACCAGGAGGTCTATGCCCTTGCAGATATTGGCCTGAAGTGGCGCAGCCAGTCCTCCAGCGGGGTCTCGATCGGGGTCGATGTCGATCTTGTTGGCACCGATGCAACTGGCAGTGAAAGCGACTGGAACAAGGTCTGGGGCGGTCTGGTTCTGGCCACGGACCTTGGCGACTTGACGATCGGTACGCCAAGATCCCTGATCAAGACCATGATCGTCGCGCCGAACATCGGCGGCTTCGCAGCCTTCGAGAGGTCCAATGACAGCTTCGGCGGTTCATGGCTGGAACCTTACGGGGTCGCAGATTTCGTGAACATCAGCGGTGTCAGCTTCAAAGGCACCAAAGGGGCCCTCAGCTATGGGGCATCCTATAGCTGGATCTCCAGCGACATGCCCGGCGACAGAAAGCAAGAAATTTTGGAACTTGTCGCCGTGCTGGAGACCGGCAAGATCAAGCTTCAGGCCGGATTCCAGCAAAGAGAACTCCTGAATGTCAGCGCGATCCGCCGGTCGCTGGGCGCGACCTATACCGGGGATCGGTTCTCGGCCGGGGTGCTGCGCAGCGAAACACCGTCCAGCTTCTTCCCGACCAGTTCTACCCTCATCTTTGCCGACTATGACATCACCGATGCATTGACCCTTGGCGCGCAGGCCAACCAGACGCAGATTGGCACCTTCTGGACCAATTTCTACGGGCTGACCGGGGAATATACCTTTGCCAATGGTGCCTTTGCTCAAGTGGGCCTCTACAGCGCGCCGGACTACGACATCACCCACGCCAACGCATCCATCGGGTTCCGCTTCTGATCCCGGCACGGGGCCGGGTCGCGGCCCCGATCAGGCCCGCCCGCCCTGCCGCGCCGCCCGCATCCGGGCGAAATCGTCGCCTGCGTGATAGCTGGACCGGGTAAGCGGCGTGGCCGAGACCATCAGGAACCCCTTGCCCCAGGCCGCCGTTTCATAGGCCTTGAATTCCTCGGGCGTGACAAAGCTTTCAATGGCGTGGTGCTTGGGCGTCGGTTGCAGGTATTGGCCGATGGTCAGGAAATCGACATTCGCCGACCGCATGTCATCCATGACCTGTTGCACGGCCTGCCGATCCTCGCCCAGACCCACCATGATGCCCGATTTGGTGAACATCATCGGGTCCAGTTCCTTGACCCGCTGCAACAGGCGAAGCGAGTGGAAATACCGCGCGCCGGGGCGGACAGTCGGGTATAGCCCCGGCACGGTTTCCAGATTGTGGTTCAGAACGTCAGGCCGGGCCGCGACCACGGTTTCCAGGGCACTGGGAGGGCAGCGCAGGAAATCGGGCACCAGAACCTCGATCGTCGTGTCGGGCGACCGATGGCGGATCGCGCGGATGGTCTGGGCGAAATGCTCGGCTCCGCCGTCCTCAAGATCGTCCCGGTCAACGCTGGTCACCACAACGTGGCTTAGCCCCAGTTCCGCCACTGCATGCGCCACCCGCCCCGGCTCGAACGTATCCAAGGCCTGCGGCTTCCCCGTCGCCACGTTGCAGAAGGTGCAGCCCCGGGTGCAGATCTCGCCCATGATCATCATGGTGGCGTGGCCCTGGCTCCAGCACTCGCCGACGTTGGGGCAACCGGCCTCTTCACAGACGGTGACCAGCTTCTTCGTCTTCAGGATGTCGCGCGTCTTCTTGTAGCCCTCGGACGTCGGTGCCTTGACCCTTATCCACGACGGTTTCTTCGGCTGGGCATTGTCAGGCCGATGCGCCTTTTCCGGGTGGCGTTCGTCGGGAAGCTTCAGATCGCGCATGGGCGGGCCCCTTGAAGTGTGTTCTCTGCAGATAAGCCGGATCGGGACCAAAGGCAACGCGGGCCTCTGCGCGGCCGCGCAAGGCAGCCATGCGGATTGACAGTTCCTGCCCCGCCGCCGATCCTTGGCCAATGCCTAAGCGAAGGACCGAAGATGACCTGGACCATGCCGTCCGAGACCGCCCCGCAGGACCGGATCTGGATGTCCTTCCCCCGCGCCTGGCCCGATGAGTCCCCGACCGACCGCGAAGCCGCCTATAAAGCCTGGACCGCCGTCGCCGATGCGATTGCAGAATTCGAGCCGGTGACGATGGTCGTCGACCCCTCGGAAACCCAACGAGCCATGAACATGCTGGGACGCGGGATCGAGCAGGTCTCCCGTGTGATCGACGACTACTGGATGCGCGACACAGGTCCGACCTTTGTCCACGCCGCCGATGGGTCGCTGGCCGCCGTCGACTGGATTTTCAACGCCTGGGGCGGAAACATCGCGACCGGTGCAAAGAACGACCGTGGCCTTGCCGCCTTTGTCGCCGAAGTCGCAGGCGTGCCCGTCATCCCCTCGCTTCTGGTGAACGAAGGCGGCGGCATCCATGTCGATGGCGAAGGCACGATCCTACTGACCGAAACCGTGCAACTGGGCCAAGGCCGCAACCCCTATGCCGATGCCGCGCGGGTCGAGGCCGAGATGGCCCGCACCCTTGGCACGGAAAAGGTGATCTGGCTGAAGCGTGGCCTGACCCGCGACTATGACAGCCACGGCACCTTGGGCCATGTCGATATCGTCGCCTGTTTCCCTGCCCCCGGTAAAGTGCTGATCCACGACCAGCGCGACCCCTCGCACCCCGACCATGCGGTCAGTGCCGAAACTCGCGCGATCCTGTCTGACGCCACCGACGCCAAGGGCCGCAAGCTGGAAATCATCCCGGTTCCGGCCCCGAAACTCCTCCGCGACGCCGATGGGTTCGTCGATTACAGCTACATCAACCACCTTGCCGTCAACGGTGGCGTCATCGCCTGCGGTTTCGGCGAGGATTACGCCGACGCCCAGGCGCGCGAGATCCTCTCCGCCGCCTATCCCGGTCGCCGTGTCGTGACGGTGGACGCGCGGGAAATCTTTGCCCGGGGCGGCGGCATCCACTGCATCACCCAGCAGCAGCCGAAGGCACGCGCATGAAACTGGTCGAAGCCTCCATCGCCGACCTGCGCGCCGCACTGGAAGCAGGCCGCGAAACCGCCGTCAGCCTGACCGAAGGGTATCTGGCACGGATCAAAGCCTATGACCCGGTGCTGAACGCCGTCCCCGTCCTGAACCCCGCCGCGCTGGACGACGCCCGCGCCTCCGACGCCCGCCGCGCCCAAGGCCACGCGCTCGGCCCGCTCGACGGCATCCCCTACACCGCCAAGGCCAGCTATTCCGCCAAGGGCTTGCCCGTCAGCGCAGGCTCGCCCGCTTTCGAACACCTCATCGCGCAGAAAGACGCCTTCGTCATCGAACGCCTGCGCGCCGCCGGGGCGATCCTCCTGGGCCTCACCAACATGCCCCCCATGGCCAATGGCGGCATGCAGCGCGGTTGCTACGGTCGCGCCGAAAGCCCCTACAACGGTGACTACCTGACCGCCGCCTTCGGCTCGGGCAGTTCCAACGGGTCTGGCACCGCCACCGCCGCCAGCTTCGCCGCCTTTGGCCTGGGCGAGGAAACCTGGTCCTCAGGCCGCGCCCCCGCCGCCAACAACGGGCTTTGCGCCTATACCCCTAGCCGAGGCGTCATCTCGATCCGGGGCAACTGGCCCTTGGTCCCGACGATGGACGTGGTGGTGCCCCACACCCGCACGATGGCCGACCTGCTGGAGCTTCTGGATGTGATCGTCGCCGATGATCCCGAAACCCGTGGCGACCTTTGGCGGCGACAGCCTTGGGTGAAAATTCCCAAAGCATCCGACCTGCGCCCCACCAGCTATAAGGCCCTTGCCGGATCGGAAACCCTGAAGGGCAAACGCTTCGGCATCCCCGCGATGTATATCAACGCCGATCCCTTGGCCGGAACCGCCGAGAACCCCGGCATTGGCGGGCCGACCGGACAGCGGATCGACACCCGCCCCTCGATCCTCGCGCTTTGGGATGAGGCCCGCGCCGCCCTCATCGCCGCCGGGGCCGAGGTCGTCGTCACCGACTTCCCGCTGGTGACGAATTACGAAGGCGACCGCCCCGGCGCGCCGACCATCGCCACGCGGGGCCTTGTCAGCGCGGCCTACCTGCACCGGGAAATCATCGACCTTTCCGTCTGGTCATGGGACGATTTCCTGCAAGCCAATGGCGATCCCTCCCTGAACCGTCTGGCTCAGGTCGACGGTGCCCGCATCTTCCCGCGCGCGGAAGGGGCGCTTCCCGACCGCTACACCGGCTTTGAGGGCGATGTCGCCGATTACCCCGCCCATGCCCGCGCCCATCCCTGCGACGACTTCCGCCTGATCCCCGAAATGGAAGCGGGTTTCCGCGGGCTGGAGGAGACGCGCAAGCGCGATCTTGAGGTCTGGATGGACCGGCTTGGCCTTGACGCGGTGATCTTCCCCGCCGTCGCCGATGTCGGGCCCGCCGACGCCGACGTGACCCCCGCCTCCGCCGATCTGGCGTGGCGCAACGGCACCTGGGTCGCGAACGGCAACCTCGCGATCCGCCATTGCGGCGTGCCCACGGTGACCGTGCCGATGGGGGTGATGGCCGATATCGCCATGCCCGCCGCCCTCACCTTCGCCGGCCGCGCCTGGGACGACACCCGCCTTCTGGCGCTGGCGGCGGCGTTCGAGGCCACGGGTAACCGCCGCATCCCCTCGCCAAGCACGCCGGAACTCGGCTGACCGGGGGACCCGTAGGTCGGGGTTCACCCCGACTCTCCCCGCCCCGTAGGTCGGGGTTCACCCCAACTCGCGATATGATTTCCACCGGGAACTCGGTTAACCCACGGTAAATGTCCACAGCCAAGCCCTTGATTCCAAAGGCCCGGAAAATCTGTCCCGCGTGGACACCCGACTAACCCAGCACCTTGGCCGCCCCCCGCCCGGACAAGACCGCCCCATGCGCCGTACCCCAGTAGTCCGGCTCGCAAGCTTCGCCCGCAAAGACCAGCCGCCCCTCCCATTCCGCCCCGGCCAGCGCCCGGCGGGTGTCGGGGGTGCAGCCGACGGCGTTGAAGGAATAGCTGCCCCAGGTGAACTCTTCTTCCGACCAGCGGGTCACCTGCGCGTCGATGGGCGCGGGGAAGTCCGCCCCGAACATCGCCATGAGCGCCCGATGGGCCGCGTCCACGGTCAGCGCGTCGGTCAGCCCCTCAAGCTCGCGCGCCTGATCCCCGGCATGGAAGGCCAGCAGCACCGGAGCCCCCGTCGCCCGCGTCAGGCTGATCCACTGCGACCAGAACCCATCCTCCGGCCCGACCCATTCGATCCAGTCCACATCCGCTGGCCAGGCCACCCGGTCGAACCGCAGCCAGCACTTGTTCAGAAGACCCATCCCGATCATCTCGATTGCCATCGCGCGCTCGGGAGCCAGGTCCGCGCCAAAGGCGATATCCCGGGCCTTCAGCACCCCCAGCGGCACCGTGACCACTGCATGATCCGCCGTCAGGACCGACCCGTCTTTCAATGTCACGGCCACGCCAGCCCCGTCCGGCGCGATACGGGTCACCACCTGCCCGGTCCGGATTTTCAACCCCTCGGCGAGATGTTGGATGATCTGGTCGTACCCGCCCGGAAACAGCACATCGCCACCGTCGAACTCCTTGCTTTCATCGAAAGACCAGGCGGAGACCTCACGCCAGCTGCCGCCATATTCCGCCTCGACCGACCCGTTCACCACATGCCGGATCAGGCGGCGGGTCGCGGCATCCGCTTCGTCCCAGTCGCCGGAGTCCTCGATCGCATCGGCCAGTGGGATGTCTTCGTAAAGCCCCTCCGCCGCTTCCCGCGCTTCTTCGATCAACGCCTCGGCATGATCGTAGGTGGCCGTCAGATCAACCTCGCGTCCCGTGGCATCCAAGGCCATCGCGGCGTCATAGCTGGTCTCCAAACGCTCGATCCCCGCCGCATCGGCAATCTCGGTCAAGGGGTTGCCTTCGACGCCATGAATCCAGCTTGCCCCCAGATCCATCGGCAGGTCCGGCCATTTGTGCGAGGTCCAGATCCGTCCGCCGATCCGGTCGCGCGCCTCGACCACCACAACCTCGGCCCCGGCCGCCTGCAGGTCGCGCGCTGCCGACAGGCCTGCAAGCCCGGCCCCGATCACGATCACCCGCTTGCCGGTTTGCGCCCGCAGGGTTGCCGGAGCGGCGAGCACGGCAAGCAGGCTGGCAAGGTGGCTGCGGCGGGTCTGTCTCATGCTGTGTTCCCTGTCCTGTTGGTCAACTGTCCGATCCACAGCAGCCCGTTGACCGACAAGTCTTCCCATCCTCTGCAGGAGAATGCAGAATTCGACCTGTCCGAACAAGTCATCGAAACGCCACCCCGGCCCCGATGCCGGAGGTCGCGACAAGGAAAACCGCGCCATGACCCTGCCCGCCGAACTAGCCGCCTATCTGGAAAAGCACCCCGAGACGCGCTTTGTCGACGCGGTGCTGTATGACCTTTGCGGCACCGCCATCGGCAAGCGGGTGCCGGTCCGCGATGCGGCAAAGCTGTGGTCCGGCGGTGTCGCTTTCTGCGCCGGGATCACAACGCTGGACGCGCTTGGGGCCTGCTGGGACGTGAACGGCATCGGCTTTTCCGACGGCGACCCCGACGCGACCTCTTATCCCCTGCCCGGAACCCTGGTCCCGGTCCCTTGGGCCGAGGTGCCGACCGCGCAGGTCCAGATCGCCCCCGCCCCACCCGCGGATGCCCCGCATTGGTGGTTCGACCCCCGCGCAATCCTTGGCGCAGTCGTGGCCCGCTTTTCGGAACTGGGGCTGAGACCGGTCGTCGCGAATGAGCTGGAGTTCTACTTTGTCGACCCGAAACGCGACGACAAGGGCCGAGTGTCCCCCGCGCAACCCGCAAGGTCGGGCCGCGCGCCCGAGGCTCCGCGCGTCCTTGCCTTCGACAAGCTGGACGAATGGGCGGGCCTTCTGGCCGAGATTGACGCGGCCTGCCTCGCCCAGGGCGTGCCCGCCGGGGCGGCCACGGCGGAATATGGCGGCGCGCAGTTCGAGGTGAACCTTGGCCATCTGGATGATCCGGTCCTTGCCTGCGACCACGCGCTGATGCTGCGCCGGATCGTCAAGGGCGTCGCCGCCCGCCACGGGCTGGAGGCGACCTTCATGTCCAAACCCTTTGCCGATCAGTCGGGATCGGGGCTGCATGTGCATGCCAGTCTGGTCAATGACCGGGGCGAGAACGTCTTTGATGAAACCACCCCTGACGGCGACCGCCTGCTAGGCCATGCCATCGCGGGGCTGCAGGCCACCACCTATGACGCCATGGCTTTCTTTGCCCCGAACATCAACGCCTACCGGCGCTTTGCCGCCAACCAGTTCGTGCCGGTGAACACAAGCTGGGGGATCAACAACCGCTCGGTTTCCTTTCGGGTGCCGATGGGTGGCGGCAAGGCCCGCCGGATCGAACACCGGATCGCGGGCGCGGATGCCAACCCCTATCTGGTCATGGCCGCGATGCTGGCCGGGTTTCACCACGGGCTGACGAACAAGCTGACACCGACGCCGCCCTCGACCGGCAATGCGGGCGAGGAGGCCGACCCCGAAATGCCCCTGCGGCTTTGGACCGCGCTTGACCGGCTGGAAGGATCGGCGCTGATGGCCAGCTACTTCGGCCCGCGCTATCCCGCCGCCTATGCCGCCATCAAACGGTCGGAATTCGAGGCCTTCATGGCCGATGTCCTGCCCCGCGAATACGACTGGTATCTCTGACTGGTATCATCAACGGGCCGAGACAAGCTGTCCTCTGGCCCTTCCCCGCCCCCCGGAATATGGTCCGGGCGTGGAGGCCGACCATGCGCGAGACAACTGACATCCTGATTTCCGGCGGCGGCGTGGCTGGCCTGACGGCGGCGGCTGCGCTGGGGTCGGCGGGGTTCCGGGTGATCTGCGTCGATCCCGCCCCCCCGGTGACCGAGGCTGGAGCGGAAGGTGCCGATCTGCGCACCACCGCCTTCCTGCAACCTTCGGTAGGCATTCTGGACCGGGCGGGCCTCTGGTCCCGCCTGTTACCCCATGCGGCCCCCCTGCAAGTCATGCGGATCATCGACGCGGGCGGGCCGGAACCCGTGGCGCGGCTGGTCAAGGATTTCGACGCCGCCGAGATTTCCGAAGCCCCCTTTGGCTGGAACCTGCCTAACTGGCTCTTGCGGCGCGAGATGGTGGCACGGCTGGCCGACCTGCCAAACGTCAGCTTCCGCCCCGGCACGGGCTTTGCCCGGATGCTGACCCGCGAAAGCGAGGCGCTGGTCACCCTGACCGATGGCACGCAAGTTGCGGCACGGCTGGTTGTCGGGGCGGATGGCCGCAACTCCCCGGTGCGCGAGGCGCTGGGGATCGCGGCCCGAACCACCCGTTATGGCCAGAAGGCCCTGGCCTTTGCCGTCAGCCACGATCTGCCGCATGGCAATGTCTCGACCGAAGTCCACCGGTCAGGGGGGCCATTCACTCTGGTTCCCCTGCCTGACCGTGACGGCAAACCGGCCTCTGCCGTCGTGTGGATGGAAACGGGCGCCGAAGTCGCCCGTCTTGCCGCCCTTCCCGTCCCGGCTTTCGAGGCCGAGATGACGGCACGGTCGACCGGCATTCTGGGCGCACTGCGACTGGCCTCGCGTCTGTCGGTCTGGCCGATGATCAGCCAGATCGCCGCCCGTATGTCGGGCCTCCGTGCCGTACTGATGGCCGAAGCCGCCCATGTCGTGCCGCCCATCGGCGCACAGGGGTTGAACATGTCGCTGGCCGACCTGACCTGCCTGATCGGGCTTCTGGACCGCCACCCGGAAGACCCGGGCCAAACCGCCGTGACCGAGGCCTACCACAAGGCGCGCCATCTGGAGGTGCAGGCCAGGGTGACCGGCATCGACCTATTGAACCGGGCCTCGATGGCCGGAACACCCATGTTGCGCGACCTGCGCGCCAAGGGGCTGGACGCGCTTTATTCCGCGCGTCCCGTCCGCCAGATCCTGATGCGCGCCGGTCTTGGGGTGCGCTGAGCGGTGCACCCATGGCCAAATTCCTTAAGCAAGGAATTTGTCAAAATCCTTGCTTAAGGATTTTATCCCTTAAAGAACCGCGTCCACCGACCGTTTCAACCGGGCAACGGTGGCATCGACATCCTTCAGCTTGTCCAGCCCAAAGAGGCCCAGCCGGAAGGTGCGGAACTCCGGCCCCTCGTCGACCTGCAACGGCACGCCCGCAGCGATCTGCACGCCTTCAGCGCGGAACTTGGCCCCGTTCTGGATGTCAGGGTCGCCGGTATAGCTGACCACCACCCCCGGCGCGGCAAAGCCATCGGCGGCGACCGAAGGCACGCCCTTGGCGGCCAGCATCGCCCGCACCGCACGGCCCAGCGCCCATTGCGCGGCCTTGGACTCGGCAAAGCCCATCGCCTTGGTTTCCAGCATCGCATCGCGGAAGCCCACCAGCGCATCGGTCGGCATCGTGGCGTGATAGGCATGGCCGCCCTTCTCATAGGCCTCCATGATCGCGCGCCATTTCTTCAGGTCCAGCGCGAAGGAATTCGACGTGGTCTCGGCCAGCTTCGCCTCGGCCTTGGGCGACATCACCACGATCCCGGCACTGGGCGAGGCCGACCAGCCCTTTTGCGGCGCAGAAATCAGCACGTCGACCCCGGTCGCGGCCATATCCACCCAGATGCAACCGCTCGCGATGCAGTCCAGCACCATCAGCGCCCCCACCTCATGCGCGGCGGCGGCAAGCTTGGTGACATAGTCGTCCGGCAGGATGATCCCGCTGGAGGTTTCGACATGCGGCGCAAAGACCGCATCGGGGCGCAGCTCGTGGATCTTGGCGACCACCTCGTCAATCGGCGGCGGGGCATAAGGTGAGCGAGCGTCGTTGCCCGCCTGCCGCGCGGTCAGCACATGGGTTTCCGCCGCAAAGCCACCTGCCTCGAAAATCTGCGTCCAGCGATAGCTGAACCAGCCGTTCCGCACGATCAGCGCGCGGCCGCGCCCGAACTGCCGGGCAACAGATTCCATCGCATAGGACCCGCCACCGGGCACCAAAGCCACGGCGGACCCGTTGTAGACTTCTTTCAGAATGGATGAGATATCGCGCATAACCCCTTGAAAACGAGCAGACATATGGTTCAAAGACCGGTCGGTGAAGACGACCGAGAATTCCTCCAGCCCCTCGGGGTCGATATGGGCGTGCAATCCGGGCATCTTCAGGTCCTTTCCGAAACTTTGTGGCGGGCGCGGGCCAGCCAGTCGGGGTTGATCTCTACCCCCCAACCGGGGGCATCCGTCACTGTGGCATGGCCGCCTTCGATCCGGTAGGGGTCATTCAGGAACAGGCTCTCTTGCCAGGGATAGTAGTCGGCCCCCTCGATCGAGAATTCAAGATATTTACCGGGGTTCGGGATCGCCCGCAGCAGGTGCATCGTACACATCGTCACCAGCCCAAGGTTCGCGGCATGGGGCGTGATCGGAAGGCCAGCGCGTTCGCCCATCCGGCAGACGTCAAGCGTGCGAAGCATGCCGCCCAAGTACATGATATCCGGCTGTAAAATGTCGACAGCCTTGTGCTCGATGGCCAGTTGCCAGGCGGTCAGCTCACAGTCCTGCTCGCCCCCTGCCACGTCGATGGACAGGGCTGCACGAACCTCGGCGGTCTGGTCGACTTCCCAATAGGGACAGGGTTCCTCGAAATGCCCGATGCCGTGGTCTTCCAGCATCCGGCCCACTTCTATGGCGCGCCTGGGGGAATAGCAGGAATTGCCATCAACCAGTTTCTCAATATTATCCCCCAAAGCCTTGGAGACAATAGGAATAACCGCCTCAGTCCGCCCCGGCCATTCATCCTGGTCGCGGCCCACTTCGGCCCCCACACGCCATTTGAAGGCGTCGAACCCGAATTCATCGCGCAGCTTCACGAACCGCGCGGCCTCATCCTCGGGCGTGATGTCGCGCTTCATCGAACTGGCATAGGCCCGCACCTTGCCGGGCGTGCCCCCCAGAAGACTGACCACCGGCTTGCCCGCAACCTTGCCCCGCAAGTCCCAGACCGCCGTATCCAGCCCCGCCTGCGCGCGGCGCAGATAGCTGCCGGGGTATTTATGCTCACGCTCGAAGATCCGACGCAGCGTGTCATCCAGATCCTCGACCCGCGTCCCGAGCGCATGGGGCGCGATCTGTCGGTGGAACACGTCAGCCGTGAAATCGGCGTAATAGGTCGAGGTCTGGCCCCAACCCACATCGCCGGTGTCTGCCGTCACCCGGACAAAGCAGACAAACGGCGTGTCAAAGGTTTCCAGCTTGGCGATCTTCATGGCAGCTCCCAGTCGCTCATCGGCCCTTGCGGGCCTTTTCGCCAAGGCCCGCGAAGAAAGCCGTCAGGCGTAACAGGTAAACCCTAGCCACGTCAGATCACGCTTTCACGACCGATTCCGCCACTCCCATGGGTCCGGGGCGACGTTCTTCGGTCAGAAGCACGTTCGCCTCGACGTTACCCACCCCCGGCAAGGTCATGATCCGCCGCCGCAGCACCCGTTCAAAATCCGCCAGATCGCGCGCCACCACCCGCAGACGATAGTCGAACAGGCCCAGCACGTGCTGCACCACCTGCACCTCGGGGATCGCCTGCACCGCGCGTTCAAAATCCTCAAGGCTGACGCGGCCCTTGGTGGCAAGCTTGACGCCCAGAAACACCGTCACGCCGAACCCCAGCGCCTCGCGGTCCACCTCAACCCGCAGGCCAGCCAGCACCCCCGCCTCTTCCAGCCGCTTCACCCGGCGCCAGGCGGAAGGTTGCGACAGGCCAAGCCGACGCCCAAGCTCACCCGCCGAAAGGGTGCCATCGGCGACTAGCGCCCGCAGGATCGCCCGGTCGGTATCGTCAAGGTCGATCACGCTTCCGGTCATAGCGCCAGCCCCGCAGTTTCCTTGATGGTCGAGACCAGCATCAGCGCCTCGACCTCGGCAATATGCGGCAGCGTCAGGATGCGGTCGCGGTAGATACCGGTCCAGTGGCCCATGTCACGCGCGATGACATTCAGGCGCACGTCGACGCGGCCAAGGAAGGTCTCGATGGCAATCACCTCGGGCACGTCGCGGGCCGCCACGATGAATTCGTCAAAGGCACGCGGGTTGGTCTTGTCGAGCGTAAAGCGCAAGGACACTTCGACCGCATAGCCCAGCGCACGCCAGTTGATCACGGCGGTCTCGGCCCGGATCACCCCACCCTCGCGCAGCCGGTCCAGCCTGCGCCACAACGTGGCAGGCGTCACCCCGGCCCGTTCCGCCAAAGCCGCCCGTTCCAGCCCCGGTTCGGCCAGCCAGTGCCGCAGGATGCGGCGATCCGTTTCGTCGATCTGCATGTATTTTTCGTAATAAGTCCATTTCTCGCATGATCATTCGCATAAAACGCTGCGATCGTCAAAGATTGCGCGGTCTACAGCTGCAAAACCCTTATTGTCACGCCATCAACAGCAAAGGAGACGCCAAATGCGCGTTTACTACGACCGCGACTGCGATGTGAACCTGATCAAGGACAAGAAAGTCGCCATCCTCGGCTATGGCTCCCAAGGCCACGCCCACGCGCTGAACCTGCGCGATTCGGGCGCGAAGAACCTTGTCGTCGCGCTGCGCGAAGGCTCGCCTTCCGCCAAGAAAGCCGAAGGCGAAGGCCTGAAGGTCATGGGCATTGCCGAGGCCGCCAAATGGGCCGACCTGATCATGTTCACCATGCCCGACGAACTGCAGGCCGACACCTACAAGAAATACGTCCATGACAACCTGCGCGAAGGCTCGGCGATTGCGTTTGCCCACGGCCTGAACGTGCACTTCGGCCTGATCGAGCCGAAAAAGGGCGTCGACGTCATCATGATGGCGCCAAAGGGCCCGGGCCACACCGTTCGCGGCGAATACACCAAAGGCGGCGGCGTGCCCTGCCTCGTGGCCGTCCACCAGGACGCGACCGGCAAGGCGATGGAAATCGGCCTGTCCTACTGCTCGGCCATCGGCGGCGGCCGCTCGGGCATCATCGAGACCAACTTCCGCCAGGAATGCGAGACCGACCTCTTCGGCGAGCAGGCCGTGCTTTGCGGCGGCCTCGTGGAACTGATCCGCATGGGCTTTGAAACCCTGGTCGAAGCTGGCTACGAGCCGGAGATGGCCTATTTCGAATGCCTGCACGAAGTGAAGCTGATCGTGGACCTGATCTACGAAGGCGGCATCGCCAACATGGACTACTCGATCTCGAACACGGCCGAATACGGCCAGTATGTCAGCGGCCCGCGGATCCTGCCGTATGTCGAGACCAAGGCCCGGATGAAGGCAGTTCTGTCCGACATCCAGTCCGGCAAGTTCGTCCGTGACTTCATGCTGGAAAACGCCGTTGGCCAGCCGACGATCAAGGCCTCGCGCCGGTCGAACGACGAACACCAGATCGAACTGGTCGGCAAGAAACTGCGGGACATGATGCCGTGGATTTCCAAGGGCAAGATGGTCGACAAGTCGCGCAACTAAGCGAACGGCGCGCCATAGCGCAGTTCACAGGGGCCGGGGGAGCGATCCTCCGGCCCTTTCCACGTCTTTCTCTTCCTCAAATATCCCCGCCGGAGGCTCTGTCTCCGCGCGGCACGCGCACCGCCCCCCGAAGGCAGCGGGGTGGGCGGGTGGGAGCGGCCTGAGGGGGGCGGTCATCCAAGGCTTGACGTCCGCACGCCAAGCGGCAAGCCTGCCCTCGCGCTTGCGAAGGAAGTCTGATGACCACGCTTTTGATCCTGATGCCGACCGGCGGGCAGATCGACACCCCCGCCGTCCACAGCCTGCTTGGCCTGACTCAGGCCTTGCTGAAACGCGGCGTGCCCTTTGCGCTGAAGACCTATGAATGGTCCGACCTTGTGATCTCGCGCAATTATCTGATGTCCTTCTTTCTGGCCCAGAACAATTTCAGCCATGCGCTTCTTCTGGACAGCGACATGAGTTATCAGCCGCAGCTTTTCTTCGACCTGCTTGATTTTGATGCCGATTTCACCTGCGCTGCCTATCCGCAACGCCAGATGCGCTGGCAGGTGTTCCGCAACCTGATCGAGCGTGAGGCCGCAAAACCCGAGGCGGAACGTGCCCCGACCGACCGGCTGCTGGCGGAGTCCTATCGCTACAATGTGTCCGAAGTGTTTGATGCGGGCGAGCCTTGGCCGTTTGAGTCCCGCGATGGATTTCGCAAGGTTCCGGGCGCTGGCACCGGCTTCATGCTGCTGCGCCGCGCCGTGCCCGAGCGTATGGTCGACACCAAAGTCGCTTTGCCCGTTCCCGGTTTCAACGGATCGGGCTATCCCGGCGCGGATTTCCACGATTTCTTCAGCCACCTGCGCGGCCGCGGCGGTGCCGTGCTGCATGGCGAGGATACGTCCTTCTGCCGCCGCTGGATCGAAGGCTGTGGCGGCGAGATCTGGTGCCATGAGACAGCCAGGATCACCCACCACGGCAATCTGGCCTTCATGGGCAACTACGCGCTTGCGAAAAAGCCGAAGGCCACACCGTAAGCCAGAGGCCGCCCGCACTCGGACGGCGGGGTGGGTGGGCGAAAGCCGTCCGAGTGCGGGCTACTCCGCAACCGGGGCAGGCAGGGCCGCCAGCGCCTCGGCAGGCCAGGTGGCCTTGTCGGCGGGCCAAAGCTTCATCTCGGCTGTGCCAGTCACGGCCCAGGCCGCAAAGACCGCCTGACTTTCGCGCTGCAGATACAAAAGCGCCCAGTCATCATCACAAGTGGCCTTCAGGCAAGCCCGGCCCAGATAGCCCTCTGCCGTCAGATCGCCCGAGCCGAGGTCGGAAATCCGCTCCGCGAAGACCGGGTAATCCGCCCCAAGCCCCGCTTCCAGCGCGTCCAGAACCGGGGTGATCTTCAGCGCATCCGCCGGATGGGCCCCTGCAAGGCTGTCGAACGCCTCCCAACCTTCGCTTCCGGCAAATCCCACGGCTTCACCCGCCGCAAAGCCCTTGCCGGGGGTCCAGACCCAGACTTCGCCGGGATAGCCGGGCAAAGGGTCCGAGGTGAAGATCAGCGTCTCCGCCTCGACATGCGGCAGAAGATAGGCGCAGCTGTCGACCGGGCCAAAGAACTGCGGGGCGGCACCTTCGGGCAGGGCCAGCACGAAAGGTGCTGCGTTGCAGGCGTTGCCACCCGACCCGGCAGCCCCGGTCACCACCGCCAGCCCGCCAATGTCCTGCACCTCTGGATCAAGATAGATCGCGCCGTTTTCATGCAGCGTCTCACCATCGACCTGCAACGTCGCCTCGCCCAGCGCATCGCCCGAAATCACGATCTCATGGCCCGCAACAGTCAGGGTCTCATCGGCCAGAACCGGGGCAAAGCCGCCAAGGCCCGGCCCGCCAAGGATCAACCCCAGCCCGACGGATCTGAAAATGGACATCTGAACCCCCTTCCGGCCCGCAATGGCCCACCCTGCTGACAGATTACAACGACCGTTCGACCGCCGCGACGATCTCGTCCACGACCGAGGCGAGCATGGCTTCATCCTCGCATTCCGCCATCACACGGATCAGCGGTTCCGTGCCCGACTTGCGGATCAAGAGCCGGCCCGCACCGCTGATCCGCGCTTCGGCCTCGGCAATCACCCGTTGCACGACATCCGCGCCCAGCGGATCAGCCCCGGCGGCATAGCGGACATTCTTCAGGATCTGCGGCACCGTGGCGAAATTCTGCGTCAGGGATGAGGCTGGCTTGCCCGTCCGCACCATTTCCGCCAGGAACTGCAGCCCCGCAATCAGCCCGTCGCCCGTGGTGGCAAAGTCGGTCATCACGATATGGCCCGACTGTTCGCCGCCAAGGTTGAAGCCGCCCTCGCGCATCCGTTCCACGACATAGCGGTCGCCGACAGCCGTGCGTTCCAGCCCGATGCCCCTGCCCCGCAAGAACCGCTCCAGCCCCAGGTTCGACATCACGGTCGCCACCAAAGCCCCGCCGCGCAGCCGGTCTTCCTCGGCCCAACGAGCGGCCAGAAGTGCCATGATCTGGTCGCCATCGGCCACCCGGCCCGTCTCATCCAGCACCATCAAACGGTCGGCGTCGCCATCCAGACAGATGCCGACATGCGCGCCATGGGTGACCACCGCTTCGGCGGCCGTTTCGGGATGGGTCGACCCGCAATTGGCGTTGATATTGGTGCCGTTCGGGGTAACCCCAACCGGGATCACCTCGGCCCCCAACTCCCACAGCACCTCGGGCGCTGCCTTGTAGGCCGCCCCGTTGGCGCAATCGAGCACCACTTTCAGACCGTCCAGCCGCAGACCGGACGGGAAGCTTGTCTTGACGAATTCCTGATACCGGCCCCGCCCGTCCTCGATCCGCTTGGCGCGACCGATGTTTTCGGGCTTGGCCGGGGTGATCTCGCCTTCGATCATGGCCTCGATCTCGGCCTCGGCGGCGTCGGACAGCTTGAACCCGTCCGGGCCAAAGAACTTGATCCCGTTGTCCTGATGCGGGTTGTGGCTGGCGGAAATCATCACCCCGACATCCGCCCGCATCGACCGGGTCAGATAGCCGACCGCAGGCGTCGGCACCGGACCCAACAGCAGCACGTTCATGCCCGTCGAGGTCAGCCCCGCCGTCAGTGCGTTTTCCAGCATATAGCCGGAAAGCCGCGTATCCTTGCCGATCACCACGCGGTGCGCGGTGCTGCCATCGCGGCGGAAATACCGCCCCGCCGCAGCGCCCAGCTTCAGCGCCAATTCCGCCGTCATCGGCCAAGAATTCGCCCGACCCCGCACCCCATCGGTGCCGAAAAGCTTGCGGCTCATGTTTCACCCTTCAGATGGTCGGTGTTCATCGCCTGCCAAAGGCGCAGCGCTTGCCGCGTTGCGGCGACGTCATGCACCCTGACGATCTGCACGCCCTGCGCCACCCCGGCCAGCGCGGTGGCCACCGATCCCGGCATTCGCGCCTCGGGCCGTTCGGCCTGACCGATGGCCCCGATGAACCGCTTGCGTGAGGTGCCAAGCAGGATCGAGCAGCCAATGCCATGAAACAGCGACAGGCGGCGCAGCAGGGCAAGGTTATGCGCCTGCGTCTTGCCAAAGCCGATGCCGGGGTCAATCGCGATCCGCGCCGGGTCGATCCCCAAAGCCACGGCCCCCGCCACATGGGCGGCAAGCGCGTCAAAGACGTCCAGCAGCACATCGTCATACTGCGGGTCGTTCTGCATCGTCTCGGGCGCGCCCTGCGCATGCATCAGGATGACCGGCACCCCGGACTTGGCCACCAGCGGCCCCATCGCAGGATCAAACCCGAAGGCCGAGACATCGTTGACCGCACTAGCCCCCGCCTGCAGCGCCGAGACCGCAACCAGCGACTTGCGCGTGTCGATCGAGATTGGCGCTCGCAGTCCTTCGGCCCGCAGCGCCTCGATCACCGGGACAGTGCGCAGGATTTCATCCTGAATCCGCACTTCCGCAGCGCCGGGCCGGGTGCT
This sequence comes from Pseudomonadota bacterium, assembly GCA_963205235.1. Taxonomy (GTDB): domain Bacteria; phylum Pseudomonadota; class Alphaproteobacteria; order Rhodobacterales; family Rhodobacteraceae; genus Tabrizicola. Next base: position 32,837 of record CAUJIP010000045.1, read on the forward strand.
TTCGCCGCCGATATCCAGAAATTCGGCCACCTTGGCGATCTTCTGACCCTCGGCGACCGCACTGTCGACGGCCACATACTTGCCGCCGTCCGAAAAGCTGTCGGGCGTCACGTTCAGGATGCCCATCACCCGGGGCCGGTCCAGCGTCACCCCGGCAAAGCTGGGACGGGCGGCCGTCAGGCGGGTCAGGATCGGCTGCGGCACATCCCCCGCAGCAATCAGCCGCGGGGCAGCATTACGCGAGATCACCTCAACCCGGTCGAACCAGCACCAGCCACCGGCAAGGGCATAGGACCCGACCGTGCGGGCGGGATCGGTCATCGCGATCGGTCTGAAATATTCCATTCCATCGAATTGGCCGATGGAATAGCCCTTGGCAAGGGGGAAGGTTCAGCGCCGCCGCACCGGCACGCGGCTTCCTGCCGGGACTGCAACTTCGCCGTGAACGGCCAGCGCCGTCGCCGACAGCGTTTCCGCCAGCCACAGCGCCAGCGCGACCGGGTCGGTGCCTTTCGGCCCGTCAACCGCATCCAGCACCAGCTTTGACGGGGCCCAGACCACCGTCTGCCCGCGCCGCATCGCCCAGTCGATTTCCGTCCGCGTCGCCACCACCACACAGCGCGCATCGCGGGCGGCAAGGGTCCAGGCGTTTTGTTCAATGGCCAAAAGGTCGATCCGGCGCTGCGTCGGCTTGTGACCGGTCACCGCGCGGGGATAGTCGGGCAGGCCCACCGTCAGGATCAGCGGCAAACCCTCGGCCAAAAGCCCATCAAGCCGGTTCGAAAGCCCCGCGTCATGGATTGCGGCATTGTCCAGAAACACGACCAGCGGATGCATCGCCTCCAGCCCGTCCTGACCGCTGCGCTGAACCGGGCGTTCGGCCCGCGACCGGGCGATTTCCACACCCAGGGCATAGGGCCCGACATCCAGCTTTTCGATCCGCACAAAGACCCGCATCGCCGCAGGTTCCAGCAAGATACGTTCGGCCACCCGCTCGGCCAAAGTCTCCAGCAGGTTCAGCCGTTCGGCGGCCAGCTCATCCGCAATCGCTTCGGTGATCTTGTCATAAGACAGGATGCGGTCGACATCATCCTCAAGCGGTTCGGTAACCGGGCGAACCTCGACCACCACGTTGAACCGCAGGCGCTGCTTGTGACCGCGTTCCTTTTGGAAAGCACCGATATCGGCCTCGACCACATGATCGCGCAGACTGATCCTGTCGCGCGGGTTGCCAGTACCCGAGGCTTCGGCACGCGCCTCGGGATGGGCGAAGGCAAGCTCGATATCGCTCATGGGTTTGCCTCCTCGCACTTCCGGCGCGGTCTTCTTAGCACGCAGACCCTGCCCGCCGCCAGCATCGGCGGCATCCCGCAGGGCATGTGCGACATCACCCCTTGGCACCGGGTTGGCGATAGAACACATGCGCGCCGATCTTGGCCGTCCGGGCAAAGCGTTTCGACCAGTCTGGCCGCACGCCGCCCGTGTGGAAATGCGTTGCCCCGTCGGTCAGCACGCGCGGCGCACCGTCCAGCATCGCCCGCGCAATCCGGCCTGCAAGATCGGCCGCACCCTCTTCACGCATCTTGTCGGTATGTCCGTCACAGACATAGGAAAACTGGCACCCGCCGCCGCCACGTTGCTTGACCACGCCACAGACCGTGCGCGGATAAAGGTGGCTGTCGCGCCGGTTCAGGATCACTTCGGCCACGGCGATCTGGCCCTGCAGGCTTTCGCCGCGCGCCTCGAAATACACCGCTTCGGTCAGGCATTGCCAATCGGCGTCGCCTTCGGGCGCGGGCTGCGCTGCCAGCCATTCCGCGCTTAACCCATCGGTCTGGGCCGAGGCTGGCAGGATCACCGACAGGTCAGGGGACGGCAGAACCACCAGTTCCGGGGCCAGCGACGTCGCCGCAATCGTTGCAATTGCCCCATCCCAGGGCCGAGACGTATCCACCGTCGCCGGCGAAATCGCCAGCGAAAGTGCGGTCGCACGCACCATCATCAAAGATATCATACCGCTCTTCCGTCGTTGTTTCGTCCGGCGGAAGTGCCCCCGCCTTGCAAGCCCGGGGGAGTTAGGGGAGCCACGGCAATGGGTCTACCGCTGTTGCAAAATTGCAACGGAAATTCGGGAAATCTAGGCGAAAACACGCCGAAAATTCGCTGCAATGCAGCGAGAATTCATCTATACTACTGTAATTAATGGATTATTTACGATCATTCAGCGCCAGATGTGCCGCAGCCAACCGCGCCATGGGCACCCGATAGGGCGAACAGGACACGTAATCGAACCCGGCCCGACGGCAAAAGTCGATGGATTCCGGGTTGCCGCCATGCTCACCGCAGATCGACAGCGTCAGGTCGGCACGGGTCCGCCGACCGCGTTCCGCCCCGATGTGCAAAAGTTCGCCGACCCCGTCGATGTCAAGAATGTGAAACGGATCTTCGGGGAACACGCCTTGCCGGACATAGGTGTTCATGAACCGCCCGGCATCATCGCGCGAAAGGCCATAGGTCATCTGGGTCAAGTCATTGGTCCCAAAGGAAAGAAACGCCGCATGCTGGGCAATCTCACCCGCCCGCAAGGCCGCCCGCGGGGTCTCGACCATGACCCCGAGCTTATAGTCGAAATCGGCCCCCGCCTTGGTGCGCACCATCGCCGCCAGCGCGTCGATCCGGGTCTTGACCAGTTCAACCTCACGCCGCGCGCTGACCAGCGGGATCATGATTTCCGGCACCACCGGCGCACCACGGCGGGCGCTTTCCAGCGTCGCCTCGAAAATCGCCTGCGCCTGCATGTCATAGATTTCCGGCAGCACGACCCCCAGCCGCACCCCCCGCATGCCAAGCATCGGGTTCACTTCGGTCAAAGCCTCGGCCCGGCGGGTGACTTCCGACAGCGGGCGGTCCAAAGCTTCGGCCAGATCGCGCAGCCCTTCGCGGTCGGAGGGCAGAAATTCATGCAGGGGCGGGTCGAACAGCCGGATACAGACCGGCAATCCCTGCATGATTTCAAAGAGCTGCACGAAATCCGCCCGCTGCATCGGCAACAGCCGCGCCAGCGCCGCCGCCCGGTCGCCGGGCGTGTCGGCAAAGATCATCTCGCGCATCACGACCAGACGGTCTTCGTCAAAGAACATGTGTTCGGTCCTGCACAGGCCGATCCCCTGCGCCTCGAACTTCCGGGCGGTCGCGGCATCAGCGGGGGTGTCGGCATTGGCCCGCACGCCGATGTCGCGCACCTCATCCGCCCAGGCCAGAAGCCTGCGGAAACTGTCGTCCAAAGCCGGGGGCAGCATGTCGGCGGCACCCGCCAGCGCTTCGCCTTTTGAGCCGTCAAGCGTGATCACGTCGCCTTCGCGGAAGATGCGGCCATCCTGGGTCGTCAGCTTTTTATCCTTTGAATCCAGCCGGATATCGCTGGCACCAACCACAGCAGGCAAGCCAAGCCCCCGCGCGATCACCGCCGCGTGGCTGGTCATGCCGCCGCGTTCAGTCAGCACCGCGACCGATGAATGCATACCGCGAATGTCTTCGGGTGAGGTTTCGCGGCGCACAAGGATGCAAGGTTCACCCTTGGCGGCACTGGCTTGGGCTGCGGCCGAGGAAAAGACCAGCTTGCCGGTCGCCGCACCGGGGCTGGCGGCGATGCCATGGGCGATCACATCGCGCGCGCCGCGCGGGTCGACCTGATGGTGCAGAAGTTCAGACAGCGCACGCGGTTCGACCCGCAGAACCGCCTCATTTCGTTCGATAATTCCGTCTTCGGCCAAGGCCACGGCGATCCGCAGTCCAGCCCGCGCCGAGCGCTGGACCTTGACCGCATCCAGAACCGCCAGACGGCCGTCCTCGACGGTGAATTCGATCTGCATTTCTTCGCGCAACCGGGCGCGGCAGGTGGCACCGTGGTCGACCAGTGTCGCAAAGATTTCCGGCGCGACATCCTCCAGCGAGGGGCCGCGCGGGTCGCGGGTCAGGTACAGCGCTTCTGTCGTCTTCAGGGCATCGCGGCCCTGGCTTTGGCCAAGGTAACGCCCGGTGATCTGGCGCTGACCGGTGACCGGATCGACGAACTGGATGACACCCGACCCGGAAATACCCTGCCCTATCCCTTGTGCCATTTCCTGCACGACAAGGCCCAAAGCCGCATCATCTGGGGCCCCTTTGGCCTGCCGCAGAAGCCGCGCCGAGGTGCCTTCCCAGGCCCTTGCCATGCTTCTTAGCACCTCTGAAAGCTGTTTTGACGCTTCTTGCGGGAAGGGTTCGTCGGTCTCGAGCTCATATTCCCGCAGGGCATCGCGGAGGGCTCCCGGCCCCGGTTTCAGGGCGTCGAAGACATCAGGGTCCAACCGCGCGACGTGGATGGCGTAGGCTTGCACGAAGCGGAGGTACAGGGCGTCTGCGGCCGCCTCTCCATGCGTCTCGGCAAGGCGGGCGTGGCGTTTGGCGTTCAGGCCGATATTCAGCACGGTGCCCGGCCCGCCCCAATCGGGGTTGGCGGGGCTGGGGCGGACGGAAATCAGCGGGCCGTCACCGAAATGATCAAGAATTCCAACGGTATCAACACCTTGCCCCGTCGCGATGGCGCGAACGCTGGACGCTGGAAGCGCCACCGATTTCGGCACCGGAAGGTCCAGCCGGACCAGTCTTTGCAGGCATTTCGCCCGCCAGCCATGACTTGCCGTCGCGATCTCGGCCCCCGGCGTGATCTCGGAAAATTCGGCGATGGGATCGATTTTCTGCACTGCGGCACCCTTGGTTCAGATGCAGCATAGACCGAAAGACCTGTCACGCAAGCTTTGCATGGGCTTGGGGCCGCAAGGGGGGCCGGTTTGCGGCCAAAGGCTTGGGGGCGCTGGATTAATCGGGGCTTTGAGGGCGGAAGACGGGGGCAAGAAAGTGTCTTGCTTTTGTCTTCCTTCCGTCTTCCCTCCGCCGGGGGAAAGGGGTGTTAACCATTCCCCCCGAATCGGCTGGCTTACCCTTCGATCCGGTTCAGGTCGGCCACACCGGAACAGACCGCGCGGATGCGGTGGAGGAGGTTCAGGCGGTTCCGCCGCACGACCTGATTGTCGCTGTTGACCTGCACGGCGGTGAAGAAGGCGTCGATGGGTTGGCGCAGGGCGGCCATCGCGGCCATGGCGGTAGCGAAATCTTCGGCCTTCATCGCGGGGGTGATCGTCGCCTCGGCCTTGTCGAGGGCGGCGAAGAGGGCGCGTTCTTCGTCGGTCTCGGCGAATTTCAGGTCCGCGCCGAAGGAATATTCGACGCCGTCCTTCGCTTCCGCCTGTGACAGGATGTTGTTGGCCCGCTTGAAGCCCTGCAAGAGGTTCGCGCCGTCTTCGGTCTTCATCACCGCCGCCAGCGCCTCGGCCCGCTTCACCAGAAGCGTGAGGTCGTCATTCCCCGGCATGGCAAGGCAGGCGTCGATGATGTCGTGCCGGATGCCTTGGTCCTTGAGGAAGACTTTCAGGCGGTCGTGGAAGAAGGAGAGGAGGTCGAGAACTTCTGCCGATACAGCAACATTTGCACCATTTGCCCCGGATTTGGCGTCGATCATTACTCTGGACATTGAAGTTGCGGTCCGGCGAATTTCTCCGATCTTCGAATGCGACATTTCATCTGTGACGCCCGAAAGCTCTTCCAAGAGTTCCTGCTTTTGGCTTTCTCTAAGCTTGAGAGTAGCGAAGATGTTCTTCGCTTCTGCTTTGTCTAGCACAGGCAGCAGCCCGCTTCTGTACAGACTCCCCAACACCAACCGGATCACCCCCAGCGCCGCGCGACGCAGGGCAAACGGGTCCTTCGACCCCGTCGGCTTTTCGTCAATCGCCCAGAAGCCGGTCAGCGTGTCGATCTTGTCGGCCAGCGCCACGGCGACGGAGACCGGCTCGGTGGGGACGCCATCGCTTTCGCCCCTTGGCCGCCAGTGGTCGCGGGCGGCGTCGGCGACCGCCGGTTTCTCGCCAGCCTCCAGCGCGTAGTAGCGGCCCATGACGCCTTGCAGCTCGGGGAATTCGCCGACCATGGCGGAGCGGAGGTCGAGTTTGGCGATCTTCGCGGCCTGTTCGGCGTCGTCGGCATTGGCACCGACCAAGGGGGCGATTTCGCGGGCAAGGGCGGCGATGCGGGCGATGCGGTCAGCTTGGGAGCCAAGCTTGGCCTGGAAGGTGACGGATTTCAGCCCCTCAACCCATTCGCCCATCCCCGCCTTGGCCACGCGCAAGTCATTCTCCCAGAAGAATTTCGCGTCCGACAGGCGGGCGGCGAGGACTTTCTGGTTGCCTTTCAGGATTGTCGCCCCGCCATCCGGGGCCTCGATATTGGCGACGGTCACGAAGCCCTCGATGCGGCCAGTCTTGGGGTTGCGGACCGAGAAGAACTTCTGGTGTTCCTTCATGCTGGTCTGCAGCACTTCGGGCGGCAGGGACAGGAAGGCGTCGGCGATGCGGCCCATCAGGGGGACGGGCCATTCGACCAGACCGGCGACTTCGTTCAGAAGGCCCGCGTCGGGAACGACCTCCATCCCGGCGGCGAAGGCGAGGTTCTGGGCGGCTTGCCAGATCGCGGCCTCACGCTCGGCGGTGTCCAGCACCACGCGGGCGCGTTTCAGTTTGACGACGTAATCGTCAAAGCCTGACACGGTAAAGCGGCCATTGCCCATGAAGCGGTGGCCTTCGGTGGTGTTGCCAGCCTCGATCCCGTCAACCGTCAGCGGCACGACATGGGCACCGGTTTCGTCGGACAGAAGGCAGAGGATGCCTTGCAGCGGGCGCACCCAGCGCAGCGTGCCCGCGCCCCAGCGCATGGATTTCGGCCAGGGGAAGGTGCGGATGGTGGTTTCAAGGACCTCGGCCACGATGTCGGCGGCCGCACGGCCCGGTTTTTCGACCACGGCATAGAAGGTTTCGCCCTTCTTGTCGGCGCGGCGTTCAAGCTGGTCGAGGGTAAGGCCGGTCGACCGCAGGAAGCCGTCAATCGCCTGCTGCGGCGCTGTGGTCGACGGCCCTTTGCGTTCTTCGCGCACCGGGCGGCTTTCGGCGGTCAGCCCTTCGACCGACAGGGTCAGGCGGCGCGGGGTCGAGAAGGCCCCGGCAGAGGCATAGGTGAGACCGGCCTGAACCAGACCCTCGGTCACCAGCTTTTTCAGATCATCCCGCGCGCGGGGCTGCATCCGGGCGGGGATTTCTTCGGAGAAAAGCTCGATCAGCAAGTCGGCCATGATCAGTCCTTGTAAGCGTCGTTCAATTGCTGCCAGGCGAAGGCGCGGCCATCGGGGAAGACAGCGACCACGCGGTCGACGCCCTTGTGGATTTCGGGTTCGGAGAGGAAGGCGACCGCCTCGCCGGTTTCAAGCGCCGTGCCAATCGCTTCGGCATCGAAACAGGGGAAGTTCGACGGCGCGATCAGGGGTTCGGCGGCGGGATAGACCTGATAAGTCTCGGTCAGGGTCGCAAGCGACATGGGCGTGGTAAAACAGGCGCGGAACTTGATCGGGCTGCTGTCGGCATCCACCCCGTCGATGCCCTGGACCACGATCGGTTCCGGCTGGCCGGTCGCGACCGAGACAAGGCGGATCTCCTGGCCCGGCGTAAAGCTGACAGGGATGTAGAAGGCACGCTCGGCGGTGTACCAAAGCGCGGCACCTGCGATGGCGGCGGCAATCACGGTGAACCCCACAAGGATGCGCCCGACATTCACAGGTCCGCTCCCGCTTCGGTGCGCCGGAAGGCATCGGCGCATTGCTTGGCCAGCGCGCGGACGCGGCCGATATAGGCTTGGCGTTCGGTGACCGAAATCACGCCCCGCGCGTCGAGAAGGTTGAACAGATGGCTGGCCTTGATCGTCTGGTCATAGGCGGGGTGCGCCATGATGATGGTCTTGCCGTTCTTCGGATCAACCGGGTCAAAGGCGAGCAGGCGTTCGCATTCCGCCTCGGCATCCTTGAAGTGCTGGAACAGCATCTCGGTCGAAGCACCGTCGAAGTTGTGGCGCGAGTATTCCTCCTCCGTCTGGCGGAAGATGTCGCCGTATTTCAACGGGATCAGGCTGGACGGGTCGTTGAAGGGCATGTCCATGACGTGATCGACGCCCATCACATACATCGCAAGGCGTTCAAGGCCATAGGTAAGCTCGCCCGAGACGGGCTTGCAGTCGTGGCCGCCGACCTGCTGGAAATAGGTGAACTGGCTGACTTCCATCCCATCGCACCAGACCTCCCAGCCCAGACCCCAGGCGCCAAGGGTGGGGGATTCCCAGTCATCCTCGACGAACCGAATGTCATGCAGGCCAAGGTCGATGCCGATGGCCGCCAGCGAGCCGAGATACAGCTCTTGCATGTCGGGGGGCGAGGGTTTGATGATGACCTGATACTGGTAGTAATGCTGCAACCGGTTCGGGTTTTCGCCATAGCGCCCGTCGGTCGGGCGGCGCGAGGGTTGCACATAGGCGGCGGCCCAAGGTTTTGACCCAAGGCTGCGCAGGGTGGTTGCCGGGTGAAAGGTCCCTGCCCCCACTTCCATGTCATAGGGCTGCAGGACTGCGCAGCCTTTCGAGGCCCAATAGGCCTGCAACCGCAGGATGATTTCCTGAAAGCTTCTTGGCGTCGTCGGTGCTTCGGACATGTGTCTTTTCTGGCGTCTGATGCGGGGAAAGAATGCTGCCTCTCCCTATCCATTGGGAAGAAGGGGGTCAATTCCGGAAAGAACTGGCCGAAATCCGGGTTTCGGGCTTGCCGCGCCCGCCTTGATGGCTAATCTCGCCGCGAAACCTGCCTTTTTCCGTGTCCCAGTTCAGGAAGCCTTCATGTTCAGACCCCTTGCCCGTGCAGCCCTTGTTGCGACATCCCTGACCGTCCTTGTCGCTCCGCAGGCAATCTGGGCCCAGGATACCACGGGCGATCTTGCGGGCACGCCCGACGAAACCAAGGCCGAAGCCCGCGACAGCGAGGCGCTTTTGCTGCCGGAAGACCGGATGGCCCTGCAGACCGCGATGCAATGGTTCGGCTTTTATGCGGGTGCAATCGACGGCGATTTCGGACCCGGCACGCGGAAATCCATGGCCGCCTGGCAAGAGGCGCAGGGCTTCGAGGTGACCGGGGTTCTGACCACCGGGCAGCGGGTCGCGCTGCTCGACGCCTATTTCAAGGAAATGGAGACCTATGGCTTTGCCAGCGTCACCGACGACAAGGCCGGGATCACGGTGATGCTGCCGCTGACGCTGGTCGAATTCGACCGGTACGAGCCGCCCTTCGCGCATTACAAGGCCAAGTCCCCGGATGCGCCGCAGATCGTGCTGATCTCGCAACCCGGCGATCAGGCGGCGTTCTTCGGGCTTTACGACATCCTGCAATCGCTGAAATCCGTGCCTTTGGAGGGCGAGCGGGAGCGGGGCGAGAAAAGCTTCAACATCACCGGAACTTCGGCCGAATTTTCAACCACGGTTCATGCCGAACTAGAAGGCGGGCTGATCAAGGGCTGGATGCTGATTTCCACCCCCGGCAATGGCGACCGCGATGCGCTGATCCTGAAGCAGCTTGAGACCACTTTTGCCTCGTCCAGCGAAGCGGCGCTTGATCCGGGCATGATCCCGATGGATGCCGATACCAAGGCGGGGCTTCTGGCGGGGCTTGAGGTCCGCACGCCGCGGCTTAGCCGGTCGGGGTTCTTCGTGTCGGCAGAAGGGGCGGTTCTGACCACGGTCGAGGCGGTTGACGGCTGCACCCGTGTGACCATCGACCATGCGACCGATGCCACGGTGACACTGAAAGACCCCAAGTCGGGTCTTGCGTTGTTGACCCCGAACGCGCCGCTTGCGCCGCGCAGCTTTGCCAGCTTCCCAGCCAGCGCAGGCCGCAAGGGCAGCGAAGTGACCCTGTCGGGCTATTCCTATGAAGACCGCCTGCCCGCCCCGGTTCTGACCTTCGGCACGCTGGAAGAGCTTACCGGTCTGGCAGGCGAGGCTGACCTGCGCCGTCTGGCGCTGCAATCGCTTCCCGGCGATGTCGGCGGCCCGGTGCTTGACGCCTCTGGCGCGCTGGTGGGGATGCTGTTGCCTGCGGCGGCCCCGGCTGGCAAGCAACTGCCGCCCGGTGTGGTCTTTGCGCTGGGGGCTAGCGCCATCGCCAAGGTGATCGAACCGGCAGGCATCCTGCCGACCCCGGCAGAACCGACCGCCGCCCTTTTGCCCAGCGACATGGCCGACCTGGCAACGGGTATGACGGCGCTTGTCTCGTGCTGGGACTAGGGAATTCAGCCTGGGGCAGACCGGGTTGACCCCAAAGCGCGGCTGACGCGCTGCAGGACGGACCAACCGTTGCAAGCTGAGCGCCTTCCTGGGATCGGCTTTCGCCTTTCGCAGGCGGCAAGGCCTTAACTGCGCCAAAACCTTGGCAGCACCAGAACCAGGATCGCCAGCAGGCCAAGTCGGCCCAGGATCATGCAGATCGTCATGATCGCAATAGCACCGGGCGGAAAGTCGATGAACGTTCCGGTCCGTTCGACCAGGGGCCCGAATCCGTAGCCGATGTTGCCAAGCGCCGTCCAGACCGCGAACAGCGACGAGACAAGATCTACGCCAAACAAGGTCATGGCAACGCACATCACCCCAAGGATCAGGATATAGCTGGATACGAACATGATCAGCGCATTGACCACGTCCTCTCCGACCGGCCGCCGGTCATAGCGGATCGGATCGACGCTGGACGGATTGACGATCCGCCGCATCTCGCGGCGCAGGACCGCGATGACCAACTGCACCCGAAAGACCGACAGTCCCGCCGCCGACGATCCCGAACAGGCCCCCACCACCCCGATCACGAAGGCGACGATCAGCATGAAGCCGCCCCAGGTCGGGAAAGCGCCGGAAAAGAACCCGGTCGACGACATGATCGAAGCCAGGTTGAACAGGGTCTGGCGAAACACCGGTTCTATGTCGCCACCCGCCGTCCAGACCCGCCAGATCGTGACCGAAAGCACCGCAGCCCCCAGCCAGCGAAGATAGGCCCTGACCTGACTGTCCTGCCAAAGCGGTCGGGCTGATCCGTTCACCAGCTGCACATAGCGGATATAGGGCAAGCTCCCAAGGATCATGAACAGCGCCCCGGCATATTCGCCGGCACCGACATATTTGTTGAACGAAACGTCTGACGGGAAGAACCCTCCTGTGGCAATCGTGGCAAAGCCGCCGACAACGGCATCCAGCGTAGACATACCGATTGCCGCATAGGTTGCGATACAGGACAGGGTCAGCGCAGCATAGACGAACAGAAGCTGTAGCGCGATGTCGGTTGCGCGCGGCAAAGCCTTGCCGAAAGTGTCAAAGCCCTCGGTCTTGAAGAATTGCATGCCGCCGACCCGCATCAGGGGCAGGAAGATCATCGCGATAAAGGCGATCCCAAGGCCGCCCAGCCAGTTCAGCATCCCCCGCCACAGGTTCATCCCGGCAGGAAGCTCCTCCAGCCCGAAGATCACCGTGGCCCCGGTGGTGGTGATGCCAGACACCGCCTCGAAATAGGCGTTGTTCAGGGTCAGCCCCGGCGCGCCGATCCAGAACGGCAGTCCGCCGAAGAACGGCACCAGAAACCAGATCCCGGCAGTCAGAAGATAGGCCTGCCGCGTGTCCAGCGCCCGACCCAGCGCGTTCCCGGTGGAAAGGGTAAGCCCTGCCCCCGCGACCCCGGTCAGCGCCGCCGAGGCGAGAAAATCATAGCCATTCGCCAGCCCCGCCCGCCAGTCGATGATGGCCGGGGCCAGCATCAGGATCGCCAGCACGATCAGGATGCGGCCGATGACATAGGCGACGGGTCTGATGTCGATCATGGTCCCGCTTGGCTACGCGGCCCGGGGCCTTGCGTCAACCGGCGTGGATCAGGCTTGAAAACAGCTTGGGGTCCAGGCTTTCGGCCTTGAAGGTCTCGCCTTCGGTCAGAAGGCTGATCGCGTCGTGGCTGTGCAGGGATTCCTGATGGCTGGCCACCACGCGGAAGTCGCCGATGCGGGGGTCGGCACGCAGGGCCTCGCAGAACAGGCGCGCGGCATCTTCGACGAAGATCGGGTTGGCGGCGTTGAGTTCGGCAAAGGCCTGTTCATCCTCGCGTTTCACCATGACCTGCGTTTCGGTGACCACCGCGCGGCGGGCGAGTTCGATCAGGTCCTCGAACCACATTTCCTGCGCGCCCTGCGCCAGCACGACTGAAATCCGCGCGACAGACCGCTGGGCATGCGGCGTGGCCAGTTGGCCCCGTTCGGCGCGGGCATGTTCCGAGAGTTCCAGCGAGCAGGGGCAGGTCGAGGAATAGACATAGTCCAGATGCATGATCCGCTTGCGTACGCCGGCCTGTTCGACCAGTTCCAGCGCGATGTCGTAATACTGCCAGCCCGACAGGCCCGACCGCAGCGACGGCATCTGCATCGGATAGGACAGGCGCATCTGGATGCGGGCGTCAAAGCTGCCAAGGTCGGCCTTGTAGTCGTTCAGCGCCGCCGCGATCACGCCAAGCGAGAACTTCTTTTCCGCATGGGCATAGAACGACCGCATGATGCGGCTCATGTTGATGCCCTTCTGTTCCGCCTCAAGGCTGACTGTGCCGGTCACGCTGGTTTCCAGCATCACCGTGCCGCCGTCGCGGGTGGCATAGCGGATCGGCAGGCGGAAGTTGGAAATGCCCACATGCTGGATGCGCGCGCGCGCGCCCCGGATCAGGCTGGCGGGGCCGTTCTGCAGGTCGGGCAGCGTGGCGCGATAGGCGGGGTCGGGGCGGAAATCTTCAGGGTAGGCGCGCGACAGGGCGGAATTGTCCGAATTGCGACCGGTCCAGTTGTGATCGGCCTCAAGGCTGACGATATCCTCACGGGTCGCGGACTGCGCCCATTTCCGCACCAGTGCCAATGCGGCCTCGGCCTCCTCGCGCGAGGGGACGGGCTCGATCTCGGGGCTATGGGCGTTCATGGGAGGGTCCTTTCGGTTCAGGTGGGATCAGGTTCCACCGTCAATGTCAGCAGGGATACGCAGATAGGCACGCGCCGGATCAGGTTAAAGGTAGGCCAGAGGAAAGATTGGCACAATTCCGGCATCCGCACCAGCGCCTGCGGCATTCCTTATCGGCCCGGCCGTATCGACCCGGACCCAAGACACCGAAAAATTCATATCTTGGCATCCTGACCTGCTGGCCATACGACACATGCTGATCTAGCGTGATCTCGTGTTGGGGCGCAGGCCAAAGCCTGTCTGGGGATTTCAAGAGAATGAAATTGGGTTTCAAGGTAAGTATTGCGGCTGCAGCAGCCACTTTTGGCCTTGCCACGCTGGCGCAGGCAGATGGCCTGACGCTTCGGCTTGAAGGCGGGCTTGGCTATAACTTCGGCGAAGGGGTCGGGATCTTTTCGATCGTCCGCGATGCCCCGGCGACCAGCACGTCGCAGCTGGACTTTCAGGATGGCATTCCACGCGGTCCCCTGTCGCTGTCTTATCGCGCCGAGGGGAACTGGGCGTTCACGCTTGGCAACGGGCTGCAAATGCGCGTTGGTGGCATCCTGTCGGGTGCAGACGGCTCAAGCCAGGAGGAAACACTGATCTACGGAGGGGTCTTCACGCGCCCCGGCGGCGCCGAGCCGGCCCTGCCCGAGGGCGAGATCATCGTCTGTTCTTTCCCCGATCCCTGCGCCACGTTCAAAGGCGATCTGGACCGCTCTTACCGCGAAATCATGCCGGAACTGATGTTCGGGCGCGATGGCGCCAACGGGGCGACGACATGGGTTGGGCTGCAGGGTTTTTCCGGCGATCTGTCAGAACACAGCATGAATTATTCCGAACGGCTGGCTCCTGCCCCGCTGCAGCCCCGCACGACCATAACGGACATGCAGGCCGACACGACCGGCATTCTTCTGGCGGTCCAGCAGTCCCGCCCGCTGGATTCGGGGATGATGCTGCTTTTGGGCGCGGGGCTTGGCACCTACCGGATCGACGCCACAGGTTACAGCCTTGACCCGACGGTGCCCGCCAAGCGCAAGGATGTGGCGGGCGAATTCGACGGCGTCCGGGCGCAACTGATGGTCGGGGTGGAAAAGCCGCTGAGCGACCGGCTGACCATCGGCGCGACGGTGCGGGCCGACCATTGGACCGACCAGCCCCGCATCAAGATGGACTGGGGCCAGCCCGACTGCAATCCGACACTCTGCTCGCCCCCTGCGCGCGACGGCAACTTCAACCTCGAGACCGATCCCTTCACGTCGCTGACCTTCGGGATTTCGCTTACCTTGCGGATGTAAGGATCAGGCGCGTTTCAGCGCCTGGGTCAGGTCGGCGATCAGGTCGCCTGCGTCTTCAAGGCCCAGCGAAAGACGGATCAGGCCGGGGGTGATGCCCAGCTTGTCCTTCTGGTCCTGCGGAAGCCGCTGGTGCGTCGTGGTCGCTGGGTGGGTCGCGATGGTCTTGGCGTCGCCAAGATTGTTGGAAATCTTCGCGATCTCCAGCGCGTTCATCATGGCAAAGGCTGCATCCTTGCCGCCTGCCACCTCGAACGTGACCAAGGTCCCGCCCGACCCCATCTGCGCCATCGCCAGCGCGTGCTGGGGGTGGCTGGACAGGCCGGGATAGATCACCTTGGACACGTTCGGATGGGCTTCCAGCGCCTTGGCCACCTGCAACGCTGTATCGGCCATCGCCCGGCAGCGCAGGTCCAGCGTGGCCATGCCGTTCAGATGCATCCAAGCGGTGAAGGGCGACATCGAGCCGCCGGTATGCTTCATGTAATTCTCGACCGTCTTGCGGATGAATTCCTTCGTGCCGCAGATCACCCCGCCAAGGGCGCGACCCTGACCATCGACATGCTTGGTCGTGGAATAGACGATCACATCCGCGCCCTGTTCGACTGCGCGGGAAAAGATCGGGGTGGCAAAGACGTTGTCGACGATCACCACTGCACCCACCGCATGGGCGATGTCGCTGACCGACCGGATATCGACCAGTTCCAGCGTCGGGTTCGACATGCTTTCGAAGAACACGGCCTTGGTGCCGGGGGTCACCGCCTTGCGCCACTGGTCCAGATCGGCCCCGTCGACGAAAGTGACCTTGACGCCAAAGCGGGTCAGCACTTCCTCAAGGATGTAAAGACAGGACCCGAACAGCGCGCGGGACGAGACCACATGGTCCCCCGCCCGCAGCATCGACGTCAGCGCGCCATTCACTGCCGCCATGCCGGAGGCGGTGGCGAAGGCGTCTTCGGTGCCCTCCAGCGCCGCGATGCGGTCTTCGAACATGCGGGTGGTGGGGTTGCCGTAGCGGGCATAGATGAACTCATCCTCGCCCGCCTTGACGAAGCGCGCTTCGGCAGATTCAGCGGTGGGGTAGACGAAGCCTTGCGTCAGGAAGATCGCTTCGGCCATCTCGCCATACTGGCTGCGGCGGACGCCTTCATGGACAAGCTGCGTGCGGGTCTTCCAGTCCTTGGTCATCGCATCAGGCCCCCCCGGCCTTCATTAAAACGGGGCAATAAAAAACCCCGGCATACCAAAGGTGCCGGGGCCAATGCCCTTCACCTCTTTAGCGGTTTGTTTAACGTGGCCCGCAATCCGGTAACAAAGCGCCACGGGCGCATGAATACGCCCGCCGCCGGTCAGGGTCAAGCCCGGCGATCCGCGCTGCAGAAGCCTTGATTTTACGACAAAGCTGGGGGACGGTAGCTGGAACTTTTCCCGTATTCAGGCAGGCTTCCATGTCCCTTCGCCGCATCGCGCTTTTGCTGTCCACCGCCCTTGCCGCCCCGGCATTCGCCGAAACCTGCGAAGACCGCGGAGACGACTACGCCCGCCGGATCGAGCTTTGTGACCAGTCTTTTGAAATGGCTGCGGACGCGGATGCCGCGTCCCTGGCGCTTGCGATGAAGGGCGAGGCGCAGCGCATGTTGGGCGATTATGCCGGGGCCGCCGAAACCCTGCAGCACGCGCTGCGGATCACCCCCGCCAATGCCTGGGTCTGGGTCGAACTTGGCAATGTCCGCTATGACGAGGGCGACATTGCCGGGGCGCTGGCGCATTATTCCGCAGCACTTGCGGTCGAGGATTACGCCGATGCCTGGGCCAACCGGGCCGAGGCGTGGTGGGATTTCCGCATGGATGACAACTGCATCAGCGACGCAGGCGAGGCGCTGCGTCTTGATCCGCAATACGCCTATGCCAACGAAATCATGGGCCGTTGCCTGACCGAGCTTGACCGTCTGGACGAAGCCATCGGCTATTTCGACACGGCGATCTCACTCGCCTCGGGCTACCAGAATGCCTATCGCAACAAGATGGCGGCGCTGGCCATGCTTGGGCGGTACGAAGAGGTGGTGGCCGTCGCCGATCTGGCCCTTGCGCCCGGCACGGTCCCGAACCCCAATCCGGCAATCGAAGAAGACATCCTGTCGCGCCGCCTGCTGGCCTTGGCGAAATATGCGACCCCGGCGGACCTTGCCAAGGAGTCCGAAGCGCTTTTGCAGAAATACCCTGACAGCCTTGCCGCGATCAACATCAAGGCCCGCGCCCTTCTGGCCGACAAGAAGGCTGCCGAGGCGGATCAGCTGACCGCCACCATGCGGCAAGGCCAGGATGGCCAATCGATGCAGGCCGCCTATTACGACACTCTGGCCCAGATCGACCTGGCCCTTGGGCGGCTTGAGGATGCCTTTGCCAACTTCGAGGCGGCGCTGGACCTTGATCCGTCGCTGTCCAAGACCTATGCGCGCAAGTTGTCCGGCCTTGGCTTCCTGCCGCTGTCAAACTCGCCCGAGGGCGTGCTGACCGCGCTGCGCCGCTGTCTGGATGTGAAGAAGGCGGCCTGCACCCTGACCGCCGACTAGCCGAGACTGTGGAACTTGCGTCCGGTCAGACGGGGTGACCCTCGTCCAGATTGACCACCGTCAGCACCAGCGCGCGCAGGACGGTATGGGCCAGGATCGGCAGGACGGCCCAGAACAAAAGCCAGTTCGACGCAGCGACCGTGTGGATCAGGGTTTCGTTCAAAAGCAGGAAAGCGAAGTTGTAGACCACCATCGCCCGGGTCAGGTTCGGCAGGTGCTGGCGCATTTCGGCATCGGGCCAGAAGCTCGCCGCCGTCGCGACCCGGTTCTTCAGCACGTCTGACAGGAAGATAGCGCCGATCACCAGGTAGAAGGCGCTTTGCATGCGCTGGCACCAGACCGGGTCAGCCGCAAAGGACAGCACCAACAGCGGCACCGCCGCAAAGCCGATTGCCAGAAGGGCAGCCTGAACCGCCGAGTACTTCGTCAGCATCCGCCGCACCATGCCTTCAAAGCCCAGCGCGATGCGAACCGCCAGCGCAGCCATGAACGCCGTCACAAAGGCCTGCCCGTCGTCCGTCTGGCCCAGCAGCACCGTCAGCACCGGATACCCGAGCAACAGGATCGCGCCCGGCACATACAACGTCCGCGACAGCGGCGGCAGATCCTGAAACAGGCTCAGGAACAGGCGGATCAGATCAAGTGGATTGCGGTACATGGCGAACACCCCCCTTGTTCAATCACAATATTGACGGATCAAGAAGGCAGGGCTGGGACCGAAAACCGGCCCCTTGACGACATTCCTGTGCAATTGGTCAGGGTTTTCCATCTTCCGGCGGCTCGATCATGTACTTCTGCAAAAGCATGACCTGAACCACCATGAACACCATCAGCGCACCCGGCAGGGCAAAGGTTTCCAGCTTGACCCAAAGCTCGGTCGACTGGGTGCGCCAGATCACCTCGTTGGCGACCGCCATCGCTGCGAACATCAGGGCAACGCGGCGGGTGAAGATCATCCAACCTTCCGTTTTCATTGGCATTGCTTCGCCCATCGCCCATTCCAGAAAGCTTTTTCCGCGCGCCAATCCGATGAAAAGCAGGGCCGACAGACAGCCCCAGACAATCGTCGTCTTCATCTTGAAGAAGCGCTCGTCATTGAACCACGCGGTCAACCCGCCGAAGAACAACACCATGAAAGCGGTGAATATCTGCATACGACTAATGGTTCCGGTCAGCCACCACAGTGTCGCAATTGCGGCCAAAAGTAGCGGGATCAGGGCAAGGGCCGCCACAATGAAGCCCGAGTAGCTGGCGCCCGCGAACACAAAGTTGTCATCCTTGATCCGCAGGTACAGCACGAAGAAGACCAGAGTCGGCCCCAGTTCCAGAACCTGTTTCAAGACCGGGTTGATCTTCTTTTCCGCCATGATCGGCTGGTTCCTTGTCCAGACCGCGCATCCTGCCCGGCCCAACCCATCTGGCGCGAAATCCCGGCGGGTTCAAGCCCGACGGGACTCAGGGCTGCAAACCCTGGCTCCAGACCGCCTGCAACCGGCTTGCGGCAAACAGGCTGGCCAACCGATCCTGCAGGGGCGACTTGCCCAGCCCGGCGACCAGCAGATCCGCAGCACCGATGCCCTCGTCGCTTTGAAACGACAGGCGCAGCACGCCACGCGCTTCGGGCAGCGAGGCCGCCATTCGCGACAGGTGATGACGGCTCTCGTCCTCGACTGGCAGGGCGTCGATCACGCTTTGCAGACCGGCCCGCGCCGCCTTGATCGCCTCGGTCCCTGACAGACGGTCGTCGATCCCTGACCCGACCGCCTCCATCGCGCCGCGCATCAGCCGCCCGTCTGCCTTCCAGTCCAGCGTAAGCCCGGTCAACCGCCCCGCCGCAACGCCAAGCGGCGTCAGGGTCGCGCCCGCGAGATCAGCGTCCAGTGCGATTTCAGTTCCGCCACTCAGCACAAGGGCAAACCCCCGTATCTCCAGCCGACCCGCCGTCGGGTTCATCGCAACCCGCAAGGCCAGGTCGCCGCTTTGCAGCCGGACCATCGCCTGCAAGTGTTCGTCAAGCTGCTTGGCCCCTAGCCCCTGCACCAGCCGCAGCCCCGTCGCGGTGATTTCGACCGCAGTGACGGTGTCGCCATCGACTTCCCCCCTGATCCGCAGGGTGTCAACCTTCAGATCGGGCTGATCCGCCCGGCTTGAAACCAGCCGCGCCCCATCCAGCACGCACCAGCCGTCTGCCGGGCCTGCCACAGGGGCCTTTACCTCATAGCCGGTAAAGTCGCGCACCAAAGCCGCAAGCGCCGTGCAATCGGCAGGGCCGGGGTCGGCAAGGGCGGGGGAAAGGGACAGGGGAAGGGTCAAACCGACCAAGGCAGCCAAGACCATGCGCATCGAACGTCACATCCTGATAACCGCCATCACCCGGCGCACAGGGCCAGCCTAACAGCCGACCGGCTTTGACGCAAAGCCTGCGCGGATCATCCGCCGGTGCCGACCAGCGCCTTGGCAAAGTCTTCGGGATCAAAGGGGGCAAGGTCGTCGATCTGCTCGCCCACGCCAATCGCATGGATCGGCAGGCCGAACTTGTCGGCAAGCGCCACCAGCACCCCGCCCTTGGCTGTTCCGTCCAGCTTGGTCATCACAAGGCCCGAGACATCGGCGATCTTGCGGAAAATCTCGACCTGGCTGACCGCGTTCTGGCCGGTCGTCGCATCCAGCACCAGCAGAGTGTTATGCGGGGCCGAGGGGTCAACCTTGCGGATCACGCGGACGATCTTGGCCAGTTCCTCCATCAGGTCCTGACGGTTCTGCAAGCGGCCTGCGGTGTCGATCATCAGCAAATCCGCGCCGCTTTCGCTGGCCTTGGTCAGCGCGTCAAAGGCAAGGCTGGCCGGGTCCGACCCTTCGGGCGCGGTCAGGACCGGCACACCCGCGCGCGTGCCCCAGATCTGCAACTGCTCCACCGCCGCCGCGCGGAACGTGTCGCCTGCGGCAATCACCACCGACTTGCCCGCCGCCTTGAACTGGCTGGCCAGCTTGCCAATCGTCGTCGTCTTGCCCGAGCCGTTGACGCCCACCACCAGCACGACCTGCGGTTTCTTCGGGTAGATCGGCATCGGACGCGCCACTGGACCCATGATCCGCGTGACCTCAGCCGCCAGCGCATCGCGCAATTCGGTGGTCGAGACTTTGCGACCGAACCGCCCCTCGGCGATGTTCGCCGTCACCCGGACCGCCGTTTCCACACCCATGTCGGCCTGGATCAGCACGTCTTCAAGGCTTTCCAGCATCGCGTCATCAAGAACCCGACGCGGCTCGTCGCCCCGGCCCAGAATGCGGCCCAGAAGACCGGGCTTGGCTTCGGCCACCGGTTCGGCGACCGAAGCCGGGGACTGGCCCTCGGAGACCAGCGCCTCAAGGCCTTCGCCGATCTTGTCGGACGACCGGAACATCCGGTCCTTGAGCTTCTTGAAGAACGACATGGAAAGGCTCCCTTCCTTGCCTTCCAACTAATCGCTTTGGCGCGGCGATGTAAGTCCCGTCCCTTGGCGCACGCCGACGCTCCACAATTCTTATGCGGCACGAGAGTCTCCACGGTTGAGCCACCGGCCCTCTAGGCACTCATAGATTGACAAGCCTATGAACTGTCGGACACAGTTCCGGTCAATCGGGCTGCAGTTTTGCCCGGACAGACGTTCGCGGAGGATGATTTGGCAACAACAACCCGTATCGAGACTCGCAAGCGCGGCCTTTTCGGCAAACTCCTCTTGCTGATCTTTTGGCTCTTCAATGGCTTGATGGCCCTGTGGTTGTTCGGCGGGCTATCCAGCACGGGCGAGATGATGTCTGCAGCTACCTCCGAGGCCGAGCGTGCCGGAACCGCTATTGGCGCGACCATCGGTCTGGGAATGGTCATCGGGATATGGATGTGCGGCGCGGTCATTCTTGGACTTCTGGTCCTTCTCACCCCCGGCAAGACAATCATCACCGAAACAACCAAGGACTGACACAATGATTCGCGCAGCCACAATTGCGATTGCACTCATCTATGGTCAGGCCAATGCGCAGGATTTGGACTCGATGATGCGTGCCAATGAACTGGCGACCGTGATCGGCAGCGAGGCGTATTGCGGCCTTACGCTTGACTCCGCCGGGATCGAAGCATGGATCAAGGCCAACGTGGCGCCAAACGACCTCTCCTTCGCGAGTACACTTCAGACGATGACAATGGGCCAGGAATTCCAGCAACAGGAAATGTCCGCTTCCGCCAAGATCGCGCATTGTGCGGCGGTTCGCCAAACCGCCGGGGCAATGGGTCTGATTGAATAGTCACAGTCGGGGGCATTGCTGGCGCGCGCCTGTCAAATCCATCCCCATGCCTGCGGCAATCATCCTTCTGGCGGGGGGCGGCAAAGCTGCTAGGTTCCGGCCATGACGCGACAGATCCCGCCCCTGCCCGTCGCCGCCTTTGCGCTGGCCTCGCTGCTGCCGCTGCCGCTGTTGGCTTTGGGGGCGGTCAGTGGTGGTTGGGCGCTTTGGGCGGCGTTCCTTTATATGTGGCTGCTTGGCGTGTTGATCGACCAGTTGATCCCCCTGACCGCGGGCACGCCTGAGGGGGACGAATTTCCGGGGTCGGACGCCCTGCTTGTCGGGGTGGCCGCCGGAGCGCTGCTATCGCTGCCGTTGGTCACCTGGGCCCTGACCCATGCCGATCTGTCCCGCCCCGAACAGGTAGCCCTGTTCCTGACCATCGGCTTCTGGCTGGGTCAGGTCGCCCACCCAGCGGCGCATGAACTGATCCACCGCCCCAGCCGCGCCCTGTTCCGGCTTGGCGCGCTTGTCTATGCAAGCCTTCTGTTCGGTCAGCACACCTCGTCGCACCGGCTGGTGCATCACCGCCATGTTGCCACCGCTGACGACCCGAACTCGGCCCGACCGGGCGAGGGGTATTACAGGTTCCTGCTGCGCGCCTGGGCGGGAAGCTTCGTCAAGGGCATGCAGGCCGAAACCGCAATGCGGGCGGGCAAGGGCGGCCTGCATCCCTATGCCGCCTATCTGGCGGGTGCAGCCCTTGCCTTGGCGCTGGCCTTTGTGATCGGCGGCCTTCCCGGCCTGTTGGTCTGGGCCGGCCTTGCCCTGCACGCCCAAAGCCAGATCCTTTTGTCCGACTATGTCCAGCACTACGGCCTGACCCGCGCGACCCGGCCTGATGGCAAGGCCGAACCGGTCGGCCTTCAGCACAGCTGGAACACCCCGCACTGGTTCACATCGGCTGTCCTTTTGAACGCCCCCCGCCATTCCGATCACCACCTGAACCCTGGCCGCCCCTACCCCGCGCTGCGGCTTCCGGATGAGGCGCCGTGCCTGCCCTGGCCCTTGCCGCTGGCCTGCATGATCGCGCTGGTTCCGCCCCTGTGGCGGCGGATGATTCGCCCGCATCTTGGCCGCTGGCGCGCCCGTCAAAACGAAATGCAAGACACGCCACCTTGACTGGCCAAGCCCCGGACGCTCTGGCACTCTTGCCCAACCTGATACCGGAGACCGCGATGCGCGCCCTTGCTTTTGCCCTGACCCTGAGTGCCACCCCCAGCCTTGCCAGCCCGCCCCTGACGGCCGAGGAATTCGACGCCGCCACCAAGGGGGCCACGATCACCTATGACTATGGCGACGGGCTGTTCGGGACCGAGGAATATCTGGGCAGCCACATGGTCCGCTGGGCCTTTGACGGCGATCTTTGCATCTATGGCACCTGGCGGCAGCAGGGCGACCAGATCTGCTTTGACTATGAAAACGACCCCGAACCCGCCTGCTGGCACTATTTCCTGGAGAATGGCCGGATCCGGGGCGTCTATATGGGTCAGGGCGGGGGCTGGCAGATCCTTGAAGCCTCACGCGATGGCGGGCCACTGCCCTGCGCCGGGCCGGATGTGGGTGTCTGACCCCATGCGCCTGTTGCCGGTGATCCTTGCGCTGTGGCCGCTGCCAGCCCTTGCCGACCCCCCACTGACCGCCGAGGGGTTCGAGGCCCATGTTCTTGGCAAGACCGTGACCTATTCCCGGCTGGGCAGCATCTTCGGGATCGAGGAATATCTGGACAATCGTCAGGTCAGGTGGAGCGTGGCACCCAACCTTTGCCAATATGGCACGTGGTATCCGCAAGATGACGACATCTGCTTTGTCTACGAAGACGACCCGACCCCGCATTGCTGGACCTTCTGGCTGAAAGACGGCGCGTTGCAGGCCATGCCTGCCGATGACGACGGGTCAGGTTTCGAGCTTGTCGAAAGCGATATCACCACTCAGGGCCTTGCCTGCCCCGGCCCGGATGTGGGGGTCTGATATGCGTCTTGCTTTGGTCCTGTCGCTTGCCCCAGCCCTGTCGCTTGCCCTGTCCTGCCCCGCCGCCGCGCAAGAGCTGATGACGCCCGAGGCGTTCGATACCTGGTCGACCGGCCATACGCTGGACTATTTCTACTCGGACGGCACGCTGTGGGGCAGCGAGGCGCATTATTCGGGCCGTGTCACCACCGATGAGGCCGAGGATGGTTGCCGCGAAGGGCGCTGGTTCCCGCAAGACGGCGCGATCTGCTTTGAATATGAAAACACCGAAGGCAGCGCCTGCTGGTTCTTCTGGCAGGACGGCGACAGCGTCACCGCAAAGACCGTCGAATCCGGGTCAGACGTCCCGCCCTATGACGTCAGACTGTCGCAAAATCCGCTGAACTGCCCCGGCCCGGATGTGGGAGTATGACCTTGCGCCCCGCCCTGCTTGTCGCCGCACCGCGTTTCGCCGTCCTGCTGCTTGCCGCTTTGACCGCCCCGGTTCAGGCTGATCCGCTGCTGACCGCCGAGGAATTTGACGCCCTGACCCTTGGCCGCACGATGACCTGGGCCGATTACGGTCAGGTTTACGGCGTCGAACAATACCTGCCAGACCACCGCGTGCGCTGGACCGAACTTGGCGACGATTGCAAGCTGGGCCACTGGTATCAGGACGGCGACGCGATCTGCTTTCTGTACGAGGATGACCCGACACCCGCCTGTTGGACAATCACCCTGTCGGGCGCGGGAATGCTGGCAGTCGATCTGTCTGATGTGGTTGCAGAACCCCCGGTTGTCATCGAAGAGACCTCCGAAACCATGCCCTGCTTTGGCCCCGAGGTCGGGGCATGAAGCTTGCCGGTGCAATCATCACCCTTGCAGCCCTTGCAGCCCCGGCCTGTGCCGATGACCTGCCCCTGACGGTCGAAGCCTTCGAAGCCATTGTTCAGGGCAAGACCTTCGACACCTACAACCAGAACGGCCTTTACGGCATCGAAACCTTCCTTCCCGACCGACGCTCGATCTGGCGCGATGCCGAAGAGTGCAAGGAAGGCACCTGGCGGGCCGAAGGCGACCAGATCTGCTTTGACTATCAGGGCGAAAGCCAGCCCTTTTGCTGGACTTACCACGATCGCGGCGGCTGGCTGATGGCCTGGTATGACGGGGATCGGACGCAAGACCCGATCATGCTTGAACCGTCAGAAGACTTCGTGACTTGCGAAGGGTTCCTAGGGGTCTAGCCCAAATTTCTTAAGCAAGAAATTTGCCAAAATCCTTCCTCAAGGATTTTGATTTCAAGAATGCCACTCCGGGTCAGACGTGGTTACCAATCCCCGAATGCCCGCAACCAACCCATTGATCTCATTGGCACGGATTTTCTGTCCCGCGTGGGCAGCCGGATCAGAACAGGCTTCCCTGCCCGCTTTCCCCGTCGCCCTTGCCGCGTTTTCCGGCCCGACCGCCAAGCGACAGCCGCCCATCCCGGAACTCGATCTCCAGCGTGGCGGACTTTTCGGCCACCGCTTTCGAGGTGACGACCGCCCCATCCCCCCGAACGACCGCATATCCCCGGTTCAGCGTCGCCTGATAGCCCAGCGTGGCGCGGGTCCGGTCCAGCGCCTCCAGCCGGTCGGCCAGCCGCTGCAGCCGCGCCCGAGGGGCGGCCTCCAGCCGTGCCGACAGCCCGTCAAGCCGCGCCCGCCCCTCGGCCCCCCGCCGCGCCGCATCGCCCAGCATCCGGGCCAGCGCCGGGGCAAGACGGGCCGACAGGTCCGCCAGCCGTTCCCCCCGCCGTTCCTGCCGCCGCAGGATCGCCTGCGCCAACCGGTCGCCCCGCGCTGCCAGAAGGTCGCGCTGACGCATCAGCCCTGCCCGCAAGGTCGCCGGTTGCATCCGCCCCGCGACCCGATCAAACGCGCGATGCTTGGCGGCCACCGCAAGCCCCAGCGCCGCTGCCAGCCGCATCGCGGCCCCATCCAGCCGCTGCCGGGGCGAGGCCACCAGCGTCTCGACCCGTGGCAAGGCGCGGGCAAGATCGCGCAGCCGCTGCCGCCGCAGCACCACCCCCTGCCCCACGCCCCGCATCAACCGCGCCCCCAGTGTGTCCAGCGTGGCCAGCAATTCCAGCCGCACCGGCACCGCCAGTTCCGCCGCCGCCGTCGGGGTCGGTGCCCGCAGGTCGGCGGCATGATCGATCAGCGTGGTGTCCGTCTCATGACCGACCGCAGAAATCAGCGGGATGCGGGACGCCGCCGCCGCGCGGACGACGATTTCCTCGTTGAAGCCCCAAAGGTCCTCCAACGACCCGCCGCCCCGCGCCACGATAAGGACGTCAGGGCGCGGGATCGGCCCACCCGGCTCCAGCAGGTTGAACCCCTTGATCGCCGCCGCCACCTGCGCCGCACAGTCCTGCCCCTGCACCGCCACCGGCCAGATCAGCACGTGCCGGGGAAACCGGTCGCGCAACCGGTGCAGGATATCGCGGATCACCGCGCCACTGGGCGATGTCACCACCCCGATCACCTGCGGCAGATAGGGGATCGCCTGCTTCCGGGCCGGATCGAACAACCCCTCGGCCCCCAGCGCGGCCTTCCTCTTCTCAAGCATCGCCATCAGGGCACCTGCCCCGGCTGGCGCCACGTCATCGACGATCAGCTGATATTTCGACTGCCCCGGAAAGGTGGTCATCCGCCCGGTGGCGACAACCTCCATCCCCTCCTCGGGCCGCACCTGCATCCGGGCGACCTGCCCCTTCCAGCTGATCGCGGCAATCACCGACCGGTCATCCTTGAGGTCAAAGTAAAGATGCCCCGAAGCGGGCCGGGACACCCGCCCCACCTCTCCCCGCACCCGGACGAGGCCGAACTCCCCCTCGATCACCCGCTTCACCGCGCCGGAAAGTTCCGAGACGGTGTATTCGGGCTGGTTGCCCTGGGGGGCGGTCTCTTCCAGAAGGTCCATGCTTGCTCTCCCTGCCCCCCGACCCTATGACGCGGGAACGGCAATTCCAAGCGGGGGCGCGGCCATGAACATCCTGATCCTGGGGGCTGGCGGACGGGAGCATGCGCTGGCCTGGGCGGTCAAGCAGAACCCGAAATGCGACCGGCTGATCGTGGCACCGGGGAATGCCGGGATCGCGATGCTGGCCGAATGCGCGGATATCGACATTCTGGACGGGGCGACGGTCGTCAGCTTCTGTGAGGAGAACGCGGTCGATTTCGTCATTATCGGCCCTGAGGCTCCGCTAGCGGCGGGCGTGGCGGATGCAGCCCGGGCTGCGGGTCTTCTGACCTTCGGACCCTCGGCGGCGGCGGCGCGGCTGGAGGCCTCGAAAGCCTTTACCAAGGAAATCTGCGATGCCTGCGGCGCGCCGACGGCGGGCTATGCGCGGTTCACCGAAGCTGGCCCGGCGAAGGACCATATCCGCGCCCAAGGCGCACCCATTGTGGTCAAGGCCGATGGTCTGGCCGCTGGCAAGGGTGTGATCGTGGCGATGACCGTGGCCGAGGCCTTGGCGGCAATCGACGACATGTTCGGCGGCGAATTCGGCGCTGCTGGCGCGGAAGTCGTGATCGAGGACTTCATGGCGGGTGAGGAAGCCAGCTTCTTCATCCTGACCGATGGCGTCAACGCCCTGCCCATCGGCACGGCGCAGGATCACAAGCGGGTGGGTGACGGTGACACCGGCCCGAACACCGGCGGCATGGGGGCCTATTCCCCGGCGCCCGTCCTGACCGACGTCCTCCAGCAACAGGCGATGGACGAGATCGTCCTGCCCACGATCCGCGAAATGGCGCGGCGCGGCACACCTTACCAAGGCGTGCTTTATGCCGGCCTGATGATCGAGAACGGCCACTCGCGGCTGGTCGAATACAACGCCCGCTTCGGCGACCCCGAAACCCAGGTCCTGATGATGCGACTGGGCGCACAGGCGTTGGACCTGATGCTGGCCTGCGCCGAAGGCCGTCTGGCCGATGCGCAGGTCAACTGGGCCAAGGATCACGCGCTGACCGTGGTCATGGCGGCCAAGGGCTATCCGGGGGCCTATCAGAAAGGCACCGAAATCCGCGGCCTTGACCGCTGCCCCGAAGACAGCCGCCACATGGTGTTCCATGCCGGAACCCGCGAACAGGACGGCAGCATCGTGGCGAACGGTGGCCGGGTCCTGAACGTGACAGCACGCGGCGACACCCTGGAAGACGCCCGCAACCGCGCCTATGCGATGATCGACCATATCCGCTGGCCCGAAGGCTTTTGCCGGTCCGACATCGGCTGGCGGGCGCTTGTCAAATAGTGCGCCTTGGCAGGCGCGAAGACCCTTTGTCTCGTCGTCGGGCTTCGCCTCCTCCTCGGGATTTCGCCTTCGGCGAGGATATTTGCGCAAAGATGAAAGCCCTTTCACCTGGCTCCAAATATCCTCGGGGGAAGGCCGCAAGGCCTTGGGGGGCGAAGCGCCCCCATACCCGAGGAGGAGGCGAAGCCCGACGACGAGACAAAAAACTTGCGACCCTGAAAGGGGCGCTCAATTTGACAGGCGCCGGGGCTTGCACCTGACCCGGGGCTTGCATAAGACGCGAGGCGATTTGCGGGACCCTTGGGAGGCGTTGATGCCGCTTCTGGTGATGAAATTCGGCGGCACTTCGGTGGCCGACCTGTCGCGGATCGAGAATGCCGCGAAGAAGGTGCAGCAAGAGGTGGAGCGTGGCTATGACGTGATCGTCATTGTCAGCGCCATGTCGGGCAAGACCAACGAGATGGTCGGCTGGGTCGAATCCACGTCAAAGCTTTACGATGCCCGCGAATATGATGCTGTCGTCTCGTCCGGCGAAAATGTCACGGCGGGCCTCATGGCACTGCGGTTGCAGGAAATGGGCGTGCCCGCGCGCAGCTGGCAGGGCTGGCAGGTGCCGATCAACACAACCTCGGTCCACGGATCGGCCCGGTTCATCGACATTCCCCGCGCCAATATCGAGGCGAAATTCGCCGAAGGCTTCAAGGTTGCGGTGGTTGCGGGCTTTCAGGGGGTCAGCGCCGAAGGCCGGATCACCACGCTTGGCCGGGGCGGCAGCGACACCACCGCCGTCGCCTTTGCCGCCGCCTTTGGCGCGGAACGTTGCGACATCTATACCGACGTCGACGGCGTCTACACCACCGACCCGCGCATCTGCCGCAAGGCGCGCAAGATGGAAAAGATCGCCTTCGAGGAGATGCTGGAACTGGCCTCGCTGGGGGCAAAGGTCTTGCAGACCCGCTCGGTCGAACTGGCGATGCGCTACAAGGTGCGGCTGCGGGTGCTGTCTTCCTTCGAAGATACCGACGAAACTTCCGGAACTCTGGTCTGCGACGAGGATGAAATCATGGAATCGAAAGTTGTCTCTGGCGTTGCCTACAGCCGTGACGAAGCCAAGATGACGCTTCTGAAGGTCGAGGACCGCCCCGGTGTTGCGGCGGCAATCTTCGGCTCGTTGGCCGATGCTGGCGTGAACGTCGACATGATCGTGCAGAACATTTCCGAACAGGACGACCCCAGCGACAAGCGCGCCCATACCGACATGACCTTCAGCCTGCCGACCAACCAGGTCGACCGCGCCAAGCAGGCGATTGACGAGGCGACGGCGGCGGGCAAGTTCGTCTACAGTTCGCTGGTCACCGATACGGATGTGGCCAAGGTTTCGGTCGTGGGCATCGGGATGCGCAGCCAGGTTGGCGTTGCCGCCAAGATGTTCGCCGCCCTTGCCGCCGAGAATGTGAACATCAAGGTCATCACGACGTCCGAGATCAAGATCTCGGTACTGATCGACCGCAAGTACATGGAACTTGCCGTTCAGGCGCTGCACGACACGTTCGAGCTGGACCAGGCCTGACCACCGCAGATCGGAACGGGTGCCCAATTTCCGGGCATCCCTCGAAACAATGACACCCTTCCTGCCCCGACCGGGGCAGATTTGCTTGCAAGTCCGTTTCCTTCCGGCTTCGCCCCCCCTATAGAGAGGGCATAAGGATCAGGAACCCGCCATGCCCGAACGGACCGAAAGCGACAGTCGCAAGCTTCTGCGCCGCCTGCGCGACATGCTGGCGGTTCCGGGCGAAGGCCAGGACCGGCTGGACCGGATCACCCATCTTATCGCCGACAGCATGGGGACCGAGGTCTGCTCGATCTATCTGTTCCGCGACCCCGAAACCCTTGAACTGTGTGCGACCGAGGGTCTGAAGAAGGCCGCCGTTCACAAGACGCGGATGAAGCTGGGCGAAGGTCTGGTCGGTCGTGTGGCACGGACCGGCCAGCCGGTGAACACCGCCGATGCGCCGGGCGAAAAGGGGTTCCGTTATATGCCGGAAACGGGCGAGGAGCTGTTCTCCTCGTTCCTGGGTCTGCCGATCCAGCGGGTTGGCGAAAAGCTGGGCGTGCTGGTTGTCCAGTCCAAGACCGCCCGCCAGTTTTCCGAAGACGAGGTCTATGCGCTGGACGTCGTCGCCATGGTTCTGGCCGAGATGACCGAACTTGGTGCCTTCACCAGCGGCGATGGCGCGATGCGGGCGCTGCACAAGCAGCCGGTGCTGATCCGTGGCTCCTCGGGCCAAGAGGGCGCCGCCGAAGGCCGGGTCTGGCTGCATGAACCGCGTGTCGTCATCACCAACCCGGTCGCCGACGACCCATTGACCGAGATCGACCGCATCCGTGCGGCGGTAAGCGAACTTCGCGTGTCCATCGACGATCTTTTCGAAGCAGAGCAACTGGACAAGGAACAAAAGCAGGTTCTTGAGGCCTACCGGATGTTCGCCCATTCGCGCGGCTGGCTGCGGCGGATGGAAGAAGACATCATGCTTGGCCTTTCCGCCGAAGCAGCTGTCGAAAAGGAACAATCCGCCGCCCGCGCCCGGATGGAGCAGGTCCCCGACCAATACCTGCGCGAACGGCTGCAGGATCTTGACGACCTGTCCAACCGCCTGCTGCGCATCCTGACCGGTCAGGGCAAGGATACCGGGGCGGAAATGCCCGACAATCCGATCCTGATCGCCCGCAACATCGGGCCGGGGGAACTGCTGGAATATGGCCGCAAGCTGAAGGGCGTCGTGCTGGAGGAAGGCTCGGTCGGCAGCCATGCCGCCGTGGTCGCCCGCGCGCTGGCGATCCCCTTGGTCATCAATGCCGGGCGCATCGTGGCCGAGGCGCTGAACGGTGATCCGATCCTTGTCGATGGCGACCAGGGCGTCGTGCATCTGCGCCCCGAGGAAACCATATCCCGCGCCTTCCGCGACAAGATCGCCATGCAGGCCGAGGCACAAAAGCGCTATGCCAGCTTGCGCACCCTGCCCGCGACCACGCTGTGCGGCACGACGATTTCCCTGCACATGAACGCAGGCCTCATGGCCGATCTGCCCAGCCTTGAAGGCTCGGGTGCCGAGGGGGTGGGGCTGTTCCGGACCGAACTGCAATTCCTCATCCGCTCGAAAATGCCGCAGCGCGCGGAACTGGCGGCACTTTACACTCGCGTAATGGATGCGGCCAAGGGCAAGCGCGTCGCCTTCCGCACGCTGGACATCGGGTCCGACAAGGTGCTGCCCTATATGAAGCCGCCGGAAGAACCGAACCCCGCGATGGGCTGGCGCGCGGTGCGGGTGGGGCTCGACAAGCCCGGCGTGATGCGGATGCAGTTGCAGGCGCTGATCCGCGCGGCAAAGGGGCGTCCCTTGACCGTGATGTTCCCGCTGATCACCGAGATGACTGAATTTCAGCAAGCCCGCAGCCATGTGCTGCGCGAACTGCACCGTGAAAAGTCGCTGGGCCATCCGGTTCCCGAAACCGTGGAAATCGGCGCGATGATGGAAACGCCAAGCCTTGCCTATGCGCCGAAAGCGTTTTTCGAGCTTACCGATTTCATTTCCGTGGGTGGCAATGACCTCAAGCAGTTCTTCTTCGCCGCCGACCGCGAAAATGAACTTGTGCGCCGCCGCTATGACACGCTGAACCTGTCGTTTCGGGCGTTTCTGGAACATGTCGTCGCCCGCTGCGCCGAGACCGGGACAGCGCTGTCCTTCTGCGGCGAAGACGCCGGTCGGCCGATCGAGGCGCTGGCACTGGCGGCCATCGGGTTCCGCACCCTGTCCATGCGTCCCGCCTCGGTCGGGCCGGTCAAGGCGCTGTTGCGCAAGGTCGATCTGGTCGAGGCGCGTGCCGTGATCGACCGCGCGCGGACGGAAGGCGCGGAAAGTGCAAGGCCGATGCTCATGGACTGGCTGGCCAGCCTTGGCACCACCTGACCCCCGGCGCGGGCAAGAATTTCAAGGAAAATTCTTGGCAAATTCCTTACTCAAGGAATTTGGCCTTGGCTTGCAGAGGGACCAAAACCATGTGGCCCGACCGACGCCACTGTGACCTTCTGCGGATCGACTATCCGGGTGGCTGCGCTGCGGCAATGGCATCAAGGCAGGTGGCGACCGGCGCGGGATTGCGACGGTCTGTGCACTTGGGTCGGCAGGTGAACAGATGGGAATGGCGCTTCTGGCTTGCCCCGAAGGCTTGACCGACGCCCTCATACAGGGCGCGGACAGGGATTAAGAAACCTCTAACAGAAAAATCCAACCATCTGATTTCAATAGGAATCGGAAATCTGTCCACCGTGGACAGATTGTGCCTCCCTGCCTTATCCAGCCTGGAAAAGCCCGGCATACAACCGCCGCAGCTCGGCCTTCTGAACCTTTCCCATCGCATTCCTGGGCAGGTCTTCCAGAACCAGAACCCGCTTTGGAATCTTGAACGCCGCCAGCCTTTCCCGCAGCGCGGCCCGGACCCCGGCTTCCTCCAGCGCGGCCCCCTTGGCTAGCACAAGGCAGGCCACGACAGCCTCGCCAAAGTCGGGATGCGGGACGCCGATCACAGCCGAGGTGGCGACACCCGGCAGATCATCCAGCGCGGCCTCGACCTCGGCCGGATAGACGTTCAGGCCGCCGGTGATCACCAGATCCTTGGCCCGGCCCAGGATCGAAAGATAGCCCTGCGCGTCAAAGGCCCCCATATCGCCGGTGATGAACCAGCGCCCATCGCGGAATTCCTCGGCGGTCTTTTCGGGCAGCTTCCAGTAGCCGCGAAACACGTTCGGGCCGCGCACTTCGATCGCGCCAGCCTCACCCTGCGGCAGGGGGGTACCATCGCTGTCGGTCACCCGCACCTCGACCCCCGGCAGCGGGATCCCCACCGTCCCGGCGCGGCGGTCGCCGTCATAGGGGTTCGAGGTGATCATGTTCGTCTCGGTCATCCCATAGCGTTCAAGGATCGCGTGGCCCGTCCTGTCGCGCCATTCCGTGTGGGTGGCGGGCGAGAGCGGGGCAGAGCCCGAGATGAAAAGCCGGATGTGGGCACAAGCCGCGCGGGTCAGGCCAGGGTCGGCCAGAAGGCGGGTATAGAAGGTTGGCACCCCCATCATCACGCTGGCCTTGGGCAGGGCGCCCAGCACCGCCGACGGGCTGAAGGCGCGGTGGAAGATCATCGACGCGCCTGAAAAGAGCACGCAATTCGTGGCGACAAACAGCCCGTGGGTATGGAACACCGGCAGGGCGTGCAGAAGAACATCCGCCCCGGTGAACCGCCAGAGACCAACCAATGCCTCGGCATTCGAGGCAAGGTTGTCGCGGGTCAGCATCACGCCTTTTGACCGGCCCGTCGTGCCTGACGTGTACAGGATCGCAGCCAGATCATCCGGGCCGTGGGCGGGGTCGGCGAATTCCGTGGGCGCGGTCGTGGCAACCGCAAGCAGGTCCGTCAGGTCCATGGTCCGCGCACCCAAGGCTGAAAGGCCGACAACACGGCCTGCATCGACGACGGCGAGCGCCGGTTCGGCATCTGCCACGAAATGCGCGGTCTCGGACACGGTATATCCGGGGTTGACCGGAAGAAAGATGACGCCAAGACGCAGGCAAGCCAGATACAGCGACAGGACCGCTTCGCATTTTTCAGCCTGAAGCAGAAGCCGGTCACCCTTCTTCAGACCAAGGCCAGACAAGGCATTGGCCAACCGACCGGTTTCCGCCAGAAGATCGGCATAGGTGACCTGCCCCTCCTGCAGCCAGACCTGACCCGGGACTGTGGCGTGGCGTTTCAGCATTTCGATGACGTCGGTGCCCATGGCGAAGCCTCCTGCTTGGGGCATTTACGCAAGGGCCGGGGCGAACCGCAAGCGGATCAGGCGCGCAGGATCGGGGGTAAGGTGACGGCCTGTCGAAACGCTTCCTGCACCCGGTCGGCCCCATGCGTCTGGGCAAGGCGGATCAGCCCGAACCGGACGCGGGCCATTTCGCGGTAATAGCCAAGGAAGGCCGCGTTCAGTGCGGCACCTGACAAGGCGCCCAGAACCGGCACCGCCTGAGCCGTCAGTTTCTGACCAAGCACAATCGCCAGCCTTGGCGCGACTGCGGCGATGACCTTCTGCACCGAGGACCCGGTCAGGGCGAGCCGGACCGCGAGGAACGAGGTGTTGACCCCATCGTCATCGGCAAGCGGGCTGCCAGCCGCGAAGACCTGCAGGCATTCAAGGCGGATGTCGTCAGCGGTCGGGTCAAAGCCCGCGTCACGGGCGACGGCGCGGATTGCGTTCAGGAATACGGTCACCGTGACCGGCAGTTCGGCAAGCGAGGTAGCAAGCCCCCCGGCCCCGCCTGCCGCGCCCGAGACAACCGCGGCAACCATCGGCCCACGTTGTCCGACATCAGGAATCCGCCCGGCCAGGCCATAGGACGCTTGCAGGGCCTGGGTCGTCCGCACCTCGATCTGATCGCGCAAAGTGGTGGGAAGCACGGAAAGCTGCGCCTCGATCTGGCCGCCAAAGCGGTTCACCAGCCGGATCACCGGCCCGTTTGCACGGTGATACCGGCGGGCAAGGGCGGCGATATCGGTCGAAAGCGTATCGGCAATCGGAACGGGCAGACTGTGATCCATCGGGGGAATATGGGGGCGCTGGCTGCGCACGCAATCCCTTTACGTCGCTTTCGTGACCGTACCCTTGACGCCTGCCCAAGCCCCCGCTTTCAGGTCCAGCCCCAGAACGCGGTCGGGGTTGGTGGGGGGCGGCATTTCGACACCCTCCAGCTTCTTGAAGCCAAAGCGCGCGTAATAGGGCGCATCGCCCACCAGCATGACCCGTTCCCAGCCAAGACGGCGCGCTTCGGCGAGGCTTTCATTGATCAAAAGCGCGCCCAGACCTTCGCCTTGGTGGGTGGGGTGAACGGCCACCGGACCCAGAAGGAGGATGTCATGTTCGCCGATCAGGGCGGGCCAGTAGCGGATGACAGCGGCAAGGCTTCCGTCATCGTCGCGCAGGGTCAGGCACAGAGGGGCGACGGTCGGCACGCCTTCGCGCAGGCGGTAGGATGACAGGGCCGTGCGTCCGGGGGCAAAGCAGAGGTCATAAAGCGCCTCGACTTCCCACCAGTCGTCCTCTGTCTCTTCCTCAAGCCGAAACACGCCCGAAGGTTCCCCCGTCCTGATACCCGATTTGCTGCAGTGCCGAATCCGCTGGAACCGGGCCGTAACATGACGCAGTCTTTCGTTCAATTTAGGAAAAGGCGTGCCGCGATGTTCTACCGCCCCTCCGAAGGCCATGGTCTGCCACACAGTCCGTTTTCGGCCATTGTTTCCCCAAGGCCGATCGGCTGGATTTCGACCCGTGCGGCGGCAGGTGACAACCTTGCCCCGTATTCCTTCTTCAATGCCGTGGGCTACACCCCGCCGCAGGTGATGTTTTCGGGTGATTTCAGCGACAGCATGAAGAACGCCGTGGAGTCGGGCGTGTTCGCGGTGAACGTGGTGGCCGAAGCTGCCCTTCACAAGATGAATGCGACCTCGGCCCCCTTCCCGCGCGGGACGGATGAGTTCATCAGGGCCGGGGTGGAGAAGGCCGAGTGTGTTGCCATCGATTGCCCCCGCGTGGCCGACGCCCCGGCGACGCTGGAATGTCGGGTGGTGAAGCTGGTCGAGCTTCTGGGCCCCGAACGGCTGCTGCTGGGCGAGGTGGTCGGCGTCCATATCCGCGACGATTGCCTGGTGGACGGCTATCTTGACCCCCGCCTTTATGCCCCTGCCGCGCGGCTGGGCTATCACGACTATGCTTTTGTGCGCGAGGTGACCACGCTGAAGCGGCCTGTGCGTCCAGCCGGGGAATAGGGCTTGCCTGCTTGGCCGGACCAAGAATTTCCCAGAAAATTCTTGGTCCGGGACTTGTTCACCGCAGCCGTTGCAGCAGGGTCAGCGTCGGTTCGCCTGTTACCGGCAGACCGACACTTGCTTCATAAGCGCTGATCGCCGACCGGGTCTTGGCGCCGATCACACCGTCGGTGCCACCGGTATCAAAGCCCCGCGCGGTCAGAAGGCGTTGAAGGTCCTGCCGGTCGGCCTTGGTCATACCCGCAGCGTCCGGCCCGAAATTCGCACGAATTTCGCCTCGGCCAAGCAGGCGGTCGGACAGGTGCCCCACCCCGATCGCATAGTTCTGCGCGTTGTTATAGCGCAGGATGGTCGCGAAATTCTGCGTCAACAGGAAATAGGGGCCGCCGCCATCGATGATCGAGCCGCCCGCTAGGGGCCCGCCGCTTGCCGCCCGGACACCCAAGGTTGCCCAGGCATCGGCGGATTTCCCGTTGCCGCGCCCAAGAAGCCCGGCGTCAAAGCCGGGGGGCAGCGTGACCTCCATTCCCCAGGGCAGGCCCGGCGTCCAGCCTGATCGGGCAAGGTAGGCGGCGGTCGAGGCAAGGGCGTCCGAGGGATCCTCGCTCCAGATATCGCGCCGTCCGTCGCCGGTGAAATCGACCGCATAGGCAAGATAGCTGGTCGGGATGAACTGGGTGTGGCCCATCGCCCCAGCCCAACTGCCGGTCATGCCAGCGGGCGAGATGTCGCCGGATTGCAGGATCTTCAGGGCGGCGACGAGTTGGCCTTCGAAGAATTCGCCGCGCCGACCTTCGTAGGCCAAGGTCGAAAGCGCCGAGACGACGGGCACATTGCCGCGCCGCGTGCCGTAAAAGCTTTCCAGGCCCCAGACTGCGGCGACGATCTGGCGTTCGACGCCAAAGCGGCTTTCGACGGCGGCCAGCACATTTCCGTACTGGGCGAATTTTTCGCGGCCAAGGCTGA
Organism: Pseudomonadota bacterium; assembly: GCA_963205235.1. Taxonomy (GTDB): domain Bacteria; phylum Pseudomonadota; class Alphaproteobacteria; order Rhodobacterales; family Rhodobacteraceae; genus Tabrizicola. The sequence continues at coordinate 69,067 of CAUJIP010000045.1, forward strand.
CCCGTTCATCCGAGGCGGCGATGTTCAGATAGTCTTCCAGGGTCCGGTTGAATTCGGTCTGGTTGCGGTCCTTCTCGATCACTTCTGGCAGGAATCCGGCCCCCCGGAAGGCGGCGTCAAGCGTGCCTTGGGCGATGCCGCTGCCCGCCGCGCGTGACTTGAAGCCTTCGACCCAGGCGTCCCAGCCCGCGTTCGGCACCGGGCGCGGGGCGGGGTCGGGCGCGCGATAGCCACCACCGGACGAACGCCCGCCCGACGACACGCAGGCCGACAGCAGCGCAGTGCTTGACCCAACCAGAAAACCGCGCCGCGTGAGAGCCAACGAAATCATGCTTTTACCATCCCAGGACTGTTCCGGGTCGATGATAGCCATGCTGGGGCCCAAGGCCAAGGAGGGGTCTGTGGAAGAGTCGGATTGCCGCCCGCAGACGACCCGGCCGTAACCCTTCCAGTTCAGCCATTGACCGAGGAAAGATGGTCAGGACACAGTTCCGCAAGGCTGCGCACGCCCATAAGGCGCATGTCGCGGGTCAGTTCGGCCTTCATCTGCGCAAGCGCGCGTTCCACCCCGGCCTGACCAGCCGCCGCCAGCGGGAAAAGGTAATAGCGACCCAGCCCCACCGCCTTGGCCCCAAGCGCAAGCGCCTTCAGCACATGGCTGCCGCGTTGCACGCCACCGTCCATCATCACGTCGATCCGGTCACCAACGGCTTGCACGACCGTCTTCAGCTGATCAAAGCCGCTGCAGGCCCCGTCAAGCTGACGCCCGCCATGGTTCGACAGCACGATGCCCGTGCAGCCGATTGCGGCGGCCTGTTCAGCGTCGCCCTTGCTCATGATGCCTTTCAGGCAGAATTCACCGCCCCATTCGGCCACCATCGCCTCGACGTCCTTCCAGTTCAGCGAGGGATCAAGCATTTCGGTGAAATAGCGCCCGATGGTCAGGCTGTCGCCCTTCATGTCGATATGGGCATCAAGTTGCGGCAGGCTGAATTTTTCGTGCGTGACATAGTTGATGCCCCACATCGGCTTGATCGCGAATTGCAGCAGGCCGTTCAGCGTCAACCGGAAGGGGATCGAGAATCCGGTCCGCAGATCGCGTTCGCGGTTGCCGCCGGTGATGCTGTCGACGGTCAGCATCATCACCTTGATCCCGGCCTCTTTCGCGGCCTGCATCATGGCGCGGTTCAGGCCCCGGTCCTTGTGGAAATAGAACTGGTAAACCTGCGGATTGGCGTGCTTTTTCGCCAGCTCGGCCATCGACACCGTGCCAAGCGAGGATACGCCGAACATCGTGCCAAACTTTTCAGCTGCGGCGGCGGTCGCGCGTTCGCCCTGGTGGTGGAACAGGCGCTGCAGGGCGGTGGGGGAAAGATAGACCGGCAGGTCCAGTTTCTGCCCCATGACCCGGACCGAAAGATCGACATCCGCGACCCCGGTCAGAACATTCGGGACCAGCCCGACCGTGTCAAACGCTGCGGTGTTGCGGCGCAGGGTGACCTCATCATCCGCGCCGCCGTCGATGTAGTTGAAGATCGGACCCGGAAGACGCCGTTGGGCAAGGTGCCGGAAGTCGTGGAAATTGTGACAATGTTTCAAGCGCATGGGTCAGAGCGTCAGGGCGCGGTCAAGATGGGTATAGCCACCGTCGGGGAAAAGCCACTGGCCGGTGGTATGCGATGATCGCGGTGAAAGCAAGAAGACGACGGTATCGGCAATCTCGCGCGGGGTGGTCATCCGCTGGCCAAGCGGGATGTTACGGGTGATCTCGGCCAGCCGGGCCTCGGGGTCAGGAAAGGTTTTCAGCCAGTTGGCGTAAAGCGGGGTCATCACTTCCGCTGGAATGACGGCATTGACGCGGACGCCGTCCTTCAGGAAAGCGGCGGCCCATTCGCGGGTCAGGCCAAGCTGCGCCGCCTTGGCCGCGACATAGGCCGAGGTCGCGCCCTGCCCGGTCAGCGCGGTCTTCGACGAGACGTTGACTATTGCTCCCTTGGTGGCGCGGAGGTCGTCGGCAAGGAGATGGACGAGCGTGTAGTAATGCACGAGGTTGCGGTCCAGGCTGTCGCGAAACGCCTCTGGACCCGCGTCCAGCCCGACCGAGTCATTGGCACCCGCGTTGTTCACCAGCCCATGGACCGGCCCCAGCCTGCGGATCACTGCCACCGCTTCGCGACAGTCGGCATCATGGCCAAGGTCGGCCTTGACGAAGACCGCCCCCGGCATCCGCGCCAGCCAAGCGGCATCCGGCGCGCGGCGGGCAAGGATCACGGGAAGCGCGCCCTCCTCGGTGAGGATCTCGGTCACGGCGGCCCCGATCCCCGAGCCGCCGCCAGTGACGATGATCCGCTTGCCCTGCAATCCAAGGTCCATGGCCTATTCCCTGTAGCAATTGGTTTGAAGTGAAGCGGGCTTCATCTTGATCAAGAACCCGAGCAGATCGGGCACCATGCAGGCTGCGTTCCGGATCGCACAGGGGTCAAGGAAATCTTCGTGCAGATGGTCGACATATTCGATCACCCGACCGTCGCGCGTGCCTGCGATGCAAGGATAGTCGATCATGGCCATGTGCTGGACATATTCGCAAGGCCGTCTGGAAGGGCAAGGACAGCACCGGCATCCGTCACGTCAAGACGGTGGCATTCCGTGTCCAGACCCCGAAGAAGGTCAAGGTCGGTGGCAATGTCCCTTGCCCCCTGTGCTGCGCAGGCAAGGGCGCTGGCGCGACCGATCCCCTGCCCTGCCGCAGTGATCAGGATCGTTTTGCCCGCCAGCCGCATTGCGTTCCTTTCCTGCGGAGATTCCCTTCCATTCCTTATATGAATGATTAGTTCATAGGTAAACCACCCTGGCAAGGAATATTGGTCGCCGGACCCGGACGCTGCCCGGGACGAAGCCCTTGGCTATGCCCGACACAACAGACCCCGACGATGCCTCCGGCGCGGCTGACCGGTGTCGGGCACCCGCGCTGGAGGAGGGACCAGACGTCCTTGAAATCCTGGTGATCTTGACGGCCCAAATTGGGCCTGGGGCGTCAATCCTGGAAATGCGCCCCGCGTGAGGATCGCAGGGCATCGCGGGGTGAAAAGCCGAATTTCTGCCGGTACATCGCGGAAAAACGCCCGAAATGGGTGAAGCCCCATTTCAAGGCGACATCCGTGACCGAGCCTTCCTGTGCCATGAAGGATTGATGCGCCCGCAAGAGCCGTAGGTCGCGCCAGAAGCCAAGCGGTGTGGTGTCGCGATAGGCTCGGAAGGCCATCTGCAAGCCACGCACGGACAGTCCGGCGGCATCGGCGATATCTTCGACCGTGATCGGGTCGGTCAGATGCGCCTCGATAAAGCCTTCGGCAAGGCGCAGGTGGCGGGGCCGCGGGGCAAAACGGGCGCGACCAAATTCAGTCACATAGTCATGCGAGCAGGCTTCAAGCAGCCCGGCCATCAGCGTCGTTTCCATCTGCCGCGCCATGATGCCCGACCCCAGCGCTGACCGGCCCTGATCAGCCTCGGACACAAGGAACCGGACCAACTGGCAAAAGGCGCTGCCCGCACCGGTCTGGGTGTCTATCGGCCCGTCAAAGCCAAGCGACCGGTCCGGCACGCGCGACAGTTGCGCCCCCAGATGCGCCATCAGGGCCTTCCGGTCGATCTGGACAAGGATCTGGCCGGTGCCTTCCTCCCAGATCATCGTGGTTTCCTGATGGGGGTTCAGCACTGCAGCGCGGTTGGGGTCGGACGCATAGCGCTGCGTGCCATTCGCAATCGCCGCACCGCCGCGCAGGGGGATTTGCACCAGATAGAAGCTTTCCAGCTGACCGGGCGCGATCAGCGTCTTTGCACCGTATTCGATGTAGTTCAGGCTAAGCCGTTCCCCCGGCAGATGGTGGTGCCGGGCCGAAATCCGCGCCCCGCGACCGATGGTTTCCAGCCGATGCGGGCAGAAGACAGCCGCCACCTTGTCGCGGGCTTCGTCAAGTTCATCCGACGCAAACAGCACATGACGGCCAAGTGGCCGGTCAGACCGTGCAACATTCCGCGCCTTTTGCATCCTGCGTTCCCGGATTTGCCCCGACTTGGGCAAGCACTGAGGAAAGCCTAGCACGTCCCCGCCATTCTGGATCACCTTTCCCACCGATTTTTTCGTTTTCCGGATAGTCGCCGCGTCCAGCGGATAGCGGAGGCGGACCATGCGCTGAACACTCCTTCAAGCTTCAAGCATCAAAGGGGACAGGCATGCGCGGGTTGAAGGGCAAAGTGGCAATCGTGCCGGGGGGTGTCACCAAGATCGGGCAGGCCGTTGTGGCGGCGTTTGCCGAAGCGGGTGTCCGGGTCGTGGTCGCCGATATTGCCGATGCCCCGGCGGCGATGCTGTCGGATGGCGTGATCTTTCAGCGCTGCAACCTGCGTTCGGATGACGATATTGCCGCCCTTGTGCGGGTGACGCGGGAAAAGTTCGGCCGCATCGACTTTCTGGTCAATGTCGCCTGTTCCTATCTGGACAAGGGCGTCGAAAGCAGCCGGGCCGAATGGTTGGAGGCGCTGGATATCAACCTTGTCGGATCGACCGTGCTGATGCAGGCGGCGCTGGAGGAGTTGAAGAAGACCAAGGGCGCCATCGTCAACTTTGGCTCGATCTCGTCCCGCGTGGCGCAGACGGGGCGCTGGGTCTATCCGGTGTCCAAGGCCGCGATCCTGCAACTGACGCGCAATCAGGCGATGGACCTGGCGCCGTTCGGCATCCGGGTGAACGCGGTCAGCCCCGGCTGGACCTGGTCGAACATCATGGACCAGCTGACCGGCGGCAACCGCGCCAAGACCGATGCGGTGGCGGCACCCTTCCATCTGCTGGGCCGGGTCGGCAACCCCGAAGAGGTGGCGGCGGCGGTGCTGTTCCTGTGTTCGGACGAGGCCAGCTTTATCACCGGCACCGATATCCGGGTGGACGGCGGCTATACAGCCATGGGGCCGGAGCAAGCCGAACCGGCCATTCCGAAACTGATGACCTGACGCCCGTCGCAGGACGGGCATCTGAACAAGACCAACAACAGGGAAAACACCATGCGGAAATTCACCATCGTCGGCGGCGGCCAATCCGGCCTTATGGTCGCCATCGGCCTGCTGAAAGCGGGCCACCAAGTGCGCGTCGTGCAGAACCGCACGGGCGACGAGATTGCCAAGGGCCGGGTTCTGTCCAGCCAGTGCATGTTCTCGAACGCGGTCCAGAATGAACGCGATCTGGGGCTGGATTTCTGGTCCGACAGCTGCCCGCCGGTGCAGGGGATCAACTTCATCGTGCCAAACCCGGACGGGTCGGGGACCAAGGTGATCGACTGGGCGGGCAAGCTGGACCGTGACGCCTATGCCGTCGACCAGCGGGTCAAGATGCCGCGCTGGTTGGCCGAGTTCCAGAAGCTGGGTGGGCAGTTGGTGATCAAGGACGCAGGCATCGCCGAGATCGAGACCTATGCCCGCGAGGATGATCTGGTGATCGTCGCCAGCGGCAAGGGCGAGGTGGGGGCGATGTTCGCCCGTGATCCGCAGAAATCGGCCTATGACAAACCGATGCGGGCGCTGGCGCTGACCTATGTCACCGGCATGACCCCGCGCGAACCGCATTCGGCGGTGGAGTTCAACCTGATCCCCGGTGTGGGCGAGTATTTCGTCTTCCCGGCGCTGACCACGACCGGCCCCTGCGAGATCATGGTGTTCGAGGGCATTCCGGGCGGCCCGATGGATTGCTGGACCGATGTGAAGACCCCGGCGCAGCATCTGGAGAAAAGCCTGTGGATCCTCAAGACCTTCCTGCCTTGGGAATATGAACGGTCGAAGAACTGCCAGTTGACCGATGACAACGGCATCCTCGCGGGCCGCTTTGCGCCGACGATCCGGCATCCGGTGGCGACGCTGCCTTCGGGGCGCAAGGTCCTTGGGGTGGGCGATGCGGTCTGCCTGAACGACCCGATCACCGGGCAAGGGTCGAACAATGCCTCGAAAGCGGCGGCGATCTATCTGAAGTCGATCCTTGACCACGGCGACAGGCCGTTTGACGAGGCCTTCATGCAGGCCACGTTCAACCGGTTCTGGGACTATGCGCAGTGGGTGGTGCAGTGGACGAACATGCTGCTTCTTCCGCCGCCGCCGTTCATCCTGGACATCATGGGCAATGCCTGCGTGCTGCCGAAGCTGGCGCAGCGGATGGCGAACGGCTTTGACGACCCGCGCGACTTCTTCCCCTGGTTCGCCGATCCGAATGCGGCGGCGAACTACCTGAGCGAACTGCGCGCCGCCTGATCCCCCCTCCCCCCGCCCGGGTCATTCCGGGCGGGTCGGCCCGGTCCTGCCAGTCGTGCAGGTCCGGGCCATTTCCCCTCGGTCAACTGCGCCGGTGCGTGGCGGCGACGCGGGCGATTTCCTCATAGATGCCGGACAACAGGTTCAGTGTCCGCGTCGCTTCGGCCAAGCGTTCGGCAAAGCCCGGCAGATTGCCGATGGCCGCCATCAGCAGGCGACGGCGCAGTGCGCCGTAATCATCGGTCACCCGGCGGCCTTCCACAGTCACCTCATAGGTCACGCCGGACCGGCCCGAGCCCTTGCGTTCCACCAGACCGGCGCCGATCAGCTTGCGCAGGGAATACTGGATGTTCGGCACGTCATCGCGATTGGTCAGCCGCGCCAGATCCTTGATCGACTTCGGACGGTCATTCATCCGGATGATGTGCAAAAGCGCGTTTTCCGGCCCCGTCGCCGCGATGTCGCAGACGCTGGCAAGACATTCCGACTGCCAGCGCCCGAATCCCTCAAACGTCCGCATCAGGGCGAATTCCAGTTCGGTCGTGTCGACCTCGGCATCGCCCTGCGCGAGGTGCCAGTGGTAATCCAGCGGCACCTTCGCGTCATCCGATTGAACGGGCTTGTTTTTTCCGATCATGATCCCTGCCCTTTCCGATCGGAAGGATGGGCGTTCAAAGCCGTTGACGCAATGTGATTTTACGATAGAGTTTCAAACATAAAATAAAACCAAACCTCCAACCAACAGGGAAGATATCATGACCGAGAACCGGATGCTCTCCGGCGGCTTCAAGCTGGGCACCTTTTCGACGAACTGCTCTTCGGGGATGACCCCGACGCAGGCCAAGGAACGCTGGGTCAACAGCTGGGACAACAACTTGGCCCTGGCCAAGCTTCTGGACGCGGCGGGCATCGACTTCATGCTGCCGATCGCACGCTGGATCGGCTATGGCGGGCCGACCGACTTTCACGGTGGCGTGCTGGAGACGATGACCTGGGCGGCGGGTCTTCTGGCCAACACGCAGAACCTGACCGTCTTCGCCACGATCCACACCAGCGCGAACCATCCCGTGGTCGTCGCCAAGCAGATCGCCACCATCGACCAGATCGGCCATGGCCGCGCGGGGCTGAACATCGTCGCGGGCTGGAACAAGCCCGAGTATGAGGCACTGGGTCTGACCCTGCCGGACGACCACGAAACCCGCTATGGCTATGCGCAGGAATGGTATGACCTGATCCGCAAGATCTGGGCCAGCGACACGCATTTCGACTGGGACAAGACCTATTTCAAGAACATCAAGGGGTTGAAGGGCGACCCGGCCCCAGTGCGCGGTTCGGTTCCGATCCTGAATGCCGCCGGATCGCCCCAGGGGCGCGAGTTTGCCACCGATAACGCGAACTACCTGTTCACCCCGGCCATCGACCTTGGTCGGTCGAAAGAGGAAATCGCGGCGTTGAAGGCGCAGGCCAAGGCCAAGAACCGCGATGTCGGTGTGCTGACCTTCAGCCATGTCGTCTGCCGCCCGACCGAGAAAGAGGCGCGCGACTATGTCCATTACATCGTCGATGAAAACGCCGACTGGGAGGCGACGGACAACCTGATCCGCCTGCAACTGGCCCATGCGCTGTCGTTCCCGCACGATCTGTTGACACAGATCCGCTATGGTTTCGCCTTGGGGCATGGTGGCTTCCCGCTGATCGGCACGCCGGATCAGGTGGCTGCTGGCATCATCTCGCTGCATGAGGCCGGTTTCTCGGGGACAACGTTGTCCTTCGTCGATTATCTGAAGGAATTCCCGTACTTTGCAGAAGAAGTCCTGCCGCGTCTGAAGAAGGCGGGCATCCGCTAGGCCCTCTGCCGCGTACAAGGAAAAAAGGGAGATCACGATGACCGATCAGCCGGACGCCAAGTCCTTCCGCGACGCGATGCGCGCCTTTGTCGGCAATTGTTCCGTCCTGACCGTGGGTCAGGGGGATCAGGCGACCGGGCTGATCGTGACCTCCAGCATCTCGCTGTCGGCGGACCCGCCGCTGATCCTGGCCTGCGTCAACCGCTCCTCTTCCAGCTGGCCCCATTTCTCCCCCGGGGCGGTGTTTGGCTGGTCCTCGCTCGGCGCTGCCCATCAGGCGGTTGCCGAGCGCTTTTCCGGGTTCGGGGGCGTCAAAGGCCCCGACCGCTATCACGGCGCGGACTGGGAAACGGTGGAGGGGGCGCAGCTGCTGTCAGGGGCGCCCACGGCATTTGCCTGCACGGTCGAGGAGATGATCGACCGCGCGACCCATTCCATCGTGATCGGCAGGGTCCGGGCAATCCGCACCAAGGCCGATGCCGGTGCGCTGATCTACTGGAACGGGCAGTATCGCAGCCTGAGCTGATCTGCGGGACATTCGAACGGCAGGCGGGGGGCCAAGGCCCATCCCGCCTTTCGTCGTCAAAGGAAGCTGCGGATCGTCGCGATGGCCCCGTCCAACGCCTTGCCCGCTTCGTCCTGAAGCGCGGCCTCGCGCAGGCGTTTGGCCCAGGATGCGGCGTCGTCGCGGTCTTTCACCAGCGCGATCGCCTCCAGCACCCGGTCGAACTTCGACAGGCCCCGGGCATGGGTGTCGGAATAGCCCTTGACCAGACGGCGGCAGCGGATGACCTCGACCGCAAGGTCATAGTTCTGCGGCAGGTAACCAAGTGCCGTGGTCAACCAGGCGTCCAGATGCGCCACTTCTTGTGCGTGGCGAAGGGTTTTCAGCCGCCAGCCTTTCAGGCCCCCAAGGATATGCAACATCAGGAACCCGCGCAGGCTGTCGCTGCGCAACCGGCGGCCCTTGTTGAACAGCCGGTCCACCAGCGCCATGCGGCGGGGATTGGCGGCCCAACGCGCGCCCATTTTGGCAGAAAGGAGGGAAACCAGTTCCTCGGCCCTTGGGTGCAGGAATTCAGTGACTTGCAGGCCCTTGTTCCCGGTTGCGCCCATTTCGCCCTTGATCCGGGCAGCGCGGGCGGCGCGGGTCTTCTGGTCGGCCACGCGGATGATGTCGTCATAGGCCATGGCATTGGCGATGTACTTGGCCGCCTCGCGCGTCAGATCAAAGGGCGCACGGTCCTTGGCGTGGATGGCTTCCACCCGGTCCAGATAGGCACGGCCATAGGCGAGGGTCTGGAAATCGACCACCTTCTGCAAACCGGCGCGGGCAAGGGCGGAGGCCCCTTCGGGCAGGCGGTCCGCCCGGGCGATGAGTTCGCCCCATTCGGCCAACAGTCGGGCCGAACCCTTCGGCCCCTTGGCCTTGGCTGGCGCGGAGAACGTGGCGACGGGTGTCCCCCCCGTCGCGGCACGGAAGCCCGCGTCGAAGGCGCGGAGTGAAGCTTCGGTGCCCTTGCCGCCCTTGCGGATCGCAGCCTCGAACGCCTCACGCGGGAAGGGCAGGACTTCGGCGGCGGCGAGTGCGCCAAAGAGGCTGGCGGAAATGACCGAGCCTTGCGCGATGGCCAAGGCGTCGAAATCGGCGGCGATGACGCGGCGGGCGGCGACTTCGGCGGCGGCCATGACCTCGGCGGCATCGGCGATGCCGTCGCCGGGGACCATTTTTTCTGAAACGGCAAGTGCTCGGTGGGTCGAGGTGATCAAGGTCGTGCGGTCGGGCGTCACAAAGCCCCGGATAATCGCGCGGCCCGCCTCCATCATCTCGGCGGTGATCATGATGTCGACGTCACCTGCGGCGGGCATAAGGGAAAAGACCGGGATGCCGCCCTTGGCCGGGGCCATTTCGACATAATAGACCGTGGCGCCGGTGCGCTGCGACACGCCCGCGACGCTGGTCGCCTGCGCGGCGTAACCCTGGGAACGGGCGACCTCTTCGATCCAGCCGGTCAGGACACCGCCGCCCTGCCCGCCCACGGCAAGCACGGCCAGCTTGATGATCCCGTTCAGCTCGGGGTCTTGCGGGCGGGGGGAAAGGGCGGCATGGGCGGTCATTCGGTGACCCCTTCGAACACAAGGCGGCGGGCGTCGCGGCGGCGTTGCAGCCAGCCGATCACATTGGCACGGAGCTTCGCGCGGAAGCGTTCCCAGCGGCCCGGGTTGTGGACCACGTCGGCGCGGTAGAACGACGGGCAGAGGATCGCGGCATCCGCCACCTCGCCGCAGTTGCCGCAGCCGACACAGGACTGGTCGATGCTGGCGACGGGGTCGTCGCGCAAGGGGTCGTCCAGCCGTTTCAGCGACAGCGACGGGCAGCCCGACAGGCGGATACAGGCGTGGTCGCCGGTGCAGATCGATTCATCGACGCCAAAGCGAGGGGCTTCGACGCGACGGCCTTCCTTGATCGCCTTCTGCGCCAATGGCTTTTCGCGGCGCTGCTTGTTCAGCATGCATTCGGACGAGGCGACGATGACCTTTGGTCCCTTTTCGGGCGTGGTCAGCGCCTCACGGATGGTGTCGCGCATCTTCTTGACGTCATAGGTCCGGTCGATCTGGCGGACCCAATCGATGCCGATGCCTTTGAGTGCCTTGGAAATCGGGTTCTTGGTGGCCTTCGATCCATTGTCCGCACGGGAGGACATCACGTCCTGTCCCCCCGTCGCCGCCGAATAGTAGTTGTCGACGATGATCGCGACCCCGTCCGACTTGTTGAAGGCCATGTTGGTAAAGCTGGAGGAGAGGCCGTTGTGCCAGAACCCGCCGTCACCGATGATCGCGATGGGACGCTTTTCGCCGCCGCCGTCGAAGGCACCGTTCGCGGCGGGGCCAAGGCCGTAGCCCATGGTCGCGCCGCCGATTTCAAACGGGGGAAGGCTCGCGAACAGGTGGCAGCCAATGTCGGCGGCAATCTGGTGTTTGCCAAGCTCGCGTTCCACCAGCTTCATCGCGGCGAAGATCGGGCGTTCGGGGCAGCCGGTGCAGAAACCGGGCGGGCGGATCGGCACGGTCTTGGTCAGGTCGGGGATCGGCGTGCGGTCGACATTCGGCGCGCGGATGGCGGCGGGAAGCATGCCGGGGGCGGCCTGACGGATGAAGCCTTCAACCGCGTTCAGCATCACGGCGCCGGTATATTCCCCGGCCATCGGGAACAGGCCCTTGCCGTGGAGCCTGACCCGGCTTTCGGCGCGGTAAAGGAAGCTGCCAAGCTGGGTTTCGATGAATTCGGGCTGGCCTTCCTCGATCACCAGAAGGTCATCCTTGCCAGCAGCAAAGTCGAGAAACTCGGACGAAATCAGCGGGTAGGTCACGTTCAGGACGTAGATCGGCACGTCCGTCGTGCCGTAGATATCCGCCAGCCCCAGCCGTTGCAGCGCGCGGATCAGGCCGTTGTACATGCCGCCTTGCACGATGATGCCAAGCTTGGCGTCCTTTGCACCGAAGACTTCGTTCATCCCCTTTTCGCGGATGAACTTTTCGGCGGCGGGCCAGCGGTTCTTCACCTTGTCCTGTTCATGCGCATAGGACATCGGCGGCAGGACCACCCGGTTGAAATCGCTGCGGGGGCTCGACAGGGCATCGCGCACGGTCAGGAGTGGGCGTTTGTTGTCCGAACAGGTGAAACTACCGGTCACATGGCAGGACCGGATGCGGACCATCAGCATGACGGGGGTATTGGACACCTCGGACAGATCAAACCCGTCCTTCACTGCCTGCACGATCGAGGGCAGGTTCGGGCGCGGGTCCAGAAGCCACATCTGCGCCTTCATCGCGAAGGGGTGGCTGCGTTCCTGCATGATCGAGGAACCTTCACCGTAATCCTCGCCCACGATGACCAGGGCACCCCCGGTCACGCCAGAGGAGGAGAGGTTCGCCAAGGCGTCGGAGGCGACGTTCACCCCCACCGGGCCCTTGAAAGTGACCGCGCCGCGGATCGGGTAGTGGACGCTGGCCGCCAGCATCGCCGCAGCGGCGGCTTCGTTCGCGTTGGCCTCGAACCGGACGCCAAGGTCAGCCATCAGATCCTCGGCATCGGCCAACACGTCCATCAGGTGGCTGATCGGCGCGCCCTGATAGCCGCCGACATAGCCGACCCCGGATTCCAGCAGTGCCTTGGTGATCGCAAGGATGCCTTCACCGGTGAAGGTTTCCCCCGCACCGAGTTTCAGGTCCTCGACCTCGGCCTTGAAGCTGCGTTCTGCCATTCTTTAGATCTCGTGCTTGCGGATGTTGACCAGCATCTTCTGCAAGGTCGCGGTGAAGGCCTGACGTTCCTCGTCGGGGATGCCGCGGAACATGCGGGCCTGGGCGTCTGCCATATGGGGCCAAAGCTCGTCAAAGACCGCGCGGCCCGCTTCGGTGATGAAGACCCGGACGGCGCGGCTGTCCGAGGGGTCGGTCTCGCGGCGGATCAGGCCTTCGGTCTGCAACTGGTCCAGCGCGCGGCTGAGCGTCGATTGTTCGATCACGGTATAGACCGAAAGCTCGCGGATCAGCGGGCCTTCGACCACCGACAGCACCGCCAAGGCGCGGGCCTTCGGCGTGGTCAGGCCCATTTCCCCCATCTCGTCGCGGAAGCCCGCGTTGTAGCGACCCATGATCCGGTTCATGAGATAGGGGGCGAAATTCATCAGCCCGATCTCGCCCAGACGCGGCCGGTTTGGGGTCTGGTCGTTCATCCGCCCAGCCTCTTCGCCGCGTTGAAGCCCGAGCCGCCGCCAAGGCCGGGGCCGGGGTGGGTGGAGGCGCCGATGTGGATCAGGCCACGCACCAGGCCGGTTCCGTTGGTCGAATGGGCGAAGGGTCGCCAGATGAAGAACTGGTCGATGCCGCAGGACCCGCCATAGGGATCGCCGCCGACGAGGTTGCAGTTCATCTCTTCAAGGTCCGCAGGCGAATAGGCGCGGCGGGTGATCTTGATCTGGTCGAAGTTGCGGATGTGACGGCGCAGGATGTCTTCCAGCCGGTCGGCAAAGGCTTCGCGCGCCGTGGCCCAGTCTTTCGCACCGATCTTGCCCGCTGCGTCACCCTTGATCACGCGGGGCGCGTCGGGGATCTGCAGCCAGAGGACGGCCTTGCCCTCGGGCGCGCGGGTCGGATCAAGCCGGTGCGGCTGACCAACACAGATCGTCGGGGTTTCGGGGAACATTCCCCGTTCAGCCTCATTCGCGGATTTCGACACGGCGTCGATGCCGTCGGACAGGTGGACAAGGGCGACCTGATCAAGGCCCTCGGCAATCCATTCGGGCTGGCTGGACAAGGCATAGTGCAGCTGGAAATTGCCGCGCCCTTGCCGATAGGTCGCGGTCGCCGCCTTGTCTTCGGGCAGGTTCACGCCTTTCAGAAGCCGTTTGTAAAGCTGTCCGGGCGTGACGGACGCAAGGACGGAAGGCGCGGCGATTTCCTCGCCCCCGGCAAGCCTTACGCCCTTAACGCGGCCATTCTGGACCAGGATTTCCTCGACATCGGCATTGATGCGGAACTGCCCGCCTTTGGAGGTGATCAGGCTTTCAAACGCCCGCACCGCCGCGCCTGAGCCGCCTTTGATCACTGGCGCGCCTGCGGCCTCCAAGGCGAAGGCGATGACCTTGCCCATCTGGCCGGAATAGGTGCTTTCCGGGGTCAGCCCGCAATGCAGGACCCAAGGTGCCCAAAGCGCCTGAACCAGCGGGGATTGGTAGGTGGTTTCCAGCCAGCCACGCGCGGGGGTCAAGGCGGACCCCATCCAGGCGGCAAGGCCCCGCAAACCGCGTTTGCGGATCTGCCCCCACATCAACCGCGCCGTCGCCCAGGACCAGAGGTTCCCGCCCAGAAGCGCGAAGAGGAAGGGCGCGTCGGCGGCAATTCCGCCCACGTCGCGGGCATGGGCCGCGCCGTCACCTGCCGCCAGGGCCTCCCACCGGGCGATATTGGCGGCCTGATCGGTGGTGCAAACCAGCGCCTCGGCATTCGGGCGCAAGACGGCGGTCGGGTGTGGGGTATGGCAATACTCCATCCCATGTGCGGCCAGATCGGGGCCAAGCGTGGCCCCGGCGGGCGAGGTCATGAACAGGACCCAGGTCGCCGCCATCACGTCATGGGTAAAGCCGGGGGCGGTCGCCTGTTCGGTGCGCAGAGTGCCGCCAAGGCGGTTGTTCCGTTCCAGCACCAGCACGCGCTTGCCCGCCTTTGACAGCATGGCTGCGGCGACAAGGCCGTTGATGCCCGAGCCGATGATGATGTGATCGTAACCCATGACGCCCCCAAAAATCGGGCCGCGCCGGAACCCGGCGCGGCCCCGGTTGTCAGCCGCGCGCCACCAGTGCCAGCGCACGGATGGGCGAGCCGGTGCCCTGCTTGATCTTCAGCGGTGTGGCAATCAGGATCGCGCCCTTGGCGGGCAGCTTGTCCAGATTGGCCAGCGACGCCAGACCGAAGCAGTTGTTCTTGTGCAGCAGGTTGTGCGCCGGAAAGGGCGGATTCATGCCACCCGCCTGCCCTGCGTCCGTGCCGATGCACTGGCTGCCCCAGCCGACGATTCCCTTGTCCAGAAGATACTGGATCACCTCGGCGGTCGGCCCCGGCGTATGCGGGCCGGTTTCATTGGCGTTCAGGAACAGGTTTTCGTCATGGGCGCGCTTGTCCCAGTCCGACCGCAGCACGACCCATTCCCCGGCGTTGATCGCGCCGTGCTTGGCCTCCCAGGCCTTCACATGATCGATCGTCAGCAGGAAATCGGGGTTCTCGCCGCATTCCTTGCTGAAGTCGAGCACGTTAACCGGGGCGACCAGCCGCTGCACCTTCAGCGTGTCGGTATAGCCGTCAGCATAGTCCTTGCCGGTGATCCAGTGATGCGGCGCGTCGAAATGGGTGCCCGAATGCTCGCCCAGTTCCAGCCAGTTCCAGGCCCAGAACGGGCCATCCTTGTCGTATTCGCTGATCCGGTGGATCTTGATCGGCGGGGTGTCCTTGGCGAAATCCGGGGGCAGCTTCAGCAGCGGCGTTTCCGGCCCCAGAACGCCCGTGCAATCCACCACCTCGACCGCGCCCGAGGCCAGCATTCCGGCGAGGTTCGCCAGCACATTCGCAGAGGTCATCCTCATCTCCCTGATTGACGGGCGCATCCTCGCCCTCACGATTCAGCCTAGACAGAATTAAATGCAAATGCAAATGTCCCTTCGTCATTGGGAGGTGACGGAATGCCGCAAAGCTTTGATGCCGTGTTCGTCGGGGCAGGCCACAACACGCTGGCCGCCGCCTTGCATATGGCAGCCAAGGGCTGGAAGGTCGGGCTGTTCGAACAGGCTGGCGTCGCGGGCGGCGCGGTGAAGACTGGGGAATACACCCTGCCCGGATTCCGGCATGACTGGGCGGCGATGAACCTGTCACTTTTCGCCGGATCGCCGTTTTTCAAGCAATATGGCGCGGAACTTGGCCAGTACGGCGTGGAGTTCGTGCCGGTGACGCGCCCCTTTGCCAGCGTCTTTCCGGATGGGCGCTGGTGCGGTGTCACGACCGATCTGGCCGAGACGACCGCCCGGATCGCCAGCTTGTCGGCGCGCGATGGCGAGACATGGGGGCGGCTGGTCGCGGGCTTTGGAAATGAGGCTCCGCATCTGTTCGGCCTTTTAGGCAGCCCGATGAAATTCCGTGCGCTTGCATATTTCATGCTTAAAACGCTTCGCGCCAAGGGCATTGGCGGCACGCTGGATATGGGCCGGTTCCTGATGCAAACGCCGCGCCAGTGGCTGGAGCAGACCTTTGAGTCTACCGAAGTTCGGGCGATGCTTGGCGCCTG
The DNA here is from genome assembly GCA_963205235.1 of Pseudomonadota bacterium. Lineage (GTDB taxonomy): Bacteria > Pseudomonadota > Alphaproteobacteria > Rhodobacterales > Rhodobacteraceae > Tabrizicola. The sequence continues at coordinate 85,042 of CAUJIP010000045.1, forward strand.
GGGGATGCACCTCGACTTTGCCCCCGATGTCGCGGGCGGCGCGCTGTTTCCCTATCTTGAGGGCATGGCAGGCCAAGCCTTCGGGATGGCGCTTGGCAAAGGCGGCGCGGACACGATCATCAAGGCGCTGGTCGCAGCCATTCAGGCGCGCGGCGGGGTGGTGGAATGCAATGCTCCTGTTGCCCGCATCTTGCGCGATGCTGGACGTGCAACGGGGATCGAACTGGCCGACGGTCGCCGGATCGACGCGAAACGCGCGGTAATCGCTGGCATTGCCCCAAGCGCACTGCCCCGACTGACCGGCGCGACGACCTCGGCCTTTGACGCAGCCATGACCGGTTTCACCCACGCGCCGGGGACCATGATGATCCATCTGGCGCTGGACGGCTTGCCGGACTGGAAGGCGGGCGAGGAGCTTAAACGCTTTGCCTATGTCCATCTGGCCCCCAGCCTGGACCAGATGGCGCGGACCTATCAGCAGGCCAAGGCGGGGCTTTTGCCGGATGAGCCGATCCTTGTCGTGGGCCAGCCCACCAGTCAGGACCCCAGCCGCGCGCCGGATGGCAGGCATGTCCTTTGGCTGCAGGTCCGCATGGCCCCCGGCACGATCAAGGGCGATGCCGCGAGCAAGATTGCCGCGACCGACTGGACAGCAGCGGCCGAACCCTTTGCCGAGCGCGCGCTGGATATCCTGGACCGGTACGCCCCCGGCATTCGCGCCCGGATCCTTGGTCGCCGCATCGTGCCCCCGACCGAGTTGGAAGCCGACAACCCGAACCTTGTCGGCGGCGATCAGGTCTGCGGCAGCCACCACCTGTCGCAGCATTTCCTGTTCCGCCCTACCCGTGGCCATGCCGATGGGGGAACCCCGGTGAAAGACCTGCACCTGACCGGGGCTGCTGTCTGGCCGGGGGCCGGAACCGGGGCCGGATCAGGATACCTTCTTGCCCGCAAGCTGGCGGGAAAATGACCGAATGACTGCATGAACGCCTGACACCCACCCGAAAGGACACGCCATGAAGCTTTCCCGTCGATCACTCCTGCAACTTTCAGCCGCTTCGCTGACCCTTGGGGCCTTTGCCCAGACTGCCCGCGCCCAGGCCATTGAAGAGCTGGTCATCGCCTATAACGTCAACCTGCCCGCCTGGGACCCGACCGTTGGCCCAAGTGCGGTGAACCCGACGATCCAGGGCATCTATCAGTCGGTCTTCGACCAATACATCCTGCAACAGCCCGACCTGAAACCCGCCCCCGGCATCCTGACCGAATGGGGCTGGAACGACGACAAAACCCAGGTCTGGATGACCGTCCGTGACGGCGTGACCTGGCATGACGGCAGCGCGCTGACGGCGGAAGACGTGGCATGGTCGCTGGCCCGCGTCGCCAACCCCGAAACCGGCAGCCCGATCCAGTTCGTCTGGGGCACGCTGACCAATCACCGGGTCGACGGCAACAAGGTCATCGCCGATGTCGCCCAGTTCGACCCGACGATCTTCAAGTGGATGTATTTCCTGACCGGCTACATCCTGCCCAAAGCCTATTACGAAAGCGTCGGTGCCGAAGGCTTCGAGGCGGCACCCATCGGTTCCGGCCCCTATATGGTCGAGAAGTTCGAGCGCGACGCCTATGTCCGCCTGAAGGCGAACGAAAACTATTGGGGCGGCGCGCCCGAGTTCAAGACCGTAACGATCAAGTTCGTGACCGACGCCGCCGCCCGCGTGGCGGAAGTGGAATCCGGCAACAGCCACGTCACGCTGGAAGTCCCGTATGAGGAATACGACCGCCTGAAGGCCACGCTGACCGGCACTGCCGCGCCGATTTCGGACATCGGGATGATCTTCCTGAACGACATCGAGGTGATGACTGACCCGAACGTGCGCAAGGCTGCGGCGCATGCAATCGACAAGCAGGCGATCATCGACCGGCTTCTGGGCGGCTATGGCGTCAAGATCGACACGCTGCAGACCCCGGAATACGACGCCTATGACGCAAGCGTCTCGGTTCCCTATGACGAGGCGAAGGCGATCGAGCTTCTGGCCGCTTCCGGATACAGCGTGGACAACCCGGTCAAGTTCAAGATCCAGACCACCAAGGGCTTCAAGCCCAAGGATTACGAGATGATCCAGGCCATCGTCGGCCTGTGGCGCAAGGTCGGGATCGAGGCGGAAATCGAGGTCTATGAAATCGCCAAGCATTACGAACTGCGCGCGGCGGATCAATTGGCCCCGGCGGCCTTCTACAACTGGGGCAACTCGGTCGGCGATCCCACCACTTCGACCGGTTTCGCGATGTTCGGTCCCTCGCCGCACTCGGTCTGGGACGGGCAGGACCTGATCGACATGATCGGGCCGCTGTGGGGCGAAAAGGACGAGGCGAAGCGGATCGACGGCTGGAAGGCGGTCGACAAGTACATCGCCGAGAACGCGCTGGTGATCCCGCTGTTGCAATATGTCCAGCCGATCCTGTCGGCAGCGGGCGTGGTTGTGACGCCGCATGCTTCGGGTGCGCTGTTGCCGCATCTGATGACGCGGGCCTGAGGACTGAACCCCGGGGGGCTACGCGCCCCCCGGACCCCCGCGGGATATTTCCGCAAAGCTGAAAGGAGCCCGAAGGGGCCATTTTCGTGCAGTTGTTCCGAACCTTCCTTCTGCGGATTCTGACTACAGCCATCACCCTTTTCGGGGTGGCGGTCATCGTTTTCTATGTCATCCGCGTCGTGCCGGGGAATCCCATCGCCATGATGCTGCCGCCCGGCGCGACCGATGAGGATATCGCCCGGCTGACCGCGCAATACGGGTTCGACAAGTCAATCCCGGAACAGTTCTGGATCTGGGCCGGCAACGTGCTGCACGGCGATTTCGGCGCGTCGATCACCTCGCGGCAGCCGGTGCTTGAGCTTGTCCTTGGTCGCCTGCCCGCGACGTTGGAGCTGTCGATCATGGCACTGGTGATTGCCGTCATGCTGGGCGGCGTCATGGCACTGACCGGGACAAGGATGCGTGGAACCAAGGTTGAAGCCGGGATCGACGTAGTCAACGGCATGGCGCTTTCGGTGCCGGATTTCCTGTGGGGGCTGGTGCTGATCCTGCTGTTCGGGGTTCTGGTCCCGGTCTTCCACATCTCGGGCCGGGTGACGCCCAGTCTGGACTTGCCCTTCACCAGCAACTTCTACCTTTTCGAAAGCGTGCTGCGCCTGCGCTTTGACCTTTGGGCCGATATCGTCAGCCACATGTTCATGCCCGCGCTGGCCTTGGCCATCCCGCTGGCCGCGATCATCGGGCAGCTCTTGAAGCAATCCCTCAGGGAAACCATGCATCTGGATTACGTCACGTTGTCGCGCACCAAGGGCTATGGCGAGAACCATGTCATCACCCGCGAAGCCTTGCCAAATGCGATCCTGCCGACGCTGACCCTTGTCGGTGTCCAGTTCACGTTTCTGATCGGCGGCACCGTGATCATTGAAAGGCTGTTTTCCTATGAAGGCCTTGGCAACATGGCCATCGATGCCGTGATCAACCGCGACCTGCCCCTGATCCAGGGCATCGTGATCCTGTTCGCGGCGATCTTCACGGCGGTGAACCTGTTGGTCGATCTGTCCTATGCCCTTTTGAACCCAAGGCTACGCCATGGCTGACGGACGCTCGCAAATCCGCCGCCGCGCCGGGGTGCGCCTGTGGCTTTCGGCGGGCTGGTTGGTGGCGCTGGCCCTTGCCGCGCTGCTGGCCCCGTGGATAGCCCCGAAGGACCCCTTGGCGCAGGATCTGTTCCTTGGCCGCCTGCCCCCGTTCTGGGCGCAGGGGTCCGAGCCGGGCTATTATCTTGGGACCGACAGCCTTGGCCGCGATGTGCTAAGCCGCATCCTGCACGGCAGCCGCATCGCGCTTGTCGTGGCGCTGGTGGCCGGGACGCTGACCTGCGTGATCGGCGCGACGCTTGGGCTTCTGGCCGGGTTCCTGCGCGGCTGGGTTGACGTCACAATTTCGCGCCTGATCGACATCTGGATGGCCTTCCCGCCGGTCCTGTTCTCGATCCTGCTGATTGCCGTGCTTGGGCCCGGCCTTATGTCGATCATCATCGCCATCGTCGTGATCGACTGGACCCGCTTTGCCCGCGTTGTCCGGGCCGAGGCGATGACGCAAGGGGCGATGGACTATGTCGCTTCGGCCCAAGTCGCGGGCCGGTCACGCCTTTCCACCATGGTCACCGAAATCCTGCCCAACGTGCTGCCGACCATCGTCGTGCTGCTGACGCTGGAAATGGGAATTTCGGTCATCGTCGAAGCGATCCTGTCCTTCGTGAACCTGTCGCTCTCGACCGACGATCCGACTTGGGGTGGGATGATTGCCGAAGGTCGCACCGCCATTCATCAATCCTGGTGGGTGCTGGTCTTCCCGCTGATCACGCTGTTCCTGACCGTCCTCTCTTTCAGCCAGTTGGGCGAAGGGTTGAAGGACCGCTTCGATCCGGTGCTGCGATGAGCTTTCTGCAGATCAAGAACCTGTCTGCCCGGCTGAAAGGGTCCGCCTTCCCGATCTTGCGCCGGGTGTCGCTTTCGGTTGCGGTCGGCGAAGTCCACGGCCTTGTCGGCGAAAGCGGCGCGGGCAAATCGATGATCGGCAAGGCTGTCCTTGGCATCCTGCCGGGATCGGTGGAACTGACCGGCGGGGAAATCCTGCTGGACGGGGTCAACCTTCTGACACTGCCGCCAGCCGAACGCCGTCGCCGGATCGGGGCCAGTTGCGCCCTGATCCCGCAAGACCCGCTGACCGCCCTTAACCCCTCGCGCCGGATCGGGCCGCAGATCACCGACCGGCTGGTCGACATCCTTGGCTGGACCCGCGCCAAGGCCGAAGCCCGCGCGCGCCAGCTTTTGGACGAGGTGCATATCCCCAACCCCGACCGCGTGCTGCGCAGCTATCCGCATGAACTGTCCGGCGGCATGCGTCAGCGCATCCTGATCGCCAGCGCCTTTGCGGCGGAACCGAAACTGATCGTCGCGGACGAACCGACGACCGCGCTGGATGTCACGGTACAAAAGCAGATCCTGAAGCTGATCGCCGAAATGCAGTCCAAGCATGGCACGGCGCTTTTGTTCGTGACGCATGACTTGGGCGTGGTGTCCAAGGTTTGCCAGTCGCTGTCCGTCCTTTACGGCGGCATGGTGGTCGAAGAGGCCCGCATGCGCGACTTTTACCAAGCGCCAGCCCACCCCTATTCCCGTGCGCTTCTGGCCGCGACGCCGAAATATACCGACCCGACCGCCAGCCTGACCCCGGTGCCCGAGGCGGTGATTGTCGGTGTGCAGGCCGAACTTGTAGCCTTTGACCGGAGCTTCCGCCATGGCTGAGCTTTACCGGATCGAGAACCTGCGGCTTTCCTTGCCCGACATGACCAAGAAGCCGCTTCTTGGCGCAGCGCCCCGGATCGAGATCTTGAAGGGCATCAGCTTTACCCTGTCCAAGGGCGAAATCCTTGGCATCGTCGGCGGCTCGGGGTCCGGCAAGTCGACGCTGGGTCGTGCCATGGTGCGCCTGCTGGAACCGACCGGGGGCAGTGTTCTGTTTGACGGGCGCGACATCACCCATCTTGCCGAATACGAACTGCTACCCTTGCGCCGCCGCTTCCAGATGATCTTTCAGGACCCGATGTCCAGCCTGAACCCGCGCCACCGCGTCGGCCAGATCATCGCCGCCCCACTTGGCCTGCATGGCTTTGACGACGTGCAGCGCCGCATGCTTGACGCACTGGACCATGTCGGCCTGCCCCGCGGCTTTGCCACGCGCTATCCACATGAGTTGTCGGGCGGCCAGCGCCAGCGGGTCGGCATCGCCCGGGCCATCGCGGTTCGGCCTGAATTCATTCTGGCGGATGAAATTGTCTCGGGCCTTGATGTTTCCTCACAGGCACAAGTGTTGAACCTGCTGGAAAATCTGGTGAAAGAGCTTGGCCTGACGCTGGCCTTCGTCAGCCATGACCTGTCGGTCATCCGTCGGCTATGCTCCAGCGTGCTGGTGCTGTTTCAGGGGCAGGTCGTCGAAAACGCCCCCACGGCGCAGGTCTTTGACCAGCCGCAGGCGGATTACACGCGCGACCTGCTTGCCGCGATCCCGCTGCCCGACCCCGATCAAGCCTGGGTTTGATCCCCGCCATTTCGGCCCGCAGAGGCTGCGACATCGTTGCGCTTGCGGTAATTCAAACGTCCGTTTAATATTTCTGGATGGATACCCTGCCCCAACCCGAAGGAACGCGGCTTGCCTTGATCGAGGCTGGCTTGCGGTTGTTCGGCCAGCAGGGCTTTGCCGCGACTTCGGTCCGCCAGATCGCGCTTGCCGCCGGGGCGAACATCGCCGCCATTGCCTATCACTTCGGCGGCAAGGACGGCTTGCGCCTTGCCTGTGCCGAGGAATTCGGACGACGGATGTCGTCGGCAATGACCACCTCGCCGGGAAGACCTGCATCCACGGCAGCAGAGGCCCGCGCCGCGTTGCAGGACATCCTGCGCGCAATGCTGGGCTTTCTTCTGGGCGACCGGGGCGCAGGCGCGTTGGTGCCGTTCATGCTGCGCGAACTGGCCGAAAATGGACCCGGCGTTGACCTTGTCTATCGCAGCTTTGCCGAACCGACCCACAGCAGGCTTTGCACGCTTTGGGCCTTGGCAAGCGGCCACGATCCGGCAAGCACAGACACCCGTCTGATCGTTTTCACCCTGATCGGGCAGATCATGTATTTCCGCATCGGCCAACCCGTCGTGACCCGCCGCATGGGCTGGGACACTTATGGTCCCGATCAGATCGACCAGATCGCCCGGCAGATCAGCCGCAATCTTGACGCCATGCTTGGCTTTGACCCCGAGGGTTAAGATGTTCCTGTGCTCTGTCCCCCTTCTCTCCGCGCTTTTCGCCAGCTGCACCCCGCCGATGCCGCTGGCCACCGGCTATGTCGAAGGCGAATATGTCCAGATTTCTGCCCTTTCGACGGCGCAGATCCTGACCCTGTCGGTCGCATCCGGCGACCGGGTGGAAATTGGCCAGACCCTTGTCGACCTTGAAACCCGCGATGCCCAGATCGGTCTGGCTCAGGCCAAGGCCGCGCTGTCGCGGTCGGAAAGCCAACTTGCCAACCTGCGACAGGGCCGCCGCCCGGAAGAAATGGCCGTGATCGAAGCCGCCCTTGCGTCTGCCAAGGCGCAAGCGGACGAAGCCCAGCGCAGCGCCGATCGCTTGCGCGATCTGTCCACCAAGGGGGCCGCGACCGAAACCCAGCGTGACGATGCCGCCACCTCGGCCAAGGTCGCCAAGGCCCGCGTCGCCGAGATCGAGGCCAATCTTGCCGTTGCCCGCCTGCCCGCCCGCGAAGACGAGATTGCCGCCGCCGAAGCAGCCCGGCTTGAAGCCGCCGCCGCACTTGAAAAGGCCGAATGGCAGCTTGAAACCCGCAGGCTTGCCAGCCCGGCGACGGGCACCGTGACCGATATCATCCACCACCCCGGCGAAATCGCGGTGACCGGCCAGCCGATCCTGACGCTTTTGCCCGATGGCGCGGTCCGGCTGCGGCTTTACCTGCCCGAAGCGGCCCTTGCCGGGCTGGCCATCGGCAGCCTGCTTGACGTCCAGTGTGACGGCTGTCCGCCCGGACTGACCGCGACCGTCAGCTATATCGCCGATGGGCCGGAATTCACCCCGCCGGTGATCTATTCGGTCGGAAGCCGTCAAAAGCTGGTCTATCTGGTCGAAGCGCAACCCACGGACGGAACCGCGCTGAAACCCGGCCAGATCGTCGATGTCGACTTGCATGGGGCAAGCGAATGACACCCGCCCCGGCCATCGAGGTTCAGAACCTTGTCAAGCGGTTTGGCGATAAGACTGTGGTCGATCACGTCTCGATGACCGTCCAACCCGGAGAGATTGCCGGGTTCCTTGGCCCGAACGGATCGGGCAAGACCACGACGATCCGGCTGATGTGCGGCCTTCTGACCCCGGACGGGGGCGAAGGGCAGGTGCTGGGCCACGACATTCGCCGCGACGGGGCCGCGATCAAGCGCGAGGTCGGTTACATGACCCAGCGCTTTTCCTTCTACGAAGACCTGACGATTGAAGAGAACCTGAACTTTGTCGCAGGTCTTTACCGCCTTGAAGCGCCCCGAAAGGCGGTTGCCGACACGCTGGCCGACCTTGGCCTGACCTCTCGCAAGCGCCAGCTTGCCGGGGCACTCTCTGGCGGCTGGAAGCAGCGGCTGGCGCTGGCCGCCTGCATCATGCACAAGCCCCGCCTTCTGATGCTGGATGAACCCACGGCAGGCGTCGACCCCAAGGCGCGGCGCGAATTCTGGGATGAAATCCACCAGCTTGCCGCCTCGGGGCTGACGGTCCTTGTCTCGACCCATTACATGGACGAGGCGGAAAGATGCCACAAGATCAACTACATCGCCTACGGCAAGCTGATCGCACGCGGTACGGTGGCCGAAATGATCCGCGATGCCGGGCTGACGACGATCGTGCTGGATGGTCCCGGCACGGTTGAGGCCGCGCGCCTGCTGCGGGGCATGGCGGGCGTTGATCAGGTCGCCGCCTATGGCACGTCCCTGCACGTCATCGGGCGCGACGGCCCAGCGCTGATCCGCTCGGCCCATGAGGTCGCGGACAGGACCGCCTCGACCCTACACGAAACCCCGCCAAGCCTTGAGGATGTCTTCATCCAGCTGATGGGCGAAACACGGGACAATGCAGCATGATCCTTGGCAGCCTCTTCTCGCTCCGCCGCTTGCGCGCGCTGATGACCAAAGAGCTGATCCAGATGCGCCGCGACCGGGTCACCTTTGCGATGATGATCGGCGTGCCGCTGATGCAACTGATGCTGTTCGGTTTCGCCATCAACAGCGACCCCAAGGGCCTGCCCGCCGCCTTGGTCGCGCCGACGCAGGACCGCTTTACCCGTGCCATGGTCAGCGCACTGGAAACCACCGGCTATTACCGGTTCACCCATGTCGGGGTAACCGCGACCGAAGCGGAATTCCTGATTTCGCGCGGGGACGTCAGTTTTGTTGTCACCGTACCGTCGGACTTCGGTCGCCGGGTCCTGCGCGGGGACCAGCCGCAGATCCTGATCGAGGCGGATGCGACCGACCCCTCCGTCGCCTCTGGTGCGATCTCGACCCTTGGCACGGTTGCTGCCGACGCGCTTTTGCGCGAAACCGGGGGCGAAGCTGCGGCCAAGTCCCGTGCCGATGCGCAGCTTTCGGTCGTGGTCCACCGCCGCTACAACCCCGAAGGTATCACGCAATACAACATCGTCCCCGGCCTACTGGGCGTCATCCTGCAGATGACCATGGTGATGATGACCGGCATGGCCCTGACCCGCGAGATCGAACGCGGCACGATGGAGAACCTCCTCTCCATGCCCGTCACCCCGGCCGAGGTGATGCTGGGAAAGGTCCTGCCCTATTTCGCCGTCGGAGGCATCCAGGTTCTGGTCGTCCTGACCGTGGCCAAGCTGGTCTTCGGTGTGCCCTTCCTTGGCAGCCTGCCCTTGTTGCTGGCCGGGGTCGGGCTGTTCGTGATGGCGCTGGTGATCCTTGGTTACCTTATCTCGACCGTTGCCCGCACCCAGATGCAGGCGATGCAGCTGACCTTCTTCTATTTCCTGCCCTCGCTTCTGCTGTCAGGCTTCATGTTCCCCTATCGCGGCATGCCGGCCTGGGCGCAGGTGCTGGGTGAAGCCCTGCCCCTGACCCATTTCCTGCGCCTTGTCCGGGCGATCATGCTGAAAGGGGCCGATCTTCCGGCAGTCGCGCAGCAGATGTCAGTGCTGGCCCTGTTCGTGCTGGGCTTCGCCGTTCTGGCCCTGACCCGTTTCCGCCGCACGCTGGACTGATCAGTCCTTCTGATGCTTCAGCTTGTAAGCGATCTGGCGCAACATGCCGTGGAACGTCTGCACTTCGGCCCGGGTCAGGCCCAGACGGCCCCACATGCTGCGCAGGTTGGACTTCATGCCTTCGGCCTTGGTTTCGGGGAAGAAGAACCCCGCCGCGTCCAGCCGTTCCTCGAAGTGATCGGCCAGCCGGTCCACGTCTTCACGGCTGGCGAAATCGGTCCGCGCCAGTTCCATCACGCTGGCCGGAGCCGCGGATCCCTGCCGCTGCCACTCGTACCCCAAAAGCAGCACGCATTGCCCCAGGTTCAGCGACGGAAACTCCGGGTTCACCGGCACCGTGACAATCGCATTCGCGCGGACGATGTCGTCATTCTCCAACCCCGCGCGCTCCGGGCCGAACAGGACGCCGACCTTCTTGCCCTCGGCCCCCATGGCGCGGGCCATCGCCATCGCGCGTTCGGGGGTGACGATCTCTTTCACCAGTTCCCGCCCCCGCGCCGTGGTGGCAAAGACGAAATCGCAATCGGCAATCGCGCCCGGCAGGTCGGCGAACAGCCCGGCATGGTCCAGAACCCGTCCGGCCCCGCTTGCCATCGCCACCGCCTTCGGGTTCGGCCAACCATCGCGTGGCCCGACGATCCGCATCCGCTCCAACCCGAAGTTCAGCATCGCGCGGGCGGCCGCGCCAATATTCTCGCCCATCTGTGGCCGAACCAGAATGAAAACGGGGGGGATCATGCGTCACCTTTGCGAAACCTGTCGCGCCAGATAGGCTAGGCTTTGTCCCCTGACAAGGAAAGCGTCATGGTCGATGCCCTTGCAACCGTCCGCGCCCTGCCTCCCAAGGTAGCCAAGCCGAAAAAAGGCTGATAAAGCGGCCATCACACCAATTCCGGAGCCCGCAATGGCCGCTGACGACCGCCCGCAAATCACCCTGATCTCGCCGCCCGCCTTTGATGCCGAGGTCTTCTCCGACCGCATCGCCCGCGTGCTGGACGGGGCGGAAATCGCCTGCCTGCGGCTGTCGCTGGGCACCAAGGACGAAGACATCCTGATGCGCGCCGCCGATGCCGCGCGTCTGGTCGCTCATGACCGTGACGTGGCAGTGGTCATCGACAACCACCTGATCCTGGCCGAACGGCTGGGTCTGGACGGCGTGCATCTGACCGACGGCGCTCGCTCTGTGCGCAAGGCCCGCAAGGACCTTGGCGCAGATGCCATCGTCGGGGCTTTCTGTGGCGCCAGCAAGCATGAGGGCATGTCCGCGGGCGAAGCGGGCGCGGACTACGTCTCGCTTGGGCCGATTGGCGAAACCCGGCTGGGCGACGGCAGCAGCGTTCCCTTCGACGTCTTCGAATGGTGGTCCGAGGTGATCGAGGTTCCCGTCATCGCCGAAGGTGCCCTGACCGCTGACCTTGTTGCAAAATTCGGCCCCGTCACCGACTTCTTCGCCGTGGGCGAGGAAATCTGGGGCGCTGAAGACCCGCTTGCCGCTCTGAAGGCCCTTCTCGCGCCGCTGGGGTAAGGGTCGCGGGCGCGCGCCCTACGCGACCGCATTCACCTGCGCCGTGCGGATCACCCTTTCGCAATGCTGCGCCAGAAGCTTGCGGTTCTCGAACGCATCAACCGGCACTTCGGGGTGAAAGATCACCTCGACCCGCCCCTGCCGCCGTGCGGCAAGGGTCGACAGGAAATGGCCGAAGAAGTCCATCTCTCCCCACCAGCCATAAAAGCGCGGGTCTTCCTCCGGCGGGGCATGGTAGATCACCGTCACCGGCTGGATATGCATCGCGTGCTCCAGCTCCGGCGAATAGAACGCCTCGAAAAGCGTGCTCTTAAACGGCAAGACCCGAATTGAATCCGAACTTGTCCCTTCGGGAAAGAAAAGCAGTCGATGCCCCGCCTTCAGCCGCGCCTCGAAAGCCAGCTTGTGGCGATGCGCCTCGGTTCCCTTGCGGGTGATGAACATCGTTCCCGTCGCCCGCGCCAGCCAGCCGATGATCGGCCAGCGCGCGACTTCCGACTTGGCCACGAAATAGACGTTCTGGGTGGCATTCAGCACGAAGATGTCCAGCCAGCCGGAATGATTGGCCACGATGGCCCCCGGTTTCTGCATCGGTTGCCCGCGAACGCTTAGCGGAAGCCGCAGGATGACCAGCGCCAACCGGCTGACAACGCGCGCAAAATGCACCGTTGCAGGACGCTTCTGGCCAAATAGCGGCCATTCGACCAACCGCACCACCAGCAAAAGCATCAGACCACCATAGGCCAGCACCGATATCAGGCCACCCCGCCAGGCAAACCGAAAATACCCCGCCAGTCCGACCGTTCTATGCGGGACTGGCGCCTGTTGCCAGCCGCTCATGCCGCGCCCGCCTTGCGGTGATAGAACGCCAGATGCCGCGCCGACATCTGGCCGGTGTCCATCACCAGACAGACATCGGTGGTGTTGAAGTCATGGTCGATCCATGCCCCATCGCCCACGAAACCACCCAACCGCAGATAGGCCTTGATCAGCGCCGGAGTCGCCGCCATCGCCGCCTTGCGGTCCAGCACCTCGGTCGCGATCAGGTTCATTGTCTGGCAATGCGGCGCGCGGGCCGTGACCCGCATTTCCGGCGGGGCAAGGTGATAGTGGTGCAGCATCGACAGGGGGCCAGCCAGTGCCGCAACATCCGTGCCATGGAAACTGGCCACGCCGAACATCACCTCGATCCCGCGGTCCAGCACATAATCGGCCAGCCCGTTCCAAAGATGGAACATCGCCGCCCCGCCCCGATGGTCGGCATGCACGCAGGATCGGCCCAATTCCAGAAGGTTTCGCCCCAGACGCAGCAGAGGGTCAAGGTCATATTCCGTCTCGGAATAGAACCGCCCCGCCTCGGCCCGCCGCGCCCCCGGCATCACGCGATAGGCCCCGACCACATGGTCCAGCCCGGTAGGGTCCCGGCGGTTGTCGACCAGGATCAGGTGATCGCAATAGGCGTCGAAGTGGTCGCGCTCCAACCCTGCGGCATGATCGACATCAGGCCCGTCGCCACCCAGTTCCGCCACGAAAACCGCATATCTCAGCCGCTGCGCCCCAAGCAGATCCTCTGCCGTCTCGGCAAGTCGCACAGAGTAAGGAGAGTCTTCGGCACTCATCTGCGTCGTTCGGGCCCCTAAGGTCGCCCTGACTTAGCGGCCACCTTGGGCCATTGCAACTCCCCGCCCCGATCCGGCCCCCAAGGATCAATTCTTGGTTGAAATCCGCCTCAGGTTCTTCACTATGGGGTTGCAAGGTTGGGCTGCAGCACCAGCAGGACATGGCGGCTGTCGATCACGACCTTGCCCGTATGTTCGAAATTCACCGTGATCCGATTGCCGATGACCGACTGGACCTGACCCAAACCCCAATCGTCCCGCTCGGGGTGCCGCACCAGCATTCCCGGCTCCAGAAACGAAGCCATTTTCAACCTCCCGGTTCCCTCATGCCCGACCAAGTTGACCTTGCCGCCCTGATCGCCTCGCGCATCTGCCATGATCTTATCAGCCCGATCGGGGCCATCAGCAATGGGGTCGAGCTTTTGGCGATGGAAATCGCCGACCGTCCAGAACTGGCCCTTCTGTCGGAAAGTGCCGGCAACGCCAATGCCCGGATCCGGTTCTTCCGCATCAGCTTTGGCGCGGCGGGCCCTGACCAGCGCATCGCGCGCAGCGAGGTGCTGTCGGTGCTGGCCGGTCTTGCCGCAGGCAGCCGCATCACCACCACTTGGACCAGCGCCCCCGATCTTGCCCGGCGCGAGGTGCGACTGGCCTTCCTTCTCCTGCAATGTCTTGAAACCGCCCTGCCCTATGGCGGCACCGTCACGATCCACGAAGCGAACACCTTCTGGACGGTTCAGGCCAAAGCGCCCCGGCTCAAGCTGGACCAACCCCTATGGGATATCCTGCGCGGATCAGCGGCACCGGCAGGCCTTGCCGCCAATGCTGTGCAATTCGCCCTTGTGCCAGCGGCCCTTGCGGCCCTTGGACGCAAGCTAGCGGTCACGACCGATGAGACTTCGATCACCCTTACGTTCTGATCGTCCCGTCGCCCGTCACCAGATACTTGAAGCTGGTCAGCTGATCCGCCCCGACCGGCCCGCGCGCATGCATCTTGCCGGTGGCAATGCCGATCTCGCCACCCATGCCAAACTCGCCGCCATCGGCGAACTGGGTGGAGGCGTTCCGCATCAGGATCGCCGAATCCAGCCGTTCAAAGAAGCGGGCGGCGGTGGCGTCATTCTCGGTCAGGATCGCCTCGGTGTGGCTGGAGCCGTATTTGCGGATATGCGCAATCGCCTCATCCACCCCGTCGACCAGCTTGGCCGCGATGATCATGTCCAGAAACTCGCGCCCGAAATCATCGGGGGCAGCCTTCACGGTGCCCGGCACTTTCAGAAGCTCGCCTTCCGTCCGCACCTCGACCCCTGCTTTCAGCAGATCCTCGATCAGCACGGCCCCGTGCTTGGTATAGAATTGCCAGTCGATCAGCAGGCACTCCGCCGACCCGCAAATCCCGGTGCGCCGGGTCTTGGCGTTCAGCACCACGCGGCGGGCCTTTTCAAGATCGGCGTCGCGGTCGGCATAGACGTGGCAGATGCCTTCAAGATGCGCGAAAACCGGCACCCGCGCCTCGCGCTGGACCAGACCGACAAGACCCTTGCCGCCGCGCGGCACGATCACGTCGATCCACTCGGTCGCCTGCAACATGGCCGTCACCATCTCGCGGTCGCGGGTCGGGATGAACTGGATTGCAGCTTCCGGCAAGTTGGCCGACCGCAGGCCATCGACCATGCAGGCGTGGATCACTTCCGAAGTCTCAAAGCAATCGCTGCCCCCGCGCAGGATGACCGCATTTCCCGATTTCAGACAAAGCGCCCCCGCGTCGGCGGTCACATTGGGGCGGCTTTCATAGATCACCCCGACCACGCCCAAAGGTGTCGCCACCCGCTGGATATGCAACCCGTTCGGACGGTCCCATTCCGCCAGCACCCGACCGACCGGGTCTTTCTGTTCAGCAATCTGGCGCAGCGCGTCGACAATGCCGCGCAGGCGGTTCTCGTCCAACCGCAACCGGTCAAGCATCGCCTTGGTCAGGCCCTTCTGTTCCGCAGCGTCAAGGTCCAGCGTATTGGCATCCAGAACCTCGCCCCGCCGCCGCCAGATCGCGTCAGCCGCCGCAATCAGCGCGGTCGCCTTGCGCTCGGACGAGGCAAAGGCCAGCTCCGCCGCCGCCGCGCGGGCCTTGCGGCCGATGTCGCTCATCAGATCGGTGAATTGGCCGTCCATGCTGTCGCTCCGTCCGCTTCGGGCGCCAAAATTCTTAAGCAAGAATTTTGACAAATTCCTTACTCAAGGAATTTGGCCCCCTACACCACCATATCATCCCGATGCACCAGCGCCGCGCGGCCCTGATAGCCCAAAATCGCCTCGATCTCGCCCGACCGGTGCCCGGCAATCTTGCGGGCCTCTGTCGAAGTATAGCGCACCAGACCCTTGCCCAACACCACGCCCTCAGGCGACAGGATCGCCACCGGCTCACCCCGGCCAAAGCTGCCGGAAACCTTGGTCACCCCCGCGGGAAGCAAGCTCTTCCCGGCGCGCAAAGCCGACACCGCGCCCGCGTCCAGTACCAGATCGCCCTTCGGCTTCATCGCATTGATCCAGCGCTTGCGCGCGACCTGCGGGTCGGCTGCCGGAACGAACCAGGTCCGGTTCGCCCCTTCCGCCAGCGCCTTCAGCGGTCGCAACACAGACCCCTCCATGATCGCCATGGCACAGCCGCCCGCAACGGCGGTCTTGGCGGCCAGAAGCTTGGTCTTCATCCCGCCCTTGGACATGCCCGAAATCGGATCGCCTGCCATCGCCTCGACTTCCGGCGTGATCGTCTCGACCACATCGAACCGGGTGGCGCTGGCGTCTTCCTTGGGGTTGGCGGTGTAGAACCCGTCAACATCGGACAGCAGCACCAGCTGATCCGCCCCTGCCGTCACCGCAATCTGCGCCGCCAGCCGGTCGTTGTCGCCAAAGCGGATTTCATCTGTGGCCACCGTGTCATTCTCGTTCACGATCGGCACGACGCCAAGGCCCAACAGCGTCTCCATCGTCGCGCGGCTGTTCAGATAGCGGCGGCGGTCTTCGGTATCCTCCAGCGTCACCAGAACCTGCGCCGTGGTGATGCCATGCGGTGCCAACACTTCCTCATAGGCCCGCGCCAGCCGGATTTGTCCCACGGCAGCGGCGGCCTGCGACTGCTCCAGCGTCAAGACGCCATCGCCCAGGTTCAACACCTTCCGCCCCAGCGCGATGGAACCGGACGAGACCAGCACCACATCCGCCCCGCGAACCTTGGCTTCGGCCACGTCCATCGCCAGCGCCGACAGCCATGACTGTTTCAGCCCGGTCTTGCGGTCCACAAGCAAGGCCGAGCCGATCTTGACGACCAGCCGCTTTGCCTGACGGATGTCAGGTGCGGTCAGGGCTGCCAAGGTCCGGCCTCCTTGACCGGGGCCTCGGTCGTGATGGTGGCGTAAAGCGCGCGCAGCACGTCGGGCAGTCCTTTTCCGGCAACGCCGGAAATCACATGCACCGGCCCCCCACTGGCCTTTTCCAGCGCGCGGCGGCGGTCGGTGATCTGCTTGGTATCCATCGCGTCGGTCTTGTTCAGCGCAAGGATCCGGGGCTTGTCGCCAAGCACGTCGGAATAGGCTTCCAGCTCGGTGACGATGGTCCGATAATCCTTGGTGATGGTCGAAGAGGTCCCGTCCACCAGATGCAAAAGGACCTTGCAGCGTTCGACGTGGGCCAGGAACTGGGTACCAAGACCCCGCCCTTCAGAGGCGCCCTCGATCAGGCCGGGGATATCGGCCATGACGAATTCATGCCCGTCGATCCCGACAACCCCAAGGTTAGGGACCAGCGTCGTGAACGGGTAATCTGCGATCTTCGGGCGGGCGTTCGACACGGCGGCAAGAAAGGTTGATTTCCCCGCGTTCGGCAGGCCCACTAGACCCGCATCGGCGATCAGCTTCAGCCGGAGCCAGATCGTCCGTTCAATCCCCTCCTGCCCCGGATTGGCGCGAGCTGGGGCGCGGTTGGTGCTGGACTTGAACCGCAGGTTCCCCCAACCGCCGTTGCCGCCCTGGGCCAGACAGACGCGCTGGCCAACCTCGGTCAGGTCGGCAAGGACGGTTTCCTCGTCCTCGTCCAGAATCTCGGTGCCCAGCGGGACCTTCATGACGATGTCGTCACCGGTCTTGCCGGTCTTCTGGCTGCCCATGCCGGGTTGGCCCGATTTGGCAAAGAAATGCTGCTGGTACCGGTAGTCGATCAGGGTGTTCAGCCCCTCGACCGCCTCGACCCAGACAGACCCGCCATGGCCGCCGTCGCCGCCGTCGGGGCCGCCAAATTCGACGAACTTCTCGCGCCGGAATGAGACGCAGCCCGCGCCGCCGCCGCCCGAGCGGATGTAAACTTTGGCGAGGTCAAGGAATTTCATCTGGGCAGCTTTCGGGAAGGGGTCAAGGGACAGGGGATACAGGAAGCCGAAGGGATGCTCAAGCCGGGGGTGTCCACGCAGGGCAGCGAAACGCACAAAGCAAAATCAATGCCTTGGCTGTGGACATTTACCCTTTGGAAAGAAATTCCACACAGCATCCAACGCGCCCGGTTGCCGCGCGTCCCCTAGCGAAGGGCAAGCAGGGCCTGAACCTGAGCTTCTGCCGTCTGTTCGATCCGCATCCAGTCGGGCCGAAGATCACGCGGATAGGTCACCGAAACCACCGTCGGCAGGTTGCCGGGAAGGTCCGGCAGGAAAGACTGGTGACAGAAGTATTCGTCGCAGGTGATCACCGTTTCCGGCGATCCGTCCGGCGCAAGGGCGGCATAGACCCCTTCCTTGGCCCCCGCAACCGAGGTGCTGGGATACTCCCGCGCATGCAGCCCCTGGGCGTCCACCGGCAGGCTTGCAAAATCGACCGACTGGTCGCCGTCGCGCAGATGGCTGGCCAAGTCATCCTGCAACACACCGATAGGGTCGGCCCAGAACCGCAGCTCGACCGGCATCGCGGCAGCGCCCGGCAAAAGCGCAAGGCCGATCCCGATCACCGCGCTGGAAAAACGGCTGCCCCGCAGCGGAGAAGCCCCGGCGGGCAGGTCAAAGACAGCGCGCTGACGCGGACCAAGTCGCACCCCGCCGTCGGAACCAACCAGCGCCGGGCGCCAGAATACCGCGACCGGGCGGGTATCCGGATCAACCGCCCCGGCAAAGGGATCGGCGGTCGGAACGCAGTCCAGCAGCATCGAGGTGCGGTCCCGGTCCAGAACCGGCTGATCCGGGCCGGAAAACCCGCGACTGGCGATGTCCAGCGTCCAGACCCGCAAGGCCGGGTCGTCGTCCCTGGCGTTCAGGTCCTCGGCATCGCTTTCGGCCACCAGCACCAGGGGATCAGGCAGCGCAAGATAGGTCAGGTCCTGACTGCCAAGTGGGGCCGCGACCAGATAGCTGAGCCTGTCGGGGTCATAGTCCCCATTCCGCTGATCCGGGCCAAGCACGCACCATGGGTCACCCCCCGCTGCCGCTTCCGCCCAGGATCGGATCAAAGCGGGGAAGACCAGCGCACTGGCGCCCGTCAGGCTCAACAGGGCGAGACATGCCGCGATCAGGGCCAGACGGGCGCTCCCCGCGTGGCGGGAAAGCCAGATGCCAAGGACCGCCCCAGCGGCAATGCCAAGATGCCAAAGCCAACCCTGCGGCATCCCGGAAAGAAGGCGGGACAGCGCCTCGAACAGGGCTGCACCGACCAGAAGGCCGAAGACAAGGCCGATTGCACGCAGGGCCATGGTTTCATTCCCACCAGCTTGCGCAAAGGAAACCACAGGGTCGCACGTCGGGCAAGCCTGCCGGGGCCAGCCCGGCAAGGCGCAGGCCGCTTCGGGCGACTTCGTCTTCTTGTCGGCAGGTCTGCGACGAGGGACGCGCTGAAGGCCGTGGTCTGCCTTCGACGCGCAGGCCTATAGCTTGCGGATATAGGTCCAGGTTGGCGCGGTCGTGCCACGGGCGACCGAAAAGCTTTCGGCATCGCCCAGATACTGGAACCCGGCATTGGTCAGCACGCGGGCAGACCCCGGATTGTCCTGAAACGCCTCGCCAAACATGGTGCAGTTCTTTTGCGGATTGGCCGCGACCAGGGCCTGCACGGCTTCGGAGGCGATACCATGGTTCCAGAAGGCGGGCGCGACCCAGAAGGCCACTTCGGACTGGCCGCGATCCATCCGCTTGAGGCTGATCACCCCCAGAACCTCGGGCAGGTCAGAGCGGGTGCCATCCATGACCCAGATATCCTCATCCGTCCCGGCGGTCATGGCGCGGGCGCAGAACGACTCGGCAGTGCCGGGGGGAAGCGGATGGGGAATGCCCTGCGTCGCCTCTGCCACGCGCTCGTCGCCCGCATAAAGCGCGAACAGACCGGCGTCGGACTTGCGCACGGGGCGCAGAAGGAACCGCTCGGTCAGGATTTCGACCGGAGTTGCGATCTTCTCAAGGATCATGGCTTCCCTCCTTTGAAGCGCATGTGGGAATCGACGGCTAGCCGTGCAATCGCCCGATTTCTTGACCCTTTCACGTTGACGCGATGGCATTTGCCACAATGCGCCCCGAAACGGGAAAGGGGACCGGCCTTTCGGCCGATCCCCCCTCTACAATCCGATTGTAAAGGTTCGGCTTACTCGGCTGCCACCTTGGTGGGAAGAACCGAGATAAAGGTGCGGCCCTTGAGGCCCTTCTTGAAAGTCACATGGCCCTCGACCTTGGCGAAGATCGTGTGGTCAGTGCCCATGCCGACGCCTTCGCCGGGGAACCAGGTGGTTCCGCGCTGACGGCAGATGATGTTGCCGGGGACCGCAGCCTGACCGCCGAACAGTTTGATGCCCAGACGACGACAGGCGCTGTCGCGACCGATGCGGGAAGAACCGCCTGCTTTTTTGTGTGCCATGGGGTGTTACTCCTTCGCAGCAGCGGGTTTGGCGGCGCGCTTGGGCTTTTCAGCCGGGGCGGCAGCGGCAGCAGCCTTGGCAGCGCCGGGGGCTTCATGCGCGACAACGCGGGCGGCAGCGGTGCCGACAGCGGCCTTGACGCCCGACTTGTCGGCGCCATTCGCCAGAACCTCGGTCACGCGAACCAGCGTCAGGTGCTGGCGGTGGCCCTTGGTGCGCTGGCTGGAATGCTTCCGGCGACGCTTGACATAGTGGATGGTCTTTTCGCCCTTGATCTGGTCGATGACCTCGGCCTGCACGGCCGCGCCTGCAACCATCGGCGCGCCAACAGTGGTGCCGACCATCAGGATGTCGTTGAACTGGATCTTTTCACCAGCGACGGCATCAAGCTTTTCAACGCGCAGAACGTCACCCGCCTGCACCTTGTACTGCTTGCCGCCGGTCTTGAGGACCGCAAACATGGGTCTTTCCTTCCTTGCTCCGCGTCCTTTGGCCCCCATCTCTGGGCGTTCCGGGGTTTCCCCGCCTTCAAACAGCGCGCCCTTCCGGGCGTCATGAAAAATAAGCCCGGCGAGAGTCGCCCCTCGCCGAGATGCGCGCTTATGCGGTGAAGTCCGGGAACTGTCAAGCAAAGGGCGTCAGATGTCGCGCGCCTGCATCGCGTCACCGACCGCCGCGCCCAGATCGTGCGAGATGCGGCGGAAACTGGAGTCCAGCGCCAGGAAAAGCGCCGCCGAATAGTGCTGCCCGGCGGGGCTTTCCATGAAGGCTACATAGGTCTCCAGCTCGGTCTCGGTCAGGGGCGCATAGGCCAGCCCGAAATAGGCTTTCAGCCAGGAACTGGTATCGGCGCGCAACTGCGCCTCTTGCCCCCAGACATCGGTCGTCAGCTTGTCCATCGGCAAGGTAAAGCCATAGGCCCCGCTGTCCTGCAGCCCCTGCATGAAGGCCAGACTGCCGGAAAGGCCGCCCGCCACGTTCATCTCGACCAGATCGCCCGCCTCAATCAGCCGCTGGATTTGCCGCCATTTCGGATCGCGCGCGGTTTCCGGCGTGTCGGAGGCGACCCTTGCCGCTTCTTCCGTGGCGATATCCAGAAAGGCGCGGCGGGCCTCGATCTCAAGCCCGATGACGCGCCGACCAAGATCCGAGGCGAAGAAGGTCCGGATTTCGGCTGCATGCTGCGGGGTCTTGGCCAGTTCGGTCCGCAAGGCCATGTTGAACGTCGCCCGCACCCGCCGCAGATCATAGATCTGGTCCACGACCCGGTCCCAGCCAAGCCCCGCGCCGCCGGGCAGCATCTGATCGGCCAGGTCACCCGCCTGGGCAAGCCCTTCTTCGCGCAGCACGTCGAACAGGCTGTCGAATTGCAGGACCTCGCCCAACTCGGCGATGGAAAGCACCGGCAGAGTGTCGCCCTCGACGGTCTGCGCAACAGACGGCGGCGCAAATACGGGCGATCCAAACACCACAAGGGCAAGAAGGGCAAGACGGGGCAACGGCATCGCGGGTCCTTCCCGGGGTATGACCGAGAGGTAGCCCCTTCCCAACCGCTTGCCAAGCGGGCCCGTTGCAACAGGCCGTGATCAAAGCAAGCCCCATGCACCGAAACATCTGCCGATTGCCCCTTGCGCAATGCCCGGCACCCGGCTAAATCGCCCCCACGAACGACCCCTGAAGCGCGGAGAGGTGGCAGAGTGGTCGAATGCGGCGGTCTCGAAAACCGTTGTCGGTTTGCGCCGACCCAGGGTTCGAATCCCTGTCTCTCCGCCACTTACCTTTGATTTTATTAGATAATTTGGCGATTTTCTCGCCATACCCGCCCACATATCCCCCTAAGGAAAATCGCCTAGAGAACGGATGCGCTGTGATCGACTGTTCGAAAGTCGCGGGCAGGCTTAGCTGTATAGGTGTTTTTGAAATCCGACGTATGACCCTGAAACATGGTCAACGCCGCCAAGTGCCTTCGCCCCATCAATCGGGTTTCCATATCTTAGCTTGAGGAAGACAGGCAGGTTTGCACGGTCAAGGCCTTCGGCCCCCGCTTCGACATAC
Organism: Pseudomonadota bacterium; assembly: GCA_963205235.1. Taxonomy (GTDB): domain Bacteria; phylum Pseudomonadota; class Alphaproteobacteria; order Rhodobacterales; family Rhodobacteraceae; genus Tabrizicola. Next base: position 106,984 of record CAUJIP010000045.1, read on the forward strand.
TGGCCTAGAACGAAGGTCAGGAACGACGCAAGCTTGTCGTCATAGTTGATCTTGATCGCTTGCGCGCCAACTTCGGCGCGCTCCTGCCGGGTCTTCGGTTCGGTCGCATAGGCGATATGTGCCAGCACGTCGAACAGGTCGCTATCCTCGGCCATGATCGCCTGCCGGATTTGTTTCAGGATCGTGGAATCATACCCACGGTCCGCAAGTTGCTCTAGCAGTGCTTTGCGGGTGTCCGGGTTGCCCCAAAGCTTGCGCAGTTCGTCTTCGTCTTTGAAAAGCGTTGGCAACTCTCCGAACATGCGTTCGATGAAATCCTTGGCGCTGATCGGCTTGCCATCGGGACCCCAAAAGGTAGTCGCTGCTATGTTGACGATGTGGCCGCGCGCAAGTTCGATCTGGACCATTTCCGGTTTGTCGCTTGGGCCATCCGGCTCGGCGGGGTCGCGCGGCTTTGGTGGTTCATCCGGCTCTTCGGCGGTCTTCTTCGGCTTCGGCTCTTTAGGATCATCAAGGATGATGTCTGCCGGGTCGCCGTCCCATTCCGGATCATCGAACTTTTGATGCGCCTTCACGAAATCGTAGATCGTGAAGTAGTCCTTCCCATCGAAGGTTCGGGTTCCTCGCCCGATGATCTGCTTGAACTCGATCATCGAATTGATTGGGCGCATCAGCACGATGTTGCGCACGTTCTTGGCATCCACCCCGGTCGAAAGCTTTTGCGAGGTGGTCAGGATCGTCGGGATGGTCTTGCTGTTTTGCTGGAATGTCTCAAGGTGCCGCTCGCCCTCGGCCCCGTCATTCGCCGTTACGCGGACGCAGTAATCGGGGTCGCTGTGGCGGACCTCTTGGTTGATCAGGTCGCGGATCAGGGCGGCGTGGGCTTGGGTCGCACAAAAGACGATGGTTTTTTCGTTCGTGTTGATCTCGGCCAGAAAGGTCCGGACGCGGTGCAACTCGCGCGCCTTCATCTGCACGATCTTGTTGAAATCCTTTTCCTCGAACGTGGTGCCATCTGCGACCTCGCCTGCGACCACCTTGTCTTCGCCCTCGAACGTGTAAGTGTCGATGGTTGACGAATACTGCCGGACGCGGAAGGGGGTCAGGTAGCCGTCTTCGATGCCTTCGCGCAGGGAGTAGGTGTAAACGGGTTCGCCGAAATAGGCGTAGGTGTCGGCGTTGTCGGTGCGTTTGGGGGTGGCGGTCAGACCCAACTGATAGGCCGGTTCGAAGTATTCTAGAATTCCTCGCCACGATCCTTCGGCATTGGCCCCGCCCCGGTGGCATTCGTCGATGATGATGAAATCGAAGAAATCGGGGGGGTATTGGCGGAAGGCCTCAGCCCCCTCGCCCCCGGTGGACAGGGTTTGAAAGATGGTGAAGAAGATTGATGCGTTCTTGGGCACTTCGCCGCGCTTGGCGATCATTGCGGGGTCAAGGCGCATCCGCGCGCCGTCCTCAAACGCGCCGAATGAGTTGTAGGCTTGGCTGGCCAGAATGTTGCGGTCGGCGAGGAACAGGATGCGGGGGCGGCGGGTCGGTTCGCCGCCAAGGTTCCAGCGCGCCTCGAACAGTTTCCAGCACAGTTGAAACGCGATGCCGGTTTTGCCGGTGCCGGTGGCGAGGGTCAGCAGGATGCGGCGCTTGCCCAAAGCCACGGCCTCAAGGGCGGCGCTGATCGCGTTGTGCTGGTAATAGCGGGGTTGCCATTTGCCGCCCCCCGCTTCGAACGGCACAGCGCCGAAACGGTCACGCCATGCGTTGGGGGTTTTATAGGTGCGGTCCCACAGGGCTTGCGGGCTGGGGGGGGCGGTGACTTCGCGCTCGCCGCCCTGCATGTCGATCTCATACCAGGTCAGCCCGTTGGTCGCGTAGGCGAAAGGGGCGTTCAGGCGCTGGGCGTATTCCTTGGCCTGGGCCACGCCTTCGGCGGTGGCGATGCCAGCCCGCTTGGCCTCGATCACCGCAAGTTTCTGGTCGCGATAGTGCAGCACATAATCCGCCGACATCGGGTTGGCGCGCTTGCCACCTTGAACGATGCGACCCGGAGCGATCATCTCACGCCGCACATGGGCATCGGGGGGCAACCAGCCAGCGGCCACAAGCGCAGGATCAATGCGGGTCGCGCGGGTGTCGGCTTCGGTTTCTGATGCGATGCTCATCAGTCGCGCTGCTTTCCGGACTTCAGTTCCAGATAGCACTTCTGCCACATGGTCCGGGCAATTTCATGTTCTTCCTTGTGCAACTTGTCGTCGCGTAACCATTGCAGCGGATACCAGTTGCCATTCGTCTCTTGGTAGAAAATTCGCTGATAGGCGCTGTAGGTGTGGGAAATCCTCCACGTTTCCAGCGTTTCCGAGATTCGCGTCAAAGCATGGTTCAGGCTTTTGGCTTGCCCGTCCCCAAAGTGGCTTGGCATCAAGATCGAAGACACTTCCAGGCCTTCGGCGCGCGCGCCCTGAATCTTCAGCCACAGGCCACCGGTTTCAAGAAGCTCCATTTGGCCACGCTTGCGCGGCATTGGCCCTATGGTCAGGCCAATCAGTGCAGGCAAATCCTGGGTCCAGCCTTCCGACAACTGCCGGTGAACACGCGGGCCGATTTCGTCGTAGGGCACGTCGCCATCGTGAAAGACCACGGTCCTTTCTGGCCAATTGCGCGACGAAACGGCGGCGACCAGCCGGGTTCCCTCGGGTAGTATCTGGATGCGCTTGCGGGTCAGCAGCATGTCGACAAGAAGCGGGTCGGTGATGTCCCTTGCAGCGACAACAATTTCGAAGCTCGCGCGGTCCGCTATGGGGGCAAGCCCACCGGACTCAAGCTCAAGTTGCCCATCCACAAGACTGGCACGCAGGCGGAACTTCTTTTGATCCGGGTCACTCATGGCGAAAGCCTAGATCACGTCAACTCACCCGCAAAGGCCTTTTGCAGCAGGGCTTGGCGGAGGGCATCAAGGTCAGCGAGTTTGGCGCGGTAGTGGTATTCTGCTTGTTGCGTTTGCTCGCGCATAGATCGCAATTTTGAGGCCATTTCAACTTGCTCTACCAGTGGCACAATCGGAACCGAGATTGTTTTCAGGCGCTCAAGCGCAAGCTTTGGCTGTGCCGCAGTTCGTGTATTCAGGCCAGCTTGGTCTTGAAAGTCAGCGGTTAGCGTGAAGAAATACACGTATTCATTGTTGATGCTTTCCTTGAAGACCATACGTGCGGCATTCTCGGTTAGGTTTGCGCCATCAAGTTCCGGCGGGACGATTCCGGTTTTTCCGATGGTTCCTGCAATGCTTATGTAGAGGTCGTCACTTCGAATGATGTAATTCTTTATGGCATCGCGTGTTGCAGGCAAAAGGTAGTCAATCCCTGCGATATCTATCGAACCCTGATCGTTGAAATCCTTGATCGAAATGTAAGGAAAGGGAGTTTCCGTGGTGACGGTTTTCTCGCCTTTTGGAAGCCTTTTCCCGCCCTTGATCGTAGCAATCTCGCCAACCGTTTGGCGCTCATGAGTTTCAGCCATCAGCTCGAACTCACACTCTATAGACCGCAGAAACAACTCCCGCGCGTTCTGGAGGTTGGTTTCGGTGTGGGCGCGGGCGCGGGACAGGCCTTCGAAGGCCGCATCCAAGACCTCAACAATCCGCTTTTGTTCGTCTAGGGGCGGGAGGGGGATGGGAATAGAGTTCATCATCCCTTGGTTAAGCTTTGGCACGGTCATACCAGAAATGAACTCTGATAGATCACTGAAATTCAAAAAATAGATCAACCAAGCGTCAAGCAATTTGGTTCGGTTCGGTCGAAGAACATGGGCGTGATTGTTGACCCAGACTTTCCCTTCGACGCTGAAAGCTGAGTTGTCCCCTGCACCCCATTTCGCGCCATCCTCGCCAAGCAAGACAAGGGGTTCGTCAAATAGGTAGCCGTCCACGTGACCAAGAACACCTGTCGCCCCATAGTAGGGATATGGCCCGTCGATCCGGTCGCGCTTGGTAATCGGCTTACGTTTGCTGTCGAGAACGTCGCAAACCTCCCCCAGCGCCTTAACGTCCCACCCCGCCTTCACAGCATCCCCCGGATGGTTTCCAGAATCCCGGCGGTCTCGGCGTCGCGGTCCAGCATGTCGGCGATGATCTGGGCGGGGTCGCGCAGCGGGGCTTCCTCGGGGGCGCTTGGGTTCTTCACCGACAGATCATAGGTGGCGGGGTCCAGCGTGCTGGCGTTGACGATCCAAGATTTATCCCCCACGGCAAAGGTTTTCTGCAGGGTCACAAACTCGGCCAGATCGGCGTCGTTCAGCGGGTTGGTCTTGCCCATATTGCGACCGGGGGTCAGTTGGTAATACCAGACATCGCGCGATTTGCGGCCCCGTTCAAAGAACAGCACCACGGTTTTCACCCCTGCCCCCAGAAACGTGCCGCCGGGGCAATCCAAGATCGTATGCAGATGGCAATCGGTCAACAGCAGCTTGCGCAGGGCCACCGATGCGTTGTCGGTGTTGCTGAGGAAGGTGTTCTTGATGACAATCGCCGCCCGCCCGCCGCCTTTGAGCGATTCAATGAAATGCTGCAGGAACATATAGGCGGATTCCGACGATTTGATCGGAAAGTTCTGCTGCAACTGTTTATTTTTATTAGTGCCAAAGGGCGGGTTTGCAAGGATGATGTGGTAGCGGTCACGCTCCTCGATATCGGCAATCCGGTCGGCCAGCGTATCGGTGCGCAGATAGTTCGGCGCGGGGATGCCGTGCAGGATCATGTTCATCAGGCCGATGACATAGGCCAAGGGGGCCTGTTCCTTCCCGTAAAGCGTGCGGCGCTCCAGCCGTTGCAGATCGTCGGGGGTTTTGACGCGCGGGCGCAGGTGGTCAAACGCCTCGCACAGAAAGCCTGCCGACCCTGCCGCGCCGTCGTAGATGGTTTCGCCAAGCTGGGGGTTGGTGACCGCGATCATGGCACGGATCAGCGGGCGGGGGGTGTAGTATTGCCCGCCATTGCGCCCCGCGTTGCCCATGTTCTTGATGCGGGTTTCATACAGGTCGGACAGTTCGTGCTTTTGTTCCTGTGAGCCAAAGGTCAGTTGGTCGATCAGGCCCAGCGCGTCGCGCAGCATATAGCCGTTCTGGAACTTGTTGCGGACCTCGGTGAAAATCTCACCGATCTTGTATTCGATGGTGTCGGGGGCGCTGGCAGATTGGCGAAAGCCGCGCAGATAGGGCATCAGAGCGCTGTTGACGAACTCGATCAGATCGCCACCGATGCGGGTGCGGTCAAGGTCGGGCTTGCCATCGGCGGTCTTGGGGGCGGCCCATTCCGACCAGCGGAAACGGTCGTCGAAAAGGAAGCTGTAGGGTTCGCCGGTCAGTTGCGCGTTGACGGCGCGTTCCTGTTCCTGATCGTCTAGGTATTTCAGGAACAGCATCCAAGAGGATTGTTCGACATAGTCGAGTTCGGTGTTGCAGCCCGGTTCCTGGAACATGATGTCGTCAAGGTTCTTGAAAGTCTGCTCGAACATATCCGCCCCAATTCTTGTGCTGGGCCAAGGTGTAAGGGGTCGGGCGGGGTTAGCCAATCCCCCGGATCAACTCGGCCTGCCGTTCCTGCGAAACCTTGAGGTATGAGCCGACGGTGGTGACTTCGCTGTCATGGCCGATGTTCTGCGAAAAGGCCTTGAAGGCCTCGCGTGAGGTGAAGCGGGTGTCCCCCCATTTGACCAAAGTCTTGCGGAATGAGTGAGGGCCAAAAGTGGGCAGGCCAGCGGAAGCGAAGGCGTTCTTGATCGCGGCAAGGATCGCGCCTGCGGTGGCATAGGGTTCACGTTCAAAGCCAATCACAGCAAAAGCCCCATCAATGACGCCCATCTTGGCCTTGGGAAATACTGCGTCTTCGTTGCCGAACAGAAGGTCTTGGCGCAGGTGGTTGACCCATTCGAAGAACGTGTCGCGGTAGATCGGATCGACGGGCAAGAACCAAGTGGTGAAGGTTTTGGACCCTTTGGTCTTCACGTCGCGGGCGTCCTGATAGACACAGGCTTGGGCCAGATCGATACGTTTCAGGCGCAAGGATGCCACGGCTCCGTCACGCGCGCCTGTCAGCATCAGGAAGGCGAACAGGGCCTTGTTGCGGCGTTCTATCGGGGTCGCGCTGGGCATCAGCGTGAAGGCATGGCGGCATTGTTCCATCGTCGGATAAGGCGTTTCGCGTTCCGCATGGGCAATGCGGGCGTCCTTGGTGTTGAGGTTGAAGTATTCGGCGTCGCTGTAGGAAATCCGCGACTTATAGCCTTGTTCGCCTGCCAACCATTTGAAGAAGGCCTTCACCGCGCGAAGGGTGCTGTCGATGGTTGCCTTTGACAAAGGCTTGCCCGTGCGTTTGTTCTTTTCGGCCTCTAGGCGTGCTTTGAACTTGATCGCTTGATCGATATGGAACGCCTTGAATGTCTTGAAATTGGTGTTGGCCTCAAAGCGCAAGATCGCCTCTGCCGCTTTGGTGACGGTGGCGTCATTGCGTCCGTCAGCCTCCCGCATGAATCGCAGGTATTTGCGTTTGATCCGCTCGTTTTCTTCGGTGCATTTGCGGGCCATTAGGCTTGCCTTTCGAAGTGATGGTTTGAGAGGGGGAAAGCGGTATCCCTTAGGCTTGCTTGGTGCCGTTGAAGTCGAACACGAAGATCGGGCGGATTCTGTCGATCTGGCTTAGGCTGATCATTCTGTTGCAGTTGCCGCCACAGACCTCGCAGAAGCCAAACAGGCGCGCGGTCTTTGGAGTTTGCGGCAAGACATCAACCAACAGCCCTTCCGGGCGACGGCCTGCTTTGCAGCGCAGGCAATAGAGTTGATCGGGCAAGAGTTCGACCCTGCCCGATGTGCGGCGGGCGTCAAGGAAGCCGCGCAAGGCATCTCCCAAGATCAGAAAGGGTCGAGCCTTGGACATGATCGGCAGGCCTGCTTTGACCCAAGCGCGAACGGTGCCAACAGACACCTCCAGCGCGAGGGCGGCTTCGTCAATGGTGTAGGTGCGGGCGGCACGAATTGCGCGCGGGTTTGGTCGCTTAGCCATCGCCAAACACTGCCCAATAGGGGTAGGCACCTGGGGATTTCAAGGGCGGTGATCCTTGGCCTTGGATTCTTCCCACGCCTCAATTTCGGCCAGTTTCCAGCGCGTGCAGCCGGGAGAAAGGCAGATCGGTTTGGGGAAGTCAGATCGCGACTTGGCCCAGCGCCAAGGGGTTGCCCTGTTCACGCCGTAGCGCGCAGAAACTTGCAGATCGGTGATGTAGATTTCAGCCATGTCATTGCCCACCATTGGTTGCAGATGGTGGCAAATTGGCGAAGCTGGGGCGAGTTTCAAGGCCTTGCAAAAGGGCCAAAAGTGCCAAAACAGATTTTGCTACTTCTGCTACTTTTGCTCGTCGCGTTCGCGTAATCCGCGTCGTATTGTTGCGACGGTTACCGTTCGTCCCATTGAGGCCGACAATCTCAAGGCGACAGTCTTCCAAGTCAGCCCTTGTGCAACATGGCCAGCGGGAAACATGCTGGAATAGGCAAGAGCGATTTCGTCCCTTAGTTTTGGGCGTCCAATTTTCCCCGGATTTGAATGGGAATCCAAACTGGTAGTCTGATCCCCAAATACCGCGTTGATTGCTCTTGTGAAATCGTCACTGACTTCTATACAGCCAAGAAGGTCGCGATACTCTTCTTCATCGGGCACTTCTGACCAAAACACATAGTAGCCATCTAATGATCGGACAAGATCGCAATATTTCGCTGCCATCTCATTAGATAGGCCAAGACCATTTATCAAAAAGCATTCTGCCCCGTTTTTTACGTGAAGCTTACCGGTTTCATGGTCAATAAATGAAAATCTACTATAAAGCGCCTCACTGTCAAAGCTTCCAGATTTTGCATATTCAAAAAACATATGAAACTGAGGATCGTCCTTGATCGGCCATCTGAAAGCACAGCATTCAAACTGGTCTTTGTGGGAGTATACAGGAAAATCTAGCGCCAACCTGTTTCCCGCAACATTTGAAACAATTGGGGAGAAGTACTCTAGAAGGTTTACCATGAGGTAGGTGGCAGTTATTGAAACTATCAACTCCGCTTCTCGGTAGTTGTCTGCAAAACCGCCTTCGATTAGGCAAGACGTTGCTTGCAAGCTAGGCAGCTTATCGGGACTATCTTCAGATGCCTTTTGGCCCAATGCAACTAATTTCAAGACCTGTCCAGACGTTTCACGGAGATTGTCAAAAACTGACTTCCATGATGAACAGCCTACTGGGCACCACATCAACCTAGTCTCACAATATTTTCAGCCTCTTTGGCCCCGGCAAGGAATTCCGCCCAATCGGCCATCATGCGGCGGCGCTTTTCGATCATGTCGCCGCGCCGATAGGCGGCCTCAACGGCACTGCTGATCTTATGGGCCAAGGCAACCTCGGCCATTTCACCGGGAAAATGGGTGCGTTCTGCCACCCAATCGCGGAACGTGCTGCGAAGACCGTGTGGCACGGCGGGGCGCTTGTTCACCCGATCAATGAAGCCGGGGCGCTGGGCCTCAATCTCGGCTTCGTGCATCCGGCGCATGGTGGCGCTTAGGGTCATGTCGGACAATTGCCCGCCCTTTGTAGAGGGAAAAACCATTTCCGTGCCGTCCAGCCTTGGCATGGCTCGCAATAGCGCCAAGGCGGCGGGGGAAAGCGGAATTCGGTGTTCGCGGCTCATCTTCATGCGGTCGGCGGGGATGGTCCACAAAGCGCGGTCAGGATCAATCTCGGCCCAGACAGCGCCACGCACTTCGCCGGATCGTGCGGCGGTCAGGGCGGCAAACTCCAAGGCGCGCGCGCCAAAGCCTTCGCGGGCCTGTAGGGCGGCAAACCATGCGGAGGCGTCGTCCAGATTCAGGGCCGGGTGATTGTCGCCCTTTGCCACTTTGGCAGGTGCTGGCAAGAGTTCCTTTAGATTGCCAGCCCAGCGCGCCGGGTTGTCGCCCGTTCGGTGGCCTGACACCGTGGCCCACGACAGCACGGCTTCGATCCGCCCGCGCAATCGGGTTGCGGTTTCGGTTCGATCTGACCAGAGGGGATGCAGAACTTTTAGCACATCCTGCACCTGAATATCCTGCACCAGCATCGACCCAAGTTCAGGTTCGGCATAGGTTGCCAAAGTCGCCCGCCATTGCGCCTTGTGCTTTTCGTTACTGAAGGCCTCCATCTTTGCATCAAGATATCTGTTCATCGCGTCGGTAAAGGTCAGCCCCCGGCGCGCAGCGGCCACCAGCGCAGCGCGGGCGGCTTTGCGTTCGGCCAAGGGGTCAATGCCCTGATCGATCTTGTTGCGTGCATCCCGCGCCTTTTCGCGCGCTTGGGCAAGGGTCACAGTCGGGAACCCGCCCAATCCCATTTCCGCCCGTTTGCCTGCCAAAGCCGCGCGCAAGACCCATGTTTTGCCGCCGTTCGGGGTAACTTGCAGGTAAAGCCCCGCAACGCCCCCCACGGGAAGCATGGTGTTATGCTTGCCCCCGGCATGGATTGCCCGCTTGATATCCAGTGGCCCAAGTTCCTTAGCGACGCGCGGCATTTTGTATCCACCTACTTATCCGCCTAAAGAAATAGCATTGGAAGGCATTGATTGCAACGGCTTGCGCCACCCACATCTTTAAATTCATTGATAAGTAAGGAAAAAAGTCGGATTTCGGCGGTTGATTGCGACAAGAAAACACGACTGATCGGCGGGCTGTCTCTCCGCCAATAGCCCCCGCGAAAGCGTTCTACCCATCCGGCTGCGGCCGGATTTTTCCGTTGTTTTCGAGGGTTATGCGGGTGGGGCTGTTAACCGGCATCCACCTCTGACCGCCCGGTAGGGTTTTCTCCACGGCGGAATTCTCCCGACCTGTTAACCGAACTGCTTTCGGTTCAGAGCCACAACTTCCTGAAAAGCCAACGAAATCCTGTTCACTCGCCGTGACGAGGTTCGTTGTGCCGTCTCCCTTGGACGCGAGACTGGCGTCGGAAGATTGAGAGATGCTACACCTTCTTGAAGCGTTCAAAGGCCGCTTCGAAGGGCTTTCGCATCGGCGCTCCATCGTTGAAGAATGGGAGCCCGTAAACGGTATAGTCTCGGCCTTGAAAGACGGTCTCGAGACTCGCGACCAGGTTGATTTGTTTGAGAAAATCCTCTTTCCATTGGTCTTGCTGTCGCAGGTGCTCGCCCTTTGGTTCGATGAATATCTGCATGACAGAGGTTTGCCCGTTGTCGGCGCGGCGCAGGAACAGCACGAAGTCGGGCTCAAAGGCTCGTCCCTCCTTGAAGTCGAAGAGCTGGAACAGCTTCTCGTTCCGCATCAGGTGGAAATCTTGGTAAACGGCCTTCAGCGTCGCCTCGTTGTCGTGGAGGAAGCGAACGAAATGCTTCTCCTGATCGGTCCCATAGCTGTCATCGTAGATGTGCCAGTCCTTGGCGCCGAGGTCGATCAGGCTGAGGCCTGGTATCTTGCTCTCAGACCACGACAGGCCAGTCTCGCCCTGAACGCTGACCTTCAGCATCTTGTCGCAGAGGATGCTGTTCAGAGCGTGAGGCACAAAATTCTTGGTGCCCAGATAATCGACGCTCTCCTGCCGAATTCCCGTTTCGACGCCGTGCAGTACGAACTGCGCGATTTCAACCTTCGATCTTGATGACAGGTTCCGAAGGTCTGCGGGCAGCCCGGTTACCTTCACGGTAACCCCACCAAGGAAGCGGTTGGACGACATGAACTGGGTCATCCCGCTCAACTGTGGAAAGTATTCCTGCAGCCGGTCAAACTGGAAGAAGGGGTTGGTGTCGAGCGCGAAGCGCAGGATCGGCTGACCCAGATCAGACAGGGACCATGTTTCAGTCACCGGCTCCTGCCCGGGCGAGGCCTGACGCGGGCGAGCCTCGCCGAAAGCTGTCGCTTCGATTACCTGGCCAGTCATCAGTCGGGGGAAGGTAAACTCGCGGCCAGCCAGATAGTCATCCAGCCCTTTCACGGCATCGCGCGGATTCTTGATGCGATCATTCAGCCAAATATGGCCATGCTGATACAGGTCTGTCTGCTTAAAGCTGTCCTTGACCCGCAAGGTGACAGTCCGCGCGGTGTCGTCCAGCATCCCGGTTTCGCGTAGGGCGTTGCGGATATCCTGAATGTATTTCGGGTTGTGCGAACAATGATAATGCAGTTGTTCCAGCAGCCGGAGCGGATGATCGGCCTGACGATCATACTTGCGCATGGCGCGCGGAGCATCTGGCTGGTCTGCAGCGGTGAACGGAAAATACCGCGCCCCACGGCCGATCAGTTGCGCCTCTTGCATGGTGGTCTTGCCCACCTTGTTCTCTCGGCCGTCCCGAGTATCGTAAAGTCGGACGATGTCGAACAAGTTGAGCACGTCCCAACCTTCGTTCAGCTTGTCCACTGCAAAGATCACCCGCAGTTCATTGTCGCGGTCTTCCAGCGTGTTCAAGGCGATCTGGCGGGCTTGCAGGTCAGTGGGGCTGTTGACGTTCTCGACCTTGGCTGGGTCGAAATCCAGTTTGATCTCCGCCGCCAAGTCAGGTGCACTGACACCTCTTTCGTCAAAGATGAAGGCGAAAGCACGCGTCAGGGTTTCGTCGCCCTGACTGGCCGCCCGAAGGGCAAGAAGCGCATCGCCGTCCAGCACCTTGATCATTCCGTGGAAAAGCGCCTCGTTCGCGTTCGAGTCCGCGATGGTCTTCGATTTCATCAAGATCACGGGCTTACAGTCCACGCCGTGCGCTGCAGCCAGCTTGCGCCTCAACTGACTGACCACGACAGCCTGCAACATCCGGTCGCGCACGGGCAGATCGGCCTGCCGCAACTCGATGTCCTTCGAATACCCATCCTCGCGGAATTGCCGGAGAGCGTAATCGTACAGGATTTTGTCGTGATACTTGGCCCGGATTGCCGGGTGCGCCAGATCCACGGTCGCGGTGAATTCCAGCAGCAGGTTGTCCGGGTTTGCGCCCCAGATGCGGGCGACGGTGCTTTCCCAGCTGACCTTCTCTTCTTCCTCTTCCTTGCCCAGCTTCGCCTTGGTTTCAGCGCTAAGATGGTGCGCCTCGTCCGAGATCAGCACGATCTGCCGCGCTTCGAAATCCTCATAGGTCACGGCGTTTTCGCGCGGATTCAGCAACCGGCTGTGCAGCCCCTGGATGGTGGTGAAGTGGATGTTGATCGCGCCATCCACCCCCTCGTCGAAATTGTCCACGGCCCGGATATCCACCAGCGCATCATCAATCCGGACCTGGGACGCAAACAGGTACTTGCTGGAAGCCGGGTTAAGGAAGTTGTCCTTGGTCTTTTCAATGATCTGCGACGAGTTGACGAAGAACAGGAAGTTCCGCTGCCCTTTGGAGTAAAGATACAGGATCAGCGCCGCCATCAGCACCGTCTTGCCGCTGCCGGTGGCCATGTGGAACAGAAGTTGCGCAGGATTTGGGCGGTTCGGATACTTTTCCATGTAGAAGACGAACCGTTCCAAGGCGCGCTGCTGATAGGGGCGCAACGTGATGGACGCGGCAAGGTTTTCGGAAATGCACGCCGGGATCTGGGACGTCAGGGCACCATACTTGGCGAGCGCGTCGAACTCCTGGGCGAGGGACTGCGTCATACCTTGTCCCCATAGAACGTACGGTTGACCCGCATGTCCTCGTCAGCGATGCCATAGGCTTCGTCAGCCATGTCGCCATAATTGACATAGAGGTGGTTCGCGTCGAGGCAGTCAATCAGGACGCGCTTCTGGTCATCCAGCGGCAGGGCATCGAAGGCTGCGTCGGCCAGTCCATCCAGTTTCACGCCGGGCCGCACATAGCCCTCGGTCCGCAGACGGTCCCGCAGGGCGGCAAGGGCTGTGGCATCGACAGCATCGCGAATGTCATCGGCCAGCCTGGCGTTCCACCGGGCAAGCTCGGCATAGACAAAGCTGCCGCCGCCCTTCCAGTTAGCTGTGGCGGATATTCCGCCCTGTTCGCCGCCGATCACCTTTTTCAGGCGCAAGGCCGTCAGATCATAAATGTAGTCCATCTGTTCGACAGCAATCCAGCGGCGGCCCATCTTCTGTGCGACTGCGGCGGTCGTGCCGGATCCGGCAAAGAAGTCCAGCACGAGGTCGCCGGGGTTGGTGGCAATATGCAGGATGCGATGCAATAGGTATTCTGGCTTGGGCGTAGCAAATGGTGTGTCGAGACGCAGCCCAATGAGCTCTTGCTTGGCTTCTTGCGTGTGGCCAACCTCCTCGTAACTCCAAATTGTTTGTGGATTCAGACCGTCTTTAACGAATTTCTTGCGTCGTCCATGGCTGCCCCCTTGGGAGGGGCGCCGCGTGAGGATGAGGGGATCGCGGCGCCCGGTTGGTGCCTGGCCGCGGGGTCTTCGACCTCATCCGACTCTGGGTGCGATTAACCTACAAAAACGCT
>CAUJIP010000046.1 GCA_963205235.1 Pseudomonadota bacterium
GCGACGGGTCCTACCAGAGGATCGTGATCGGCATCGCCCTCGTCCTCGCCGTCTGGCTGGACATCGTTTACCGCAAGCGCGTCAAGTAAGGGGACAGGACAATGGTAGACAGAACCGGAACCCCGCTGGTCGAACTGCGTGACATCTCGATCGCCTTCGGCGGGATCAAGGCCGTGGATCACGTCACGGTCGATCTTTACCCCGGCGAAGTCGTGGGCCTTCTGGGCCACAATGGCGCGGGCAAGTCGACGCTGATCAAGTGCCTGTCGGGCGCCTATCAAAAGGACAGCGGCCAGATCCTGATCAACGGGCAAGAGGTCGAGATCAAGGATCCCCGCGATGCCCGCGCCCAGAACATCGAGACGATCTATCAGACGCTGGCCTTGGCCGACAACGTCGATGCGGCCTCGAACCTGTTCCTTGGGCGGGAAATCGTGAACAAATGGGGCTTTCTGGACGATGCCCAGATGGAGGCGGAAACCAGCAAGATCATGGGTCGCCTCAACCCCAACTTCAAAAAGTTCAACGTGCCCGTGTCGGCCCTGTCCGGCGGTCAGCGCCAGTCGGTCGCCATCGCCCGCGCGGTCTATTTCAACGCCAAGATCCTGATCATGGACGAACCGACCGCAGCACTTGGGCCGCATGAAACCCAGATGGTGGCCGAACTGATCCAAGAGCTTAAGGCGCAGGGTCTTGGCATCTTCCTGATCGAACATGACATCCACAACGTGATGAAGCTGTGCGACCGTGCCTCGGTCATGAAGAACGGCCAGCTTGTCGGCACGGTGGACGTCAACGAAGTGACCGATGACGACATCCTGGGCATGATCATCCTGGGCAAGAAGCCGGCGCATCTGGCCGCGTGATGTATATCGGGCTTGATCTGGGCACGTCCGGCCTGAAGGGCGTGCTGATCGGCGAGGACCAGAAGGTCCTTGCCGAAGCCACCGCGCCGCTGGCCGTCTCGCGACCCGAAGAAGGGCATAGCGAGCAAGCGCCCTCCGACTGGATTTCTGCGGCGGAAACGGTGTTTGACCGGCTCTCGGCGCAAAAGGGGCTGGCCAGGGTAAAGGGCATCGGGCTTTCGGGCCACATGCATGGCGCAACCCTTCTGGACAAACGGGATGAGGTGCTGCGGCCCTGCATCCTTTGGAACGACACCCGGTCCCATCTTGAGGCGTCCGAACTGGACAGCGATCCGGATTTTCGGCGGCTGACCGGCAATATCGTCTTTCCGGGCTTTACCGCACCCAAGCTCTTGTGGGTCGCACGGCATGAACCGGCAATCCGCGCGCGGGTGGCCAAGGTGTTGCTGCCAAAGGATTACCTGCGCTTCTGGCTGACGGGCGAACATGTCGGCGAGATGTCGGATGCCGCAGGCACCAGTTGGCTGGATACCGGACGGCGCGACTGGTCGGATGTGCTTTTGGCAAAGACCGGGCTGGACCGTGGGCACATGCCGCGTCTGGTCGAAGGCTCGGAAGTCTCGGGCGTCCTGCGCGAGGCTCTGGCTGCCCGCTGGGGCCTGCCGAAGGGCGTGATCGTGGCGGGCGGTGGCGGTGACAATGCGGCTGCGGGCGTCGGCGTGGGCGTGGTGCGCGCGGGTGAGGCATTTGTTTCGCTTGGCACAAGCGGCGTGCTGTTCGCGGCCAATGACGGCTATCAGCCTGACCCGGCGACGGCGGTGCATACGTTCTGCCATGCCTTGCCGAACACCTGGCACCAGATGGGCGTGATCCTTGCCGCCACCGACGCCTTGAACTGGTATGCGCGGCTGGTGGGATGCGACGTCGCCAAGTTGACGGGCGAGCTTGGGGCGCTGCAAGCCCCCGGCAAGACCCAGTTCCTGCCCTATCTCGGGGGCGAGCGGACGCCGTTGAACTCGGCTTCCGTGCGCGGTGCCTTTGTCGGCCTTGAACATGCGACCGACCGTCAGGCCGGAACGCGCGCGGTGCTGGAGGGCGTGACCTATGCCATCCGCGACTGCCGTGATGCGCTGGCTGCGACCGGCACCCGGCTCGATCATCTTCTGGCCGTGGGTGGCGGGTCGAAATCGGACTACTGGCTGAAGCTGATTGCAACCGCCCTGGATTGCCCGGTCGCCCTGCCCGTCGCTGGCGACTTCGGCGGGGCCTTTGGTGCCGCGCGGTTGGCCATCATGGCCGCGACCGGAGCCGGGGCCGAGATCGCCACGCTGCCCAAGATCGCGCGGGTGATCGAGCCCGAAGCCGCACTTTCCGACGCCATGGACGCAGGGGCCGCCCGGTTCCGCGCCGCACAATCCGCCATCAAGGACCTGACATGACCGAGTTTTTCAAAGGCATCCCGCAGATCAAGTATGAGGGGCCGTCCTCGACCAATGAATTCGCCTTCCGGCACTACAACCCGGACGAAGTGGTCATGGGCAAGCGGCTGGAGGATCACCTGCGTTTTGCCGTCGCCTACTGGCACAGCTTTGCCTGGCCAGGCGGCGACCCGTTCGGCGGGCAGACCTTTGAACGCCCGTGGTTCGGCGACGACATGGCGAAGGCCAAGCTCAAGGCCGACGTTGCTTTCGAGATGTTCGATATCCTGGGCGTGCCCTTCTATTGCTTCCACGACGCCGACATGCGGCCCGAAGGGGCGACTTTTGCCGAAAGCCTGAAGAACCTGAACGAAGTCGCGGATTATCTTGAGGGCAAACAGGCCAAGCACAAGGCAAAGCTTCTGTGGGGCACGGCGAACCTGTTCAGCCACCGCCGCTGGATGTCCGGGGCGGCAACGAACCCCGATCCCGACGTCTACGCCTATGCCGCCGCGACGGTGAAGGCGAACATGGATGTGACCCAGCGCCTGGGTGGCCAGAACTATGTGCTGTGGGGCGGGCGCGAGGGCTATGAGACCCTGCTGAACACCGACCTTTCCGCCGAACGCGCCCATGCCGGTCGGTTCTTGCAGCAAGTGGTCGAATACAAGCACAAGATCGGCTTCAAGGGTGCGATTCTGATCGAACCAAAACCGCAGGAGCCGTCAAAGCACCAGTATGATTATGACGTGGCCACGGTCTACGGCTTCCTCAAGGACTTCGGGCTGGAGCGTGAGGTTCAGGTGAACATCGAACAGGGCCATGCGATCCTTGCAGGGCATTCCTTCGAACATGAAATCGCCCTGGCAGCCAGCCTTGGTATCTTTGGTTCGATCGACATGAACCGGAACGACTACCAATCCGGCTGGGACACCGACCAATTCCCGAACAACCATGCGGAAAAGGCCGTGGCCTTCTACGAAATCCTTCGCGCGGGTGGTTTCAAGACCGGCGGCGTGAACTTTGACGCCAAGATCCGCCGCCAGTCGCTTGACCCCGAGGATCTGATCTTGGCCCACGTCGGCGGCATGGACACGTGCGCCCGTGCGCTGAAAGCCGCCGCCGCGCTTATGGAAAGCGGCGAGATGGAAGCCGCCCGCAAGGCCCGCTACGCCGGCTGGGACGCACCCGCCGCCAAGGCCATGCTGACCGGAAGCCTGGATCAGGCCGCCGCGCGCGTCATCGCAGAAAAGATCGAGCCGCAACCGAAATCCGGGCGGCAGGAAAGATTGGAAAACCTGTGGAACCGCTTCATCTGAACCGCCGCAGCCTGCTTCTGGCGAGCGCGGCGCTGCTGCTTCCCCTGCCCGCCCTGGCCGAAGACAGGCCCGCTGCGGAAGAGGTGGTTTTGAAATGGTATCGGCTGATCCTTGAACTGATCCGCCATACCGCGACCTATTCGCCCCCCGTCGCCAGCCGCGCCTTTGCCTATCTGGGCGTGGCCCTGTGGGAAGGCGTTGCCCAGTCGCGCGGGCTGACCAGCCTTGCCGGACAGGTGAACAGCCTGACCTCGCCCCCTGCCCCGCCCGGCCCGCTGGACGAGGCCGCTTTGGTCCATGCGGTCCTGTCGTCGGCAACGGCGGCGCTGTTCTTCAACACTGGCCCGACCGGCCAGCGCGCCATGGCGGCAATGACCCGCAAGCTGGGCGAGAAGGTGGCCGCAGGACTTGACCCGACCCTTGTGAAGACCAGCGAGGATCACGGCGCGGCACTGACAGCCCATATCCTCGCTTGGGCCGAAACCGACGGCGGAGCGCATATCGAGAGCCTCGGTTTCCCGGCGGAATGGAAGCTGACCGACGGGCCCGCGCACTGGGTGCCGACCAACGCGATCCGGCTGCAGCAGACGCCGCTTCTGCCCAATTGGGGCACGGTGCGGACCTTCGCCGTAACTGGCGATCTGCCTTGCGGGTTGGAACCGCCGCCGGAATATTCGGAAGACCCGGCCAGCGCGTTCTTTGCTGAAGCAATAGAAGTCTATGACACCGGCGTTTCGCTGACGGATGAGCAGAAGCTCATCGCCCGCTTCTGGTCGGATGACCCGATGCTGTCGCCCACGCCGCCGGGGCACTGGGCCTCGATCCTGATCGAAATTGCCACACGCGACGCCTTGCCGGTGGACCGGCTGGCCGATGCCCTGGCGCGTCTTGGCATGGCGGTGGCAGATGCCTTCATCGTCTGCTGGCGGGTGAAGTTCGAAGTCGATCTGGTCCGCCCCGTCACCTATATCCGCCGTCTGATCGACCCGAAATTCGAACCTTTGCTGAATACCCCGCCCTTCCCGGAATATCCTTCGGGCCATTCCAGCCAATCGGGCGCGGCCTATGCCGTGCTTGAGGCGATCTTCGGACAAGACTTCGCCTTCGACGATGCCACCCACGAAGCAGACGGTCTTCCCGTCCGCACCTTCCCCTCGTTCAAGGCTGCGGCGGAAGAGGCGGCAATCTCGCGGCTATATGGTGGTATCCATTTCCGCGCGGCAATCGAGAATGGCCTTACCCAGGGCGAATGCGTTGCAGAGTTTGCGAACAGGCTGAAAACGCTATGAAAAAGTTCGTCCTTCTTGCTTTGGCTTCCACGGCGCTTTCCCTTCCGGCATTCGCCGATGGCCCGGTCGTCCCGCAATTCGTCGAAGAAACCGCAAGTGCGGGGTTCGACCACACGTTCGCCGGCGAATGGGAATTCGTCGTCGGTGGCGGGACGGCGATCTTTGACTGTTCGGGCGATGGTCTACCTGAGATCTTTGTTGCGGGTGGTACTAACGCTTCTGCCCTATTCCTGAACGAAAGTTCGGAAACGCTGGCTTTGCGCAAGGCCGATGCCTCGGGGCTTGAGATCGACATGGTCTCAGGCGCCTATCCGCTGGATATCGACGCCGACGGAATCACCGATCTGGCTGTCTTGCGGGTGGGCCAATCGCGGTTGATGAAGGGGCAAGGGGACTGCAAATTCACCGATGCCAGCGCGGACTGGGGATTTCAGGCACATGACCTGTGGAACACGGCCTTTGCCGCAACCTGGGAACATGGTGCGGATTGGCCGACGCTGGCTTTCGGCAGCTATATCGACCGCACACAGGAAGATTTCCCTTGGGGCAACTGCACGGAAAACCTGCTTTATCGTGGCACAGGCGGCAAGTTCGCAGCCCCAGCAGAGCTGAAACCTTCATTCTGCACCCTGTCGATGCTGTTTACCGACTGGAACCGCTCTGGCACGCCTGCGCTGCGGGTGTCGAACGACCGCGAGTATTACAAGGGCGGGCAAGAACAGCTTTGGCATGTCGAGCCGGGGGCCGAGCCGGTGCTTTACACCGAGGCGGAAGGCTGGAAAAAGCTGAAGATCTGGGGGATGGGCATCGCCAGCCGCGATGTGGATGGGGACAGCTATCCCGAATATTTCCTGACCTCGATGGCTGACAACAAGCTGCAATTTCTGGCCACACCGGGGCCCGATGCAAAACCGCAATACTCCGATCAGGCCTTCAAGCGTGGCGTGACAGCGCATCAGCCCTACACCGGCGACGACAAGCGCCCCTCGACCGCTTGGCACGCGCAGTTTGGCGATGTGAACAACGACGGCTGGGCCGATCTGTTCGTGGTGAAGGGCAATGTCTGGGAAATGCCTGACTTTGCGCAGGAAGACCCGAACAACCTGCTTTTGGGACAGGAAGACGGCACCTTCGTCGAATCCGGTGACAAGGCCGGGGTTGCCTCGATGCTGGAAGGGCGCGGCGGGGCTTTGGTCGACCTGAACGGCGATGGCCTGCAGGACATGGTGGTAGTGAACCGCAACGGTCCGTCGCAGCTTTGGCGGAATGCAGGGGTTGCGGGCAACTGGGTCGCGATCAAACCGCAGATGCAGGGTGCGAACCGCGACGCGGTGAACGCTTGGGTCGAGGTGCGGACGGGTGACCGGGTGCAACGTCAGGAAGTGCTGATCGGCGGCGGGCAGGCAGGAGGGATCCTGGTGCCCCTGCACTTCGGCCTTGGCGATGCGACGACGGCGGAAGCGCGGGTCATCTGGCCGGATGGGACCGAAGGCGACTGGGTGCCAGTCACTCTGGGGCAGGTCAACCTGGTTGAAGCCCCTTAACGAAACCTAAACGTCCACAACCAACTTCTTGATTTCATTGAACCGAAACCGGCTGCCCAGCGTGGGCAGCCGGTTTCTTCTTACGGGGTCAGAGGACTTCCGAGACCATGACCACCCGCTTTTCGGCGACCGATTTCACCGCCGCGTCGGCCAGCGCCAGCGCGATCAGCCCATCCTCACCCGACGGCTCAGCCTTGCCCTTGCCGGACAGGGCCGCGATGAAAGTGGCGATTTCGGCGGCATAGGCCTCGGTATAGCGGGTCATGAAGAAATCATGCAGCGGCGGGCGGGTATAGCCCAAGCTGGACGCGATCTCGATCGACACCGGCCGCTGGTTCTCCGCCGCGACCATCCCGTTCGAGCCATGCACCTCGATCCGCTGATCATACCCATAGGTCGCGCGCCGCGAGTTCGAAATCATCGCCTGCTTGCCGGTCGCTGTTTTCAGCATCACCTGAACGCTGTCGAAATCCCCGGCCTTGCCGATTTCCGGATCGACCAGCACGGCGGCGGTGGCGACGACTTCGGTGACTTCCTCGCCCAGAAGGAAGCGGGCCATGTCGAAGTCATGGATCGTCATGTCGCGGAAGATCCCGCCCGACCGTTTGATATAGTCGACCGGCGGCGCACCCGGATCGCGCGAGGTGATGGTGACCATCTCGACCTTGCCGATGGCACCCTTGTCGATCTCGGCCCGGACGGCCTTGAAATGCGGGTCGAAGCGGCGGTTGAAGCCGACCATCAGGGTGCCCTTGTGGGCGCGGACAACCTCAAGGCACTGCTTCACGCGGGCAAGCGACAGGTCGATGGGTTTCTCACAGAACACCGCTTTCCCGGCCTTGACGAAACGCTCGATCAGGTCGGCGTGGGTGTCGGTCGGGGTGCAGATCACCACGGCGTCGATATCCTTGGCGGCAAGGATCGCGTCGATGGTGCGGACATCGCAGCCATACTGATCAGCAATCGCCTGCGCTGCCGCAGGCATCGCGTCGGCCACGGCCACCAACTTGGCCGATGCATCCCCCGTCACCGCCTTGGCATGGACCTTGCCAATGCGACCTGCCCCCAGAAGTCCGAACCGAACTGCCATTTTCGCCCCCTGCGGCATCGGCCGCTTTACATGATGGAATATTTGTTCCATCGCTAACGCATCCGCTTCGAAGGCTCAAGGGACAATTGCATGACCAATCCCGCCGCACCCGACACCGTGGACGAATTCCGCCAGCGGCTGGCCGCACTTGGCCCTTTGCCCAAGCGGCTGCAGCAATGCGCCGATCATCTGGCTGGCAATCTGGACCGGATCGCGGTTTCGACGGTGGCCGAGCTTGCGGCCGGCGCGCAGGTGCCGCCTTCGGCGTTGATGCGGTTTTGTCAGATCATGGGGTTCCACGGGTTTTCCGACCTGCAGCGCCTGTTCCGCGATGCTATTGGCGGGGGCTTGCCCGACTATGCCACCCGATTGCGGAACCTGAAGACGGAAGGAGCGGATCAGCCGGGGGCTTTGGTCGCGGAGTTCATTGAATCGGGGCGGCAGTCGCTGGAAAATCTGGCCAGAACGCTGGACGAAGCAGCGCTTTCCCGCGCGGTGGAGCTGTGCCGGGCAGCGGGAACCCTGCATCTGATCGGCTTGCGCCGGGCGTTTCCGGTTGCTTCTTACCTGGCCTATGTCTGCGAAAAGCTGTCGATTCCGGCGATGCTGCATGAAGGCGTGGGCGGGTTGTCCCTGTCACAGGCGCTGCGTCCCGATGATGCGCTGTTGGCCATTTCCTTTGCCCCCTATTCCTCCGAAACCCTTGGTCTGGTGGAAAAGGCCAGCGCTTTGGGGCTTCCGGTCGTTGCGCTGACCGACAGCCTGACCGGCCCGCTGGCCAAGGGGGCGCAGGTCGTTCTGACGGTCGAGGAGGTGGATTTTGGGGCCTTCCGGGCGCTTTCGGCGACACTGGCGCTGGCGCTTGGCTTTGCAGTAGCGCTTGCTGCAGCGCGGGCGACATAGGGGCTTCCCTTCGAGGCAGAAATAGAATAAATATTCCATCATGGACTCGGGATGGACAAAGCGCATGAAAGACCTTGACGTCATCACCATCGGCCGCGCGTCGGTTGACCTATACGGCGGCCAGGTTGGCGGGCGGCTTGAGGATATGGCCAGCTTCCAGAAATACATCGGTGGTTCGCCCACCAACATCGCCGCAGGCACCGCGCGGCTGGGCATGCGCTCGGCCCTGATCACCCGGGTCGGCAACGAACACATGGGCCGCTTCATCCGCGAGGAACTGGCGCGCGAAGGCGTCGATGTTTCGGGCGTGGTGACCGACCCCGAGCGGCTGACGGCGCTGGTGCTGTTGGGCATTCGCGACGACAAGCAGTTCCCGCTGATCTTCTACCGGGAAAACTGCGCCGACATGGCCTTGTGCGAGGATGACATCGACGAAGGCCAGATCGCGCGGACGCGGTCGGTCGTGGCGACGGGCACCCACCTGTCGCATCCCCGGACTGAGGCGGCGGTGCTGAAGGCGCTGCGTCTGGCTCGTCAACACGGCGCGCGGACGGCGCTGGATATCGACTATCGCCCGAACCTTTGGGGTCTTGCGGGCCATGGAGATGGCGAAAGCCGGTTCATCGAAAGCGCCAAGGTGACCGCCAAGCTGCAGGCAACGCTGCATCTGTTCGACCTGATCGTCGGCACAGAAGAGGAATTTCACATCGCAGGCGGCACCACGGACACCATCGCTGCGTTGCGCGCCGTGCGCGCCGTGTCCAAGGCGGCGCTCGTTTGCAAACGCGGGCCGATGGGGGCCGTGGCCTTCACCGGCGCGGTCCCGGACAGCCTGGATGAGGGCGAGGCCGGCCCCGGCTTTCCGATCGAAGTCTTCAATGTGCTGGGTGCAGGCGACGGGTTCATGTCGGGCCTGATGCGGGGTTGGATGGACGATGAGGCCTGGCCCAGGACGCTGGCCTATGCCAATGCCTGCGGGGCCTTTGCGGTTTCCCGCCACGGCTGCACCCCGGCCTATCCGTCGTGGGAGGAATTGCAGTTCTTCCTGAAGCGCGGCGTCGTGACCCCTGCCCTTCGCCACGACCCCGCGCTGGAGCAGATCCACTGGTCGACCAACCGTCGCAAGGATTGGGCCGAGGTGCGCGCCTTTGCCTTTGACCACCGCCTTCAGCTTGAGGAAGTGCCGGGGGCGACGGTCGAAAAGATCGGTGCGTTCAAGGAGTTGTGCCTTGCCGCGATGGAACGGGTTGCCGGGGGCCGTGCGGGCTTTGGCATCCTGTGCGACAACCGTCTGGGCAAGTCGGCGCTGCACAAGGCGGCGGGCAAGGGCATCTGGATCGGGCGTCCCGTCGAGTGGCCGGGTTCGCGCCCGCTGCGGCTGGAACCCGAACTTGGGCCGGATTTCGGGGGCCTGTCGGAATGGCCGTTGGAGCATGTCGTCAAGGTCTTGTGCTTTTGCCACCCCGATGACCCGGCCTCGATGAGCGCGGATCAGGAAGACACGCTGATCCGTCTGTTCAACGCCTGCCGCCGCAACCGGCTGGAAATGCTGCTGGAAATCATCCCGTCCAAGGTCGGGCCTATCGCCGAAGACACCAACGCCAAGCTGATCCAGCGCATCTATGATCTGGGGATCTATCCCGACTGGTGGAAGCTGGAGCCGCTGCAAACCGCCGAAGCCTGGCGCGCGACCTGTGCAGCCATTTCGGCGCGCGATCCCCATGTGCAGGGCATCGTCGTGCTGGGGCTGGGTCAGGGTGAAGATGAGCTTGCCAGCGCCTTCCGCCTTGCCGCCACCGAGCCTTTGGTCAAAGGCTTTGCCGTGGGTCGCACGATCTTTGCCAAGGCCGCCGCCGACTGGATGGCGGGCAAGCTGGACGACCAGTCTGCAATCGCCATGATGGCGGACAACTTCGCGCGGCTTTGCGCGGTCTGGGATGCGGCACGCGCCGCCAAGGGGGAATGATGGGCAACACGGTCCGTTTGACGGCCGCTCAGGCCATGGTGCGCTGGTTGTCGGTGCAGATGACCGATCAGGGCGACCGGTTCATCGACGGCATCTGGGCGATCTTTGGTCATGGCAATGTGGCCGGGATCGGCGAGGCGCTGCATGCCCACCGCGACGTGTTTCCGACCTGGCGCGGCCAGAACGAACAGACCATGGCGCATGCCGCGATAGCCTATGCCAAGACGCATGGCCGCAAGCGGGCGATGGCGGTGACGACTTCCATCGGGCCGGGGGCGACGAACCTGGTCACGGCAGCCGCGCTGGCCCATGTGAACCGGTTGCCGGTCCTGTTTATCCCCGGAGATATCTTCGCCAGCCGCGCGCCCGACCCGGTTCTGCAGCAGATCGAGGATTTTGATGATGCGACCGTGTCGGCGAACGATTGCTTCCGCCCGGTGGTTCGCTATTTCGACCGGATCTCGCGGCCCGAGCATATCCTGACCGCCCTGCCCCGCGCCTTGCGGGTGATGACGGACCCCGCGAATTGCGGGCCGGTCTGTCTTGCCTTCTGTCAGGACACCCAGGCCGAGGCCTATGATTACCCGGTGGAATTCTTCACCCCCAAGGTCTGGCACATCCGCCGCCCGGAACCCGACCAGCGCGAACTGGAAGCGGCGATTGCGGCGATCCGCGCGGCGAAGCATCCGCTGATCGTCGCCGGTGGCGGTGTGATCTATTCCGGGGCGGAAGCCACGCTTCTGGACTTTGCCCGCAAGCACAACATCCCGCTGGTCGAAAGCCAGGCCGGGAAGGGTGCTGTCGACTGGGAGGAACCGCTGCACTATGGCTCACCGGGGGTGACCGGCACGGGTTGCGGCAATGCGCTGGCGGCCAAAGCGGATCTGGTGATCGGCGTCGGCACGCGGTTTCAGGACTTTACCACCGGCAGCTGGACGGTGTTCAGCGCCCCCGGTCGCAAGCTTCTGTCGATCAACATCCACGGCTATGACGCGGCCAAACGCGGCTCGCAGGGGCTGGTGGGCGATGCCAAGGTCTGTCTGGAAAAGATCAGCGCGGCCTTGGGCGGGCACCGCTTTGCCGATCCTGATGCCGCTGTCCGCAAGGACTGGTTCGCCACCACAGATGCGCTGATGGCAGCCCCCGGTTCGAACACCCTGCCGACCGATGCGCAGGTGATCGGCGCGGTGCAGCGGCAGACCGGCAAGCAATCGGTCGTGATATGTGCCGCTGGCACCATGCCCGGCGCTCTCCACGTCCTGTGGCGGGCGGCGCAGGGCGGCTATCACATGGAATACGGTTATTCCTGCATGGGATATGAGATTGCCGGAGCAATGGGCATCAAGATGGCCCAGCCGCAAAAGGACGTGATCTGCATGGTCGGTGACGGGTCCTACATGATGGCCAACAGCGAGTTGGCGACCGCCGTGATGATGGGCATTCCCTTCACCGTGGTCCTGACCGACAACCGCGGCTATGGCTGCATCAACCGGCTGCAAAAGGCCACGGGCGGCGCGCCCTTCAACAACCTTCTGGACGACAGCTATCACGTCAACCCGGCTGACATCGACTTTGTCGCGCATGCCGGGTCGATGGGGGCGATTGCGAAGAAGGCGGACTCGATTGCCGAACTTGAGGCGATGATGGCCGAGGCAAAGACCGCCACCCGCCCGACCGTGATCGTGATCGACACCGATCCGATGCCCGGCACCGGCGCAGGCGGCACCTGGTGGGAAGTGGCGGTTCCGGAAGTGTCCGACCGCAAGGAAGTGAACGAGGCCCGCAAGGGCTATGAATCCGCGACCAAGGCCCAGTGGCTGGTCAACTGAGAGAGACAACAATGATCCAATTCGGCACCAACCCCATCGCCTGGGCCAATGACGACGACCGCAGCATCGGCGCGGATATCCCGACCGCCCGCATCCTGGACGAGGCCGGTCGCCAGATCGGTTTCGACGGGATCGAAAACGGTCACCGCTGGCCGGATGAGCCCGAGGCGCTGCGCGCGCTGCTGGCCGCGAACGGGCTGAAGTTCATCTCGGGCTGGTATTCGACGGAACTTCTGGTCCGCTCGGTCGCGGATGAGATCGCGAACGCGCAACACCACATCGCCAAACTGAAGCACAACGCGTGCCGCGTGATGATCGTCTGCGAGACCTCGAACGCGATCCATGGCGACGCCAACAAGGCGGTCAACGACCGGCCCCGGCTGAGTGCTGCCGAGATGGTGGCATTTGGCGCAAAACTTGAGGAATTCGCGGCCTACCTCACCTCGCAGGGCCTGACGCTGGTCTATCACCACCACATGGGCACCATCGTCGAAAGTCCGGAAGAAATCGACGCCTTCATGGCCGCGACCGGCCCGCATACGCATCTTCTGTTCGATGCCGGTCACTGCGCCTTTGGCGGTGGCGATCCGGTCAAGGTCCTGACCAAACACCTGTCGCGCGTGCGGCATTTCCACGCCAAGAACATCCGCCCTGCAATCACCGCAAAGGTGCGGGCCGAAGGCTGGTCCTTCCTGAAAGGCGTGGTCGAAGGCGCCTTCACCGTTCCCGGCGATCAAGAGGGCGGGGTCGACTTTGGCCCGCTGCTGAAGCTTCTGAAGACGGCCAACTACGACGGCTGGATCGTGATCGAGGCGGAACAGAACCCGTCGGTGCGCAATCCGCTTTTGTACCAGACCCTTGGCCTTGCGACCCTGAAGCGCCTGAGCCGGGAAGCGGGCCTGATCTGATGTTCGACTTCAGCCATCCCTGGTATCAACCTTTGTACCGCCGGATCGGCGTCGTTCTGGTTTGCCTTGCCCTGTTCGCGATGGATGCCTGGTCGGGAAACCCGTTCTGGATGATCCTGTTCGGGGCGGCAACCGTGCTTACGTTCTGGAAGCTGATCCTGACCTTCAAGCCTGACAACAAGGACTAGACCATGACCGACCTTCATCGCAAACCTTCGGGAAATCATGGCCTTGTCCACGACATCACAGCCGAAGGCGCAGGTTGGGGATATGTGGGTTTTCAGCTTTACCGATTGGCGGCGGGCGAAAGCGCCAGTGGCAACCTTGGGACAGATGAGGCGATCCTTGTCTGGGTCGAGGGGAAGGGAAACCTTAAAGGCGCGGGGCGCGACTGGGGTTTTCTCGGCGACCGGATGGACGTCTTCGAACGCACCCCGCCGCATTGCGTCTATCTGCCGGGCGGGTCCGATTGGGCGGTAACGGCGACGACTGATCTGGTGCTGGCGGTCTGCCTTGCACCGGCCAAGGGCAACTATCCGGCGGCGCAGATCGGCCCGGTGGGGATCGAACTGACCCCGCGTGGCAAGGGCACCAACACCCGCTACGTGAACAACATCGCGATGGAAGGTCGCGACGTGGCAGGCAGCCTTCTGGTGACCGAGGTCTTCACCCCGTCAGGCCATTGGTCCAGCTATCCCAGCCACCGGCATGACGAGGATGACTTTCCCCGCATGACCTATCTGGAGGAAACCTATTACCACCGTCTGAACCCCGCCCAAGGGTTCGGCATCCAGCGGGTCTATACCGAAGACGGCGCGCTGGACCAGACGATGGCTGTGAAGAACCATGATGTCGTGCTGGTGCCCAAGGGCCACCACCCCTGCGGCGCGCCCTATGGCTATGACATGTATTACCTGAACGTCATGGCCGGTCCGCTGCGGAAGTGGCGGTTCAAGAACGACCCCGACCACGACTGGATTGCCCAGCGGGACGCCTGATCAGCCTGCAGTGAAAAACGGTTTCACTGTCATTGTCTGCGGTAGCGGAACGCCCATCCGCGTCAGGATGGACGGGGCCAGCGCCAGTTGGTCAAGCACCTCATCCTCGGGTGGCAGCGCGCTGTCCCCGAAGTAGTAGAAGGCGAAATCGCGCTGATCCTCTCCCGTGCCGCCATGATGGCCGCGCGCATCTTGCCCGTGGTCGGCGGTGACGATCACCTCGTACCCGGCCTTGCGCCAGCGGTGGATGAAGGGGGCCAGCGTCCCGTCCATCCGGTAGCAGGCATCGTCCATCTCTTCGCAGTCGTGATAGAACCGGTGCCCCATGCTGTCCAAGGTGCAGGTGTGCAGGATGCCGTAGTCGATCCCCTTGACCTCGCACAAACGGGTCAGCGTGCCGAACAGGTCATAATCGGCGGGGGTCATCTGGTTGTAGCCGGAATCGCCAAACATCGTATGGAACCGGCCATGGGTGATCGGCCCGCCCGGCTCGTCATATTCGATGTCGCGGACCACGTCGAAGGGCGAGCGGTTGAAGAACTCCGACCAGAAGCTGTGCGTGACCGCCCCGGTGATCTTGCCGGCCTTGGTCAACTCGCTGAAGACATCGGGGAATTCCAACCGCCGCAGCCCCGAATTGTCCCAGATCCGGTGCACCTGTGGCGGCAGGCCAGTGTGGATCGAGGCATAGCAGGAACCCGAGGTCGAAGGCAGCACCGCCCGCATCCGCCGCACCCGCGCCTCGCCATTCGCGACCCAGCCTTCAAGGTTGCCGAACAGCCGCCGCCAGTTCCGGTAGGGCACGCCGTCAAGGATGATCAGCAGAAGTTTGGTCATGGTTTCATCCATCCCTCATCAGCCCTGATGGGCCTCTTCGGTGCGCGCCCAGCGAGAAAGCCCGTCAGGGCTGCCGAGCGCCCCTTCAGTTCCCTGCACTTTCCATCTTGCGATGTGCGATGACCTTTTCCAGCCAGCCCACCTCCATCTCAGGGACGGATGACAGAAGCAGGTCGGTGTAATCGTCAAACGGCGGTTCCAGCACGTCGGATTTCTGGCCGTAGCGCACCACCGCGCCTTTGAACATCACCGCGATCTTGTCGGAAATCGCGCGCACCGTCGCCAGGTCATGGGTGATGAACAGATAGGCCACGTTCGCCTCGGCCTGCAGGTTCAACAACAGCTTCAGGATGCCGTCCGCGACCAGCGGGTCCAGCGCCGAAGTCACCTCGTCGCAGATGATCAGCTTGGGGTTTGCCGCCAACGCCCGGGCGATGCAAACCCGCTGCTTCTGCCCGCCCGACAGTTCCGCCGGATAGCGGTCGGCAAAACCCTTGCCCATCTCGATATGGTCCAGAAGGTCCTGCACCCGGCGGTCGCGTTCGGCCCCCTTGAGACCGAAGTAGAACTCCAACGGCCGCCCGATGATCGTGCCCACCGTCTGGCGCGGGTTCATCGCGGTGTCTGCCATCTGATAGATCATCTGGATTTCGCGCAGGTCGTCCTTGGTCCGCCCCGCTAGATTGGGCGACAGGGTCCGGCCATTGAACACCATCCGACCCGATGTCGGCGGCAAAAGCCCGGTGATTGCGCGGGCGAGGGTCGATTTGCCCGACCCGCTTTCCCCCACCACCGCCAGCGTCTGGCCCGGAGGCAGTTCCACCGAGATATTCTTCAACACGTCGAAATTCGTGCCGCGATAGCGGGCGGTCACATTCTGCACTTGCAGGATAGGGGCTGAAGGCGGTTTTTCCTGATGTTCGATCCCACGGACCGAGACCAGCGCCTTGGTATAGTCCTCACGCGGGGCGGTGATGATCTGCCCGGTCTCGCCCAGCTCGACCATCCGGCCATGGCGCAGGACCATGATCTCATCCGCGACCTGTGCCACGACGGCAAGGTCGTGCGTGATATAAAGCGCCGCAACCTGCGTATCCCGGATCGCCTCCTTGATCGCGGCAAGCACGTCGATCTGGGTCGTCACGTCCAGCGCGGTCGTCGGTTCGTCAAAGATCACCAGGTCCGGCTTGGGGCACAGCGCCATCGCCGTCATGCAGCGCTGCAACTGTCCACCCGAGACCTGATGCGGATAGCGGCTGCCGATGGTGTCGGGGTTCGGCAGGCCAAGCTTGCGGAACAATGCGCGCGCGCGCGCCTCGGCCTCGGGCTTTTGCATCAGGCCGTGTGACAGGCTGGTTTCGATCACCTGCTCCATGATCTGCTTGGCCGGGTTGAAACTGGCGATGGCGGACTGCGAGACATAGGTGACCTC
This sequence comes from Pseudomonadota bacterium, assembly GCA_963205235.1. Lineage (GTDB taxonomy): Bacteria > Pseudomonadota > Alphaproteobacteria > Rhodobacterales > Rhodobacteraceae > Tabrizicola. Next base: position 16,400 of record CAUJIP010000046.1, read on the forward strand.
GCGCCCGCGCAAGCTGCGCAGGGCCTTGGCGTCGGCCAACCGGATTTCACGGCCATTCAGGTGGATCGTGCCCCCGGTCAGTCGCACCCCACCACGCCCAAAGGACATGGCGGACAGGCCGATGGTCGATTTCCCCGCCCCCGATTCGCCGATCAGGCCAAGGACCTTGCCGCGTTTCAGGGTCAGGTCGACGCCATGCACCAGCGTCACATTCTTCGGCGGCTCACCCGGCGGATAGGACGTGGCCTCGATCACAAGGCCCTTCATTGCAAGAAGCGTGTCGTCAGCCACCACGGCCCCCTTTCAGGCTTGAGGTCCGGGTCAGGATCCAGTCGGCAACAAGGTTGACGCTGATCGCCAGCGACAGGATCGCAAAGGCGGGCAGCAGGGCGGCGGACTTGCCTTGGGTAATCCCGATCTTGTTTTCCTGCAGCATGCCACCCCAGTCGGTCAGCGGCGGCTGGATGCCAAGCCCAAGGAACGACAGGGTCGAGATGAAGAGAACCGCGAAGATGAAGCGCAGGCCGAATTCGGCGACCAGCGGCGACAGGGCATTGGGCAGGATTTCCCGGAAGATGACCCAGGTGCCCTTTTCGCCACGCAGGCGGGCGGCCTCGACATAGTCCATCACGGCGATATCCGCAGCGACCGCACGCGACAGGCGGAAGACGCGGGTGGAATCCAAGAGACCCATGATCAGGATCAACACGATCAGGTTCGGCGACATGATTGTCAGCACCACCAGCGCGATGATCAGCGACGGCACGGCCATGACAAGATCGACCAGCCGTGACAGGCCCTGATCGATCCATCCGCCCTGAACGGCGGCGGTAAAGCCAAGGAAGGCCCCCAGCGAGAAAGACAGGATCGACGAGGCCAGCGCCACGAAGATGGTGATCTGCGCGCCAAAGATCAGGCGTGACAGGATATCCCGGCCGATGGTGTCGGTGCCCAGCCAGTGGGTGGCGGACATCCCCTCCCATTGCGCGCCAGAGCTGTCGCCCACGGCATAGGGCGCCAGCCATTGCGCGAAAATGGCAACAAACAGGAACATGCCTGTAAGGGTCAGGCCGATCAGGGCGGAAATGGGTATCCTCATTTCGGGTGCCTCATTTCGGGTGTCTCAGGCGCGGGTTCGACAGGATGCCGATGATGTCGGCAGCCATGTTCAGGAAGATGTAGACAGCAGCAAAGATCAGCCCGACCGCCTGCACGACCGGCAGGTCACGCTTGGTCACATGGTCGACCAGATACTTGCCAAGGGCGTTATAGCTGAACACGACCTCGACCACGACGACACCGACGACCAGATAGGCCAAGTTCAGCATCACCACCGACACGACCGGCGCGATGGCGTTGGGGAAAGCATGGCGCCAGACAACCTGCATAGGTGTCAGGCCCTTCAGTTCGGCAGTTTCGATATAGGCCGATTGCATGACGTTCAGGATCGCCGCGCGGGTCATCCGCATCATGTGTGCTAGGACGACCATCACCAGCACGATCACCGGCAGCGCAATGGCGTGCAGCTTTTCCCAGAACCCCATGCCTGGAAGCACAAGCGAGACGGGCTGGAAGATCGGGAAGACCTGGGTCAGGAAGAAGATCACGAAATAGGCCGCCACGAATTCGGGCAGGCTGATCGTGGTCAGCGTGATTGCCGAGATCAGCTTGTCGGGCCAGCGCCCGGCATAGCGGGCGGCGATGGTGCCCAGCAGGATCGCCAACGGAACGGCAATCACAGCGGCACTTCCAGCCAGGAACAGCGTGTTCCCCAGCTTGGATCCGATCGACTTCGCGATATCCGCCTTGTTGGTCAGGGCCGTGCCCAGATCGCCGGTCAGGATACCGCCGAGCCAGTGGAAATAGCGCGTCAGCGCGGGTTGATCCAACCCCATCTCGGCGCGCAGATTTTCCAGCGCTTGCGGCGTTGCCGACTGGCCAAGGATGGCCTGTGCGGTATCCCCCGGCAGCGCCTCGACGCCAAGAAAGATCACCACCGAGATGATCAGAAGGAGGACGAGGCCCAGCGCAATGCGCTGGACCACAAGTTTAAGGACGGGGTGCATGTCCCGTCAGGCCGTCAGCCAGCACTTGTTCAGTGCCGTGCCGTTCATCAGCGTGCCTTGCGGATCGGCGATCCAGCCAGCGACTTCGGCGCGGCGGCCTTCGACCCAGTCGTTGAACATCGGCAGGATCAGGCCGCCTTCGTCGCGCACGATATGCGCCATTTCCGAATACATGCCCTTGCGCTTGGCCGCGTCCAGTTCGCCCCGTGCTGCAATAAGCAGTTCGTCGAAATGGGCGTTCTTGAACTTGGTGTCGTTCCAGTCGGCAGTCGACAGATAGGCGGTCGTGTACATCTGGTCCTGCACCGGACGCCCACCCCAATACGAGGCGCAGAATGGCTGCACGTTCCAGACGTTGGACCAATAGCCATCATCCGGCTCGACCTGAACCTGCAGCGGAATGCCCGCGGCATTGGCCGAAGCGGCAAAAAGGTTCGCCGCATCGACAGCGCCGGGGAAAGCGCCCGGAGCGGTGCGCAGGATGATCGGGCTGCCATCGTGGCCGGTCTTGGCGTAATATTCTGCCGCCTTGGCCGCGTCGTATTCGCGCTGCTCGATGCTGTCGTCAAACAGCGGATAAGCACCGTTGATCGGGAAGTCGTTCCCGCGCGAGCCATAGCCGCCCAGCACCTTGTCGACCAGCTCTTGCCGGTTGACCGCCATCTTCAACGCCATCCGCATGTCGTTGTTGTCGAAGGGGGCCTTGTCGACATGCATGATGAACACATAGTGGCCGGGACCAGCCGCGCGTTCGATCACGATACCGGCGTCGCCTTTCAGCGTCTCGACGATCTTGGGATCGACGCGGCTGATCATTTGAACCTGACCGGCCTGAATTGCCGCCGAACGGGCGGTGTCGTCGTTGATCGTCAGAACCTCGACCGTATCGGCATGGCCGCGGCTCGAGTCCCAATAGTTGGCGTGCTTTTCAAAGGTGGTGATCACGCCCGGCTCGGTCGCGACAACCTTGTAAGCCCCGGTCCCGTTGCCAGCAGCAGGCGCATCGACGCCACCACCGGGCTGAACGACCAGATGATAGTCGGCGATCAGGAACGGCAAGTCGGCGTTGGCCGCAGTAAGTTTCATCGTGACCATGTCACCTTCGGCGGTCACTTCGCTGATGCCCTGAACGATGCCCAGCGCGCCTGACTGCGCCTTTTCGTCGGTGTGGCGCTTGATCGTGGCAACCACGTCATCCGCCGTCACCGTGCCGCCGCCATGGTATTCCACGCCCGAACGGATCTTGAACTTCCATTCCGTCGCATCGGCGTTCGATGACGCTTCCTCGGCAAGCCGCATCTCGACCGCGCCATTCGCATCCACATCGACCAGGGTTTCGCCCCAGGTGCGGTTGATCATGTAGGGCACGTCCGATGCCGCCAGCGCCGGATCCAGCGAGTCGGTGCTTTGACCGCCTGCCACGCCTGCGCGGATCGTGCCGCCCTTGACCGGCTCATCCGCCAGCGCCGCCTTGGAGAACAAGGCACCGGCCAGACCAGCAGAAAGCCCCATGGCTGTCGTGCGGCCCACGAATTCGCGGCGGGTCATCCTGCCCTTGCGAACGCGTGCAATCATCAGGTCCAATTGTTCGGACATCGTCTTCTCCCTACCAGTTTGTTTATTGGGGGGCGGTCGTTTTCGCCGCCCCCTCAGAATCGCAAGCTTAGGCGGTCAGCCAGCATTTAGACAACGCAAATCCGTTCATCATCGTGCCCTGCGGGTTTGCCACCCAGCCACCAACCTCGGCGCGGCGACCTTCGACCCAGTCGTTGAACATCGGCGCGATCAGGCCACCCTCGTCGCGCAGGATGGTTGCCATTTCCGAATACAGGCCCTTGCGCTTGGCCCCATCAAGTTCGCCCCGCGCGGCAAGCAGAAGCTCGTCGAACTTGGCGTTCTTGAAGCGGGTGTCGTTCCATTCTGCGGTCGACAGATAGGCGGTGGTGTACATCTGGTCCTGCACCGGACGCCCCCCCCAATACGAGGCGCAGAACGGGGCAACGTTCCAGACGTTCGACCAATAGCCGTCATCCGGCTCGACCTGGATCTGCAGCGGGATGCCTGCCGCATTGGCCGAAGACGCAAACAGGTTGGCTGCGTCGACAGCACCGGGGAATGCGCCCGGAGCGACCTGCAGCATGATCGGCGACCCGTCATGGCCGGACTTGGCATAGAACTCGGCCGCCGCCGCCGCATCGTATTCGCGCTGCGGGATGGTTTCGTCGAACAGCGGATAGGCCGCGTTGATCGGGAAGTCGTTCCCGCGCGATCCCAGCCCGCCCAGCACCTTGTCGACCAGTTCCTGCCGGTTGATCGCCAGTTTCAAGGCCATCCGCAGGTCGTTGTTGTCGAACGGTGCCTTGTCGCAATGCATGATGAAGACATAGTGGCCGGGGCCCGCCGCGCGTTCGATGACCACACCGGTATCGCCCGACAACGAGGCAACGGTCTTGGGATCAACCCGGTCGATCATGTGGACCTGGCCTGCCTGCAACGCAGCGATGCGGGCGGTGTCGTCGTTGATCACCAGAATCTCGACGCCGTCTGCATGGCCACGGGTCGAATCCCAGTAGTTGGCATTCTTCTCGAAGGTGGTGATGACACCCGCTTCGTTCGAGGTGATCTTGTAAGGCCCGGTCCCGTTGCCCGCTGCCGGATCGTCGACGCCGCCACCGGGCTGGATGATCAGGTGATAGTCGGCGATCAGGAACGGCAGGTCGGCGTTGGCCGAGGCCAGTTTCAGCGTGACCATGTCGCCTTCCGCCGACATCTCGCTGATGCCCTGCACGATGCCCAGCGCACCGGACTGTGCCTTTTCGTCGGTATGACGCTTCAGCGTGGCAATCACGTCATCCGCCGTGACCGTGCCGCCGCCGTGGAATTCGACGCCCGACCGGATCTTGAATTTCCACTCGGTCGCATCGGCGTTCGAGGACACCTCTTCGGCAATCCTCATCTCGACGGTGCCGGTTTCGCTGACATCAACCAGGCATTCGCCCCAGGTCCGCAGGATAGAGAACGGGGCCGGCGATGCCGACAGCGCCGGGTCAAGCGTGTTGGTGCTTTCGCCGCCCGACATGCCAAGGCGCAGCGTGCCGCCCTTGACCGGCTCGTCCGCCAGTGCGGCCTTGGAGAACAGCGCGCCAGCAAGCGCCGCCGAAACGCCAAGTGCCGTCGTGCGGCCCACGAATTCGCGCCGCGTCATCCGGCCCTTCTTCGCCTGACCGATCATCCAGTCCAGCTGGTTGTGCTTGTCACTCATTGCATCTCTCCCGGTTTGACCCCAGAGGGCTTTTTGTTGACTCACCGATCAATAAAGCCCCGGTGCAGCGGGCTGGCAATTGATATTTTCGCAGGCTCAGACAAACCTGCGTTCGACCTTCTCGTCCCAGTGGCGCTCATAGACCTTGTCGGCGCCCTCCCAGGCCGTCAGCCGCGCCACCATCCGCAGGTGGGTGGCCGAGGCGGTCATCTCGGCTTCCGCCTCGGTCCGGACCGACCACCCGCCGCGCGACAGGCGCTGCTCCCAGACATGATGCGCACGGGCGGACAGGGGATCGTCGGGATGGATCTCCCAGCGCTCGGTCAGGCTTTCGCCACTGACCAGCCCATGCGTCAGGTTTTCGCAATCGCCCTCATCCGTGACAACGACCAGCGTCTGCCTGCCGCTCAAAAGGTCGCGCTCGACATAGCGCCGGTTTTCGCCCTGCCGCAGCACCCGGTGCGCCCAGGGCCGCGCATGCTCGGCGGGTGGAGGCTCCCATTCCGCCGCATCAGCGCCCCGATGCACCGGCAGGGTCAGGCTCCCCCCCGTCACCGTCAGCACCCCCGCCTCGGGCGAGGGCCAGACGAAGGGCCAGTAGCTGTTGGACAACGCGAGCCGCAGCCGGTGTCCCGCCGCCAGCCGATAGCCCATCTGGTCGATGGCAAAGGCCACCTCGACCCCCTGCCCCGGCACCATCGGCTCCGGCGCCTCCCGGCTGTCGCGATGACACAGGTTCAGCATCCCATGCGCGATCCGGACCGATGATCCATCAGGCGCCAGGTCGCAAAGCCGCGCCACCACAAACCCAAGCGGCTTGTCCGACGACAGCTTCAACCGCAATTCCGCCGCGCCCAGAAGCTGCAAGTCCTCGGCCAATACCTCACCGTCAAAACACAGGGACAGCGCGTCATCGCCCGCCTGATCCCCCGGCATCTCGGCATTCAGCCCCATCGGGAAGAACTCGCCCGCCTCAAGCCCAAGGGTCTGCGGCGTCGCTACCGCAAGCGAGAACTCCGCTGCGCTTTCATCTTTGCTCAAATATCCTGCGGGGGTGCGGGGGTGCAAAACCCCCGCTCCGACAGAAGCCAGATGCAGAACCTCTGCCGTCACGCGGGGCGAAGGCCACGCACCTTCGGCAACCCAATGCCCCGCCCGGTGCTTCGGGCTCGCGTCCGGCGGTTCGGAATGCAAGATATAGGCGCGATAGGCCGGATCGGCCTCGGCTCCGTTTTCGATGCCTTTCAGCCAACGGTCCCACCAGCGGATCGCCATTTGCAAGAACCCGACTTTCGGGCCGGGAACGGCGGTATGGGGGTATTGGTGAACCCAAGGCCCCATCACCCCCTTGGTCGGCGCGGGCGAATGTTCGACCAGCGCCGCGACCGTGTTCATGTAATTGTCGGCCCAACCGCCCCAGATCATCGCCGGAACAATGTTCCGCCCCCAATCCTCCCCGATCGAGCCATGTTTCCAATAGGCATCGCGCGACTGGTGGCTGGCCCAGCGCGGCGCAAGCCAGGGCATCGCCTCCAGCCGCCGCAGCCAGTCGCCGCGCCAGTCGTTGCGCAGCAAAGGGTCCGGTGGGCGCGACGAATAGGCCAGCATCACCGCCCCCCAGCCGAAATTCTCGCCCAGCAGGGTGCCGCCCTTGAAATGGATGTCATCGGCAAAGCGGTCCGTCGTCGAACAGACCGACACCACCGCTTTCAACGCGGGCGGCTGGCGGAACGCGGTCTGCAGGCAGTTGAAGCCGCCCCAGCTTTTCCCCATCATCCCCACATTGCCCGAACACCAGGGCTGACGCGACAGCCAGTCGATCACCGCCTCAGCGTCGCGCAACTCCTGCTCGGAATACTCATCCGTCATCAGCCCCTGACTGTCGCCATTACCGCGCATGTCAACACGGACGCAGGCATAGCCATGGCCCGCCACATAGGCATGCATCATCTCGTCGCGCGGCAGGGTCCCGTCGCGCTTGCGATAGGGGATGTATTCCAGCACCGCCGGAACCGGGTTTGCCCCCGCATCCTCGGGCATCCAGACCCGGGCTGACAGCCGCACCCCGTCAGGCATCGGAATGCCCATATCCTCGTGCGCGACAATGCGGCAGGGAAAGTCTTCGCGGATCGTCATGGAACCCCCCGGTTTGACGTCATCAGATCATGCGTTCCCGTTCCAACCGCAGCCCGTTCGCGGCAGGTCATCCCCCGGAAACGACATCAATCCTCAGCCCTCTGGCACCAGAGCCAGAACCCGCATCGGGCTTCCCGTGCCGTGCTTGATCTTCAACGGCGGCACGATCAGCACCGCACCTTTCGGCGGCAGCTGATCCAGATTGCACAGGCTGGCGATCCCGAAGCAGTTGTCCCGGTGCAGATAGTTATGCGCCGGGTAAGGCGGGCTGAACTTGCCCGCCATCCCCGCATCCGTGCCGATGCATTGCGTGCCCCAGCCGACAATCCCGCGCGACAGAAGATAGTCGATGCAGTCGGTCGACGGCCCCGGCGAATGCGAGCCGTCTTCCAGCGGATCAGGGTCTTGGTTCAGGAACAGCTCCACATCGTGGGCGCGGCGCTCCCAGTCGGTGCGCATCACCACCCATTCGCCGGGGTTGATCGCCCCGTGCTTCCGCTCCCATGCCTTCACCCCTTCCGCCGTCAGCAGGAAATCGGGGTCGGCGGCGGCATCGGCGGAACAGTCGATCACGTTGACCGGCGCGATCAGCCGCTGCACATCCAGCGTGTCGGTATAGCCGTCAGGGAAATCCTTGCCCGACAGCCAATGGTGCGGCGCATCGAAATGGGTGCCCGAGTGTTCGCCCAGTTCCAGCCAGTTCCAGGCCCAGAACGGCCCGTCCTTGTCGTACTCGCTGATCCGGTGGATCACGATGGGCGGGGTGTCCTTGGCGATGTCCTTCGGCAGCCGCAGAAGCGGAGTCTCCGGCCCCAGCACGGCGGTGCAGTCCACCACCCGCACCTTGCCCGACAGAAGCCCCGCACCCAAGGCCCCCAACACTTCCGCCGGGTTCCCCTGCACCGCAGACTGCACGCCCCTTCCCGCAAAGCGCGACTTGCGCCGCCGCATCGTGTCCCGCGCAATGTCGAAAACCGCGTCAATCGCCGCCTCATCCGTCACGATCCCCGGCGACAGCCGCAGGATATGACCCCGGAAGTCGACCGAATAGCCCTCGACGCCCAAGGCACCGACCACCGCAGCAGCTTCGGCCCTGTCCGGCATCCGCAGCATCGCCGCCCCCCCGCGCCGATCCGCCTCACGCGGGCCAAGAAGGGGCAGGTCCAGGGCATCGGCGTGATGGATGATCCGGTCCACCATCTTGCGGTTGCGCGCTGCAATCGCCGCCTGATCCTGCGCTGCAAACCAGCGGATCGCGGGCAGGCTGGCAATCGCGGCCACCGACCCCGGCGTGCCGGTATCGAACCGCCGGATGTCCGGCGCATATTGGAACTTGTCCAGGTCCCAGGAGAACGGGTTGTTCTGGCTGAACCAGCCGCGCCCTTCCGGCTGCAATTCGGGGATCAGCGCCTTGTCGGCATACAGAACCCCTGCCCCCGGCGTGCCGCACAGCCATTTCAGGCTGGTCGAGATCATGAAATCGACGCGCGGGTTCTGCACGTCGAACGGGATCAGCCCCACGGCTTGCGTGATATCGGCCACCATCAGACTGCCCATCACCCGCCCATGTGCCACCAGCGAAGGGTAATCCATCCGCGCCGAGGCGGTCGAGGTCACCCAGGTCAGCAGCGACAGCGCCACGTTGCGGTCCCAATGGGCGATGAAATCTTCGGTCTCAACCCAAGCCTTGCCGTCAGACATCGGCACGGTGACCAACTCGAACCCGATCTTCGGTGCCAAACCCGCCAGCAGGAAATGCAGGCTGGGAAAGCAATCCGCGCCGACCAGGACCTTCTTGCCGCGCAACAGCCCCTCGGGCAGCGCCCGGATGATCTTGTGCAGCCCGTCAGTCACGTTGTCGACATGGGTGATCGAGCCCTTGGGCGCATTCATCAGCCGCCCCCACGCCTCAAGATAATCCTGCCGCTTGCGCAGCACATAGCCCCACTGCTTGTCGTTCGGGGCCGACCACACCGTCGCATAATCCGCCATCGCGGCAGCAAGATCGGCCTCCTTGCCGGGATACATCCCGATGGAGTGATACAGGAAATACCCGCCAGGGTCGGTGTTCGGCAGCATGTCTGGTGTCCCCCTTGCCCCAATCTTGGGCCAAGCGAGGCTGGACCGCCACCAAAGGGAAATCAAGGCCCCCCGCCGAGATTATTTTAAACCTGAAATGTCGTGAGCGACGTCAGACACTATCTGCGACCCATGCCTTGTGGCAGGCCAGTCCGTGCTTCGAGTTGCCCTGCAAAAGCGGCACCTGATCCGCGCAATCGGCATCGGCCAGACCGCAGCGGGTGCGGAAGACGCACCCCGATGGTGGTCGGAAGGGCGAGGGCAGGTCGCCGTCCAGCGGGATCACCCGCTTCGCCCGCTCGGCCTTGGGGTCCGGGATCGGCACCGCCGACAACAGCGCCTTGGTATAAGGATGCGCCGCATGGCTGAAAAGTTCGGTCGAGGATGCCTCTTCCATCACGCGCCCCAGATACAGCACCATCACCCGGTCCGAGATGTGGCGCACTACCGACAGGTCATGCGCGATGAAGACCATCGCCAGCCCCAACTCCCGCTGCAATTCGGCCAGCAGGTTGATCACCTGCGCCTGGATCGAGACATCAAGCGCCGAAACCGGTTCGTCACAGATCAGCAGCTTCGGCTCCACGATAAGCGCGCGGGCAATCCCGATCCGCTGGCACTGACCGCCGGAAAATTCATGCGGATAGCGGTTGATCTGGTTCGGCAACAGCCCGACCCGCTCCATCATCCCCTGCACCCGCGCCTTCACTTCGGCGCGCGACAGGTCGGGGTGATGGGTGCGCAGGGGTTCGGCGATGATCTGGCCCACGGTCATCCTTGGGTTCAGGCTGGCCAGCGGGTCCTGAAACACCATCTGGATTTCGCGGCGATAGGGCAGCATCGCGCGGGGTGCCAGCGACAGCAGGTCGGTCTTGCCTTGCCAAAGCACTCGCCCCTCAGCCGGAACCATGCGGATCAGCGCGCGGGCAAGGGTGGACTTGCCACAGCCGGATTCGCCCACGATCCCCAGTGTTTCGCCGGGGTTCAGCGTGAATGACACCCCGTTCACCGCCCGCAACTGGCGCGGTTCTGTCCAGGGCATGTCGCCCTCACCCCGGATGGCAAAGGTGACCGACAGGTCGCGGACATCCAGAAGCGGGGTCATGCCAGCACCTCCACCGTCCGGTGGCAGGCCCGCGCCCGGCCGGGGGCGAAATCCCGCAAAACCGGGGTTTCAGCCTCGCAATCCTCGCCCGCATGCGCACAGCGCGGGGCGAATGGACAGCCTTTCGGCGCGCGCGCCATGTTCGGCGGCTGGCCGGGGATGGTGACCAACGCCTCGCCATGCACCACGTCCAGCCGGGGGATCGCTCCAATCAACCCGCGGGTATAGGGATGCGAGGGGCTTTCAAACAGCGGATCGACCGGAGCCTTCTCCATCACTCGGCCGCCATACATCACCATCACCTCGCGGCAGAACCCGGCGATGACGCCAAGGTCATGCGTCACCAGCACGGTGGCCATGCCTAACTCGGCCTGCAACTCGCGCAGCAACTGCATGATCTGCGCCTGCACCGTCACATCAAGCGCGGTCGTCGGCTCGTCCGCGATCAAGATGTCGGGGCGGCACAGAAGGCTCATCGCGATCAGCACGCGCTGGCGCATGCCCCCGGAAAATTCATGCGGGTAAAGCCGCACCCGTGCGCGTGCTTCGGGGATCTTCACCGCATCCAGCATCCGCACCGCCTCGGCCACGGCATCCGCCTTCGAGATGCCCTTGTGATGGGTCAGAACCTCGGCCATCTGGTCAGACACCCGCATATAGGGGTTTAGGCTGGTCATCGGGTCTTGAAACACCATCGCGATCCGCGCCGCCCTGATCCGGTTCAACGCCGCCACCGGCGCTCCGATCAGCTCCACCCCATCAAACCGGGCCGAGCCACTGGCCCGCCCGTTCCGCGCCAAAAGCCCCATGATCGCGAACAAAAGCTGCGACTTGCCCGACCCGCTTTCGCCGACGATGCCCAGCGTATCGCCCTTTTCCAAGGCGAAACTGACCCCGTTCACCGCCGAGATCACCCCATCCGGCGTGTCGAACCGGACCGACAGGTCCTTTACCTCCAGCAACGCCATCTTAACGGTCCTTAGGATCAAGCGCGTCGCGCAACCCGTCGCCGACGAAATAGAAGGCGTAAAGCGTCACGACAAAGAACCCGAAGGGAAACCAAAGCTGCCACATCGCGCCTTGGGTGATCGCCTTCGATCCCTCGGAAATCAGCGCGCCAAGCGAGGTCAGGGGTTCCTGCACCCCAAGACCAAGGAAGGAAATGAAGCTTTCGGTCATGATCATGTCAGGCACCAGCAGCGTGGCATAGACCGCGACGATGCCCAAGAGGTTCGGCACGATATGGCGAAAGATGATCTTCCAGCCCGGAACGCCGCTGGCTCGTGCCGCCTCGATATATTCCTTGTGTTTCAAGGATATGGTCTGCCCCCGTACGATCCGCGCCATGCCCAGCCAGGATAGAAGCCCGATCCCGATGAAGATCATGACCATTGACCGCCCGAACATGACCAGCAGCAGGATCAGCACGAACATGAACGGGATTGCGAACAGGATATCCACGATCCGCATCATGATCTGGTCGGTCCGCCCGCCGACATAGCCCGCGACAGCGCCATATATCGTGCCGACGACGACGGCGATGAAGGTCCCGACCAGCCCCACCATCAGCGAAACCCGCGTGCCCTGCGCGGTGCGGGCGAACTGGTCGCGCCCCAGATCATCGGTGCCGAAGTAGTGGCCGTTCTCGAACGACGGCATCCCCATCGTCGCGGCCGACCCGATCACGTTGAAGTCGATCTCTTCATTGCTCCACGCGGCAATCCATTCGCCGGTGAACGAAAACACCGCGATCAGCACCAGAAGCACCAACCCCGCCACCGCCGCCTTGTTGCGCAGGAACCGCCGCCGGGCATCCGCCCAAAGCGACCGGCCCTTTACCTCGTCCAGTGGCAGGCTCTCCAGCCCCCTGCCCCGCAGGCTTGCGCTTACCATGGTTAGTACCGGATCTTGGGGTCGATCCAAGCATACAGGATATCGACCAGAAGGTTGAAGAAGATGGTCAGCGCACCGACCAGAATGGTGATCCCCAGCATGACCGAATAGTCCCGGTTCAGCGCGGAATCGACGAAGGACTTGCCGATGCCACCGGTCGAAAAATACTGGTCCACCACCACCGATCCGGTGATCATCCCCACAAAGGCCGGGCCAAGGTACGACATCACCGGCAGCATCGCCGGTTTCAGCGCGTGGCGGGTGATCACCTTCCATTCCGGCAGCCCCTTGGCGCGGGCCGTGCGAATGTGGTTCGAGGTCAGCACCTCAAGCATCGAAGACCGCATGATCCGCGCGATCGACGCGATATAGGCCGTCGACAGTGCGATCACCGGCATGACCAGATACTGCCACTGCCCATCCTCCCAGCCGCCGCCGGGCAGCCAGCCCAGCTTCAGCGTGAAGACCAGCACCAGCACCGGTGCCAGCACGAAGCCGGGCAACACCGCCCCCGCGATGGCCAGCGACAGGACCAGATAATCGGCCCAAGAGTTCTGCTTGATCGCGGCGATGACCCCGGAGAGCACACCCAGCGCGGTGGCGACGACAAAGCTCCAGAACCCATAGACCAGCGTCACCGGAAAGCCCTGCGCCAGAATGTCGTTGACCGTGCGGTCCTTGTATTTGAATGACACCCCGAAATCGAAGTGGAAGATCAACCCTTTCAGGTAGATTAGCACCTGTTTCCACAGCGGCTCATCCAGCCCGTATTTGGCGTTCAGATTGGCCAGCACCTCGGCGGGCAGCTTCCGCTCGCCGGTAAAGGGGCCACCAGGGGCCGCATGCATCAGGATCGCCGAAGCGACGATCAGGATCAGAAGGGTCGGGATGGCGACGAGCAGTCGCTTGAAGATGTAGGACAGCATGATGTGGCGGGGGCAGTCCGAAAACCGCCCCCTTCCCCGATCATTCGGCCACGCGATAGATGTCTTTCAGATACCAGTTGCCAAAGACGTTGTGGCTGGCATAGCCGCGGATATCGGCCTTCAGCATCCGGCTGGAGGTATAGTGATAGATCGGGATGATCGGCATGTCGGCGGCCAGCAGCTTTTCCGCCTCGGTATAGTTCGGCTGCGGATCGGCCATGGTCTTCGACTCAGCCATCAGCTTGTCATAGGCTTCCGACATATAGGCCACGTCGTTGAAGCCCGAAGACGAGGTGAACAGGTCCAAAAAGGTCGACGCCTCGTTATAGTCACCGCACCAGGCCGACCGCGCCAGTTCATAGGTGCGTTCATGCATGATGTCGGAATGGACCTTCCATTCCATGTTGTTCAGCGTCAGCTCGACCCCGATGGCCTTGTAGAATTGCTGCACCGCGATGGCGATCTTCTTGTGCCCTTCGTCGGTGTTGTAGTTCAGCGTCAGCTTCAGGGGATTGTCCGGGCCATAGCCCGCCTCGGCCAGCAGGGCCTTGGCCTTTTCGTTCCGCTCTTCCTGCGTCCAGGTCGCATAGTCGACTTCTGGCACGGTGAACCCAGCCATGGCCGCCGGGGTCAGGGTATAGGCCGGGATCTGGCCCGATTGCAGGATCTTGTCGGTGATGATGTTGCGATCAACTGCATAGGACAGGGCCAGACGAACGCGCGGGTCCTTCAGCGCCTCGGGGCCTTTCTCGGCATCCATGTTCATCAGGTAGTAATAGGTGCAGGCACGCGGCGCGCTGAATGCTTCATCGGGCCGGTCCGCAGAAAGCTGAGGATACATGCCCGACGGGATCGCCACATTGTCCAGCTCGCCCGCGTCATAGCGCGTCAGCGCGATGGAGTTGTCATTGATCGTCAGGAACACGCCCGTTTCAAGCACGGTCGCCGCATCGTTCCAGTAATTGTGGTTGCGGCTGACGACGACTTTTTCCCCCGGCTTGTGTTCGCTCAGCACATAGGCGCCGTTGCCGACCAGATTGCCCGGATCAGTCCATTTCGCCCCGAAGGCGTCGATGGTGGCCTTGTGGACCGGCAAAAGCGCCGAATGCACCGTCATCTTCACGAAGTAGGGCAAGGGCTGGGCCAGTTTGACCTCAAGCGTCAGGTCATCGACCGCCTTGACGCCCAGATCGGTCGGGGGCTTTTCCCCGGCAATGACCGCCGTCGCATTCTCGATCTGCGCCAGCTCCGCATACCAGGCATAGGACGAGGCGGTGGCCGGGTCCGCCAGCCGCTGCCAGGCATAGACATAATCCCCCGCCGTCACCGGATCGCCGTTCGACCACTTGGACTCGGGCCGCAGATGGAAAGTATAGGTCAACTTGTCGTCGCTGACCGTGTAATCCAAGGCCCCGGCGGGGATAAGATCACCATTGTCCGCCTCGGTATAAAGCCCTTCGAACAACTGCCGCGCGACATCGCTGTCCTCGACCGACTCGATCAACTGCGGGTCCAGCGTCGCCGTCGCATCCAGAAGCCAGAACGAAAAGCTCTGGTTTTCCGCAAGCGTATCGGCCGGATCGACCGTGGCGGCAAAGGCCGCGCCTGCGATGGTTGTGGACAGCAGCGTCGCAAGAAGCAGGTGTCGGGTCATCAGGGTCCTCCTGGGATTTGGGCCAGCTCCGGGCATGGCGTGATCGCTTCAGACTAGACCCGGATTTCAGCCTGTCCAGCCAATCTCGTTCGGTTGGCGTGACGTCGTTTCGTCAAACTGCCAGTCCCACCCTGCGAAATGCCCGACACATCAGACAATGCGCAACCGTTCATGGCAATCTGCCACTGCCACAGCATCGGCTTAGCAGGAAAACCCGGCCTGCCGAAGTCATGCGCCCAACCTGTCGATGGGCCGAAGGCGATGGCTTACACCGGGGTCGCCCCGGTAGAGGACGAAGCCTCGCGTTGCAGAACAGCCGCGAAGAACCCGTCGGTATCGTGGCGCGCAGGGGTCAGCGACAGGAAATCGGGGTGGTCCGAAGTCGTCACGTGTGCCGCGACCCTTTGCAGCGGTACGACCGAAAAGCCCGGGTTCGCAGCAAGAAACGCCGCCACTTGCGCCTCGTTCTCCTCGACCAGCATCGAGCAGGTCGCATAGACAAGCCTACCGCCCGGCTTTACCAGGCGCGCCGCACTTGCCAGGATCCGGGCCTGCAGGGCCACAAGGGTCTGCAGCCCCAGTTCCGGCGCACGCCAACGGGCGTCGGGATTGCGTCTCCAGGTGCCCGTGCCGCTGCAGGGCGCATCGACCAGCACGCGATCAAACCCGCCCTTGTGGCGCTTGATCCAGCGGTCCGTTTCACTGGCCAGAACCCGGGTCTCGGCATTGTGCAGCCCCGCGCGACGCAACCGTTCGGCACAGCGCTTCAGCCGGGCCTCGTTCACGTCGCAGGCGATGATGTGCCCCTTGTTCAGCATCTGCGCCGCGATGGCCAAGGTCTTGCCGCCCGCTCCCGCGCAGAAATCGACCACGCGCTCGCCGGGCCGGGCATCGACCAGAAGCGCCACCATCTGCGAGCCTTCGTCCTGAATCTCGATCTCGCCCGTCTTCAGACCCGGCAACCGCGCCAGGGAAAGCCGTTCGCGGATCCGGATGCCCTGCGGCGCAAGCCTGGTCGCCTCGGCCCGAAGACCAAGGTCCTTCAATCCGCGCAGCACGGTCGGCCGCGTCGATCTCATCGGATTGACCCGCAGGTCCAGCGGCGCCGGCGAAAGGGTCGCCGCCATCTCGGTCGCGAATGCCGCCCCAAAGCGCTGACGAAGCGGGCCAACCGCCCAATCGGGACATTCCAGACGCAGCTCTTCCGCCATGTCGGGATGATCGATCCCGGAACCGCGCAATTGCCGCACCAGCGCAAGCTCCGCCTCGCTCAGCGCCTTCGCCCCGGCGAAAAGCCGTTTCATCTGGACCGCGCCCTGCCCCTCGGCCAGGGCCAGCCAGGCCAGCAGACGGTTGCGGGGCGTGTCGGGGCTTGCCAGCCGTTCCAGCCACCAACCCAGCCGGGCCCGATGCCGAAGCAGCGCATGAAGCAGGTCAAGCACCGCCCCCTGATCCCTTTCGCCAAAAGGCCGACGGCTTCGGAAAAAGGCCGATACGACGGCATCCGCCGGGCGCGCGGCACTTTCGACTTCACTCAAAAGATCAAGTGTCGCTTGCGCGCTTATGGCTGAGATCACGATCAGACAGTCAGGTTAGGGATGTTAAGCGGCACCGTCGCAAAGGGTCCAGTCCCTGCCTGCACCATCAGGCCAGTCACCGAAAGCCTTGCGACACAGGTCACGTCTTTACCCAGAACCCCCGCCCTTGCCAACCGGCATTCACAGGTTCAACCGTCGTGCCGGGACTGGTGGGTGATGTCGAAATCCAACGCCGGAACCTTCCGGATGTCATCGACCGTCATCTGCGGAAAACTGGTGGCGAGGGGGGGACTCGAACCCCCGACCCTGCGATTATGAGTCGCATGCTCTAACCAACTGAGCTACCTAGCCACTGCGGCGCGGATTAAGGGTGCAGGCGGGCAAGGTCAAGGGTGAATCGCAGGCTTTCGTCGGGGCCGGGTTCGGGCCGCTCATCGCGCCCTTCGTTCGCTCTTTGCTGCGGCACGGTCCGCCGGGGCCGTTCCATCCCGGATCGCCGCCCACGTTTGCCGATCCACCGAAAGACTAGGCCCCGAAAGCGAAAAGCGCGCGCAAGAGAGCGATGAGCGCCCCTAATGCGCCACCCTTGGTCGGCCCGAGGCGGTGACCGTCACCTTGGCCTCGATGAACATCTGACGGCCCTCGATCTCGACCTCACGCACATCGCGGTCGACCGTCAGGCGCAGGTCGACTGCCCCCGCCTCCCGCGCGCGGGACGAGGCTTCCCCGGTCAACGCCGCCTCCAGCGCCGCAAGGGCGGCCTCGGACGAGGTAAAGCTTTCGATCCCGCTGGCCAGATGCGCCACGAACCGCCCCTCGGCGGGCGAAGATACCGTGCCTGTCACCCTTTGGCTGACCTGCCCCGCCACCGCGCCAATCGCATTCGCGACCCCGGCATGTTCGGGCAGGATCATCGGGCAATGCAGCCGCTCACCCACCGCGCCGTAATAGGACGGCGCACTGGCGCCCAACCCGATCACCGGCACGCCCAGCTTGACGCTTACCTCGACGACGCCGCGATGCTGCGCCAGTCCGGCCTTGGCCAGCCGATGCTGCGCCAGCGCCTGGGGTATCTCGCCCGCAAAGCCGACATCTTCACCGAAGGCGGCTTCCAGCAGGCAATCCACCGTCTGCTGCGTCAACTGGTCAACGACCCCCTGCGCAAAGACCTGCGGCCCGGTGGCGAACCTTTCGCCCGCGCCCGTCCGCCGCTTGGCGATCAGCCGCAGCGCCTTTTCCGCCGCTTCCCCGTCCCAGCTGTCCAACCGCCCCAGGACGTGGCTTGCATCCGACGGCGTGACCCCGGAGATCATCACCAGCCCGCGCGCCACCAGCCGTTCCAGCGCTGCCACTTCCAGTCGTGAGGTCAGCGCAGCGGCCATTGGCATGGGCTCGGTGATCCGGTCCAGCACCGCAATGTCGCGCGCATTCAACCCGCCCCGCTGGCCTGCCATCGGCACGACGAAACGCCCGTCCATTTCCCCGGCGGTTTCCGAAGACAACCACCGATCCAGCGCAGCATGCACCATCGGCCCATGCGTCACCGCCAAAAGCGACACCGGGATCAACCGGCGCGGCCCAAGCCGCAAGCCACCCGTCAGCCCCTCGGTCACCAGATGCACTTCACTGTCACCGCCAAGGCCCGTGGTCCGCATCGCCACCGCCTCGACCATGGTGCGGAACCCACCGACGCGCGCGCCTTCGGGGTCAATCTCGGGCAAACCGCCGCGCAGCAGGGCCACATCGGTCGTCGTCCCGCCGATATCGCTGACCAGCGCATCCGACGCCCCCGTCAGCCAGCGCGCGCCGACGATGCTGGCGGCAGGGCCAGAGAGGATTGTCTCGATCGGACGCTCCCGCACCATGGCCGCCGAAATCAGCGCACCGTCACCGCGCACGACCATCAAAGGCGCATGGATGCCCACCGCCTCAAGATGCCGTTCGCAGGCTGCAACCAACCGGTCGATCATCCCGATCAGCCGCGCGTTCAACACAGCCGTCAGCGCCCGCTTCGGACCGTTCAGATTGGCGGAAAGTTCATGGCTGCAAGTGACGGGCCGACCAGTGACACGCCGGATCAGATCGCGCGCCGCCACTTCATGCGCCGGGTTCCGCGTCGCAAAGCTGGACGCCACCGCAAAGCCCGACACCTGATCCCCCAGATCGCGGAGCGCGCGTTCCAACCCGGCAAGGTCAAGCGCCGCAGCCTCGGTTCCGGCATGGGTGTGACCGCCCGTCAAGGTCACCACCGGATCGCCCTTCAAGGCCTCGGTCAGGTTTGCCCGCGCCAGATCGCCCGCGTCAAAGCCGATGAAGACCAGCGCCACCCGCGCGCCCTGCCCTTCCACCAGCGCATTGGTGGCCAGCGTCGTCGACAGCGACACCAGCGCCACGTCCGAAGCCTTGACCCCCGCCGCCGCAATCGCCGCATCGACCGCCTCGCCAATCCCGACGGCAAGGTCATGGCGGCTGGTCAGCGCCTTTGCCTTGCCCAGGACAAGGTTCGCTGCCTCATCCAGGATCACGGCATCCGTATAGGTGCCACCCGTATCGACGCCCAGAAAATAGGCCATGCTGCCCCCCAGTCCCTGCCTCAGTCCCCGCTTTGGTCCTTTGGGCAGCTAGTGCAGGATCACCCTCCTGTCACCCCCGGAAGCGACATCATTCCCGTCGGCGACGGCGATGGGCGGGGGGAAGCTTCAGCATCTCGCGGTACTTGGCGACAGTGCGGCGTGCCAGCGGTGTGCCCCCATCCGCCAGACGCGCCGCCAGCGCTTCGTCCGACAGGGGCGCGCGCGGGTCCTCGGCGGCGATCAACCGCGCCAGCCGCTCGCGCAGCGCCGCCGCCGAAAGCCCGCCTTCGCGCGGGGCTTGCGTGAACAGCGCCCGCAGCCACCATGTCCCGCGCGGGGTGTCGACCGAAGCCCCGGCGATGACCCGGCTGACCGTGCTTTCATTCAAGCCAAGCGCTTCGGCCACCTCGGCCATCGTCATCGGTTGCAGCGCCGCCGCCCCAAGCTCCAGCGCCTCGGACTGGCGGGTCAGAACCTCTTGCGCGACAGAAAGCAGGGTAGAGTTGCGGCCCTCGATCATCTTGACCATGGACCGCGCCGCGGAAAAACCCTTGCCCCGCCCCGGTGCCACAGAAACCGCAGGCAGGGCCGAGCGGTTCAGCGCGATGGTCCAGCCATTCGCGGATTTTTCGGCAATCAGATCGGGTTCCCGGATCGGTGCCGCCAGCACTTCGAACCGTGCGCCCGGCTTTGGATCATAGCTGCGCAGCCGCCCAAGAATGGTCCGCACCTCGGCAGCACTTGCGCCAATCTCACGGGAAAGCCGGTCGATGTCGCCCCGCGCCAACAACTCCAGCCGGTCAAGCACGCCTTCCATCACCCAGCAGAATTCTTCGGCATCCCGCGCCTGCAACCGCAGGCATTCCGCCAGATTGCGGGCAAACAGGCCCGAAGGCTCGGCGCGTTCCTGCAACCGTATCAGCATGGCTTCGGTCGCAGCCAGATTTGCCCCGGCCTCGCGCGCGATGTCCTGCAGGGGGCGGCCCAGCCAGCCCGTCGGCTCCAGCGCGCCAATCAATGCCTCGACGATCCGGGCCTCCTTGGCGTCAAGGTCCATCGCCGCAACCATGTCCAAAAGATGTGCCACAAGACTTTGTGCGGCGGCCACCGGTTCGGACCGGTCACCCGCGTCGGCAAAAGCCGCCTTCCAACGCGGCAGCCAGTCCTGCACCGGCGGTCGTGTCAGAACAAGCTGAGGGTTCTCGGCTGCCATCTCCTCCAGTTGCTTGGTCAGGCTTTCGGCATCGGCGCGCAGAATCCCGATCGAGGTCAAAAGCCCCGTCGTCAGCGCCATCCGCTGCGTCTGCTGTACCGTGACCCGGCTTCGCGCCATCCGACCCTGTTCCCCTGGCTTTCCCGGGAATGGTTTCCACGAAGCATCCGCTTGCGCAAGTCTTGGTCGACACACCCGACATCAGCCCAAGGCCACACTGGGCAGGTCAGGCAAAGACCCCCTCGCAATACCACCGGTCGGCTACCGCCCCGCCTTGGCCATAGAACAGCCAAAGCCGCATGCCCCCCTCTGCCTCGACCCGCCAGTAATCCCGCATCCCGCCGCGCCAGTCGGGGTCCTCGAACCACCACTCCGGCTGCAACCGTTCCGGCCCTGCGGCCATCCGCACCGCGAACTCACGCCGCCGCCAGCGGAACCGGGCGGGGATTTCGGGGGTTTCGGGGGCCTCGACCGGCTCGGGGCGGAACATGATCAGCGGGCGGGGGCCGGGTGGCGCGGGCCAGGGGCCGTCATGCGGCTGGCTCCAGGCCGCCATCACCACCTGCGCCGCCTTGGCCGGCACATGGCTTTCCGCCGGATGCAACCGCAAGACCGCCTCGGTTCCCAGCCGCGCGCCCAGCCGCCCGATCAGATCGTCAACCGCCTGCGACGAGACCGGCTTTGCGCGCCCCATCGCCCGTTCCGTCACCTCGATCTGCCCGCGATGCTGCAGCGCGCTGACCGCTTCGGTGGCCATTGCCTCCAGCCGCAGACAGTCGATGCCGAAGCCCGCGTCGATCTGGTCCAGCTTCAGATGCAGCAGCGGACGGATCCGGTCCGGACTGTCTGCCGCCCGCGCAAGGCCCACCTCGACCGCCGCCACTCCGCCATCGGCGCGGAACGCCTGCAACGCCACCCGCCGCACCCCCCGCCCCTTGGCGCGCAGCTTGTCGCAAAAGGGCGGCAAGAGCCGGTCCAGCGCCGCCTCGACGTCCGAGCGCAGCCCGATCGGGTCGGGCAAGGTCAGCCGCACCGCGAAATGCATCGGCGGACGCGCGGGGCTGACCGGTTCCGGCTCCATCCCCAGCGCCTGATCCAGCCGCTTCAGCACATCCGCGCCAAAGCGTCGGGCCAGCGCCGCCCGCGGCAATCCCATGATTTCGCCCACCCGGCGCAGACCCAGCCGCATCAGCCGTTCGACCACATCCGGGGCCAGCCGCAGCGCCGCCAGCGGCAGGTCTGACAGCGCCTCATAGGGCCGCCCCGACGGGGCGATCACCGCCGCCTCGGCCCCGCGCATGGGCACCGGACGCGGTGTCGCTCCACCCCGCTCCCAGCCCCGGCGCTTGGCCGCCCGCGACCGCGTCGCCCGCGCCTCCTGGTCAATCGCATCGCCCGACCGCACCGGCGCCACCCCAGTCCTGGCATAGCGCGCCAGGGCCCAGGCCGCCCCCGGCGTATCGGCAATCGCCGCGCGCAGGGTCAGCCCCAACCCTTCGCAATCCTCCGCCACCCGCGCCAGCACCGCCTCTTCCCCGCCGAAAAGATGCGCCGATCCGCTCAGGTCGATCATCAGCCCAGCCGGAGGTTCCTCGGCGACCCAGGGCGAAAACCGGCCCGCCCAGCGCCGCAATGTCATCAGAAACTGCGCCTCGCCCGGCGGATCGGCGGCAACGGTCAGAAGCCCCGGACAGATCGCCGTGGCGTCCCGCAAGGGCTGGCCCAGCGCCAGACCCAGACCCTCGGCCTCGAGCGACAGCGACACCAGCACCTGCGCGCCGTTCCTGTCCCCCACCACCGCCAAAGGCGCAGGCAAGGCATCGCCGCGCCGCCGCTGCACCCGTTCAGCCGCCAACCGTGGAAACCAGATCGAAAGGATGCGCTTTCCCGCCATGCTTTCCGGCCATGCGTTCCAAATGTTCCTCTTATGTTCACGTCATGCCATCCCCGCCCCACCCTGTCGAGTCCCTCATCACAGCAGATGACATCTGCGTGAGAGCACAACTCCAAGGCTACCGCGACCGAATGTCGCGCCTATAGTGGCCAAAGCCAAACCTCAGGGAGCCAAACAATGAAATTCGCCAAAGCCTTGCTGATCAGTGCCGTCCTCGCCTCCGGGGTCGCTTATGCCGAAGAGATGGAGCCGACCGACCCCGCCGCCATCGCCCGCGAGGAACTGATGGGTACCATCGGCAAGAACATCGGCATCGTCGGCGACATGGCCGGAGGCAAGACCGCCTATGACGCCGCCGCCGCCGAAGCAGCCAAGGCAGCACTGGTCGAAGCTACGGCCAAGATCGAAGCAACCTTCATGGATCAGGGCGCTGCAGACCCGGCTTCCGCCGCAAAACCCGAAATCTGGGCAAACTGGGATGACTTCCTGGTCAAGGCCAAAGCCGCCAGCGACGCCGCAGGCGCGCTTGACGTCTCCTCTGCCGAAGCTATCGGCGCGGGCATGGGTGCCCTTGGCGGGGCCTGCAAGGACTGCCACACCACCTACCGCATGGCCAAGGAATAAGCCTCGGGCCTAAAGTCCGGCCTTCCTATGGGCGTCTCCGTGACTTCACGGAGGCGCCCTTTTCGTTTCAGCCGCACCAGACCCGCGCGATCCGATCATCCCGCCCCAACTCGATGTTCAGCCGCCCCGGCGCATAGTCCATCGTCACCGGCATGCCAAAGCCGATCACCCGCACCGGCTGGCTGAAACGCATGCCCTGCAGCACGGATTCGGGCTGTCCCACCAGCCCCTGCAAAGCGCCCGCCCCGCAACTGTCTGCGCCCCCCGTATCCCCTCCCCCTGGCGGGGGAACCGGGACAACACAGGCAGAAACCGCAAGGGGCAGCAGGAAAACGGCGAAAAGCGAAACTTTCATGGTCGAATCCCCGATTGATTTCCAACCCAGTTTCGCACAGCTTGCCGCCATACCAAGGGAGGATTTCCAAATGCGTACGCGCGCCGCCGTTGCTGTTGCAGCGGGCAAACCACTTCAGATCATGGAAGTGAACCTCGACGACCCCAAAGAGGGCGAGGTCCTGATCGAGATCAAGGCCACCGGCATCTGCCACACCGATGAATTCACCCTCTCGGGTGCCGACCCCGAAGGCATCTTCCCCTCGATCCTTGGCCATGAAGGCGCGGGCGTGGTGGTGAAATGCGGCCCCGGCGTCAGATCGCTGAAACCCGGCGACCACGTTATCCCGCTTTACACGCCCGAGTGCCGTGAATGCCCCTCGTGCCTGTCGCGCAAGACCAACCTCTGCACCGCGATCCGCGCGACCCAGGGCCAGGGCCTGATGCCCGACGGCACCACGCGCTTTTCCATGCTGGATGGCACCCCGATCTATCACTACATGGGCTGCTCGACCTTCGCCCAGCACACCGTCATGCCGGAAATCGCCCTTGCCAAGGTCCGCGATGACGCGCCCTTCGACAAGATCTGCTACATTGGCTGCGGAGTGACCACCGGGATCGGCGCGGTCCTGAACACCGCCAAGGTCGAACAGGACGCGACCGCCGTCGTCTTCGGTCTGGGCGGCATCGGCCTCAACGTCATCCAGGGCCTGAAAATGGCCGGCGCGCGGATGATCATCGGCGTCGACCTGAACGACGACAAGAAGGAATGGGGCGAACGCTTCGGCATGACCCATTTCATCAACCCGAAGAAACTGGCCGAAGGCACCACCGTCACCCAGACCATCGTCGACATGACCAAGACCCCCTTCGACAAGATCGGCGGCGCGGACTACTCCTTCGACTGCACCGGCAACGTCAAGGTCATGCGCGACGCGCTGGAATGCACCCACCGCGGCTGGGGCCAGTCGATCATCATCGGCGTCGCCCCCGCAGGTGCCGTGATCGAAACCCGCCCCTTCCAGCTTGTCACCGGCCGGGTCTGGAAAGGCACCGCCTTCGGTGGCGCGCGTGGCCGCACGGACGTTCCGAAAATCGTCGACTGGTACATGGACGGCAAGATCGAGATCGACCCGATGATCACCCACATCCTGCCCTTGGAGCGCATCAACGAAGGCTTCGACCTGATGCACGCCGGGAAATCCATCCGCGCGGTCGTGGTTTACTGATGCTCCGGCAGGCGCTTGCCCTGATCGCAGGCGCCTGCTGTCTTGCCTCTCCTGCCTTGGCGCAGGCCGTCCCGAAAATCTTCCCGCTGGGAGAGATCGAATACGGCCTGACCATCATCCCGTTTGACGGCCCCGACATCCTTGCAGTCGAACGCTTCGAAGTCTCGGGCCTTCCCGCCCTGAAGGTGGAACTCGACCCCCGGCTTGACGCGCTGATTGCCCAAGCCACCCGGCAGCAGTCCAGCTGGACGATCAAGCTTAACCTCTGCGGTCGCCAGATGATCGACGCCCGCATTCAGGAACCCCTGATCGCCGCCGTCTTCCTTGTCACCTTCCCCACGCCCGCCGAAGCCGACGCCGTCGCCGAAAGCTTCCGTTCCCCGCCCTGCGCGCTGACCCTGTCCTGATCGCAGGGCCCTGCCATCCAGGGCCAAGGGGCTGGACGCCCCCCGCCCTTCCTGCGACTGTCGCGGGATGGAGGTCCCAATGCCCGCAGACACCCGTTCCCAGCGCCTTGCCGTCCTGATCGACGCCGACAACATCCCCGCCCGCCATATCGAGGCCGTGCTGGACGAAATCGCCGAACATGGCGAACCCTCGGTCCGACGGGTCTATGGCGACTGGTCAAGCCAAGCCCTTGGCCAGTGGAAGGAAAAAGCCCGCAGCCTTGGCCTTGTGATGCACCAGCAGTCGGCCAACACCAAAGGCAAGAACGCCAGCGACATCGGCCTTGTCATCGACGCGATGGACATCCTGCATGCAGGCAAGGTCGATGGCTTTGTCCTTGTGTCCTCGGACAGTGATTTCACCCGACTGGCAAGTCGCATCCGCGAAGACGGGCTGCAGGTCATCGGGGTCGGCGAAAAGAAGACACCCGAAAGCCTGCGCAATGTCTGCAACCGTTTTCTCTTCCTTGAAAACCTGACCGCCGCCCCGGAACCCGTGGCCGACGCCGCAACCCCGGCCCGGCCCGCCAAGGTTGAAAAAGACCCGCCCTCCAAGGCGATCCCGCTGATCCTTGCCGCGATGAAGAAGATCGGCATCGAGGAGGACACCTATTCCCTTGGCCAGCTTGGCCAGTTCCTGACCCAGCTTTACCCCGATTTCGACAGCCGCAGCTATGGCAGCGCGAAACTCTCCGATCTTCTGAAACGCACCGGCCGGTTTGACGTGCAAAAGGGCGAAGGCAACCACCTGATGGTGCGCGACAAGGCGTAACCAAAGGTCCGCTCTTCCCTCCCTTGCGGGCGGACCTCGCTTGCGCAGCGGTAAGTCCCGTCAGGGGTGCTAACTTGCGCAGCGAAAAGCCCCGTCAGGGGCGATGAGCGGCCCTACTCCACCTCGACCGTCACCCAGGTCTCGAAACAGACCCCGTTCGCCAGCGCCATCACCCCGATCGTCGCCCGCCCACCAAGGCCACGCTCGGGTCCGAAGACTTCGACGAAGAGGTCGGACAACCCGCTTGAGACCTTGTGCACCTCCTCGAATTCCGGCGTGCAGACGACGAAGTTCAGGCTGCGGACAATCCCCTTGACCCGGTCCAGCGACCCCACCGCCTGCCGGATGCCGCCCAGCACGTTCAACCCGGTGCGTCGGGCAGCCTGATAGCCTTCTTCGACTGTCACATCCTTGCCAAGCCGCCCCTTGTGGGTGATCTCCACCCCGCGTTGCGCCACATGGCCCGAAAGGAACAACAAGCTGCCCACCCGGTGATAGGGCTTCATCGTGCCGTATTCGGCCCCGTAATAGCCGTCGCGGTCAAAGTCGGGGATATCAAAGCCCATCTCAATGGCCAGCTTTTCAGGGGATGTCATCGCGCGCTCCTTTTTCCCCGATCCTGCCCCGGCAGGGCGATTCGCCGCCATGGTTAATTGCTTGTGCCGCCCCAAGGGGGGCAAGACTAAAGGAAGACAAAAGCAAGACGAAAGGAAGACGCCTATCTACCGCCGATCCCCGCCGATTAACCCAGCGTTCGCAAAGGCTTGCCGGGTTTCAGCAGCAATGAACGCCCGCTCTCTCGAAATCCGCATTCACCATTTCGCAACCTTCCCCTAGCCTGCCGGGGAATGGAGCATGCAATGACAGAAATTTCCCTTGGCCTCGACACGTTCGGTGATGTCTCGCTTGGCCCCGATGGCAAGCCGCAGGCGATGGACCGGACCCTGCGCGAAGTGCTGGACCAGGCGACTCTGGCCGACGAAATCGGCATTGATTTCATCGGTTTGGGCGAACACCACCGCCCCGATTTCGCGATTTCCGCGCCCGAAATCGTGCTGGCCGCCATCGCTGGTCGCACCTACCGGATCAAGCTTGGCACTGCCGTCACCGTGCTTTCGACCGACGATCCGGTCCGCGTGTTCCAGCGCTTTTCCACTCTGAACGCGCTTTCCAACGGTCGGGCCGAACCGATCCTTGGGCGCGGGTCCTTTACCGAAAGTTACCCGCTTTTCGGCCACGATCTGCAAGACTATGACCGGCTTTTCGAGGAACGCCTTGATATCTTTGCCAAACTTGTCCGCGACCCTAAGGTGACATGGTCCGGTGAAACCCGCAGCCCGTTGAAAAACCAACAGGTTTTCCCGCCCTTGGGCCAGCCGATGACGGTCTGGGTCGGTGTGGGCGGCAGCCCGGAAAGCGTGGTTCGCGTCGTGCGGCAGGACCTGCAACTGATGCTGGCGATCATCGGCGGCGACGCCATGCGCTTTGCGCCCTATGTCGACCTTTACCACCGCGCCTGCGCGCAAATGGAAAAACCTGTTCGCGACATCGGGGTTCATTCTCCCGGCTTCGTCGCGGAAACGGATGAGAAGGCACAGGAAATTCTTTGGCCGCACTACGCCGACATGTTTGGCCGCATTGGCCGCGAACGGGGCTGGCCTCCGGTCACCAAAGACCGCTACCTGTCCGAAGTCCACCACGGCGCGCTCTACGTCGGCTCGCCCGAGACGGTTGCCCGCAAGATTGCCAAGACAATCCAAGGGCTTGGCATCCAGCGCTTTGACATGAAATACTCGACCGGCCCGGTGCCGCACACAGCGCTGATGGAGTGTATCCGCCTTTACGGCGAAAAGGTCATCCCGATGGTCAAGGACATTCTGGCCAAAGGCTAAGACAAGGAAGGGTTGGCAACACGGCTCACCCCGCCCTCAAGCCCCCAGATGTTGCGTACCCCGCTTGGCGGCAAGCAACATCTGGTGTTGTCTCTCGCGAAACCGGGCCCGATCCTCGGCCGAATATTCCTGCGCACAGGCCGGGCAGCAGACGCCCTCTTCGTAAACCGGGTCCGCCTGATCTTCCGGCGTGACCGGCCGCCGACAGGCCCCGCAACTGTCATAGCCACCGGGCACCAGCCCATGCCCGACCGACACCCGGTCATCGAAAACAAAGCACTGCCCCTGCCACAGACTTTCGGTTTCGGGCACGTCTTCAAGGTATTTCAGGATGCCACCCTTCAGGTGGTAAACCTCATTAAGCCCTTGGCCCAAAAGGTAATTCGTCGACTTCTCACACCGGATACCCCCGGTGCAGAACATGGCAATCCGCTTGCCTGCAAACTCATCCCGATGGCTTTGCCACCAATCAGGAAACTCGCCAAAGGCCCGCGTTCCCGGATCAACCGCACCCTGAAAGGTTCCGATGGCAACCTCGTAATCGTTGCGGGTGTCTATCACCACGGTCTCCGGATCCGAGATCAGCGCGTTCCAATCCGCAGGTGCCACATAATTCCCGACCCGCGCCAAAGGATCAACGTCGGGCAGGCCCATCGTGACAATCTCGCGCTTCAGCTTTACCTTCATCCGCCCGAAAGGCATTGAATCCGCAGGGCTTTCCTTCCACTCCAGCCCTTCGCACCCCGGCAGCGCCCGGATGGCGGCAAGGGCGGCATCAATGCCTTCGCGGCTTCCCGCGATGGTCCCGTTGATCCCCTCGGCGGCCAGCAGAAGCGAGCCCTTTACCCCATGCGCAAGGCAGGTCTCCAGAAGCGCGGGCTTCAAGGCTGCGGGGTCGGGGAAGCGGGTGAATTGATACAGGGCGGCGACGATCATGATCGCCCCCCTTACCGCCGAAGCACGGTATTTTTCAAGCGCTTGCTTGACGCACCCCTCTGCCACACCTTACCCAAGTGGAAAGACTTGCAAGAGGCCGCCATGAAAGCCGCGAACGAAGCCCTGATCGTGATCGACGTGCAGAATGATTTCTGCCCCGGCGGTGCCCTGGCCGTGGCCGGGGGTGATGAAATCATCAGCCGGATCAACGGGTTGATGGGTGATTACCAGACCATCGTCCTGACACAGGATTGGCACCCGTCGAATCATGCCAGCTTTGCGGCCAACCACCCCGGCGCAGCCCCGTTCAGCCTGACCCAGATGCCCTATGGCCCGCAGGTCCTGTGGCCCACCCACTGCGTGCAAGGCACAGATGGTGCCGCTTTCCACAACGCCCTGCGCACCGATCCGGCCCATCTGGTGATCCGCAAGGGATTTCGGCCAAAGATCGACAGCTATTCCGCCTTCTTCGAAAATGACCGGACCACCGCCACCGGCCTTGACGGATACCTTCGCGACCGGGGGATCACCGCGATCACGCTGGTCGGCCTTGCGACCGACTATTGCGTCGCCTACTCGGCCCTCGATGCGGCCCGTCTGGGGTTCAAAGCCACGGTTCTGGAAGGGGCCTGCCGGGCGATTGACCTGAACGGCTCGTTGGCCCAAGCCCGCGACCTGATGCGCGCAGCTGGCGTCGCGCTGGAGGCCTGACCCTTGGATATTGCAACCCGCGTCTGGGACCACAAGTGGAAGATCGACCCGATCGTGCGGTCACTGATAGACACAGACTTTTACAAGCTGCTGATGTGTCAGTCTATTTTTCGAAACAAGCCCAAGACCAACGTCGTGTTCAGCCTGATCAACCGGTCCTCCAAGGTCCGTCTGGCCGAACTGATCGACGAAGGTGAATTGCGCGAACAACTGGACCATGTCCGCACCATCCAACTTGCACGGGGCGAAAGCACTTGGCTGCGCGGGAACACGTTCTACGGCAAACGCCAGATGTTCCGGCCCGATTTCATGGAATGGTTCGAAAAGCTGCGCCTGCCGCCATATCATCTGGAAAAGCGCGACGGGCAGTTTGAACTGACCTTCGAAGGGGCCTGGCCCGAGGTCATGCTATGGGAAATCCCCGCCCTTGCCATCCTGATGGAACTGCGCAGCCGCGCGGTTCTGGACGACATGGGCAAGTTCGAATTGCAGGTGCTTTACGCCCGCGCCATGACCCGCGCCTGGGAAAAGATCGAGCGGCTGAAGAAGATCGACGGCTTGAAGATCGCCGATTTCGGCACGCGGCGACGGCATGGGTTCCTGTGGCAGGACTGGGCCGTGCAGGCGATGCAGGAAGGGTTGGGGTCGAAATTCATCGGCACCTCGAACTGCCGCATCGCCATGCGCCGGGATATCGAGGCGATTGGGACCAATGCCCATGAATTGCCGATGGTTTACAGTGCCTTGGCAGATAGCGACGCAGAACTGAAGCAAGCCCCCTATCAGGTTCTGGCCGATTGGCAGGACGAACACGAAGGCAACCTGCGGATCATCCTGCCCGACACCTATGGCACTGAAGGCTTCCTGAAGAATGCCCCGGATTGGCTGGCGGGCTGGACGGGTATCCGGATTGACAGCGGCGACCCGGCCAAGGGGGCGGAAACCGCGATCCGCTGGTGGCAGGACCGCGGCGAGGACCCGCGCGAAAAGCTGGTGATCTTTTCCGACGGGCTGGATGTGGATTCAATCGAGGCTTTGCACGCCCAGTTCCACGGCCGGGTCAAAGTGTCCTTCGGTTGGGGGACAATGCTGACCAACGACTTCCGGGGCTTGGTGCCGGACGATGCGCTTGCCCCGTTCAGCCTGGTCTGCAAGGCGTTGTCAGCGAACGGTCGCCCGACGGTCAAGCTTTCGGACAACCCGGCCAAGGCCATGGGACCAAAGGACGAAATCGAACGCTACAAGCGGGTCTTCGGTGTTGGCGCGCAAGAGGCGCAGGCGGTCGTGGTCTGACCCGTTACATGAACCGCGCGCCGATCACATAGAACGCCGCCGCCATCGCCGCCGAGGCCGGGATGGTGATGATCCAGGCCCAGACGATCTGACCGGCAATGCCCCAACGCACGGCATGCACCCGGCGCGCGGACCCAACCCCGACAATCGCCGAGGTGATCGTGTGAGTGGTCGAGACTGGAATGCCAAGATAGGTCGCGCCGAACAGGGTCATCGCCCCGGCTGTTTCGGCGCAGGCCCCCTGCATCGGGGTCAGGCGGGTGATCTTTGACCCCATCGTATGCACGATCCGCCAGCCGCCCAGCATGGTGCCCACGCCCATCACGGTAAAGCAGGACAGCACGACCCAGGCTGGCACCGTGAATTCCGCGTAGTAGCCGTTGGCATAAAGCAGCACGGCAATGATCCCTGCGGTCTTCTGCGCGTCGTTCGAGCCATGGCCGATGGAATACAGCGCCGAGGTGAAAAGCTGCAGCTTGCGGAAAAAACCTTCCGTGCGGGCCGGATTGGCGCGGACGAAAAGCCAGCTGATCAGCACGACCAGCAGGATGCCCAGCACAAACCCGGTCACCGGCGACAGGACGATGGCAACCAGCGTCTTGGAAAGCCCACCCCAGACAATCGCCGAAAACCCGGCCTTCGCGACCCCGGCCCCGATGATCCCGCCCACCAGCGCATGCGACGAGGACGAGGGGATTCCCAGCCGCCAGGTGATCACGTTCCAGGTGATCGCCCCCATCAGTGCGCCGAAGATCACGGCGTTCGTCACCATCTCGGGGTTGATCAATCCCTTGCCGATGGTCGAGGCGACCTTGGCTTCAAAACCGAAGTAATGGCCGATGAAATAGGCGGCAAAGTTGAAGAACGCGGCCCAAAGGACGGCATAGAATGGCGACAGGACGCGGGTCGAAACCACGGTCGCAATCGCGTTTGCCGCGTCATGCATGCCGTTCAGAAGGTCAAAGAACAGCGCGACTGCGATCAGGAAGACCAGAAGGAAAGTGACCGATGTCGGGTCCATCGCCGCGCCCTCAGACGTGTTCGATGACGATGTCGCTCATCACATGAGCCACATCTTCGAACCGGTCGCAGACCTTTTCCAGATGGTCGTAAAGTTCCGCCCCGACGACAAAGGCAAGCGCGTCAGACTTTGGCGTGGCCTTGAACAGCTCTTTCAGGCCGGTGTCGTTCAACTGGTCCGACTGTTCTTCGATCCGGCTGATCTCTCCGACCATCTGGTGCAGCCGCGACGAGTTCGCACCGATGTTGCGCATGAGGGGCAGCGCCTCGGCCACGATGTTCGACAGAAGGATCACCCGGTCGCCCATGGCCCGCATGTTGGTCTGAAAGCTGGTGACATCGTACAGCATCACCACCTTGCCGGTCTTGTTCATCTGGTCAATGGCATCATCCAGCGCGCTGGACAGCGCCTTGATGTCCGACCGGTCGAAGGGCGTGATAAAGCTGCGGCGGATCGACTGCATCACCTCATAGCTGATCTGGTCGGCCTCTTCCTCTTGCGTCGAAAGTCGCGCGCATTTGTCGGCGATATTGTCGCCACCCTCGAGGATCGCGCGCAGGGTCAGCGCCGCCTCTTGCGACTTTTTCGCCTGCGCTTCGAACAGGTTAAAGAAATTGTCCGAGCGCGGCATGATCGCTCTGATGATCTTGAACATGATGTCTCCTGGAATATGCGGGCGCAGCACCCGGTTCAGACTGTCCTTTCGGGCATCGCTATCCAGTCACAGAAGTTTTGGCAATCCGTTACAGGCGCGGATCAGGGGCCCAGCACCGTTTCCGCACAACGGACGGCGCGGGCAAGGTGGCTTTGGTGGATCGGGTCATCCGGCAGCAACCGGGGCATGGTCCAGCCGACCGAGGCCAGAGTTCGGGCCATGGTGAAGGCATCCACCATCGCGACATCGGTCGTGCCATAGCCCGCCATCAAGGCATCCCGCAGGGCCGGAAATTCGGGCAGGGCCAGCACCTGCACCAGCGCGGTGCCAAGATCATAAAGCCGGAAGCCAAAGCCTGAATCGTCGAAATCGATCAAAGAAACCGAATGTTCGTTTACAAGAACGTTCTCGCGCAGGACGTCGGCGTGGATCAACCCGGTGTCGCCGCCGATCAGACGTTCGCGCAAGGCATCGCGGGCGCGGACAAGCATCCGGCGCTGGTCGGGGCTGGCGGCGGGATGGTCCCAGAACCGGCCCCAGAACGGCGTTTCGCCGACCAGACCGTCGCGGTCCCAGCTTGGGCGGACAAAGCCTTGCGGCAGGGTCAGGCCATCGGTCACCCTATGCAGGCTGCGCAACAGCTCGCCCAGCTTGTGGTAAAGTTGGGCAACATCGGCCACCGGGCGCGCGAAGGGCAAACCAGCCTCGCCAAGGGCCTCGCCCTCCATCCAGCTGATTGCCGATGCGTGGCGGCCATCCTGCAGCGGAACCAGCAAGCGGCCATCCTGCGCCGGAATCGCAGCTGGAATTGGCAGACCCGACCGGGCGAGTTCGGCACACCACCAAAGTTCCGAGCCTATGGCATCCGCCGACTGATAGCCCGCCCGGTGCAAGCGCAAGGCCGCCCGGCCAGACGGCAGCGCCATTTCATAGACATGGTTTTCCCGGTCGCGCAGGGTGCAGGTGATCCGCCCGCCCCAAAGTGTTGCGGCTGCTTCGGCGGGGGTCATTCCTCGCCCTCGACCTTGCCGCGAAGCGCCTTGACCTCGCCCCGCTGGGTCTTGGCGGCGATACGACGGCGCTGGCTGCCCAATGTCGGCTTGGTCGCGATCCGCCGTTTGGGGGCGATCAGGGCTTGCCGGATCAGTTCGGCCAGCCGTTCACGGGCAAGTTCGCGATTCTGCGCCTGGCTGCGGGTGTCTTCGACCTGGATCACCAGCGCCCCTTCGGTGGTCCAGCGCCGACCGGCCAGCCGCTTCAGCCGCGCCTTGACTGCCGGGGTCAGATTCGGGGATCGGTCCGCCTCGAACCGCAGTTCGACAGCG
This sequence comes from Pseudomonadota bacterium, assembly GCA_963205235.1. Taxonomy (GTDB): domain Bacteria; phylum Pseudomonadota; class Alphaproteobacteria; order Rhodobacterales; family Rhodobacteraceae; genus Tabrizicola. The sequence goes on from CAUJIP010000046.1 coordinate 49,976, forward strand.
GTCGAGACCTTGTTGACGTTCTGCCCCCCCGGCCCCGAGGCGCGCATGAAGCTTTCCGACAATTCCCAGTCGGCAATCGCGATGGTTTCGGTGACATGCAGCATGTGGGCAAGCTATTCGGGGTTTCGCAAAAGAGAAAGGGCTGCCGATGCTGGCAACCCTTTCCGAGATCCAAGGAGATGGGCCAGTTAGGGCATCCAAATCCAATCGGTGGTTTATCTTCCAGGGGCTGCCCTTAGAAAATACGCCCCCCGACTGTCCCGACACCTCTCTCCAATATCACTCTAGACACTGGATCACCTCCTTTCAAAATGGTTGCCGATAAGGGGGAGCGTGACACAGATTTTGTGTTTGTCAAAACAATTTACGCTACCCGTGCGGCAAGTTTTCGAACGGCCAGCCGGAATGGCATCAGCGCGAAGACAGCCAGAAGAAGCTTGACCATCCAGTCACCCAGCGCCAGCGAGACCCAGAACGGGGCTTCGGACCCGATACCCAGAAGCGGGGTCGGGGCAGTGGCCCACGAGACGTCATTGCCGGGCTCAAGAAAGGTCAGTGCAGCGGAAAAGGCAACGGTGAAGAAGATCGCCGTATCCAGTGTGGACGATATCACCGGCGAGATCAGCGGAGCCTTCCACCAAAGCCCGTTGCGGAACCGGTTGAAGACCGCAATGTCCAGAAGCTGGGCGCACAGGAACGCAAGGCCCGAACCCAGGGCGACACGGAGGCTGACCAGGGGGCCGAACTCGCCCATGATCTGCGTGCCGATGAAGGAACAGAGAATCCCGGTGCCAAAGCCCACGAACACAATCTTGCGGGCGGCGGCGGGGCCGTCCAGCCGGTTCGCGATCTCGGTCACCAGGAACGAGAACGGATAGGTCAGCGCGCCCCAGGTCAGGAAGGCGCCAAGCGGGTATTGGACAAGGATGTTCGAGGTGACGACAATCACCGTCATGGCGATGACGCCAGGAAGAAGGAAGCGCATGGGTATGACCGTTTTGACAAGGTTGCGGAAACTTGGCCCCGCAGGCCTTGCGGTCAACGGGACGGGCGCGGGCTATACCGGCCCTGCCCGCCTGTCAACTTATTCCGCGTCCAGAACGGCCTGACACTGGTCCGGCAGGTCAGCCATGGTGAATTCGCGCGCGCCCTTTTTCTTGGGCTGATCCTCGTCCTTCGGCTTCTTCTTGTCGCCGGTCTCTTTCGGAGGATCAAGGAAGTCGGTCACCCACCACATCAAGGTGTCGTCGCAGCCGTCTCCGCCATTCGAAAGATCGGCCACCGTGGGGGTCTGGGTCTCGCACAGCCGTGCGCCCTTGGGGCATTTCAGGCGGACGTGGAAATGGGTGTCATGTCCCGCGACCGGACGGATTTTCTGCAGCCATTTCTTGTCTTTCTTCTTCGCGGTCTTGCATATCTCGATCTTGACGGCGGCGGCCACGAAAATCCGGTCGACACGCGGGTCAAGGGCGGCCTGTTTCAAAAGCTCGCGGTGGACCGAGGTCCAGTTATCGGTCACCGACTTCTGGTCCGCCGACCGGACCGGGATCGAGCTGATGTCCTCTCGTTCCGATTCCGTCAGCGACAGGCTTGCCGGTGGCAGGAACCAGATGTCGGCATCAAGCCCGATCTGGTGGCTGGCGTGACCCGAGGTCATCGGTCCGCCGCGCGGCTGGCTCATGTCGCCGATGTAAAGGCCTTTGCCAAAGCCGATGTCACGGGCGGTGGCGGACAAGTCCATCAGGAACTGCACAAGGTCAGGCTGGCCGTAATGGCGGTTGCGCGACAGGCGCATCGCTTGCCATGTGTCACCGCTTTCCGGCAGTTCCATCATCCCGGCGCCGCAGCCCTTGGCATAAGACCCGATCGGCATCGGATCCTGCAAAGACGGCAAGGCCTTGGCCCCGAAAAGCTGGTTGGCAAGATCCTCGGCCCCCGCAGGAACCGCAAGACAAAGCGTCAGGACAAGGCTGCGAACAAACATCAGGACACCATCTCGCCTTTGGGTTTGACCCAGATTAGCAGGATCAACCCGATGAGAAACAACAGAATGATCGGCGAAATCCCCAGTCGCGCCGATCCGCTGATCGTGGTGGCAATCGTGATCAGCGTCGGCGCGATGAAGCTGGTGACCTTGCCGGACAGGGCGAAAAGCCCGAAGGCCTCGGTCGCGCGGTCGGGGGTGGTGTGGCGCAGGACCATCGTCCGGCTTGCCGCCTGCAACGGCCCGCCCGCAGCCCCGATCAACCCGCCACAGATGTAGAAGATGATGTCGGGCGTGGTCGAGGCCGGGTCCAGCGCAAAGCCCCAGACCTGCTCGCGGTCCATCCCCACGATCACGGCGCAGACCAGAAGCAGCACGATCAGGCACCCGACGATCACCGGCTTTGGCCCGAACCGCGCGTCCAGCCGCCCGCCGATCCAGCTTGCCAGCATCGCGGTGACCCCGCCCAGAATGCCGAAAACCCCGATCTGCGTGATCGACCAGCCCAGCACGTTAGACGCATAGACCCCGCCAAAGGCATAGATCCCGGTCAGCGCGTCACTGTAGGACAGGGCCGAGATCAGGAAGCTGCGCAAGCTGCCGCGATAACGCAAGCTGCGGATCGTGTCGCGCAGGCTGGCCAGTGCCGGGCGGATGCGCAACGCACCTGCCCCGCCATGTGGTTCGCGCACCCAAAGCGCGAAGGGGATCATGAAAATCACGAACCAGATCGCCGAGAATGGCCCGACAAACCGCGTGCCCTCACGCGCTTCGGTGTCAAAGCCGAACAGGGGATCGATGCCGATCAACGTCTTGCCGGTGTCGGCATTGTCGGCGAACAGCGACAGCATGACGAACAGCGCCACCAGCCCGCCCAGATAGCCGAAGGCAAAGCCTGACCCCGAGATTTTGCCAATGTCATCGCCCTCGGCCAGAGTCGGCATCAGCGCGTTGGTGAAGATCGTGGCGAATTCCATGCCGATCAGGCCGATCCCGAACCAGATCGCCGCATTGCGCAGCATGTCGATCTCGGCCCCCGGTGCCAGATGCCACAGGCTCCAGGCGGCAAGGACATAGAAGACGGAAAAGACATAGACCCAGACCAGACGCCGCCCGGTGCCTTGCGCGATGGCCCCCAGCACCGGTGCCAATCCCGCAATGATCAGCGAGAAGATCGCATACCAGAAGCCCCACAGCGACTGCGCTGCCGCCTTGGCGGCCTCGGCCTCAAGGCCAAGCCCCATGTAATAGCCGCGCGCCACTTCGGCAAAATAGGGGCCGAAGATGAAGGTCAGCAGCAGCGTGTTATAGGGCTGGCTGGCCCAGTCAAAGAAGTACCAGCCCCAGATCCGTTTCCGCGCGCTGACCATGCCCGTCCCCTTGTTTTGCCCAAGTGAAGCCGGAAAGCCCGACCGGCGCAAGCCAAGCTTAGCGCTTCGGCGGCCAGGGTCGGATGGCATCGGCCTTGATCCAGGCCTGAACCCAGTCGGGCAAGGCCGGGCTTTCCAGCGAAACCCCCGCCGCCCGCGCCAGTTCCACCGGCGGCACAATTCCGGCATTCGACGTGATCGCCGACCGGATCAGCACATGCGAGGTGCAGTCATCCCGCCGCCACATCGACTGTTCATTGTAGATGAACCGGTCATCCCAGCCGATGCAGCGGCTGTGCATTGTCAGGCGGGTAAAGGCCGTCACCCGCTTGCGATAGCGCACCGAAGACCCGGCGACCGCCATTCCCCAGCCCTTGGCCAGCAAAAGCCGGTCCAGATCGGTCCGCAGGCCAAGAGCGGTGCGGCCAAAGTCGAACAGCGTCAGCGTGCGGCCGTTGTTCAGCTCTGCCCAAGGATCAAGGTCCCAGGGCCAGCAGACGTGCTGGCTGACATGGAGGTCAAAAAGCCCCAGCTTCGACGCACGGCGGGCAGCCAGCACTTCCTTCATATGGCGCAGAAAGGGGTACATCGGCGTCTCCGGTCTTTGGCGCAGCCCTGCCCCACCGCAAGCTTTCCGTCAAGCTTGACACCGGGCACGAAACTCGGGCCATTGCCCGCAAGCCGGGCTCGGGGTAATCACGGCGACAACAGATTGCGGACATGAAGGACCAAGCCCCCAATGATAGCCCTGCGCGACACGCTGCTTTTGGTTCTGTCCATCGTGCGCTGGACGATCCTGATCCATTTTCTGATGTCCTGGCTGATATCCTTTCAGGTCCTGAACATCCGCCAGCCGCTGGTCGCACAGGCCTGGGATGCGCTGAACCGGCTGTTGCAACCGGTCTATCGCCAGATCCGGCGGTTCGTGCCAACCGTATCGGGAATCGACTTTTCGCCGGTGCTTTTGCTGATCGCGATCTTCTTCCTTGAACGTCTGGTGGCGACGCAGCTCTGACCAAGGGCCGTCACATGGACCGCGCCGCGACGCTTTTGCATTCCGTTTTCGGGTTCCCCGATTTCCGGCCCGGTCAGGCCGAGATCGTTCAGGCCGTGCTGGACGGGAAGAACACGCTGGCCATCATGCCGACTGGCGGGGGCAAGTCGCTTTGCTTTCAGCTTCCGGCCCTCTGCCGTGACGGGGTGACGGTCGTCATCTCGCCGCTGATTGCCCTGATGCGTGACCAGGTCCGCGCGCTGAAGGCCGCTGGGGTCGAGGCGGGGGCGCTGACCTCGGGCAATACCGAGGAAGAGACGGAAGAGGTCTTTGCCGCCATTGATGAGGGTAAGCTGAAGCTTCTGTACATCGCGCCGGAACGGCTGGCCTCGGGCGGGGCACTGACGCTGCTGCGCCGGGCGCGTTGCAGCCTGATCGCGGTGGACGAGGCGCATTGCGTCAGCCAGTGGGGCCATGACTTCCGCCCCGATTATCTGCGCATCGGGGAACTGCGCCGCACGCTGAACGTGCCGCTTGCCGCCTTTACCGCCACCGCGGACGAGGAAACCCGGGCCGAAATCGTCACCCGTCTGTTTGACGGGGCAGCACCCGCCACCTTCCTGCGCGGGTTTGATCGGCCGAACATCCACCTTGCCTTCGCCGTCAAGGACAAGCCGCGCGACCAGCTTCTGCGCTTTGCCAAGGCCCGGAAAGGGCAGTCGGGGATCGTCTATGCCGCGACGCGCTCAAAGACCGAAACCCTGGCCCAGGCCCTGCGCGAGGCCGGGCACGAAGCGGTGGCCTATCACGCGGGGCTTGAGGCCGATGATCGGCGGCGGGTCGAAGCCCGGTTCCAGCGTGAGGACGGGTTGATCGTGGTGGCGACGGTCGCCTTTGGCATGGGGATCGACAAGCCCGATATCCGTTGGGTCGCTCATGCCGACCTGCCGAAGTCGATCGAAAGCTATTACCAGGAAATCGGCCGCGCCGGTCGTGATGGCCTGCCCGCCGAGACGCTGACCCTGTACGGCGCCGAGGATATCCGCCTGCGCCGCAGCCAGATCGACGAAGGCGCCGCCCCCGGTGACCGCAAGGCCGCCGACCACGTCCGGCTGAACGCGCTTTTGGGTCTGGCCGAGGCTTTGGGATGCCGCCGACAGGTCCTGTTGGGCTATTTCGGCGAAACCTCCGAACCTTGCGGAAATTGCGACCTTTGCGACCGTCCGGCGCAGCTTTTCGATGCGACCGACGCCGTCCGCAAAGCGCTGTCGGCAATCCTGCGGACGGGAGAGTGGTTCGGTGCGGGGCATCTGATCGACATCCTGACCGGGTCGGCGACGCCCAAGGTGCAGGAAAAGGGCCACGATCAGCTACCGACCTTTGCCGTCGGGCGCGAGCTTTCGAAACCCGCCTGGGGCGCGGTCTTCCGGCAGATGATGGGGCGCGACCTGGTGCGGCCCGACACCGACCGGCACGGCGCGCTGAGGATGACCGAGGCCGCACGTCCCGTGCTGCGGGGCGAGGCTCAGGTGGTGCTGCGCCGCGATACGGTGGTGGCGGCGGACGAGGATCGGCCCATGGTCCGGGCGCAGGTCGCGGATGAGGATCTGGGGCTGCTGGCGCTGTTGAAGGCCAAGCGGCGGGCGCTGGCCGAGACGCAGAATGTCCCGGCCTATGTGGTCTTTCCCGACAAGACGCTGATCGAGATGGCCGAGAAGAAACCGGCGACGCTGGACCAGATGGCGGGGATCAGCGGGGTCGGCGCGCGGAAGCTGGAAAGCTATGGCCAGGTGTTCCTTGAGGCGATCAACGGCGCGGGGGACCAGATGCACCCCAGCCGGAAACGGCTGATCGGGCGACCGGAGGCCGGGCTTTTCGACCGGCTGGCCGAGGTCCAGCTTCAGCTGGCGCGGGGTGAGGATGGGACCGGGAAATATCTGGTCTGCACCCAGTCCACGCTGCGCCAGATTGTCGAGCGGCGGCCGGGAAGTCTGGCCGAGATGGAGACGATCGGCGGGATGGGCGAGCAGAAACTGGAGCGGTTCGGGGCGGCGTTTCTTGACCTGCTGCGAGAGGGGTAGAAACTGTCCAGCGCGGGCAGTTTCTCGACCCACATCTTTTCAATGGGTTGCCGGACCGCGTTCACCAATGGTTAACACATGACAGCGCGACCAGACCCATGTTCAGGCCGCATCTTCCGAGACCATCAAGGGCGGTCGCGCCCCACGCGGGCAGAATTCGGCAAGCGCGCCTTCGATGGCTGTCTTGCGCAGGGGTTTGGTCAGATAGCGGTCGATCCCGGCGGCAAGGATGCCTTCGGCGTCACCATCCATCGCGTGCGCGGTCAGCGCGACAATCGGCACGTTCGAACCCAGGGCGCGGATCGTGCGGGCGGCCTCTTTTCCATCCATCTCGGGCATCGAGATATCCATGAAGATCATGTCGGGGTGGAAGCTTTGGAAGAGGTCAACCGCGATGCGGCCATTGTCGGCGAAGACAAGGTCGATATCCATTTCACGCACCATTTTCTGGAACACGAGCTGGTTGGTGCGGTTGTCTTCCGCCGCCAGAACCCGCATCTGCCGCAGGTCAGAGGCCGGGATCGGCGGCAGGTCCACAACTTCGGCGGCGGGCGGTGCGGTCAGCGCCTGCAAGTGCCGGTAAAGGTCCGAGCGCAGGATCGGTTTTTGCAGGATCGCGGCAAAGTCGCGGGCGGCATCGCCAAGTCCGACCGGGCTGGAAGATAGAAGCATCACCGGCAGGGTAGTCCCAGCGGCACGGATCGCGGCCAGAAGCGCCACACCGTCCATTTCCGGCATGGCGTGATCGGTCAGGACAACATCATAGGGCGGATCGGCGGCAAGGTGTTCCAACGCCTCGGCCCCGGTGCGGCAGAGGGTGACTTCGATCCCGCAGGGGGCAAGTTGACGTTCAAGGATGGTGCGATTGATGAACTGGTCATCGACAGCCAGCACGCGGCGCACAGAGACCGGAACCGGAATTCGCCCCGCATCTTCGGCAACGGGAAGGACGATGCGGAAGCCGAAGCTGGAGCCTTTGCCAAACTCGCTGTCGACCCAGACTTCGCCGCCCATCAGTTCGATCAGGCGGCGGGTGATGGCAAGGCCAAGGCCGGTGCCTTCAAACTTGCGGTTCCGGTCATCCTCGACCTGATTGAATTCGCCAAAGACGTGGTCAAGGTGTTCGGGCGCGATGCCGATGCCGGTGTCTTCGACTGTGACATGCAAAGTCTGGCTTTGGCCGTCATTTTCCACCCCGACGACGCGGGTCATCACATGGCCTTTTTCGGTGAACTTGACCGCATTGCCGATCAGGTTGGTCAAAATCTGCCGCAAGCGGCCCGGATCGCCGACAAAGCGGGTCGGCAGGAACATGTCGAAGTCGATCATCAGGTCGATGCCCTTTTCCCGCGCGCGGGGTTGCAGAAGCATCGTCACCTCATGAATCGTGCGTTCGAAATCAAAGGGTTCGGGGCGCAGGGTCAGACGTTCCGCCTCGATCTTCGAATAGTCGAGGATGTCGTTGATGATGACCAAAAGCGCCTCACCCGACGAGCGGATGGTTTCGGCAAAAAGGCGCTGTTCGTCGGTCAGCGCGGTGTCGCACAGAAGTTCAGCCATGCCGACGACGCCGTTCATCGGCGTGCGGATTTCATGGCTCATGTTGGCAAGGAAGGCGGATTTGGCGCGGTTCGCCGCCTCGGCCGCCTTGCGCGCGGCGTCAAGAGCAGTCTGCTGGTCGCGCAGCGTGGTGATGTCGGTGCGCAACCCGACCCGGCCGCCATCAGGGGTGACATGGTCGGATTCCAGCACCACCCGGCCCCCGGCCAGCACATTTTCAGCGACGGTGTTGGCAGACCGAAAATCGGCCAGCCGTTCGGCGAGCCAGTCTTCTTCCCTGCCGATGGCGTCGGGGACATGGCTGTTGGCCAAACCGTGGCGAAGCAGGTCTTCGAAGCTGACGCCGGGGATCATGGCGGGGGCGCTGTCGGGGAACATCTCACGATACCGCTGGTTGCAGGCCAAAAGCTTTTCCTCCCTGTCGAAAAGAACAAATCCATCGGGCAACACTTCGATAGCCGCCCAGATGCGCATCTGTTCGGTGATGTCGATGGCCAGAGACACGAGGTCCCCGTCATTGGCGCGACGATCCTGCAGCTTGATCCAGGTGCCATTGCGCAGCTTGAGTGTGACCGGTTCAATCGGGTCGGTTTCGATGCGGGCACGCATGCGGGTGACAAAATCGGCGGGGCTTTCGCCCAGCAGATCAAGCACATGGTCGGCAAGGATGGCGAGCATGTCGTCATAGGGGATGCCGGGGGCGACGGGATGGCCGTCAAACCATGTCAGCCAGGCCTGGTTGGCAGTGCCAAGTTTCATCGCGGTGTCAAAGACGGCGAACCCGTCCTTGACCGTGTTGATCGCGTCCCAAAGCCTGCGTTCGGCCATGACCGCAGCGGTATGGGCGCGGTCAAGGTCTTCGACAAAGCGCAGGTTCTGGTCTTTCAGAAGCTCGGCCTCGGACAGGGCGGTGCGCACGACATGGCGCTGTTCGACGATCTGGTCGGAAAGCGAACGCGCGTGGATCGCCAGCTTTTCGTTGGCGGCGAAAAGTTCGCGGCTTTTCTGTTCCAGAAGGCGTTCTGCCGCAAGCCTTGCGCGCCGTTCCCGAAGCAGACGGTCCGAAATATCCATTCGCTTCCAACCACGATTCCATCGCCGCCTGATGGGCGCGCAAGGGGCCCCAAGGTCGGGTTTTCGCGACTAGCTTCGCTGATCGGGATGAACCAATCCTTAAGATGGACCAGTCCCGCCAAGCTTGCCATGCGGTGGCTTGGCATGCGACAGTCAAGGCAATCGATCAGGGAGGCGTATTTGATGCGTTGGTTTTTGCAAGCCGTTGTCGGAGCGGTATTTTTTGCGTGTTCCGGCCTTGCCTTCGCTCAGGATCTGATTCCCGAGCGGAGATTCGTCGTTACGCTGGATCAGGACCTGCCGGGGGGCGATGTCAGTTCGATCTTCGACACCACGGTCGAGGCTTGCGAACGCGCCTGCGCCACCAACGCCCGCTGCACCGCCTATGTCTACAACACCAAGAACGGGTCCTGTTTCGTCAAGAACGATCCGGGCGCGGGAGAGTATTTCGCCGGGGCCAATTCGGCCTATGTGATCGAGGCAGACGAAGCTGTCCTGAAGGCTGCGGCAGAGCGTCGGGCCGAGCTGAGCTTCCTGATGGATTGGGATATTTCCTCGGCATTCGACCAGGCGACGGGCCTGGGTCGGCAGCACACGACCGGGCCGTGGACGGCGGAAGATCACCTGCAAGCAGCCCTTGATGCCGAAAATTCGCGGGCCTGGGCTGATGCGGCGGCTTACACCGGGGCGGCGCTGAACCTGACGGACGATGCCGGAACCTGGGGTGACTTCGCCCGCCGCCAGCTTGAGGCCGGGCGGGCAAGTCCGGACAATCAGTGGTATTTCTACAATCAGGCGCTGATGTCTTCGATCAACGCCTATCTGCGGGCCGAAGACCCGGCGCTGCGCCACACGATCCTTGTGGGGATGGGCGACGCGCTGGAAGCCAATGGCCGGGGCCGCGACAAGGTGCAGGCGCTGCGGCTTGCGCAGTCCTTGCAGGAACGGACCGATACGGCGGCGGCACTGGAAGAGGCCATCGCGCTTTACGGGTTCCGCATCACCGAGACCTTGGTGCAGTCCGACCTTGCCCGCCCACGCATCTGCGCGACCTTCTCGGAAGATCTGGCTGCGACGGGCGTGGACTATTCGACCTATGTCGAACTGACCGAACCCGGAATGGTGGTGGAAAATGGCGGCTATCGGCAGCTTTGCGTGGGCGGGCTGGAACATGGCAAGCGCTATACCGTGACCTTTCGCGAGGGGCTTCCGGCTGCCGATGGCCAGGCCATGGCGAAATCGGTCGAAGTCTCGCAATACATCCGCGACCGTTCGCCCATGGTCAGCTTTCCGGGGCGCGGCTACGTGTTGCCGAAGTCGACCGATGCTGCCCTGCCGGTCGAGACGGTGAACACCGAAAAGCTTGACCTGACGCTTTACCGTGTCACGGACCGCAACCTGTTGCGGTCGATCCAGGACTATTACTTCGGCGCGCCGATCCCGACCTATTCCGAGTATTATTTCACCGAGGGCGTGGGCGAGGAGCTGTGGAACGGCACGGCCACGGTCGCGCAAGAGGTGAACAAGGACGTCACCAGCCGCCTGCCGATGGACGAGGCGCTGAACGGTCTTCCGGCGGGCATCTATGCCGTCAAGGCCGCCGTGCCGGGGGTCGATCCCTATACGATTGCGCCGGCCTGGCAGTGGTTCGTGATCTCGGATCTTGGGATCACCACGATGTCGGGCACCGACGGGCTGCATGTCTTTGTCCGCTCGCTTGGCACGGCCGAGGCCAAGGTTGGCGTCACGGTCGAACTTCTGAACGTGTCGAACGCCATTCTGGGCACCGCCACGACCGACGAACAGGGCTATGCCCGGTTTGATGCGGGTCTGACCCGTGGTCTGGCCGGGTCCGCCCCGGCGATGGTTGTGGTGAAGGAGGGCGATCAGGACATTTCCTTCCTGTCGCTGACCGACCCGGAATTCGACCTTTCGGATCGTGGAGTCGAGGGGCGCGAAGCCGCACCGCCGGTTGACGTGTTCCTGACCACCGACCGGGGTGCCTATCGCGCGGGCGAAACGGTCTATGTGACCGCCCTGTCGCGGGACGCCGAACAGACATCGGTCGAAGGCCTGCCGCTGACAGCGATTCTGATGCGGCCCGATGGAGTGGAATATTCCCGCCAACTCGTCGAGGATCAGGGCGCAGGCGGTCATGTGTTTGGCCTGCCCATCGCCGGGTCAGCCCCGCGCGGGGTCTGGCGGCTTGAACTTTACGCCGATCTGGAAGCCCCGGCTTTGGCCGACAAGACTTTTCTGGTCGAGGACTTCCTGCCCGAACGCATCGACTTTGACCTGAGCATGGGCGATGGGCCGTTGTCGCTGGGCGCGGAAGAAGCGCCTGAACTGACGCTGGAGGCCAAGTATCTGTTCGGCGCACCGGGTGCAGGGCTGGCCATCGAAGGCGAAGTGCTGCTTGGCGCGGCGCAGGGTCTGGAAGACTTTCCCGGCTATGTCTTTGGCCGCTATGACCAGCCCTTCAGCGCGCAGATGAACGCGCTGGAAGCCGCCGAAACCGACGAGGCGGGCAAGGCGGTGGTTCCGGTCTATCTGCCAGAGATCGAGGATTCGTACCGCCCGCTTGAGGCCAAGGTGACAGTGCGCGTCTCGGAAGGCTCGGGCCGGCCGGTGGAGCGGTCGATCACCAAGACCCTGACCCCGGCGGCAAAGATGATCGGGGTGAAGCCGATGTTCGACTGGGTGGTTGCCGAAGGCAGCGAAGCCCGGTTCCAGCTGATTGCTCTGGATTCGGACCTGAAGCAAAGCGCGATGGACGTCAGCTGGCAGGTGGTTCGGGTCGAGTACGACTATCAATGGTATCAGTCTTACGGCAACTGGAACTGGGAGCCGATTGTCTCACGGACCCCGGTCGCCCAGGGCGATGCCAAGCTTGGGGCTGATCCGGTAGAAATTGCCGCCAAACTTGACTGGGGCAATTATGAGCTGATCTTGCAGGAAACCGGCGGCGGCAAGGCCGTGACGACGACCGAGTTCTATGCCGGTTGGTATGCGCCCGCCGATACCTCGGCCACGCCCGACACGCTGGAACTGTCCCTGGACAAGGATGCCTACAAACCCGGTGACACCGCGACGCTGCGGATCGTGCCCCGCGCGGCGGGAACGGCGCTGATCACGGTATTGTCGAACCGGCTGGTGTCGATGAAGGCCGTTGAGGTGACGGAGGGCGAAAACCTGATCGAACTGCCGGTCACGGATGAATGGGGCGCGGGGGTCTATGTGACCGCCTCGGTCCTGCGTCCGATGGATGTGGCCGCCGGTCGCAACCCGGCGCGGGCACTGGGCCTGACCCATGCCAGCATCGACCCCGGTGTCAAGGCGCTGACCGCCACGGTAGACGTCGCCGCCGAGGTTGCCCCGCGCGGGCCTTTGGATGTGGCAGTCAAGGTTGACGGTGTTGCCGCAGGCGAAACCGCCTATGTCACGATCGCCGCGGTGGATGTGGGCATTCTGAACCTGACCGGTTTCGAGGCCCCCGATCCGCAGGGCTATTACTTTGGCCAGCGGCGTCTGGGCGTCGGCATCCGCGACATCTATGGTCGGCTGATCGACGGGCTGAACGGGGCCAAGGGCGAAGTCCGCTCGGGCGGGGACGCAGGCGCGCAGGCGCGGTTGAACGCCCCACCCCCGACGGAAGAACTGGTCGCCTATTTCAGCGGCCCGGTGACGGTGGGGGCGGATGGTTATGCCCGCACCAGCTTTGATCTGCCCAGCTTCAACGGCACGGTAAAGGTCATGGCCGTCGCCTGGTCGAAGACCGGGGTCGGTCAGGCCAATGCGGATGTGCTGGTGCGCGATCCGGTGGTGGTCACCGCTTCGGTGCCGCGTTTCCTGTCGCCGGGCGACAGTTCGCGTCTGCTGCTGGAGATCGTGCATGCGACCGGCCCGTCGGGCAAGATGGCGCTGGAGGTCAAAGCCGATGGCCTGACACTTGGCGCGGTGCCCGCCAGCTTTGATCTGGCCGACAATGGCAAGGCCGAATTCGAGGTGCCGATCACTGCCGATGCCGTGGGCCTGAAGTCCATCGACATAAGTCTGACGACGCCGGATGGCAAGGTTCTGAAAAAGACCCTGCAAATCCCGGTGCAGGTCAATGACCCGGAAGTCGTGCGCATCTCGCGGCTGGAGCTGAAATCGGGCGAAACCTTCACCTTTGACGGCAATGTCTTCGCCGATCTGGTGCCCGGTTCAGGCAAGGCAACGATGGCCGTCGGGCCGCTGGCCCGGTTGAACGCGCCGGGTCTGCTGGCCGCCCTTGACCGCTATCCCTATGGCTGCACCGAACAGATGACCAGCCGCGCCCTGCCGTTGATCTATTTCGACGAGGTCGCCAAGGTCATGGACCTGAAAGGGGCCGAGGATCTGCAAAAGCGGATCGACGAGGCTGTGGTCGAGATTCTGGCCAATCAATCCTCGTCCGGGGCCTTCGGGCTTTGGGGTCCGGCGGAGGGCGATTTCTGGCTGGATGCCTATGTCACCGATTTCCTGAGCCGGGCCAAGGCGCAGGGCTATCAGGTGCCGGAACTGGCGCTGCGCAACGCGCTGGCGAACCTGCGCAATCAGGTGAACTATGCGCCCGACTTCACGTCAGACGTGAATGGCGGGGGCGAGGCGCTGGCCTATGCCTTGATGGTGCTGGCCCGTGAAGGGGCGGCGGCTGTGGGCGACCTGCGCTACTATGCCGATGTGAAGGGCGATGATTTCTCGACCCCCATCGCGCAGGCACAACTGGGTGCGGCTTTGGCCAGCTATGGTGATCAGGCCCGCGCGGATGCGATGTTCCGCAAAGCCGCCGCCAAGCTTGAGGCACTGGCCGGTCCCGACGCCGCCCAGATCTGGCGGGTCGACTATGGCACGACTTACCGCGATGCGGCAGCCGTGCTGGCGCTGGCCGTCGAGGCCGGATCTACGGCGGTGGATCGTGAGGCGCTGACTGACCGGATTGCCAAGCAAGGCGGGATCCTGTCGACGCAAGAGGCGACCTGGGCGCTGCTGGCGGCCAATGCACTGATCCAGGGGGCAGGCGACAGCGGGGTGCTGATCGACGGCAAGCCCGCCGAAGGCCCGCTGGTCCGCGTGCTGGATGCCGGTGCCGTAACCCCGGTTTCGATCAAGAACGAAGGGGCGGATACCACGGTCACGATCACCACCTATGGCGTGCCGGCAGAACCTGAACCGGCGGGCGGCAATGGCTATGCGATCAAGCGCAGCTATTTCACCATGTCGGGCGAGGAAGTGACGCTGGACAAGGTGGCACAAGGCACGCGGCTGGTCGTGGTTCTGGAAGTCACTCCGTTTGCCTATGGCGAAGGGCGGCTGATGGTCAGCGACCCGCTGCCTGCGGGATTCGAGATCGACAACCCGAACCTGATGTCGGCAGGCTCGACCTCGGAACTGTCGTGGCTGGATACGCTGGATTACGTCCAGCATTCCGAGTTCCGGCAGGACCGGTTCCTGACGGCGGTCGACTGGTCGTCGGACGCAAGCTTCAAGCTGGCCTATGTGGTCCGCGCGGTCAGCCCCGGCACGTTCCACCACCCTGCCGCCTCGGTCGAGGACATGTACCGCCCCGACTTCCGGGCCAGAAGCGAGACCGGAACGCTGACGATCACCGAGTGAGTGCGGTGACCCCGGCTAGACCTTCGCCACACCTCCTTCCCATGGGAAGGGGGTGCCCGGCGGGGATTTCCCAACCAGACCCTCCTCGTTCCCTTAGGTCGCTCCTCGGGGTGACCAGCGACGAGTGCCCGAAGGGAACGAGGAGCGGCCCGCAATGATCCGCGCGCGCTGGACCATTCTATTGGCCATGGTTCTGTGGCTTGGCGGCTATGGCCGCGACCGGTTCGACAACTGGATCGATGCCACGATCCTGCCGCCGCTTGGGTTGGAAATGTCGGTCGAGGTGCTGGACCGCGACGGCGAGCTTCTGCGCGCCTATACCGTCGACGATGGGCGCTGGCGGCTGGCCTTGCCGCCCGACAAGGTTGATCCGCTTTATCTTCAGATGCTTCTGGCCTATGAGGACAAGCGCTTTCGCGACCATTCCGGCGTAGACCCCCGGTCGATGTTGCGGGCGGTCTTGCAGGCGATCTGGAACGGGCATGTCGTGTCGGGCGGGTCAACCCTGACAATGCAGGTCGCGCGACTGCTGGAGGAAGGCACGACCGGCGAAATCGGCGGCAAGCTGCGGCAGATGCGCGTCGCGCTGGCGCTGGAGCGGCGGTTGTCCAAAGACCAGATCCTGCAGCTTTACCTGCATCTTGCGCCCTTTGGCGGCAACCTTGAAGGCGTCCGCGCCGCCTCGATTTCCTACTTCGGCAAGGAACCCTATCGCCTGACACCGGCTGAGGCTGCGCTGCTGGTTGCCATTCCGCAAAGCCCCGAAAGCCGCCGCCCCGACCGGGCTGCCGACCGGGCCGAAGCGGCGCGCGACCGGGTGCTGGCCCGGGCCGTGGCCGAAGGCGTGATCGACGCGGATGAGGCCGAAGCGGCCAAGCGCGAAGCGGTGCCGGGGCTGCGCAAGCCCTTTCCCGCGCTTGCCCCGCATCTGGCCGACCGCGCAAAATCCGAAGACCCGACCGCGCTGTCCCATCGGCTGACCATCGACGGCGACCTGCAAAAGGCGCTGGAAGAGTTGGCGCAAGATGCGGTCGAGGGCAAGGGCGAACAGTTGCAGGTGGCGATCCTGGTGGCCGACCATGCCTCGGGCGAAATCATCGCCAGTGTCGGATCGGCGGGTTATCAGGCCGACCAGCGGCAAGGCTTTGTCGACATGACGCAGGCCCTGCGGTCGCCGGGATCGACACTGAAGCCACTGGTTTATGCGCTGGCCTTCGATGAGGGGCTGGCCCATCCCGAAACCATGATCGACGACAAACCGATGAGTTTCGGCACCTATGCGCCGCAGAACTTCGACCACCTCTATCGCGGCACGATCCGGTTGCGTGAGGCGTTGCAGCTTTCGCTGAACATCCCCGTCGTGCAGCTGACCGAGGCGCTGGGTCCGGCAAAACTGGTGTCCGCGATGGAAAAGTCAGGGATGACGCCGGTTTTTCCCGGCAACCAGCCGGGGCTGGCGATTGCACTGGGTGGGGTCGGGGTGACGCTGACCGACATGGTCCAGCTTTATGCCGCCATCGCACGGGGTGGCGTGGTGCGCCCGCTGACCTGGCGGCTGGGTGGCGAGGGTGAAGAAGGCCAGCGGCTGATTTCAGAAGTCGCAGCCTGGGAGGTGGGGGATATTCTGGCGGGCCTTGCTCCGCCCCCCGGCGCGCCGTCGAACAGGCTGGCCTACAAGACCGGCACCTCTTACGGCCACCGTGACGCCTGGGCGATTGGGTTCGACGGGGAGCACGTGATTGGCGTTTGGATGGGGCGCGCGGACGGAACGCCGGTTCCGGGGGCGTTTGGGGCCGATGTTGCGGCACCGATCCTGTTTCAGGCGTTCAACCGGCTGAAGCCCACCTTGGCACCAAAACCCCCTGCCCCGGCGGCGACGCTGCTGGTGTCGAATGCCGAACTGCCGCTACCGTTGCAGCGGTTCCGCTCCCGCTCGGCCGCGTTTGCGGATGCCGACGCCCCGGCTGTCGCCTTCCCGCCGGACGGGGCCGAGGTCGAGCTTGTCGCGGCGGGGTTGAAGGTCAAGGTCAGCGGCGGGACTGCACCCTTCACCTGGCTGGCCGATGGCGTGCCGGTGGTTGTGGCGTCCAGCGAACGCGAGGCGATGCTGACCCTGCCCGGAACCGGCTTTGTGACGTTAAGCGTGATCGATGCCGAAGGCCGGTCAGACCGGGTGCAGGTGTTGTTGCGGTAGGGGTCGCTCGGCGCTCCCTTGCGGGTGCTTCTCGCTGCGCGGGCGCGGATGGCCAAGCGAAAAGCGCCCGTCAGGGAGCGATGAGCGGATCAGCCACGTTCAATCGCCAAGGCGATGCCCTGCCCGCCGCCGATGCACATGGTGATCAGCGCGCGGCGGGTGTCGCTGCGTTCCAGTTCGTGCAACGCCTTGACGATCAGGATCGCCCCGGTCGCGCCGACCGGATGGCCAAGCGCAATCGCGCCGCCATTCGGGTTCACCCGCGCGGGATCAAGGTCCAGCGCCCGGTTCACCGCGATGGCCTGGGCGGCGAAAGCCTCGTTCGACTCGACCAGATCAAAATCCTGCGGTTTCAGTCCAAGCTTGGCGCACAGCGCCTGCACTGCCGGGATCGGGCCGATCCCCATGAGTTTGGGATCAACGCCCGCATGGGCATAGCCCATGATCCGGGCACGGGCTTTGCCGCCGTGGTCTCCCTTGGTCAGGACCAAAGCCGCCGCCCCATCATTGATGCCCGAGGCATTGCCCGCCGTGACCGTGCCATCCTTCTGGAACACGGGCTTCAGCGCGGCCAGTGCTTCAAGGTTCGTGGCCTTTGGGTGTTCGTCAGTGTCGAAAGCCACCGCCCCTCGTTTGCCGCCAACCTCGACCGCCGTGATCTGGTCCTTGAACCACCCTTCGGCGATGGCGCGGGCGGCGCGGGTTTGGCTTTCCAGAGCAAAGGCATCCTGATCGGTGCGGCTGATCCCGTACAGTGCCGCGACATTTTCCGCCGTCACCCCCATATGGCCAGTGCCAAAGGGGCAGGTCAGCGCGCCGGTCATCATATCCACGGCGCGGGTGTCGCCCATCTTTTGCCCAAAGCGGGCGGCGGGAAGGGTATAGGGCGCGCGGCTCATGCACTCGGCCCCGCCGGCCAGCGCCATGTCGGCATCGCCCAGCATCAGCGTCTGCATCGCCGAGACCACCGCCTGCGCCCCTGATCCGCACAGCCGGTTCACGTTCATCGCGGGCGTGGTTTCGGGGATGCCCGCGTTCATCGCCATGACACGCGACAGATACATGTCGCGGGGTTCAGTGTTGATGACATGGCCCATCACGACATGGCCGATCTGACCCCCTTCCACCCCGGCGCGCGCAAGGGCTGCCTTTGCGGCATGGGTGGCGATGTCGACGGGCGGCAGTCCGGCAAGCGCCCCGCCAAAGCCGCCAATGGCAGTTCGGGTCGCGGAAAGGATGTGGATGTCGGTCATCAAAATCTCCAGGGCTTCGGGCGTATCATGCACAAATCCTGCAGGCTTGCAGGGGCGACGTAACGTCATCCGCCCTTGACAGCATCGCCCCGGCAGAGGAAGCGGAACGCCTTGATTGGAGGCTGTCGTGCAAGCATTGATCCGGACTCACGCAGGGCTTTTGGTTGCTGGGGTCCTGACCTTCGTGATCATGGGGGCCGGGCAAGCGCTGTTTGGCCCGTCCCTGCCCGTCTATGGACGGCTGTTCGATCTGGGCGAAGGCGGGGCCGGGGCTCTGGTATCGGTGCTTTGGGTCGGCTGCTTTCTGGGCGTCGGCTTCATGTTCTTCTGGGGCGCACATATCAGCCCGCGGCATGTGCTAGCGATCATGGCGCTGGGAAGTGCCGTCATGGCGGCAGGTCCCGGCTGGTGGGTAGTCATGCTGGGCGCTGCGGTTTTCGGCATGGGCTATGGCATGGCGACGGCGGTCTTCAACCCTCGCGTCATGCGCGCATTCGGGCGGCATGGGCCATCGATGCTTAGCCTGCTGAACGCCACCTTCGGGATCGGGGCGATTGCCGCGCCGCTGGTCTTTGTCTGGCTGGGCAGCAGCACCAGCTGGGCCTTCGGTCTGGTCGCGGCGGTGACGGCAGTGATCTGGATTTTCGCCGGATCAGCGGGCCGGGTCGAGGCGGCCCCGTCCGGCCCGGTCAAGGCGTTTCGGCCCCAGTGGGGCATTCTGGCCTTCGGACTGGTCGCCATCGGTCTGGAAGCAAGTCTTGCAGGCCTTGGCCCAACCGCGCTGATCCGGGCGGGGGTCGCTGAAACCCGGGCGTCCGAACTCCTCAGCGCCTTTTTCGTCGTCTTCCTTCTGGCACGTGTCGCGCTGGTCTTTGTCGCTCACCGGGTCGAGCCGTTTCTTCTGTATCTCGGCTCGATCAGCACCGCCGCCCTTTGCGCGCTTGGCGCGGTTTTCCTGTCGCCTGCAGTGTTCTTCGTGGCGATGGGGGCCTCGGCGGGCGTGTTCTTCCCCGGCTATTACGTCACCGCCAGCGGCAAGATGGGCGAGGATATCCGCGTGCCACCAACCATCGTGGCAGCCGGGTTGGTGGGGGCCATCGGCATGCCTGCCATTCTGGCGCCGCTGGTTGCCGGGATGGGCGAGCGGGGGTTCTTTCAGGTCATCGCGGGCATTCTGGTGGCGCTAAGCTTGGTCGCCATCCTTGCCAGGCGGAAGATGCGGGTCTGAACCGTACCCGGTCAACGAATTGCGGCCTGCCAGTCGGCGACGGCTTCGACCGGCCAGACCAGCATCAGCACGTTCAGCGCCAGCCCGTCGCGGATCAGCCAGATCGTTCCCGCCTCGAAAGCGATGCCGATCAGCACTGTCAGCCAGATCGGCAGACGTGAGGCAAGGACAAAGCCCAGCACCATCGCCAGCACGTCACAGACCGTGTTCAGGACAGAATCGCCGTAATAGTCCAGCGAGATGGTCACGCTGCGATAGCGTTCGATCACCGCATCGGAGTTCTCAAGGATCTCCCAGGCGCATTCGACCAGGGTCGCGATCACCAGCCGCCAGCCAAAGGACAGCCGCCGCGCGACCAGCCAAAGCGCGCCAAAGAACAGGAAGCCGTGGATGATATGGCTGGGGGTGTACCAGTCCGAGATATGCTGCGAATTTTCCGAGCTGATCACCTGCCCGTGCCACAGCTTGATATACCCGCATTTGCAGATCGGCTCACGCCCGATCCACAAAAGCCAGGCGGCAGACAAGGCAATGACGGCAACCAGGGCGATGAGGGGCGAGATGCGTCTTATCATGGCGCGAGGGAATCATGGGACGCCTGCGCCGTCCAGAGAAAAGAGGGTGGGATGAGGAAACTTGGGGTTGCGGTCGCGATGGCCTTGGTGCCCGGGGCAGGCATGGCCTGCGCAATCATGTCTTCGTTCCAGATCACAGACCTTGCCGGGGCCGATATCGTGGTGGCCGAAGCCCGCGCTTTGCTGGACTAGGCCCGTTCCGGGTGCAGCTTGTGCCGCCCGTTGGCGGTCAGAAGGGCGGCCTCATGCCCTTCGATCACCACGGCGGACAGGGGGCCGCCATAGGCCGCCCCTGAATCAAGGTTCAGCCGGTTGCCGTAATGCGTGGCGCGGTCCAGCGCGGTATGGCCGTGAACGATCAGCGGGCCGTGGCTTTCGGTGGTGGAAAGGAACGGCTCGCGGATCCAGACAAGGTCGGTCTCCGTCTGGTCCTTCAGCGCAACGCCGGGGCGGATACCGGCATGGACAAAGGCGCAGGTGCCCGCCTGATGCAGCGTCGGGCGGCTTTCCAGAAACGCGCGGTGGCGGTGCGGAACTGCGGCCACCGAGTCGGCATGGACCTTGGGGATAGGCCGGTCTGCCGCATTCTGCACCCCATAGGAGGCCAGCGTCGCCGCCCCGCCGATCTTGGGGTTGAGATAGCCCAGATCGGCCCGCAGGCCCGGTTCGGGTTCATTCGGATCGCGCAGGAAGCGGGCGAACATGCGGTCATGGTTGCCCTTCAGCACCACCCAGTCGCGACCTTCGTCGATGCCTTGCATCAGATAGTCGATCACCCCCCGGCAATCCGGCCCCCGGTCGACAAGATCGCCGACATGGATCACCTGCCCTGCCCCGTGCCGTGCCATGTCCTCGGCAATCAGGTCATGCGCGGCCTGAAGAAGGCCAAGATGGCCGTGAATGTCGCCGATGGCGTAAAGATGCATGGGTCGGGTTCCTGCTGGCAAGCGCCGGGGGTTTCACACCCCCGGACCCCCGTGGAGTATTTGCGCCAAGAGGAATGGGCAAGGGGTCAGCCGTCCGTATCGGGAAGCATCCGGTAGCTGTCAAAGCTGATGTCACCCGACCAGCGCCAGATGGCGACAAATCCCTGAGGCCCGGCGCGCATCGCATGCGGCAGGTTCGGCGGATGATAGCTTGCCTGACCGGGGGTCAGGGGGAAGCGGCGCTCGCCCGCCTGCCAGTCGGCGCTGCCTGCAAGGATCGTATAGGTTTCGGCGGCCTCATGCGCATGAAGGGGGTAATAGATGCCGGGGGCCTGATAAAAGAGACCGAAGCGGAACTCGGGCGCGGGAATCGGGCCTTCGGGGGCAAGAAGCGTGACGACAGCCTTGGTCGCGGCCAAGTGGCCCGGTTGCAGGGCGGCGGCAGGGCTGGCCTGCCAAGGCAGATGCGTCTGTGCCATGGCGATCAGACGGGCGGCGGGATGGGCATCCGGGTGCGCGCAGGCGGCGCGGATTTCGGCGTCAAGGAGCGAAGGCTGTTGTGGCAGGAAATCGGTATCGGCACCATCCCGCAGGGCGCGGGCGGTTGCCTGCGCTTCGGGGCGCGGCTCGGTCGCGGTCAGGTCGGCAAGCGCCTGGATCAGGTCGGACAGGGTCATGGCAGCCTCGGCCCCACGGGATGCGGGGCCAAGGCAGGATCGGTCAGGCGACCTCGAACTGCAAGGGTTTGACTTGCTGGAACATGCCGGTGTTTTCCAGCGTTTCGACGACCTTCGGGTCGATCGGCTGGTCAAGATACAGGATCGCGATCGCCTCTTTGCCCACGCCCGACCGGCCAAGGGTGAAGTTCGCGATGTTGACGTTGTTCTTGCCCATCGTCATCCCCAGAAGACCGATGATGCCGGGCACGTCCTCGTTGGTGGTGTAAAGCATGTGCTGCCCGATCTCGGCGTCGATGTTGATGCCCTTGATCTGGATAAAGCGCGGCTTGCCGTCGCTGAAACAGGTCCCGGCGACCGAGCGTTCGCGTTTGTCCGTCACCATGGTGACCTTGATATAGGCGTCGAAGACCCCGGTCTTGTCCTGCCTTGTGGTCGAAATCTGGATGCCCTTCTCCTTGGCGACCACGGGGGCGGAGACCAGGTTCACATCCGGATTGTGCGCCTTCAGGACCCCGGCAATCACCGCCTGATTGAGCGCGGCAAGGTTCATGCTGGCGACCGTGCCGTCATAAAGGATGTTGATCGCCTTGATCGGCTCATCGGTCATCTGGCCGATGAACGCGCCAAGGTGGGACGCAAGCTTGATCCACGGCCCCATGACCGCCGCCTCTTCCGCCGTGACGTTCGGCATGTTCAGCGCGTTCTGCACGGCCCCGGTGAGGAGGTAGTCCGACATCTGTTCAGCCACCTGCAGCGCCACATTCTCCTGCGCTTCCGTGGTCGACGCCCCCAGATGCGGAGTGCAAACGACATTCGGGTGGTTGAACAAGGGGCTGTCGGTGGCGGGCTCGACCTCGAACACGTCCAGCGCGGCACCGGCGACATGGCCCGCATTCAGCGCATCCAGCAGGGCGGCTTCGTCGATCAACCCGCCCCGGGCGCAGTTGATGATGCGGACGCCCTTTTTCGTCTTGGCCAGGTTCTCGCGCGACAGGATGTTCCGGGTCTTTTCCGTCAGCGGCACGTGCAGCGTGATGAAGTCGGCGCGATGGAGGAGGTCTTCAAGGTCGACCTTGGTCACGCCCAAGGCCTTGGCGCGTTCGTCGGACAGGAACGGATCATAGGCCACAACCTTCATGTGCAGCCCCACCGCCCGGTCGCAGACGATGCCGCCGATGTTGCCAGCACCAATCACGCCCAGGGTCTTGTTGAAAAGTTCAACCCCCATGAAGCGCGACTTTTCCCATTTCCCGGCATGGGTGGAGGCATTGGCCTCGGGGATCTGCCGCGCCACGGCGAACATCATCGCGATGGCGTGTTCGGCGGTGGTGATGGAGTTGCCGAAGGGCGTGTTCATCACGATGACGCCCTTTTTCGAGGCGGCCGGAATGTCGACATTGTCGACCCCGATCCCGGCGCGGCCGACCACTTTAAGGCGGGTCGCGTTGGCAAGGAGTTTCTCGGTGACCTTGGTGGCCGAGCGGATGGCAAGCCCGTCATACTGGTCGATTACGGCGGCAAGGGCGTCCTTGTCCTTGCCAAGCTTCGGCAGGTAGTCGACCTCGACCCCGCGGTCGCGGAAGATCTGGACGGCGGTTTCGGAAAGTTCGTCGGAAACGAGGACTTTGGGCATGGGTGTGGTCCTTGGGAATGTCGGGAAGGGAGTCGGGGCACGCCCCGACCTACGGTGTTGGGTAGGCCGGGGCCTGCCCCGGCGAATGTCAGGCAGCCTGCGCCAGCGCCGCGATCTCGGCGTGGAAGGCGTGGGCGATCCAGGGCATCAGGTCCTGCACATCGACGGTTTCAACCGTCGAGCCACACCAGATGCGCAGGCCCGGAGGTGCGTCGCGGTAGGCCCCCATGTCGAAACCGGCACCGGCCTTCTCGATCCGCTTGGCGACGGCCTTGGCAAAGGCCTCGCCGTCGGTGATCCGCGGATCGGTGAACTTTAGGCAGACAGAGGTGGTCGAGGCAGTCGCCGCATCTTCCGCAAGGTTCGCAATCCAGGGATTCGCGGCGCAGAAATCGTGGACCACCCGCGCGTTGGCCGTCGCCCGTCCGATCAGGCCCTGCAGCCCGCCGATGGACTTGGCCCATTTCAGCGCGACAAGGTAATCCTCATTGGCCAGCATCGAGGGCGTGTTGATCGTCTCGCCTGCGAAGATGCCTTCGATCAGCTTGCCCTTCGAGGTCAGGCGGAAGATCTTCGGCAGCGGCCAGGCGGGGATGTAGGTCTCCAGCCGCTCTACGGCGCGGGGCGACAGGATCAGGACGCCATGCGCGCCCTCGCCGCCCAGCACCTTCTGCCAGGAGAAGGTCGTCACATCCAGCTTGTCCCACGGCAGGTCCATCGCAAAGGCCGCGCTGGTCGCGTCGCAGATCGTCAGGCCCTGACGGGTGGCCGGGATCGCATCGCCGTTCGGCAGACGGACGCCAGAGGTGGTGCCGTTCCAGGTGAAGACGACGTCCTTGTCGAAATCGACCTGCGCGAAGTCCACGATCTGGCCATAGGGCGCGATGCGGACCTTGGCGTCGAGTTTCAGCTGCTTGACCACATCGGTCACCCAGCCTTCGCCAAAGCTTTCCCAGGCCAGCATTTCCGCCGGGCGAGCGCCCAGCAGCGACCACATCGCCATCTCGACCGCGCCGGTATCAGACGCAGGAACGATGCCGATCCGGTAGTCAGCCGGAACGCCAAGAATTTCGCGGGTAAGGTCGATCGCCTCTTTCAGCTTGGCCTTGCCGACAGCGGCACGGTGCGAGCGACCCAAGGGGGCGTCGGCCAGCATTTCAAGGGAATATCCGGGGATTTTGGCGCAGGGGCCAGAAGAGAAGCGCGGATTGGCCGGGCGCTTGGCCGGCGGGGTCAGGTCTGTCATGGTAGCCTTCCAGCTAAAAGCCCTTCGGTGGGGAAGGGTGTCCCAACGCCATGGATAAGGACCGACGAAGGCTGGCGCAAGGGGAAAAATCGCGGTAATCCGCCGCATCGTCGCGTGAATGCGACATGGCCTGATGCAAGGACCCTGCCCCATGTTCACCGCTTCGCTTCTGACCAACCCCGAAACCCCGGTGCTGGACCGGGTTCTGGTCGAAAGCCTGCGGAACGCCTGGGGCGGGGCCGAGGCGCGCTGGCTCGACCCCGGGGTCGCGGCGGAGTTTGACCTTGGGGGGATGCCGGAAAACCGCTGGCAGGTCTGGGCCGACCTGCAGGGAATGCGCGTGGACCTGGTGGTGCAACGGTCCGAGGGGCGCAAGAAGCGCCTGCTGATCGCCGACATGGATTCGACGATGATCCAGCAGGAATGCATCGACGAGCTGGCCGATGAAGCCGGTGTCGGTGCGCGCGTGGCCGACATCACGGCGCGGGCGATGAACGGGGAACTCGACTTCGAGGGCGCGCTGCGCGAACGGGTGGGTCTACTAAAGGGCCTGCCGGAAAGCGTGATCACGCAGGTGCTGCGCGACCGGATCACGCCGATGCCGGGCGGAGCCGTGCTCTTGGCGACAATGAAGGCGAACGGGGTCCATGCGGCGCTGGTTTCGGGCGGATTCACGGCCTTTACGGAAGCCGTGGCCGCGCGGCTTGGGTTTGACGAGAACCGGGCGAATACATTGCATCTGCTGGATGGCGTTCTGGCCGGAACGGTCGCCGAGCCGATCCTGGGGAAAGAGGCCAAGCTGCTGGCGCTGACCGAGATTTCCGCCCGCCTCGGCATCACCCCGGCCCTGGCGATTGCCGTCGGCGATGGCGCGAACGACCTGCCGATGCTGCTGGCCGCGGGTACCGGGGTCGCGCTGCATGCCAAGCCGACGGTGCAAGCCCAATGTGATATCCGCGTCAATCATGGCGACCTGACCGCGCTTTTGTACCTGCAGGGCTACGCCCGCGACGAGTTTGCCCCAGTCTGACCGGCGGCTTTGAAGTGGAGCGGCTTGGCAGCCGCGAAGACCTTTTGTCTCGTCGTCGGGGCTTCGCCCTCCTCCTCGGTCGATGGGGCGCTTCCCCTTGCCCCCGTCAAAGGAACCGGCGACAAACGGGGCATGTTTGAAGTCGCCACCCATCTTGCCCTTATCCTGATCCTTGCCGCATTCTGTGCAGGCTTCATCGACAGCATTGCGGGTGGTGGGGGTTTGATCTCGGTCCCTGCCCTTCTTTTGGCTGGCGCTTCGCCAGTCGAGGCGCTGGCGACCAACAAATTGCAGGGGACCTTCGGGGCGGCGACGGCCACGCTGACCTATGCGCGCGCCGGGCAGGTCCGCCCTCTGGATCAGCTTGGCATGGCGGCAATCAGTGCCGCTGCCGGGGCGGGGGGCGCGCTGATCGCGCATCTTATTCCGGTCGAGGCGCTTCGGATCGCGATGCCTGTCGTCCTGATTGGCGTTGCGGCCTTTTTTGCGCTGAAGCCGGGGCTTTCGGATGATGCCAGCACTGCGCGGATGAAGCCGGTCGTGTTTGCTGCCACGGTCGTTCCGGCGATTGCGGCCTATGACGGGTTCTTCGGGCCGGGCACCGGGTCGTTCTTCATGATGGGGTTCGTGCTGCTGGCGGGCCACGGCGTGTTGAAGGCGACCGCACATACCAAGATGCTGAACTTCGCCTCCAACATCGGCAGCCTTCTGGTCTTCATCCCTTCGGGGGCGACCTGGTGGGCGGTTGGGCTGGCCATGGCGGCGGCGCAGGTTCTGGGGGCCAGTCTTGGCGCGAGGCTGGCATTGCGGATCGGGTCGCGGCTGATCAAACCGCTGCTTGTCACCGTCTCGTCCGGGATGGCGATGCGATTGTTGTGGCAGGCTTTGGGATAGTGTCCACGGTGGACAGAATCTGATATCCCTTTAAATTCAATAGCTTGATGTTTTCTGTTTACCGCTTCTTAACATCTGCCCACACGCGGTTCAGGCGCCCCAATCGGCTGCCTGCATCTCGCGCAACCGGCTGGCGGTGCGTTCGAATTCGAAGGTTCCCTCGCCTTCGATGTACAGCCGTTCCGGAGCTTCCGCCGCCGAGGCGATCAGGCGGACCTTGGCCTCGTACAGCGCGTCGATCAGGATGACGAAGCGTTTCGCCTCGTTGTAGTTGGCCGAGGAAAGCTGCGGGATATCCTCAAGGATCAGCACCCGGACCGTGCGGGCGATGGCAAGGTAATCGGCAGCGCCAAGCGGTTTTGAACAAAAGTCCCAGAAACTTGCCCGCCCTACCCCGTTGGCAAAGCGGGGGATTTCGACCTTTCGGCTGTTCACTTCAAGCAGCAGCGGTCGGTCGGGCGCACCGCCGGTCAGGTCGGCCCATATTGCCGCGATATCGGCTGTGGCGCTGCGGGCGGGGTGGAAATAGACCTGCGCGCCGGAAAGCCGGTGCTGACGATAATCGGTCGGGCTTTCCAGTTCCACCACCTGAAGCCGGTTTTCCAGCATGGCGATGAACGGCAGGAAAGGCGACCGGTTCAAACCGTCCTTGTAAAGGTCCGAGGGTGGGCGGTTTGACGTGGTGACGATGACGATACCGGCGGCAAACAGCTTTTCGAACAGGCGCCCGACGATCATTGCATCGGTGATGTCGCTGATCTGCATCTCGTCAAAGGCAAGCAGCCGGGTATCGCGGATCACGGCTTCGGCCACCGGGGCAAGGGCATCCTCGACCCCGTCCTTGCGGGCCTGATGCATGCCGCGATGCACTTCTTGCATGAAGGCGTGGAAATGCACGCGGCGTTTGCGTGCGATCTGGGTCGATGCGCAGAACAGGTCCATCAGCATCGACTTGCCGCGCCCGACCCCGCCCCATAGGTAAAGGCCCCTTGGCGGCGTGACCGGCTTGGCGAAGAGACCAGCAAACAGACCGACGCGGCGGTCGGAGTTAGCCTCAAGCCAGACACGCAAGTCTTCAAGTTGCGGCAAAAGGGCGTGCTGCGCCGGATCGGGGCGCAGAGTGCCAGCGGCAACGCGGGCCTCGTAAATCTCTGTCAGGGTCTGGCGCATGGGACAGACTTAGCGGGGCGTCGCGCGCAAGGGAAGGTCCGGTTGCCCGAAGCCCATCCTTTGCATCGGTTTGGCCTTGGCTGGCCCTTGAGTCTGGGTGTAGCCCTGACCGACATCGCCCGCTATCGTGTCGATGCTGCTTTGACGAACCGACGCCAACCGACTGGACCTTGACCATGCCTTCGATCACCGATTTCGCGCTTAAGACCCTGCGACTGGAGGAGGACAGTCCCGATCTTGGGCCCGGCGTCTGGATCGTGACGCTGAACCGCCCGGACAAACGCAATGCGTTGAACGCCGAGGCGATCGAAGAGCTGGTCACGCTGTTTTCAGGGGCCGCGCGGGCCGGGGCGCGGGCGATCGTGCTGGCGGCGGAAGGGGACCATTTCTGCGCCGGGCTGGATCTGGTGGAGCATCACAAGGCCGACCGGACCCCTGCCGAGTTCTGGCAATTGTGCCTGCGCTGGCATGAGGCGTTCAACAAGATGGAGTATGGCGGGGTCCCGGTCATCGCGGCGCTGAAGGGCGCGGTTGTTGGGGGCGGGCTGGAGCTTGCGTCGGCGGCGCATGTGCGGGTGGCGGACAAGGGCACCTATTTCGCCTTGCCAGAGGGTCAGCGCGGGTTGTTCACCGGGGGCGGTGCCACGATCCGGGTCACCGACCTGATCGGCAAGGCGCGGATGGTGGACATGATGCTGACGGGGCGGGTCTATCAGGGGCAAGAGGCGGTTGATCTGGGGCTGGCGCAGTATCTGGTCGAGGATACCTTCGCGCATGCGCTGGCGCTGGCGCGGCGCTGTGCGGAAAACCTGCCGTTGACGAACTTTGCCATCTGTTCGGGCGTGAGCCACATGCAGAACATGTCGGCCCTTGATGCTGCCTATGCCGAGGCCTGTGTGGCCGGGATCGTCAACACCCAGCCCGAGGCGCGGGCGCGGCTGGCGGCCTTTGCCGACAAATCCGGCGCGCGGATCAGGCCGAAGGCATGACCGGCCAAACCCCTCCCCGCCTGCGGTTGCGCATTCGCTTTGGCGGCGATGATTTCATCGGCCCCGGCAAGGCCGAGCTTCTGGAGCGGATCGCAGCGACCGGGTCGATTGCCGCGGCGTCGCGCGAGATGGGGTTAAGTTACAAGCGCGCCTGGTCGATGATCGAGGCCCTGAACGCGATGTTCGACGTGCCGCTTGTTGAAAGCGCGCGGGGCGGCCCCGGCAAGGGCGGCGCGGTGCTGACGGTGCGCGGGCGAGATGTGCTGGGCGAGTATCAGGCGATTGTCGCTGCCACGCTGGAACACGGCGGGGGCCGGATGATCCGGCTGCAATCGTGGTTGCGCGCGGGGCAGTCTGACAGACGCGAGGGGGATTGACGGGGTCTTCGGGGTCATGGATATGTTTCATTCGACATATCCATAGAGAACCCCATGTCCCGTCTACGCTTTACCATTGCGGCGCTTGTTGCTTCCGTCGCCGCCCCTGCCCTGGCCGATGAGGTTGTGGTCTTTGCCGCCGCCTCCCTGAAAACCGCGCTGGATGCGGTGGCGGCGGACTATCAGGTCGCGACCGGCAATACGGTGACGATCAGCTATGGTGGGTCGAATGCTCTGGCCAGGCAGATCATCGAAGGCGCCCCGGCTGACATCTTCGTCTCGGCAGCGGAGACCTGGATGGACGAGGTGGAAAAGGCCGGTCTGGTCATGGAGGGCACGCGGGAGGATCTGCTGGGCAATACGCTGGTTCTGGTGGCGCATGGCAAGGACGCCGCCGAGGTCGAGATCGGGCCGGGCTTTGATCTGGCGGGGCTTCTGGGCGATGGCAAGTTGTCGATGGCGATGGTCGATTCCGTGCCGGCGGGCCAATATGGCAAGGAATCGCTGGAAAGCCTGGGCGTCTGGGCCGGGGTCCAAGCTTCGGTCGCGCAGTCGGAAAACGTGCGGGCGGCGCTGGCGCTGGTGTCTTCGGGTGAGACTCCGTTTGGCATTGTCTATGCGTCGGATGCCGTGGCGGATGAGACTGTGACTGTCGTCGGCACCTTTCCCGAAGACAGCCACAGGCCGATCCTCTATCCCGCAGCGCTGCTGACGGGCGCGGCGGATGCGGCGGACAGGGCGTTTCTTGAGGCATTGTCGGCCGATGCGGCAGATGTCAGGTTCACCGCGCAGGGCTTTGTGGTCCTGAACTGACCGAAGGCTCCCCAAAGGGGGAAAGGGTTGCATGACCGACTGGCTTTCCCCTGATGAATGGCGCGCGGTGGCCCTTTCGCTGCGCGTTTCCTTTTGGGCCACGCTGGTCAGCCTGCCCTTCGGGGTGCTGGCCGCCTATGCGCTGGCGCGGTGGAGCTTCTGGGGCAGGACGGCGTTGAACGGGCTGGTGCATCTGCCCTTGATCCTGCCGCCGGTGGTGACGGGGTATCTTCTTTTGCTGAGTTTCGGGCGGAAGGGGTTTTTCGGGCAATTCCTTGACCAATGGTTCGGGATCGTGCTGGCCTTCCGTTGGACCGGGGCGGTACTGGCGGCTGCGGTGATGGCCTTTCCGCTGATGGTCCGGGCGATCCGGCTGGCGATCGAGGCGGTGGACCAAAGGCTGGAGCAGGCGGCGGGCACGCTGGGGGCCTCGCGCCTTTGGGTGTTTGTGACGGTGACGCTGCCCCTGATCCTGCCGGGGATCATTGCAGGCGCCATTCTGGCATTCGCCAAGGCGATGGGGGAATTCGGGGCGACGATTACCTTCGTGTCGAACATACCGGGTCAGACGCAGACCCTGCCCTCTGCCATCTATGCCTTTTTGCAGGTGCCGGGCGGCGATGATCAGGCGTTCCGGTTGGTGCTGGTTGCCGTCGCCGTGGCGATGGGCGCGCTGATCCTGTCGGAATGGGTCAGTCGGGCGGTGGCGCGGCGGGTGGCGGGGCAATGACGCTGACGGTTTCCCTGCAGCATCGGTTCGCGGGATTTGCGCTGGATGTGTCCTTTGACGCGCCGCCGGGGGTGACGGTTCTGTTCGGGCGCTCCGGGTCGGGGAAGTCAACCGTGATCAACGCCGTTGCGGGCTTGCTGCGGACGGACAAGGGCCGGATCACGCTGGACGGGCGGGTCGTGCAGGACAGCGCGACCGGGGTCTTCCTGCCGCCGCATCGTCGCCGGATAGGTTATGTCTTTCAGGATGGGCGGCTGTTTCCGCATCTGACCGTGCGGCAGAACCTTTCCTATGGGCGCTGGTTTTCTGTGGGAGAAAGCGGGGTCGGTTTCGACCGGGTCGTCGATCTTCTTGGCATCGGCGCGCTTTTGGAGCGCCGCCCCGGCGCCTTGTCGGGCGGCGAGAAAAGCCGGGTGGCCATCGGACGGGCGATCCTGGCCAATCCGCAGCTTTTGCTGATGGACGAACCGCTTGCCGCATTGGACGAGGCGCGCAAGGCCGAGATCATGACCTATCTGGAACGTCTGCGCGACGAGCTGCGACTGCCGATCCTGTATGTCAGCCATTCGGTTGCCGAGGTTGCGCGGTTGGCAACGACGGTGGTTGTGATGGACGAAGGGCGCTGTCTGACAACCGGGACAGCTGCTGAGATTCTGGCCGATCCATCGCTCGCCGCAATCATGGGTCCGCGTGAGTTGGGCGCGCTGATCCCGGCCCGTGTGACGGGGCGGGAAGCAGACGGGATGACCAGGCTGGAAACGGCGACCGGGCCAATCCTGTTGCCGGGGGAGATAGGACCCGTGGGGGCATCCCTTCGGGTGCGGATCATGGCGCATGAGGTGATCCTGTCGCGCGGGCGACCCGACGGGCTTTCGGCGCAGAACATCCTGCCTGCAGTCGTCGAAAGGCTGCAAAATGGCGAAGGCCCGTCGGTCATGGTCAGCCTGAAGATCGGCCCTGACCCCATTCTGGCGCAGGTCACGCGGCGCGCGGTGATCGAGCTTGGGCTTGCCCCCGGTCAGTCCGTACATGTCATCCTGAAATCAATGGCAGTCGCCCGCGATCACATCGCAACCGGGTCGGTTCAGACCTGACGGCAAGACCGCGAGTGCAATGATAGCCGACCCTTGCGCCAAAATCCGCAGCGCGCCTTGAGTTTGCCGGTCCTTGACCCTACACCTTGGGGAAATGACGAAGGACCATCCCATGCGCATTCACCAGGATCTGGCCGACACGATCGGGAATACCCCGCTTTTGAAGCTGAAGAAGGCTTCCGAGATGACGGGTTGCACCATCCTTGGCAAGGCCGAGTTCATGAACCCCGGCCAGTCGGTCAAGGACCGCGCGGCGCTTTACATCATCAAGGATGCCATCGCGAAGGGCCAATTGAAACCCGGTGGCACGATTGTCGAAGGCACGGCGGGCAATACCGGGATCGGGCTGGCGCTGGTCGGCGCGTCGATGGGGTTCCGCACGGTCATCGTGATACCGGAAACCCAAAGCCAGGAAAAGAAGGACATGATCCGGCTGGCCGGGGCCGAACTGGTCCAGGTTCCGGCGGCACCCTACAAGAACCCCAACAACTATGTCCGCTATTCGGGTCGTCTGGCCGAGGCGCTGGCGAAAACCGAACCGAATGGCGCGATCTGGGCGAACCAGTTCGACAACACCGCCAACCGGCAGGCGCATATTGAAACCACCGGCCCGGAAATCTGGGACCAGACCGGCGGCAAGGTTGACGGCTTCATCTGCGCGGTCGGGTCGGGCGGCACGTTTGCCGGTGTCGGCATGGCCTTGCAGCCCAAGGGCGTGAAGATCGGTCTGGCCGATCCCGAAGGGGCTGGCCTGCATGCGTTCTATAGCTCGGGCAAGCTGGAAAGCCCCGGTTCTTCGATCACCGAAGGCATCGGTCAGGGTCGGATCACCGCGAACCTGGAAGGCTTTACCCCCGATTTCAGCTATCGCATCCCCGATGCCGAAGCGCTGCCGATCATCTTTGATCTTCTGACGGACGAAGGCCTGTGCATGGGCGGATCGACCGGGATCAACATCGCCGGGGCGATCCGCATGGCGCGCGAGATGGGGCCGGGCAAGACCATCGTCACCATCCTGTGCGACTATGGCAGCCGTTATCAGTCCAAAATCTACAACCCGACCTTCCTTCGCGAAAAAGGTCTGCCGGTGCCGGAATGGCTTGACCGTTCGTCCCGGGCCATACCCACCGTCTTCGAGGACGCATGAGGCAGCTTCTCCTCTGGCTTGGTCTGGCGCTGGCACTACTGGCCGTGCCGATTGCGGCGCAGGACTTGCCAGGGCCAGAGGCGGCGGTCGGAAACGGGCTGACGGCGACAGACGCCGGGATCGACTATGCCGTCTGGGACCGGATGGCCGAAAAGGTCGAAGCCGAGATCGGCAACCGGCGTACCTCGACCGAACGGCTTGAGGAAATCCGGGTCCAGCTGGCGAAATGGCGGGCAGCGCTTCTGAACGCGCAAAGCGCCAATTCCGCGCGGATCGCCACCCTGCGCCAGCAGGTCGAAGCGCTGGGTCCGGCCCCAGCCGAAGGCGCGCCCGAGGCCGAGGATATCTCACGTCGGCGCGAAGAGCTGGCCAACCAACTGGTCAAGGCGCAGGAACCGGGGATTTCCGCAGAAGAGGCCTATCGGCGGGCCGACGGGCTGATTGACGAAATCGACCGCACCCTGCGTGAACGGCAGGCGGATGAGTTGTTGCAGCTTTGGCCCTCGCCCCTGAACCCCGGCAACTGGCCCGAGGCCGCCATCGGCTTTGCCGATACGGTGCAGAGGTTGTGGGATGAAACCGCCGAGGCCTGGGCCGATCCATCTGCCCGCAAGGAGCTTTTCAACAACCTGCCGCTGATCCTTGTCCTCTTGGCGGTTGCCGTGGCGCTGGTGGTCTTTGTGCGGCGCTGGATCGACAGGTTTACTGATCGGTTGCAAGCCGGGGCCTCGTTGCGTGGGCGGCATTTCTGGGCGCTTCTGGCGTCGATCGGCGGAATCATCCTGCCAAGCCTTGGCGTGGTGGCCCTGTCGGTGGCGCTGGTCTCAAGCGGAATGCTGGGCGAAACCGGCACCAATGTCGCGGTCGCCCTGCCCTTCGCAGGCTTTGTCATCTTCGCCTTTGTCTGGCTGGGTGCGCAGGCCTTTCCCAGATTGCAGGGCGAGCGCGCCGTTCTGCCCTTGCCTGCCGAGCGGCGGGCCGAGGGGCGGTTCCTGTCGCTGCTGATGGGGCTGGTGATCGCCGCCGACATCCTGCGCATCGCAGCGATGGACGCCCAGGCCTATTCGGATGCGACAACAGCGGTGATGTCCTTCCCGATCCTTTTCACGGGCGGCCTGATCCTGTTGCGGCTGGGGCGCACCCTGCGCCGCGCCCGGCCCAGCGATGACAAGCCCGGCAGCTATAGCCTGCGGCTGATCCACATCATGGCGCGCGGCCTTGGCATCATCGGCCTTGTCGGCCCGGTCCTGGCCGGCTTTGGCTATGTCCAGGCCGCCGAGGCGATGATCTATCCGGCGATGCTGTCCTTTGCGCTGGTCACGTTCCTGTTCATTCTGCAGCGCCTGATCGGCGACGGCTGGGCGCTGATCACCCGCACCGACGAGATGGGACGCGAAGCGCTGGTCCCGGTGCTGGCTGGCTTTGTGCTGTCGATCCTGTCCCTGCCGGTGCTGGCGCTGATCTGGGGCGCGCGGTTTTCGGACCTGACGGAAATCTGGACCCGCTTTACCGAAGGCTTCACCTTGGGTGGCGCGACGATCTCGCCCACCGATTTCATCATTTTCGCCATCGTCTTCGTGATCGGCTACATGCTGACGCGGCTGTTCCAGGGCGCGCTGCGCACCACGATCCTGCCCAAGACCAGGATGGACCAGGGCGGACAGACCGCACTGGTGGCCGGGGTTGGCTATGTCGGCATCTTTCTTGCCGCGCTGATCGCGATCAATGCTGCGGGGATCGACCTTTCCGGCCTTGCCATCGTGGCCGGTGCCCTGTCGGTCGGGATCGGTTTCGGGTTGCAGACCATCGTGTCGAACTTCGTCTCGGGCATCATCCTTCTGGTCGAACGCCCGGTGTCAGAGGGCGACTGGATCGAGGTTGGCGGCGTGCAGGGCAAGGTCCGGTCGATCTCGGTCCGGTCGACCCGGATCGAGACCTTTGACCGCAATGACGTCATTGTACCGAATGCCGACCTGATCACCGGGCGCGTCACTAACTGGACCCGGTTCAACCTGTCGGGCCGGATCATCGTGCCGGTGGCCGTCGCGATGGGGTCCGACACCCGCAAGGTCGAGAAGATCCTGAAAGAGATCGCCGAGGAACAGCCGCTGGCAATCCTGAAGCCGCCGCCGGTCATCGCCTTCATGGGTTATACCGCCACGCAGCTGAATTTCGAGATCAGGGTGATCCTGCGGGACGTGAACTTCAGCCTGCAAGTGCGCAGCGACATGAACCACCGCATCATGGAGCGGTTGGTCGCCGAGGGCATTCCCATCGTGCCGCCCCCTGCGCCTCCGGTCGAGCCGGACCCGATCAAGACAGCCGAAACAGTGCTGGCCTTGGCCGACCTGTTGCAAGACGACCGCCCGCCGGTTGCCAAGGCCAGACGGTCGCGCAAACCATCCACGCCAACCGAGGTGAAAGGGGCAGACCGGTGACCGAGCTTCTGTTTCGCAACGATGCCTATCTGACCGCCGCCGACTGCATCGTGACCGGCCATACCGCCGAAGGTGGGCTGATCGTCGACCGAACGGTGTTCTACCCCACCGGCGGTGGCCAACCCGGCGACAGCGGCATGCTAGACTGGGCGGGCGGCCTGATGCCGATTGCGACCGCGATCAAGGTCGAGGGTGGCGTCGCGCTGATCCCTGCCGAGCCCGTGGCCATGCCGCCGATCGGAAGCCCGGTCCGCCAGGTGCTGGACTGGTCGCGCCGCCATCGCCACATGCGGATGCACACCGCGCTGCATCTTTTGTCGGTTGTCGTCCCCCTGCCCGTGACCGGCGGTCAGATCGGGTCCGAGAAGGGCAGGCTTGACTTTGACATGGCCGAACCACCCGGCGATGTGGCAGCCCTTGCCGGCGTGCTGAACAGCCTGATCCAGCGCGACCTTGCAGTGACCGAGGACTGGATCACCGACGAAGACCTGGCGGCCAACCCCGATCTGGTCAAGACGATGTCGGTCCGCCCGCCCACCGGGCAAGGCCGCGTCCGTCTGGTCAGGATCGGAACCGGGACCGACCAGATCGACCTGCAGCCCTGCGGCGGCACCCATGTCGCCCGCACCGGAGAGATCGGCCCGGTCCTGATCGACAAGATCGAAAAGAAGGGCCGCCAGAACCGCCGCATTTCGATCACCTTCGCCGAGTGATTGGAGCCGACCGACAAAAGCAAAGCCCGGTTTAGGTCCAAGACAGGCGACCACCAAGTCGCTGGAGGCTGGCTGGCGCTTCTATCAGCGCAAGACAGACTCTAAGGGCTTGAACCTACGCGCCTTGCAGGCTAAGCACCCGCCCACGGACAGTTGGCCGAGTGGTCGAAGGCGCACGCCTGGAAAGTGTGTAGGCGGGGAACCGTCTCGAGGGTTCGAATCCCTCACTGTCCGCCACCAACCCCATTGCGATTTATGCTGCTTCGGTCGCCGGCGAAATAGCGACGTTTTTCCATGGCTTGCGCGACGGTTGCGCCGACAGAGGCGCACCTTCGAAGCGCAGTATCCCGCCGCTGCGGGCCGCGTCTCCGGTCTCAGCAAACCCCGGTTGGTTTTGTACAATTTGGGGATTGAAGCGCCCCCTTCGGCAGCAGCAGTGGTGGCATTCGTGAAGCAAATACTGCAACT
This sequence comes from Pseudomonadota bacterium, assembly GCA_963205235.1. Lineage (GTDB taxonomy): Bacteria > Pseudomonadota > Alphaproteobacteria > Rhodobacterales > Rhodobacteraceae > Tabrizicola. The sequence continues at coordinate 86,274 of CAUJIP010000046.1, forward strand.
TTTCAGTACGTGTGCAGCGACATTGTGCAGCGCATATTTGGAATCAACGTGCTTTAACACTGCAGCGATGTGACGCTGCGTGCGAAAGATTGCTGAAGCGGAGGGGATTTCAGAATCCCTTTCTACCCGACTGCACGCGTCCAAATCCCTGACTCATGCGCGCATCCCAAAGCGTCGGATTGCGGAGGTAAAATACTGCCCTGCCCATTCTCTCAAAGCCCTAGCTTCACTGGCTCAGTCGTAAGCCTCTGCGACCACAAACCGTCTGAAAGCAAATTGCATCACGATCGTCGCCAGTCCCGCGAGCGAGGTAAGTGCCAGCCAACTGGCCAAGCCAGGCAGAACCAACGTGGTTCTGAGCGTCATGAAGGTGAAAACGCCGACGCCAGTCGCCAGCGACAGGGCAATAAGAATGACAACTGTCTTCAGTATGAATTCGATCAGTGACCGACCAAGAAATTCAAAGTCCGCCCGCCCCATCGGCACGAGCTTGGCCGGGAACAGCAGGAAGATCGTGTTCTCGACCGCGTAGATGAGCAAGGTGAGCGGGAGCGCGAACGCCGCCAAGGCCAAAGCAAGAGGGGCACCAAGACGGTCTTCAAAAAGCAGAAGGCTGACGATCATCGTGAAAGCAACGAAGTAGGCCAGCAGCACCTGAACCACAAGCTGCCCCATGCAGATGCGCCATGGGGTAATCGGCAGGGTCTTGTAGGTTTCCATCCGGCTGAGGTCGCCGCGAAAGTCGCAGATCAACGTGCGCGGCAGGATGAAGCCGTAGAAGAAGAAGATCATCACCAGCCCGTGGTCGCTGGTAAGGGAAAGTCCGGCCATCGATGACAAAGGTCCCGCACAAGCAGCACCAAGGATGAATATGACGATGACCTTTGATGAGTTGCGGACAGCCTTGATGGCTTGACGCCATGCGATGGGCCCCAGGCCCCCAAGCGTCGGCGCTTTGCGGATCGAGGGGATTTCGCTTCGCTCGGTCGCCCAGAACGACCCACCCTGCTTCATGCGTTCCCAGCGGTCGCTGAGCCGTGTGTTTTCCCGCAGCGAGAATTCAGAGGTGAAACGGTCAAGCTTGATGACCGCCCAGAGCAGCGCAACATTGATGAGGATCGCGATGGCGGCCCAAAGCGCCAGATCCGGAAGATGCGCCCGCGTCAGAAAAAGTTCGGCGAAAACGATGTAGGGCAGCAGGATGACGGTGCCGATCCACGAATAGCGCACGTCTGACAGAAGATCGTACACGCTGCGGTCGGGGACGACCCAGGCGTGGATCGTGGCGGCAAGCGCAATCACGCAGACCAGCGCTGTCACGGGCCACTTCAGCCGGGCAAGCCGGTTGCCTTCGAACGCCTGCCAAGCCATCCCCACGGCCGCGCTGTTCAACTGGACAAACAGAAGCGTCAGAAACGTGGCGATAAAGGCCGAAAACGCTGAACCCGTTTGCGATTGCGCGAAGGGTGCGACAAGTGCCGCACTTAGCGCAGCGCCCGTCGCGTAAGCGATAAACTTGTAGAGGATCAGGTCGCGACGGCTGAACGGCCCGACAAACAGAAGATTGACCTCGGTCGGCGAAAAATGGAACGACGGCCCCGTCGAAAGCAACACCGTCAGCAGCGTCATCCCGAACATTCCAAGCGGCATGAATGTATCTATCTGCGCGCGGATGCCGGGTGAATCGAGGTCAGCACCACCCAAAATCTTCGAAGTCGGCGCCATCTGCCCCGTCGCGATCAGCAGCCAGATGATCCCGCCGAATGCAACGAAGAACAGCACGCCACGCAGGCTTATCAACTGCATCAGGCGCTGACGAAGCCCGCCGCGCATTCGCATGGCCAGAAGGCGAAGAAGTGCTGCATCCATGGCTTAAGCTTCACCTGCAGCTTTGTTTTGCGTGATCGTGAAATAGGCCGCTTCAAGGGCCGAATTGCTGTCGGATTGGCCAAATTCGGATAGGACATCACTCATCGTGCCAAACCGGCGACACTCACCCAGGTTCAGCACCATGACATGTGTGCAAAGCGACTCGAACAGGCTGAGAAGGTGAGAACTGATGATGACTGCTGCGCCGTTGCGGGCGCGTTCCCGAATTGCCTGCTGGATGCCCCGGATACCTTGCGGGTCAAGCCCGGTCAGGGGTTCATCGAACAGGATGGCCTTCGGGTCGTGCAGGAAGGCGCAGGCAATCGCCACTTTCTGACGCATGCCGCGTGACAGGTTGTGAACAAGCGTGTCGCGCTTGTGCGAAAGCTCGAATGACTGAAGCAGCGCTTGGGCACCGTCCTCAAATTTCGCGACCTTGTAGGCGGCGGCAGTGAAGGCCAGGTGCTCCCATACCGTCAAGGTGTCGAACAGCCGTGGGTCGTCGGGAATGTAACCAAGGTTTCTCTTGGCCGCGATCGGGTCTTTGACGATGTCATGGCCCGCAATCGAAAGCTGCCCGGATGTAGGGGGAACAATCCCGCACAGGGCACGCAGCGTCGTCGTCTTACCTGCCCCGTTGGGCCCGACGAGCCCAAGGATCTGGCCGGGAGCGACCGAAAAGCTGAGATCCTTGACGGCGGCGAAGCCTTTGTAGTGCTTGCTGAAGTTCGTGACTGTGATCATCAATATCTGCTCAACCCGCGGTGCACGGCCACATTAGAGCGGCAAATCCGAAATGGAAATCGGGGACTTTCGTGCGGCGCGGTATGTGATCCAACGTATGTGGATGTGAACCATGAGGAACCCGACATCACTGGATCTTCGTCGCCGGATCTCTGAGGTGCCCCTCAAGGGGCACCTCAGAGGGCCCTTGAGTTTAGGCGAGATCAATCTGAAAGGCTGGTGCGCTTTTCGATATCAAGTGGCTGGGCGAGGATCGGATCATCCTCTGAAAGCTTGAGTTGTGCCTTGATGTGCTCTCGGCACATCCGATAGGCCAGATCTGGCGTATACTGACCGTTGCGCAACGCCAGACCAAGCCAGAGACCGTCGATCATTCCAATCAGGCTGATCGCTGCATGACACGCATCAAGCGTGACGCCATGCTCACGCGCGGCATCGGCGAACAGGCTTTGCAGGTGCTGATGATAGCCGGAATAGACTTCACGGTTGATCGCTGACAGGGGCACCGACGCAAGCGACGCACTCCAGAATGACAGGTTTGCTGCCCTTGCCGTCGGGTTGAAGAAATCATTGCTGAAGGTCGCATAGGTGATCGCAAGAAGCTTGCGGGTTGCGCGGTCTTCGGCGGCCTCTGCTTCTGCGGACACGATGTCCAGCTCTTTGAACATGGCACGGAAGGCACATTCAAGGAGCTGGTCCTTGCTGTCAAAGTAATGGTTCGCAAGCCCCCGCGACACCCCGGCAGCAGTGCAGATATCCGCAATGGTTGCGCTTTGGATGCCCTTCTCGGCCACCACCTGCAACGTCGCCCGGATCAGGCTTTCGCGGCGGAACTTGTTGATTTCCGGTTGGGTCTTCGGGCGGTCTAGCACGGTGGTCACCTTTGTCTGTGACGTTGTGGGATGCAGTGGGCAGCGCGCTTTCCAAACCACGTCTGGGCGGCAGCGTCGCAGGACAACTGTCGCGGAGCCATGGGCGGCGTCAACAGCGGGTTCATACTCCCTCTCTCGGAATCGACTGGTGCCATTCCCTTGTGGCAAAGGTCTGGCCGTCGCGGAAGGCCTTGAGTTCGGCTGTCATGTGAAAATGGCTTTGGTCCGAGGTCATCGTCACCTTGGTCTCGAGTCGCGCGTCCCACCCCTTTCGCCGGAAGAGACGGGTCGTTACAACCTCGGCTGCGGGTTCGGGATGGCCACGGCGATTGACCCACTGGGTCTTGCGTTTGGTGAGGCCGATTTCGGTGCCGATATCATCCAGCCGGATCAGCCCGTCGTCCCGGTCCACGGTGAATGAAACGCGATCTGATGCGATGTCCGTGGTCATCGACCGGGTTACGTTGGGTTCCTTCAGGACGGTGAACGGGGCATGTGGCGCCTTTTCGGCATCCGGAAAGGTGACTTGGGGAAGGTCGGCTTCGTTCTGCAAGACCGGCAGGCCAAGGACCGATCCGGCGGTGTCGATGGTCAGCCGAACCGCCTCGGGCGAGGGCCAGACCATCGGCCAGTAGCTGCCCTTCATCGGGGCCGGGATCCCGGGTGATCTCGCGGACCAAGCCTTGCACCTGATCTTGCCAGCGCTTGCGCTTGGTCTGGGCTGGGTCGGCTATCTTGCCAGGATTGTCCGGGCCTCGATGCTTGAGGTGATGGCAGCACCGCATATCCGCACTGCGCGTGCCTATGGCCTGCCCGAACGGCGGATCATCGGCAAATATGCCCTGCGCATCGCCATCTTGCCGGTGGTCACGCTGCTGGCCATGGCGGTTGGCGGGCTCTTGTCGGGCGCGGTGTTGATCGAGGCGATCTTCGCGCGGCCGGGCATCGGCAAGCTGATCGTCGATGCGGCAGAAATCCGCAATTTCCCGGTCGTGCGCGGAGGAGTGCTTGCGACCGTCGCCCTGTTCGTGGTCGCCATGCCCGTGGCCGACCTTATCGTTGCCTGGCTTGATCCCCGTGTCCGCAAGACCCTTTGACCCCCCTGCCCGTGGCGGCCTGTCGCGTCTTCTGCCCCCAGACCCGATGGGCAGGCTTGGCCTGTGCCTTGTGCTGATCCTGCTGGTTGCGGCGGTCTTCGGCCCATGGCTTGCGCCGTTCGATCCGTTCCTGATCGATGTGTCGGCCAAATTTCACCCCCCCTCGTTCCCGCATCTTCTGGGTACCGACAATCTGGGGCGGGATATCTTGTCACGCCTGATCGCGGGCAGCTGGATCGCGATGGGAGTGGGGATGTCGACAGTTCTGGTGGCACTGGTGCTTGGCCTGATCCTTGGGCTGATCGCCGGGTATGGGCCGCTCTGGCTGGATTACCTGCTGATGCTGGTTCTGGATGCGATCTATGCGGTCCCGACCGTGGTCATGGGCCTGACGGTGGTCACCCTGCTGGGCCCCAGCCTGACCACGCTGATGATCGTCGTCATTGTCATCCTTGTTCCCGGCTATGCCCGTTTGGCACGCACCGCCACGCTGTCCATGAAATCCGAGGAATTCATCGTCGCACTTGAAAGTCTTGGCGCGTCGCGGGCACGGATCATCCTTGTCCACCTCTTGCCGAACATTGCCGGTCCGATCCTGATCGTGGCCAGCATGGACATTCCCACGGTGATCGCGCTGGAAGCCGGTCTGACCTATCTGGGCATGGGCGTGCCGCCACCGACACCCAGCTGGGGACGTATCCTGCAGGAAGGCTTTGCCCAGATCGGCGATGCGCCCTGGATCATCCTTGCGGGCGGTCTTCCCTGATCATGGTGACGTTGGGCTTCACCTTCCTTGGCGAAAGCCTGCGCGACCGACTTGACCCGCGCCTGAGGGCCCGGCGATGAACCCACCCGTGCTGGACATCAGCGGCCTGTCGATCCGCTTTTCGGGGCGCACGGACCCCGTTCTGGCGCTGCGCGAGGTGGGCCTGTCGGTGCAGGCGGGCGAGATCGTCGGTATTGTCGGCGAAAGCGGATCGGGCAAGTCGACACTGGCGCTGGCGGTGATGCGCCTTCTGGCGACCGGGGCCAGCGTCACTGCGGGCAGCGTAAGGTTCGAAGGGAAGGACATTCTGGCGCTGCCCGAGGCCGACATGCGCAAGTTGCGCGGAGCTGGCATGGCGATGGTCTTTCAGGACCCGATGACCGCCCTGAACCCCGTGCTGCCGATCGGCACCCAGATGATGGATGTCCTGTTCCGCGACCCGGCCCTGTCGCGTGCGGACAAACGCGCCCGCGCGGTCGCCGCGCTGAAGCGCGTGGGCCTTCCGGATGCCGAACAGCAGCTAGGCCGCTATCTGTTCCAGTTCTCGGGCGGGATGCGCCAGCGCATCGCCATCGCCATGGCCCTGTTGCAGCGCCCGCGCCTGCTAATTGCCGACGAGATAACCACCGCGCTGGATGTGACGCTCGAGGCCCAGATTCTGGACCTTCTGCGCGATCTGCGGGACGAAATCGGCTGTTCTATCCTGTTCATTTCGCACAATCTTGGCGCAATTGCCGCGATCTGTGACCGGACCGTCGTCCTTTATGCCGGCGAAGTGATCGAGGCCGGTCCCACCGCGAAAATTCTTGGCGCAGCGCGCCATCCCTATACCAAGGCTTTGCTGGCCTGCGATCCGTCGCGCATCGAAATCCCGACCCGCAACCTGCCCGTCATTCCGGGCGAAGTGCCCGATCTGTCGGCCCCGCCCAAAGGCTGCATTTTCGCCGCCCGCTGCCCGGCTGCCTTGTCGCGCTGCGTGACCCACCGCCCGGTGAAGTCGCTGGTGGGACGCGATCACTCCGTGCGGTGTCATCTCATAGAAGGGGCGGCGGAATGACCCTGCTTTCCGTCCGCGATCTGACGGTCAGTTACCCTGTTCGCGGACCCTTGGCGGGATGGTGGACCGGACAGAAGCGGTTTGTTGATGTGGTGTGCGGCATCTCGCTTGATCTGGCCGAAGGCACGACCCTGGCCATCGCAGGTGAGAGCGGATCGGGCAAATCCACCTTCGCCCGCGCCCTGATGGGATTGACCCCGTTCCGGTCGGGCAGCCTGATCTTCGACGGCAAGGCCCCGTTCCCGGCGAGGGGCCGCCCCGCGCGCGCCTATTTGCACCAGGTGTCGATGATGTTCCAGGACCCGGTCGCCAGCCTGTCACCAAGGCGGACCATCGGCGCGCTGATCACCGAACCCTTCCGCATCCACCGTCCGGACCTCCGCAACCTTGAGGCCGAGGCGAAACGCCTGCTGGTACTGGTGGGGCTGCCCGCCGACTTTGCACAGCGCTATCCGCACCAGATTTCGGGCGGTCAGGCGCGCCGGGTCGGTCTGGCCCGCGCGGTCGCGCTGAACCCACGCCTTGTCATCGCCGATGAACCGACCGCCGGACTGGATGTCTCGGTCCAGGGCGAAATACTGAACCTGATGGCCCGCTTGCAAGCTGAACAGAGTGTCGCCTTCCTGATGATCACCCACAACCTTGCCGTCGTGCGCCATATGAGTGACCGGACCGCGATCATGTACATGGGTCGCATCGTGGAAGAGGGTCCGACCGACCGAGTTTTCGCAAGCCCCGCACATCCCTATGCCGCGGCGCTGATCGCTGCCGAACCCAGCAGCCTTCCGGGCCATCACCGCCACAGCGCTGCATTGAAGGGCGAAGTCTCCAGCCCGCTGCATCGGCCCGATGGATGCGCCTTTCACCCGCGTTGCCCTGCGGCACGACCGCTGTGCAGCGCGACAGCGCCGCTGCCCCAGGTATCCGCTTCTGGTGCCTTGGTTAGTTGCCATTTTCCGTTGCAAAGGACTCCCGATCAATGACCGACCTTGACCTGTGCTATCTTCCCGCAACCACCGCCCTTGCGATGTTCAAGGCGCGGACGCTGTCACCGGTGGATCTGATGCAGGCCGTGATTGCACGCGCCGAAGCGGTCGAGCCAAAAATCAACGCCCTGACCTATCGCTATTTCGATGAGGCTATGGATCAGGCAAAGACCGCCGAGAACAGGTATGCGCGCGGCAGCCGGACTCGCGCGCTGGAAGGCCTGCCCATCGGGATCAAGGACGAAAGCTATCTGAAGGGCAAACCGACCTCGGGGGGATCGCTGATCCAGAAGGACCAGATCTTTGACAGCACCTCGCCGATCAACGGTCGCATCCTGAAGGCAGGTGGGATCGTTCATGCACGGACGGCAACACCCGAATATTCCTGCGCCACTTTCACCTGGTCGCGGCTTTGGGGGGTTACGCGGAACCCGTGGAATCCGGCCTTTACGCCGGGCGGCTCCTCGGGCGGGGCGGCGGCATCGCTGGCCTCGGGAACCTCGACGCTTTGCACCGGGTCCGACATCGGCGGATCGATCCGGATTCCGGCCGGGGCCACGGGCCTTGTGGGCTATAAGCCGCCCTATGGTCGCAACCCGGACGATCCGCCGTCAAACCTGGATTACTACTGCCATACCGGCCCCCTGGCCCGTACTGTCGCCGACACGATCCTGCTGCAGAATGTCTGCGCCGGACCCCACCCGCTGGACATCGCCTCGCTTCGCCCAAAGCTGACGTTGCCAGCCAGCTATGCCCCGGCCAAGGGCATGCGGATCGCCTGGTCGATGGACCTCGGCTTTTTCGAAGTCGATGCCGAAGTGCGGCGCAACACGCTGGCCGCGCTGGACGTGTTCCGCGAACTGGGCGCCGAGGTCACCGAGGTTGACCTAGGCTGGGGTCCCGAGGTGCTGGCTGCAGGCACGACCCATCTGCGGCATATCTTCGGGGCGATGCTTGCGCGGATGCTGCCCGACCACGCAGACCAGATGACCACTTACACCCGTGCCTTTGCCGAAGACGGGGTCACCTCATCCGCCACCGATTTCGTCGAGACGATGGAGGTTGCCAACCGGATGTATCACAGCTTCGGCCCGCTTATGGAACGGTACGACGTGTTCATCTGCCCCACCAACGCCCTTGCCGCCGTGCCTGCCGACTATGATCATTCAAGGGATAGGCTGACGATCAACGGACGCGACATCGAGAACCGCTTTCTGGGCTGGGTGATGACTTCGCCATTCAACACACTCAGCCGCTGCCCTGTGCTGTCGGTTCCGTCAGGTCATGCCACAAATGGGGTGCCGACGGGCATTCAGATCGTGGGGCGCAGCTACTCGGACGCCTCTGTCTTTCGCGCAGCGATGGCATTCGAGCAAGCGACTGGTGGCTGGTATCGGTCCGCGTCAACCCGCCCTACGATTTAGACAGGGGAAGAAACCTCGCTCCCTCGAAAAATGTGTTCAAAGACCGAGGCGCGAAGATGCCGATATGCGCATCAACGTGCTTTTAAAAATCTAGTCATTGCGAGGTGCCGAAGGATGCTCGGCAGCCCACTGCAAGTATTCGGTGATTTCAAGGAATAGACTGGCATTTCCAATTTCTTCCGCAACGACCCCAGACGGAGCAGACGCTTGGCTGGTACTGCGGGTCCGCAATTCTTCTTGCCTTTGCCGTGCCCCCCGAAGCTCATCCTGCGGGGTCTGCGGAACGAAGAACAGTGTCGTTGACATCTGCGGCCGTCCACGCAACTCTTCCAATGCATAAGCTCTGAAATCAGCGGCTTAGCGGACGCAGGGGTACGGATTTGCGACAGGTTGCGGTCATCGATATCGGCAAGACCAATGCCAAACTTCTGCTGGTTGATCTGTCGTCCGGCGTGGAGACGACCGTCGCGCGGCGGGCCAATCAGGTTTGCACCGACGGCCCCTACCCTTCTTTCGATATCGAAGGATTGTGGACCTTTTTGCTGGCCGCCCTGACCGATCTTGCCCAAAGTCAGAAAGTCGATGCGATCTCGATCACCACACATGGTGCGGCGGCGGTTCTCGTCGATGGCACCGGCAATCTTGTCCTGCCAATGCTGGATTACGAGCATTCCGGACCTGATGAGACTGCCGCCGAGTATGACGCGCTGCGCCCGACCTTTGCCAGCAGCGGCACCCCCCGGCTGCCGGGCGGGCTGAACCTTGGGGCGCAGCTTTTCTGGCAGTCCAGACGGTTTCCCGATGCCTTTGCACAGACCCGCCACATCCTGACCTATCCGCAATACTGGGCGTACCGGCTGACCGGGGTCGCCGCCAGCGAGGCCACGTCGCTTGGCTGCCATACTGACCTTTGGCAACCCTATGAGGGGGTGTTTTCGCCCATGGTCAACGCTTTGGGCTGGGCACCTCTGTTCCCGCCCGTGCGACCGGCCGGGGCGGTGTTGGGCCCCGTGTTGCCCGAGATTGCCAAGGCGACTGGCTTGCCGCCGACGACGCCGGTTCTGTGTGGCATCCATGATTCCAACGCCTCGCTGGTGCCATGGCTGGCCAAGCCCGGGGCGCGGGCGGTGATGTCCAGCGGCACCTGGATGATCGTGATGGCGCTTGGCGGCGAGCGCGGGGCACTGGACCCTGCCCGAGACGTTCTGGTGAATGTCAACGCGCTTGGCGCGCCGGTCCCGACCGCACGCTTCATGGCCGGACGCGAGTTCGACGAGATCACAAGGGGCCAGAGTGTTGCCCCTTCCACGGCTGCCGAAGATGCCGTGTTGGCCGGGCAGATCATGGCACTGCCCTCGTTGCACCCCGGAACCGGGCCTTTTCCCGGTCAGAGCTTTGCCTGGGCCCCGGTTGAGCCTGTCGACCCCGCACATCGGGTCGCGGCGGCGTCGTTCTATGTGGCATTGATGGGGTCGGCCTGCCTGTCCCTGATCGGGGCCGCGGGCGAGATCGTGGTCGAGGGCCCCTTGGCCGGCAACCTTGCATTCGCGCGGATGCTGGCGACAGCGGCAGGCAGGCCGGTGCTGCGGGCAGGACAGGGGGCGGGTACGGGCCTGGGGGCCGCAATGCTGGCAGGACCGGTCCTGGCTGCGCGCGACACCCCAGACCGTGTCCTGCCGGAAACCGACGGGCTTTTGACCGCCTATGTTCGCGAATGGCTGACAAGGGTCGGAAAACGCGCCGCGCCTTACGCCATGTAGAAGGTTTCCGTCAGCGCAACCGCGACCGGCGATCCATCTGCGTTGGTGCGCATGATGTCGCCCATATGGGCCCACCAGCGTTGCATCACCGGATGGTCGGGCAAGTTTTCCATGGCATGATCGTCGCGCCGCTCCAGATAGCCGAACAGGACATTCGTCTCTCGGTCCAGGTGGATCGAATAATTCGAGATCCCCGCATCCTTCAGCAAGATCACAAGATCGGGCCAGATCTCGTCGTGCCGGCGGATGTATTCGGCCTCGCACCCAGGGTTGAGAAACATCTTGAAGGCATGACGCTGCATGGTTTCCCCCATCAGGCGCGCGCCTGACGGCTGCGCCAGTCATTGATCAGGTTCGGGACCAGTACCGACCCGATAAGCAAGGTGCCGATCACCCCGGTCTGTACATGGCCGGTTATGCTGAGAAGCGCCATGCCGTTGCGCAGGTTCAGGATGATCAGGATCGACAGGAACACGCCGACCATGCTGCCCTTGCCGCCGAAGATCGACACTCCGCCCAAGAGAACCATGGTGATGATGTCCAGTTCGAAGCCCAAGGCGCTGTCGCCGCGTACCGATCCAAGCCGCGCGGCATAAAGCACCCCGGCAAGGGCAGAAATCACCGCCGACATGACAAAGAGCCGGGCCTTTACGCTTGCGACGTTGATCCCCGAAAATCGCGCCACTTCGGCATTGGTGCCGATCACCACCACCTGTCGGCCAAATCCGGTGCGGTGCAGAAGGATGCCAAGCAGGACCAAAAGCCCGAAGAACAGGATTATCGACAGCGGCAAGGGGCCGACAATGCCCTTTTGCCCAAGGTCGGTCACCCAAGCCGGGAAATCCCCCAGGCTTTGATCCTTGACCAGCACTCGGGCAATGCCGCGAAAGCCGATCATCATCGCCAGGGTCACCACCAGCGACGGAATCCCGACCTTTGCGATCAGCGCGGCATTGACCATGCCAGCAAGCGCCCCGACGGTCAGACAGACCAGCGCCGCCGATCCGCCCCCCCAGCCAAGGTTGATCAGCCAGGCGAAGACCACTGCCGACAGCCCCATGACCGAAGCCACGGAAAGGTCGATCTCGGCATTGACGATGATCAGTGTCATCATCAGGGCGACGATGATCTTTTCAATCGACAGCTGGAACAGGTTGATCTGGTTCTGCACGGTCAGGAATTCGGGCGCAAAACTGGTGTTCAGTACCAGCGTCACCAGGAATATCGCCAGAAGGCCGCCTTCCCAGCTTTTGAGGTTGTTGATCATTGCGGCCCTCCTGACGTGCCACGCAACCGGGCCAGCGACCTGGAGGCAAGGGTATCCAGCGTCACTGCCACCATGATCAGCATTCCCAGCAACGCGTCCCGCCAGAATTCGCTGACCAGTTCCCAGCGCGTCAGCGAGTTGTCGATGGTGTCGACCAGAACCGCGCCCATCAGCACGCCCAGAATGGTGCCAGACCCGCCCATGATCGACACGCCTCCGACAACCACGGCGGCGATGGCCTTCA
>CAUJIP010000047.1 GCA_963205235.1 Pseudomonadota bacterium
GCCCGCTGTATCAGGAAGCCTGCGGCGACAAGGACGATGCCTATAACGCAACGCTTGAAAGCATCTGTGCCCGCCTGTCCGACGAAGGGGGTTATGACCGCAATCCGGTCCATGCCGCGCGGATCATTCGCGTCACCACCGAAGGCACCTGGCTGGACATGATGACCATGGTCGCGCCCTATTCCTCTGGCGAAGCCATGACGACTGTCCGCACCGCCGCCGCCCTGTGCTTTCCGAACCACTTCACGCCCGAAGGCCTGAAGTAACCTTCACGCCGTCTTCTGCGGCACCCGGTTTTCCAGCCAGCGGAACAGAAGCACGATCACCCCGGCAATCGCCATATAGACCACCGCCAGCAACAGAAGCGGTTCATAGACGACGAACGTGTCCTGCCTTATGCGCGACGACACCGCATAGATGTCGATGACCGTGATTGTCGCGACCAAAGGCGTCGCCTTCATCTGCAAGACCGTCTCGCCCCCCAGCGTCGGCAGCACCCGGCGCAGCGCTTGCGGCAGCCAGATCCGGCGGAAGATGGTGAAACGCGGCATCCCCATCGCCTTCGCCGCCTCCAACTGGCCATGCGGCACGCCTTTGAAGGCCCCGCGCATCACCTCGCCCTCATAGCCCGCGACCGACAGCGACAGCGCCAGCACCGCATAGGGCCAGGCCTGCCGCAGGATTGGCCACAGGTCCGACTGCCTGATCCACGGGATCGAGGGGAACAGCGACCCCAGCCCATAGTACAGCAACCAAAGCTGCAGCAGCAAAGGCGTGCCCCGGATCAGCCCGCAGAACCCCGCCGCCGGCATCGCCAGCCACCAGGGGCCAGCCGCCTGCGCCAAGCCCAAGGGGATCGCCAACAGCATTCCCAGAACCATGGTCACGACCAGAATCCAGATCGTCGTCCAGATCCCCTGCAGGATAAGACCCTGATATTTTGGATCCGCCAGCCAGGTCCAGTTCAGCGCCAGGACGCACCAGACCACGATCCCGGCCGCAATCGCCGCCATGACAATCCGGCGCGGTGCCCAGAAACCCTGCATCACCGACCCTCCTGCCGAACCTGACCACGCCGCGCCCATGCCTCGATCCGGCCGAAGATCAAGGTCGAGAGGATGGAGATGCAAAGATACAAAAGCCCGGCGGCCATGAAGAAGGTGAAGAACGCTTTCGTGGTCGATGCCGCCTGCCGGGTGACCAGCGTCAACTCGGCATAGCCCACGACCGCCAGCAAGGCCGTGTCCTTGGTCGCGATCAGCCACAGGTTCGCAAGCCCCGGAATGGCCGCCGCCAGCATCTGCGGGAATGTCACCCGCCAGGCCAGCATCAAGGGCGGCATGCCCATCGCCCGCGCCGCTTCGATCTGCCCCGCAGGCACCGACAGGATCGCGCCGCGCAGAACTTCGGTTGCATAGGCCCCCTGCACGACGCCCAGAACCGCGATCCCCGCGACAAAGCCGGAAATCTGGATGCGTTCAAACCCCCAGGCCAGCAGCAGGTTGTTGATGGAGGACGTGAAGGCGAAATACAGGATCAGGATCAGGATCAGTTCCGGCACGGCCCGGACAATCGTCGTATAGACAGCCAGCAGGTCGCGCGTCACCGGCCCACCGTACAGCTTGCCATACGCCCCGCCGATCCCGATCAACAGGCCAAGGCTGAAAGCCCCCAGCGCGATCAGCACCGATTTCAGCAACCCCGCTGCCAGCGCCGCGCCCCAACCCGGCGCCTCCCAGGCCAGAAGCTCAAGCCCGGACATGCTCAACCCCGCCTGCCAGCATTCTTCGGCCTTTCATCTTTGCAAAAATATCCCCGCCGGAGGCATCCACCGCCTGCCCCATAGCGCACACCCGCAGGATAGGAAGGGGGCCAGACCAAAGCCCGGCCCCCGCCCGGATCATCCGCCGTAGATCGACGAGGCGAAATATTTCGCCGTGATCGTGTCATAGGTGCCATCGGCGATGACCTTCGCGATCCCCGCGTTGATCTTGGCCTTCAGGTCTTCCTCGCCCTTGCGGACACCGGCACCCACACCAAGGCCCAGGATCGCCGGATCATCGGCAACTGCGCCCTTCAGATCGCAGCAGGCAGCGCCCGCCTCCGATGCCAGGAACGCATCCATTGCAATGCTGTCAGCCTGGATCGCATCAATGCGGCCCGCGGCAAGGTCCGAGTTCGCCTCGTCCTGGGTCTGGTAGATCTTCACTTCCGCTGCCGTCGGCGCGAAATATTTCTCGACATAGTCGGCATGAACGGTCGAAGCCTGAACCCCGATGATCTTGCCCGCCAGCCCTTCGGGCGTCGGCGCCATGTCGACGCCCTTGGTCCCGATGATCACGGTCGGCGTGTTGTAATACTTGTCCGAGAAGTCGATGGTCTGCATCCGCTCTTCGGTGATCGACATCGAGGCCATGATCACGTCGATCTGGCCCGAGGTCAGCGACGGGATGATCCCGTCCCAGGCGACCGGGGTGATCACGCACTGCATTTCGGCGGCGGCACACATCGCGTTGATGAAGTCGATCTCCCAGCCGACCCAGTTGCCGCTGGCATCGGGGCTGGCAAAGGGCGGATAGGCTTCGGCGGCGATGCCGATCTTCACCTCTTGCGCTGCGACCGGGCTGGCAAGCAGCACCGCGGCGAGAAGAGCTTTGAACTTCATGGTAGTCTCCCTGGTTGTTGATCCGTCTCTTCAGGCGACGGATTTCAGAAACTGTTTCAGGCGCTCGGATTTCGGCGCCCCGAAAAGCTGGTCCGGCGGACCCTGCTCTTCGATCAGGCCATTGTGCAGATAGATCACATGGCTTGCCACTTCGCGGGCGAACTTCATTTCATGCGTGACCAGAACCATCGTCCGGCCCTCGTCTGCCAGACCCCGGATCACCTGCAGCACTTCGCCCACCAGTTCGGGGTCCAGCGCCGAGGTCGGCTCGTCGAACAGCATCGCGCGCGGTTCCATGCACAGGGCCCGCGCGATTGCCGCCCGCTGCTGCTGGCCACCCGACATGAAGGCCGGATAGGCGCCTTCCTTCTCGGCCAGCCCGACCCGCGCCAAAAGCTTGCGCGCGCGGGCGATCGCTTCGTCCTTGGGGGTCTTCAGCACATGGACCGGCACTTCGATCAGGTTTTCCAACACCGTGCGGTGGGTCCACAGATTGAAGCTTTGGAACACCATGCCAAGGCTTTGCCGCAAGCGCTCGATCTGCTTGCGGTTCAAGGGCGACCCGTCGGGCCGCATCGCGACATCCTCGCCGCCAATGCTGATCCGCCCCGACGACGGCGTTTCCAGAAAATTGATGCACCGCAGCATCGTCGACTTGCCCGAGCCAGAGCCGCCGATGATCGCGACCACGTCACCTTCACAGGCCCGCAGCGAGACACCCTTCAGCACGTGATGCGCGCCAAAGCTCTTGTGCAATTCATCGACCCGGATTGCTTCGGGACTGGGGGCTGCGGTGTCTTTCATGGCTCTCCCTCTTCTTGTTATCTGATCGTGCAATTCGTCGACGTGCAAGCATTTCCTTCTGCCTCGGGCGCGGCATCGCGACTTGAAGGGGGACCAAGGCTCGTCTAAGCAAGGATCAGCAATAGGGGCCCCGAATGCGTATCCTGATCACCAATGACGATGGCATCAACGCGCCGGGGCTTGAGGTTCTGACCGAAATCGCGACCGAAATCGCCGGGCCGGGGGGCGAGGTCTGGACAGTGGCCCCCGCCTTCGAACAATCCGGCGTCGGGCATTGCATCAGCTATACCCACCCGATGATGATCGCCGAGCTTGGCCCCCGCCGCTTTGCCGCCGAAGGCAGCCCCGCCGATTGTGTGCTGGCCGCGATCTATGACGTACTTTACGGGGCGAAACCCGACCTTGTCCTGTCCGGCGTGAACCGGGGCAACAATGCCGCCGAGAACGTGCTGTATTCCGGCACCATCGGCGGCGCGATGGAGGCCGCGCTTCAAGGCGTGCCCGCCATCGCCCTGTCGCAATTCTTCGGCCCGGAAAATGCAGGCCTGGCCGACCCGTTCGAAAGCGCCCGGGTGCATGGTGCCGCCGTCGTGCGCGCACTTCTGGACCGGGGCATCTGGACCGGCGACGATTACCGGGTGTTCTACAACGTGAACTTCCCACCCCTGCCCGCCGCCGCGACCGGGGGCATCCGTGTCGCCCCGCAGGGCTTTCGCCGCGACACCGCCTTTTCGGTCGAACCGCACCAGTCACCCTCGGGCCGGAAATTCCTGTGGATCAAGGGCGGCCCCCAGCACACCCCCACCCTGCCCGGCACCGATGCTGCCGTGAACCTTGAAGGCTTCGTCTCGGTCACACCCATGCGCGCCGACCTGACCGCGCATGACATTCTGGCCGATCTGACGGCCCGCCTGGCATGACCCACGGGGCAGAGGGCGATCCGACCGATCCCGGCTCCTCCGACGAGCTTGCCGAACGCAAGATGCGCTTTCTCTTCGCCCTGCGGTCCCGTGGCGTGACCGACTCCAAGGTTCTGACCGCGATGGAAAAGATCGACCGTGGCCTTTTCGTGCGCGGCATCTTTTCCGACCGCGCCTATGAAGACATGCCGCTTCCCATCGCCTGCGGCCAGACGATCAGCCAACCCTCGGTCGTTGGCCTGATGACCCAGGCGCTGCAGGTGAACCCCCGCGATACCGTGCTCGAGGTTGGCACCGGATCGGGCTATCAGGCGGCGATCCTGTCGCAGCTTGCCCGCCGGGTCTACACCGTCGACCGCTATCGCCGCCTGACGCGCGAAGCCTCGGACCTGTTCCACCAGCTTGGCCTTGCCAACATCACCACTATTGCCGCCGACGGCTCTTTCGGCCTGCCCGAACAGGCCCCCTTCGACCGGATCATCGTCACCGCCGCCGCCGAAGACCCGCCTGGCCCGCTGCTGGCGCAGCTTAAATCCGGTGGCATCATGGTCTTGCCGGTCGGGCAATCGGATGCCGTGCAAAGCCTGATCAAGGTCACCAGAACCGACCGCGGTTTCGACTACGAGGAACTTCGCCCGGTGCGCTTTGTTCCACTGGTCGAGGGGCTCGGCTCCGAGTAGGATGGCCGGCAGAACCGGCTTGAACCGGGGGAACCCCCGGAACGAAAGAAGATTGGGCGAATGGCCATGCGGATGACTTACGGCAAGTTGCGGCTGACACTGTCGCTGGGCGCAAGCGCATTGGCGCTTTCGGCTTGCGTCAATACCAGCAACCTTGACTGGGACTTGCGCCGAAACGGCGGCGCAACCGCCGAGGCCGCGCGCCA
>CAUJIP010000048.1 GCA_963205235.1 Pseudomonadota bacterium
CATTGATACTATTGGAGCGCAAAATCCGTCCCGCGTGGACAGATCAGTGCCCCGCCAGGAACTTCTCGGCATCCAAAGCCGCCATGCAGCCCATCCCGGCGCTGGTCACCGCCTGCCGGTAGATGTGGTCCGTCAGGTCCCCCGCCGCGAAGACCCCCGGGATCGCCGTCCGGGTCGACCCTGGTTCCACCACCACATACCCCCCCGAATGCAGCGGAAGCTGGTCCTTCACCAGTTCGGATGCCGGGGCATGCCCGATCGCCACGAAGAACCCGTCGCAGGGAAAGACCCCCTCAACCCCGGTCTTCAGATTGCGGGTCTTCACCCCGGTCACCCCAAGCGGAGCCTCGGTCCCGGTGATCTCGGTCACCTCGGTATCCCAGACCATCGCGATCTTCGGATGCTTGAACAGCCGGTCCTGCATGATCTTTTCCGCCCGCAGCGAATCGCGGCGATGGATCAGCGTCACTTTCGCGGCGAAGTTGGTCAGGAACAGTGCCTCTTCAACAGCGGTGTTCCCGCCGCCGATGACCACCACCTCTTTCCCGCGATAGAAGAACCCGTCGCAGGTCGCGCAGGCCGACACGCCGAAGCCCTTGAACTTCTCCTCGCTCGGCAACCCCAGCCACTTGGCCTGCGCCCCCGTCGCCAGGATCACCGCGTCAGCTGTGTAGGTCGTCCCACTGTCAGCTTGCGCCGTGAAGGGACGTTTCGAGAGGTCAAGCGCGGTGATGTAGTCCGAGATCACCTCGGCCCCCATCGCCTCGGCATGGGCCTGCATCCGCACCATCAGGTCGGGGCCTTGCACATGGCTGTCACCGGGCCAGTTTTCCACCTCGGTCGTGATGGTCAGCTGGCCACCGGGCTGCAGGCCCTGCACCAGGATCGGGTTCAGCATGGCCCGCGCCGAATAGACTGCCGCCGTGTAACCCGCGGGGCCGGAGCCGATGATCAGAACCTTCGTGTGACGTGTCTCGCCCATGGCTGCCCCCAAGGAATACCGGTCCCCGATATAGCCAGCATAGTCGGGGGCGGAAAGCCCCTGCATGGCGGGGTTGCCGGACATGCATCGCGCATTTTCTTGCGTGGTGTTGAAATATTATTGCGCAACCGTGCCCCGGCGCGTAAGTAACTGCGAAACCGGAGGCACCATGGCCGCGCATAAGCTTGACCCTATCGACCGTCAGATTCTGGCCGAACTTCAGGCCGACGGGCGCATGACGAACGTCGAACTGGCCAGCCGGGTGGGCATCTCGGCCCCGCCGTGCCTCCGTCGGGTGCGGGGCCTTGAGGAGCAAGGCTTCATCCGCGGCTATCATGCCGACATCAACGCGCGAGAGCTGGGATTCGAGGTTCAGGTCTTTGCGATGGTCCGGCTGAATTCACAGGCCGAGGCCGATCTTGCAGTCTTCGAAGCGCGGTGCAAGGCTTGGCCCCTGGTCCGCGAATGCCACATGCTGAATGGCGAAATCGACTTCATCCTGAAATGCGTGGCACCCGATCTGTCCAGCTTTCAAAGCTTCCTGACCGAAGAACTGCTGAAAGCGGATCACGTTGCCAACGTGAAGACCAGTCTGGTGATTCGCTGTGCGAAGGATCAGCCGGGACTGCCGTTTGACGTGCTTGAGGAGCGGTTGGCGAAGAACGCCTGAACCGGCTTACCGGCCCGTGTTGGCCAGTTGGCGGGTCACTGCCTTGAGACGCGAAGCAAGGGTCTTTTCGCCTTGGGAAAAGCGGCGGGTGCTGGTGTGCTTTACGGTCGCACGGGCCACAACGCGACCGTCGGACTGTTCGGCAACGGCTTCAAGCACGGAAACGATCCAGCGACGTTTTGTCTTCAACTCGATCAGCATCCCCACCTCCATAACCGCAAGATTGCCCTGAGTCTGGTCAATGACGGGTGAATGCGGCGGGCATGGGGAAAAGCTGTGCGCCAATCGGTGCATTTTCAGGACGGTTTAAGCCGTATTACAGCCTTATTGTCGAGATCAGCCGCCCATAGTCCGCCTCGGCCGCGTGGGTGGTGCGGCGGAAGGAATAGAACCGGGCGGGGTCGCGATAGGTGCAATGGCCGGTCCATTCGGCATGGCCCACCCCTGCCTGACGCAGGCGGTACAGGCCATATCCGGGCAGATCGAACAGCATCCGGTCGCCCTTGCCATTGGCAAAGAACCGGGTGGCTTCGTCATCCTCGGCGCGGAAGCGGTCAAGGAATTCGGGGCCAACCTCATAGGCGGCCTGGCTGATTGTCGGGCCGATCACGGCTGTGATCCGCGACCGCTGGGCGCCAAGCGTTTCCATCGCGTCCAACGTCGCCTCAAGCACGCCATCGACCGCGCCGCGCCAGCCGGCATGGGCGGCACCGATGACCTGCGCCACGGGGTCGTGAAACAGGACCGGCTGGCAATCGGCGGTCAGGATACCAAGCAGAACGCCGGGGGTCGCGGTGACCATGGCGTCGGCTTCGGGCCTGATGGTCAGCGGGCCGGTCACGGGGATTGCCTTGGCGGAATGCACCTGATGCACGGTCACCAGCGCCTCAGGCGCAAGGTCCATCGCTGTGGTCACCCGCGCGCGGTTGATTGCGACGGCTTCAGTCTGGTCCGACGAACCGGTGCCGCAGTTCAGCCCGGCAAAAATGCCCGAAGATGCCCCACCCTTGCGGGTGAAAAAGCCATGGCGGCAGGCCAGGGCGTCCGAGGTGATGATCTCAAGCATCGTGTGCATCAGGGGGCGAATCCCGGTGGCAGGGGAGCATCAGTCGAGGTCAGGGCAAGCACCTTGAACAACGAACCCATTTCTGCGGGATGGGTCAAGCGGTGATGCGCGGCAAGGTGGCTTTCCAGCGCCGCCCCAGTCAGGTTCGTCGCCAACCGTTCGGCCCGCGCCGCAATGCCCAAGCGTTCCAGAAAGGCACCCTGCGTGGTGTAGGCATGGGACGGGGCCAGCGCGGCGAGGGGTTCGAAATCGACATGCGCGGTCAGGTCGGCCTGGCCGGGATGGGCCAACGGGTCGTCAAAGGCGTGTGAGCGCAGCGCCTGTAGCGTGTCGCCCTGCGACCTCCAGTCGCCATAGTCGATGAACAGCGCAAGGCCGCCGTGCCGTGCGATGCGGGTGGCAACGGCGGCAACGGTCTGACGGGCGGGAAGGCAATCTTCGACCAGCGCGCCTTTGGGCGCGTGGCGGAAGGCTGGCGTATCGGGAACCTGCGGTAATGGCGAGGAAAGGCCGAAGGTCAGTCCCTGTTCGGACAGGCCGACCAGCCTTTCGCGCCATCCCTCCGGCCCATGCAAGAACTGGCGGATCGGCAGGGCGTCAAGAAATTCGTTGGCGACAAGGAACAGGGGGACTTCGGGCAGATCTTCGACCCGGTCAAGCCAGTGAGGCGCGGGCCCGGGTGAGCGCGATAGCGTTTCCGCCTGCCTTTGGCGCAGCACGGGCGAAGCTTCGACCATTGTCAGCCGTGCGGCGGCATGGAACCCCGGCACCGCCCGCGTGGCGCGCAGGATGTCGGCCATCAGGGTGCCCCGGCCCGGCCCAAGCTCGGCCAGGGTAAAGGGAGCGGGCGCGCCACGGTCAAGCCAGGCTTGGGCAAGGCAAAGACCCAGCATTTCGCCGAACATCTGGCTGATCTCGGGCGCGGTGGTGAAATCGCCAGCGGTGCCAAAGGGGTCGCGCGTGGTGTAATAGCCGTGGACCGGATGCAGCAGGCATTCGGCCATGTAATCGGCCACCGAGATCGGCCCGCCTTCGCGGATGTGTTCGGTCAGAAGACCGGCGAGCGGTGTCATGCTTTCCGGGCGCGGAAGGTGAACCAGAGGCCTGCCGCAAGCATTGGCAGGGTCAGAATCTGCCCCATGGTCAGGCCATAGCCGCCGACATGCAGGGCAAGGCCCAGCGGGTTACCTTCGCCTTGAAACTGTATGTCAGGCTGGCGGACAAATTCGACCAGAAACCGGGCAAAGCCGTAGCCGATCAGGAACACACCCATGATCGCGCCGGGGCGTTTCAGCCAGCCGCGCCGGAAGGCAAGGGTTGTCAGAAGAACCAGCAGCAAGAGCCCCTCAAGCGCGGCCTCGTAAAGCTGGCTGGGATGGCGGGCGCAGATGCCGACCAAGCCTTCGCAGGTCTGGCCCGCGCCGGGGAAAGCGACTCCCCAAGGCAGATCGGTTTCACGGCCCCAAAGCTCGGCGTTGATGAAATTGGCGATGCGGCCCAGCATCAGGCCCATGGGGGCGGCAAGGGCCAGCAGGTCGCCCATCGACAGCATCGGGATCTTTTCGCGACGGCTGAACCAGATGCCCGCGACCACCACCCCGGCAAAGCCACCGTGGAAGGACATGCCGCCGTTCCAGACCTGAAAGATCTGCAACGGATTGGCCAGATAGGTGGGCAGGTCGTAGAACAGGACATATCCAAGCCGCCCGCCCAGGATAACCCCGACGATGATCCAGGTCAGCAGGCGCTCCACCTGCTCGGGCGTGGCGGGGGGCGCGGCGGACCACAGGCGCGGCGTCGTGACGGCACGGCGGACGATCCACCAGCCGAACAGAAGCCCCGCGATATAGGCCAGCGCATACCAGCGCAGCGCGAAGGTCATTCCGAAAAGATCGACCGAAAAGATGTCGCTGGATATGTCGGGGAAGGCGATGGCGGCCTGCATTATGTCCTCGGACCTTTTGGGGCGAAAGACCGCGCCTGCGTCCCATTGTCAACCATGAGCTCGCGTGGCTTGAGGTTGCTGG
>CAUJIP010000049.1 GCA_963205235.1 Pseudomonadota bacterium
CCCTCGGGACCCGAGGAATCGAAAACGCGGTTGATGATGTTGCCGAGGGTGCGCGGGCGGTTCTGGCTGGAACGCGAGCGTTTCTTGGAAGAGCGCATCTGGTCCTTGTGAAAGCTTTGGCCCGCGACTGCCGCCCTTTCGGACAGCCATTCAAATTCGCGCGGGGATGGCATGGCGCAAAGACAGGTCTAACCCGTCCCGTGCACGGCCAATAATCACAGGCATCAGCGTCTGACAAGCGCAAATTGTGAAACGGCTACGTTTTGCCGCCCGGATCAGGCGCAGCCACACTCGTCCTGCAGGCCGGGCTTTACCGCCGCAACCACCCGGTCGCGTCCGTCAAGGTCCGGCAATATCCTGACCTCGGACAGCCCCACCGCCGCAAACAGCGCCGCCACGGCTTGCCCCTGCGTCGGCCCGATTTCTACCAGAAGCCGCCCGCCCGGCATCAGCCGCGCCCCTGCCCCGCGCGCAATCGCGCGATAGGCGTCAAGCCCGTCGCCGCCAGGGGTCAGCGCCAGATGCGGCTCCCAGTCGCGCACTTCGGGGGAAAGGTCCGGCATCTCGTCGGCGGCAATATAGGGCGGGTTCGACACGATCAGATCAAAGGCGCCGGTCACCCCGGCAAACCAATCGGCCTTGCGAAACCGCGCCCGCGCTTCCAGACCCAGATCGCGGGTATTGCCCATCGCCACGCGCAGGGCCGCGTCGGAAACATCGGTGCCTACCCCCCGCGCCATCGGCATGCCCTTCAGGCAAGAAAGCAGGATGCAGCCCGTCCCCGTGCCAAGGTCCAGCACCTTCAGAAAGGGCTGCGTCAGAGCCTCGGCGACCAGCACTTCGGTTTCTGGCCTTGGGTCCAGCGTGTCCTTCGTCACCCGGAACGACTGCCCCCAGAACACCCTGCGCCCGATGATCTGCGCCACGGGCTGCCGCGCGATCCGGGCAGCCAGCGCCTCCTCATAGAGACCAGCCTGCGGCTCGGTCATCTCGTCGGGCAGGTGCAGCGTCAGGCGGTCATGGCCGATGCCCAGGGCATGCGCCAAAAGCACCCGGGCATCCCGTGCCGCGTCCTCGATCCGTGCATCCTGCAACAGCGGAATGGCCCGGCGCAGGGCATCTGCGGCCCTCATCCCTCCATCTCCGCCAACCGTTCGGCCTGATCATGCGCGGTCAACGCGTCGATGATCGGGTCAAGATCCCCCCCCATGATCTGCCCCAGCGCGTAAAGCGTCAGGTTGATCCGGTGATCGGTCATCCGGCCTTGCGGAAAGTTGTAGGTGCGGATGCGTTCGCTGCGATCCCCCGACCCGACCTGAGATTTCCGGTCCGCCGCGCGCTGCGAATGCAACCGTTCACGTTCCGCCTCGTAAAGCCGGGACCGCAGCACCTGCATCGCGATTTCCTTGTTGCGGTGCTGCGACTTTTCGGAACTGGTCACCACGATCCCGCTGGGAATATGGGTGATCCGAACCGCCGAGTCGGTGGTGTTCACATGCTGCCCACCCGCGCCCGACGACCGCATCGTGTCGATCCGGATATCGCTGGCGGGAATGTCGATTTCCACTTCATCCGCCTCGGGCAGAACCGCGACGGTCGCCGCCGAGGTATGAATGCGCCCGCCCGCTTCCGTTTCCGGCACCCGCTGTACCCGGTGAACACCGCTTTCGTACTTCAACCGGGCAAAGACCCCCTCGCCCGACACAAGCGCCACCAGCTCCTTAAGGCCGCCAAGGTCAGTGGCACTTTCCTCCAGCACTTCCCAACGCCAGCCCATCTTTTCGGCATGGCGCTGATACATCCGCGCAAGGTCGCCAGCGAACAGCGCCGCTTCCTCGCCCCCGGTACCGGGCCGGATTTCCACGATGGCAGGCCGGGCATCCGCTGCGTCCTTGGGCAACAGCGCCAAACGCAGCGCCTGCTCCATTTCCGGGATGCGCGCCTTCAGCCGGGGCAATTCCTCCTCGGCCAAGGCCTTCATCTCGGGATCGGCCAGCATCGCCTCGGCCTCGGCCAAGTCGTCCAGCGCCTGCCTGTAGGCGGAGATCTCTTCGACCACCGGACGCAGGTCGGTGTATTCCTTGGAAATCCTCGCGATCTCGGCCGGGGCGGCGCCCGTGTTCAGCTGCGCTTCGAGAAACTCGAACCGCTGGGTGATCTGCGCAAGTTTGTCCAAGGGAACCATGCGCGGGGTTTGGCCTGTTGCGCGGTTCGGGTCAAGGGCCGCCTGAGGCATCCCCGGACCGGTAATAAGCTATGATCTTTGCACGTAGCGACCCCAGCGCCCAGTCTGACCAGAACAGCCTGCGTCCCTTTCGGTCGGTGAATGTCGCCCCTTCCGGCAGGGCCGCCAGATCCTCGCCCTTCAACTTCATGCCCGGAAATGTCACCGCCAAGAGCCCCGCGCGGCGGCGGCGCACCCAGGGCAGACCTGCCCGCAAATAGACAAGCCAGCGCCAAGGAAGCATGTATTCGGTCGGGAACTTCACCACCATCCGTCCAGGCACCGCCCGCATTACCGGCTGCGCCACCCACGAGATGAACCGCTCATCCGCCCGCAGCGACTTGAGCCCCGAGGTCCCGTGCCGGGCGAAAAGTGCACGAAACTGTTCGGCCACATAGGCCGAATGGGCCGGGTGAAAGACCACGATCGACGAATTGCCCCTGGCATAGCGCCTGCCGCCTGTCCGCCGCGACAGCCAGCGCGCGAAAACCCCGAAGGGTAGGATCGCGCTTTGCAGGATTGCGATGGCATCGGGCCGGTCCAGAACCGTCAGAAGCTGCGAGATGTCGCCAAGAACCATCGTATCCAGGTCAAGATAGATCGCTGGCATGTCCACTGGAAGAACACCCGCTTCGAATAGACAAAGCTTGGCCTGACAGCCACCCTTCAGCAGCTCTTCCTGCAGGTACCAGTCCGGGATTCTGCGCTGTTCGATCCCGGCGTCCAACTCAAGCCTGTCACGGTCGGTCAGAAGGACATATCGGTCCGGCCCCCGTGACCGCGCGCGGATCGCTGTAACCAGCCGGTTGATCTCGGCCGGGGGGTACTTGTCGCCCCAGGCGACCAGCACACATTGCCAGGATTGTCCACCCGTTGCCACCGCCATCGAGCTCCTTCCGACGTCAATCCTTAGCAAGCTCGAGGCGCAACAGCCAGTCCCGAAGCCGCGCGGCATTCACGCCCCAGTCGCCCCGGCCGAACCGCGAGCGGGCAAGGATGACAAGCGCGCCCTCGGTGATCTGGGCGGTGGTATAGTCGGGAAAGCCGAAAATCAGGCTCCGCGTCTCATAGGTCACCCACCCCTGCGCTGGATCACCCGCAATGCGGCGGGTGCGGGTGGTGGCAAGGGCGACCTCGTCCAGCAGCGCAATCCGTGCCCTTAGCGCATCGGCGTCGCCCGTTATCCGGATCGCCGCCGAATTTGGCCCGACCCGCATCTCTTGCGTGGGCGGGTCGCCCAAATCGCGCGCCAAGGACCCCAGATCGACATGCCAGCGGTCAGGATCAACCGGCGCAAGGCGGACATAGGCGACCAGTGCGGCAAGCACCGCAACAGCCAGCCAGACCACCCCGCGCCGGATCGTCATCTTTGGGTCCGCGCCCAGTGGTAAAGGCAGATCAGCTCATACCCCACATGCGCCCCGGCAATCGCAGTGGCCCCGGTGGTGTCATAGGGCGGAGAGACCTCGACGATATCCCCCCCGACCATGTTGATCCCCGCCAGATCGCGCAGGGCCGCCGCCGCCTGCCAGCTGTGCAGGCCCCCCCAGACCGGCGTGCCGGTGCCCGGCGCAAAGGCCGGGTCCAGCGCGTCGATGTCGAAGGTGACATAGGTCGGATGGTCGCCGACAATCGCCTTTGCCTCGGCCACGACCCAGTCCATTCCCTTTTCGTGGCATTCCCGCGCGGTGATCACGTTCACGCCAAGGTAATCCTCGGTCGTCGTCCGGATGCCGATCTGGACCGACCGCTTGGGATCGACATAGCCCTGCTTCACCGCCTTGTAGAACATGGTGCCATGGTCGATCCGGGTCAGGTCGTCATCCGGCCACAGGTCGGAATGCGCGTCGAAGTGGATCAGGCTGAGCGGGCCGAACTTTTCCGCATAGGCGCGCAGGATCGGGAAGGTGATGTAGTGGTCCCCCCCAAGCGTTACCGTCCCCGGACCCGTCGCCAGAATGCCCCGGATATGCGCGGTCAGCGTCTCGGGGAAATCCTGCACGCGGGCATAGTCGAACGCCAGATCGCCGTAATCGACGATGGACAGTTCCTCCAACGGGTTCGTCGGCCAACCTGCGGGCGGATCATAGGGCATCAGGCTTGACGCCTCGCGGATCGCGCGCGGGCCAAACCGTGTGCCTGCGCGGTGGGTCACGGCCTGATCGAACGGAACCCCGGTGATCGCCAGATCAACGCCATCAAGGTTCTTGCTATAGGTCCGGCGCAGAAAGCTTGTCGCCCCACCGAACGCATTTTCAAAGGAATATCCCCGGTTTGAATTCCGGGTGAACGCAGTATCAACCTGCGTCTTTGCATCTTCGAGTGCCATGATTGCCTCGGGTCATCTCAGCGCTATCGTTTCGTATCGGAGACGCGCGGATCCGGGTGGCGGCAAGAAAGCCCCGCCGCCGCCCAATGTCAAGCATTTGATCAAATCACCCGATGCGGATGCCTTCGCGCACCAGATCATCCGTAACCTTGGCAATCGCCTTACCCAGCGTCTCGACCACGAAATCAACCTCGCCCTCGGTGATCGTCAGGGCGGGTGACATCACGTTCAGATGCCCGATCGGGCGCACCATCAGCCCCATCGCCTCGCAGGCATCAGAGATGCGCTTGGATTCGTTGACTCCGTCCGGCAACAGCTCCTTGGTTGCCTTGTTGGCCACATTTTCCGTGCACAGCATCAGCTTCTTGCCCCGCACATTGCCGACCAGCGGCAGATCGGCCAGCGTCTGCAGCCGGTCCTCGAAATAGTTCCCGACCGATGCGGCATGGGCCAAAAGCCCCTCCCGCTCCATGATCGCGATATTGGTCAGCGCCGCCCGGCAAGCCACGGGATGACCGGCAAAGGTAAAGCCGGTGGTGAACCAGCGCTGCCCGCCTTCGGCCATCACGTCCCAGATCCGGTCGGAAAAGATCATCGCACCCAAGGGGATATAGCCCGAGGTGATCCCCTTCGCCGTCGTGATGATATCCGGCACCACCTCAAATTCGTCTTCCGAGGCGAACCAGTGCCCGATCCGGCCAAAGGCCGTGACCACCTCATCGGCGATGAACAGGATGTCATGGCGCTGGCAAACCTCCCACATCCGGCGCAGATACCCTTTCGGCGGAATGATGATCCCGCCTGATGCCTGAATCGGTTCCGCGATGAAGCCGCCGATCCGATCCGCGCCGATCCGCGCGATCAGCGCCTCGAACTCTTCGATCAGCCAGTCGCAGAACTCGGCCTCGGTCGTGCCTTCTGGGCGACGATAGGGGTTCGGGCAGGTCAGGTGATGGATGCCTTCGGTCTTGTAGCGGAACTCGTCCACCCGGTCGCCGTTCCGCTTGCCCACCGATTGGCACAGATAGGTCGACCCGTGGTAGGAATTCTCCCGCGCGACGATGTCGGTCTTCTGCGGGTTGCCCTTGGCGTGGTGATAGAAGCTCACCATCCGCACCGCCGTATCCACCGCCGTCGACCCACCGGTGGTGAAATGCACCCGGTTCAGATCGCCCGGCGCAAGGCTCGCCAGCTTGGCCGCCAGCATCGAGGCCGGTTCATTCGCCGTATCGACGAAGTAGTTCGAATAGCCCAGCCGCATCACCTGATCGGCAATCGCATCGGCCATTTCGCGGCGACCAAGGCCGATGTTGGTGCACCACATCCCGCCCACGGCATCGAAATAGCGTTTGCCGTTCGCGTCCCAAAGATAGCAGCCCTCGCCGCGCGCCATCACCAACGACCCGTCGCGCTCGAACGGGCCAAAGTTCGTCCACGGGTGCAGCGTATGCGCCCGGTCCATCTCCCACAGGTCATCCGGCGACGGGGTATTGAGCTTCAGCGCGGCGGTCATGACATTCTCCTGCGATTGACTGCGCAGTCAGTCTAGCAGTTTGATCAAAGTCCCGCCAGCCCCCGCGCAGACCCAATAGTAGCGGTGGGGCAAGATATGGTGTCCAAAGGTTGATTGCCGCCGAAATAGACCCCCGGCCCGGCAAACCGGCGATTCGACCCTTCATCTTTGTCGAAATATCCCCGCCGGAGGCTTCCCTCGACAGGGTCAGGCGCCCCGCGTCAGAACAGGCGCTGCTTGGCCTTCGCCACGCTGAACCCATGACCCTCGGCATTGGTACAGGTCATCCCGGTCTTGGCCGACACGCAGGATACGCCCCCGACCGACACCGCCTCGCCATAGGGCAGGACCGGGTTATCCGGGCTAAAGACCGCATCACTGACGCAGGCCAGATAGCCCTTGCCGTCGATGGCTACCTCGAATGAATTGCCCCAGTCATAGTCGCAGCCCGCAGGCTGATAGTCATAAGTCTTGGTCAACTGCTTCAGGTCACAGCGCGCCCAGGTGCCGCTTGCGTCACTGTAGATGCCGCAGTGGATGTTCCCGGTCGGCGACTGGAACGACACGTAATCGTCAGCAAGGGCTGGGCTTGCCAAAAGCAACACAAGCGCGGCGGCATGGACTTTCATCATCGAATCCTCTTTCCTGAAACTCTCTGCCAGCAGCCTACCGCCCGCAGTTCCCCGCAACCAGTCATGTATTCCCGCCATGTCAAGGATCACCAAGGCCGCGCTTGCCTATGTCCTGCCGGTCTTCGCCCTTGCCTTCGGGATCGGGGCCTTGCGCGTGACCCTGGTCGCCCCGATCACGGGGGCGTTCTGGGCCGTGGCTCTGGAAATCCCGCTGGTGCTTGGCAGCGCCTGGTTCACGGCAGGTCTGGTCCTTCGCCGCTGGCCCCTGCCCATCGCAAGCCGCGCCGCGATGGGCGCGACTGCCTTTGCCCTGCTGATGCTTCTGGAACTGGCCACGGCCCTGGCCTTTGGCCAGACGCCGCTGCAATTCCTGTCCGCGATGACCACCGCGCCCGGCCTGCTTGGCCTTGCCGGTCAGATCGGCTTTGGCCTCTTGCCCGCCCTGCGGGTTCAACCCAGGGGCTGAGCCCGCTCGACCAGTTTGGCAAAAAAGCTTGCCCCCACCGGTGCCGCTTCGTCGTTGAAGTCGAACGCCGGATGGTGCAGCCCCGCCCCCGGCCCGGTGCCAAGGAACAGATAGGCCCCCGGCCGCGCCTCCAGCATATAGCTGAAATCTTCCGACCCCATCTCGCGGTTCGACCGCGCGTCGACCAGATCGGCCCCCACCACTTCGCGCGCGACCTCGGCGGCGAATTCGGCCTCGTCGTCGTGGTTGATCGTCGCCGGATATCCCCAGTCGTAATCGACCGTCGCCGTCACCCCGAACGCCGTGGCCGTGCCCTCGACAATCTCATGGAAGCGCTTCTTCAACAGCGCCCGCACATCCGGCTTGAAGCAGCGGATCGTCGCGGCAAAGGTGCCTTCCTCCGGGATGATGTTCGAGGCCGTCCCGGTATGGATCATCGTGACACTGATCACCGCCTCTTCCAGCGCATAGACGTTGCGCGGGATGATCGTCTGCACCGCCTGCACCATGGCGACAATGGCGACCACCGGGTCCACCGTCTCATGCGGCGTGGCGCCATGCCCGCCCTTGCCGGTAACCTTGACATAGGCCGTGTCGACCGAGGCCATCAGCGGCCCCGGCGTGGTCAGGAACTGCCCGAAAGGCACGTTCGGCGCGTTGTGGATGCCGTAGACCTGCTTGACGTTGAACCGGTCCATCACCCCCTCCTGCACCATCACATTGCCGCCACCGCCGTCTTCTTCCGCCGGTTGGAAGATCAACGCGACGGTGCCCGCGAAATTCCGCGTCTCAGCCAGATACTTCGCCGCACCCAGCAGCATCGTCACATGGCCGTCATGGCCGCAGGCATGCATCTTGCCCTTCACCAGGCTTGCATGCGGTGCCCCCGTCATTTCTTCGATCGGCAGCGCATCCATGTCGGCGCGCAGTCCAATGACCGGCCCCTCCCCGCGTCCTTTGATCAGCGCGACGATGCCGGTCTTTGCGATCCCCTCGTGGATTTCATCCACCCCGATCTCGCGCAGCCGCTGGACGATCCAGCTCGCGGTCTCATGGCAATCAAAGGCCAGTTCGGGATGCTGATGCAGATAGCGCCGCCACCCCTTCATTTCCTCGGCGTAAGAGGCGATACGGTTCAGTACGGGCATGACGGGTTCCTTTCGGCTTGACCCTTTGATCAAATCCTAAAACGCCGGTGGCTGCAATGACCCTTCCCCACCTTGACCGCACCGAAAGCGACCGCCTCACCCAAGATTCCCATGCCGGCATCGACCGTCTGCTGGAAATCATGGCGCGCCTGCGCGACCCGGCGACCGGTTGCCCCTGGGACATCGAGCAGACCTTCGCCACCATCGCTCCCTATACGTTGGAAGAGGCACACGAAGTTGCCGATGCCATCCAGCGCGAGGCCTGGGCAGAGCTGAAGGGCGAACTCGGCGACCTTCTCTTCCAGACCGTCTATCACGCCCAAATGGCGTCCGAGGCCGGGCATTTCAGCTTTGCCGATGTCGTGACCGCGATTTCCGACAAGATGATCAGCCGCCATCCGCATGTCTTTGGCGACCAAAGCCGCGACAAGACTGCCGATCAGCAAACCCGCGACTGGGAGGCGCTGAAGGCAAAGGAACGCGGAGCCGCCCGGACCCTTGACGGCGTCGCCCTCGCCCTGCCCGCCCTGACCCGCGCCGTGAAACTGCAAAACCGCGCCGCGCGGGTGGGGTTCGATTGGCCCACAACCGGCGAAGTCCTCGACAAACTGGTCGAAGAGGCGCGCGAGGTGGTCGAAGCCCGCGACACCCTAACCCATGACGCCCTGACCGAAGAAGTCGGCGATCTTCTTTTCGTCATGGCCAACCTTGCCCGTCACCTGAAGGTCGACCCCGAAGCCGCGCTGCGCGCCGCAAGCCAGAAATTCACCCGCCGCTTTGCCCGGATCGAGGATTGGCTGGCCGAAACGAACCGCAAACCCAACGACAGCGACCTGGCCGAGATGGACGCGCTCTGGAACCGCGCCAAGGCCGAAGAAAAGGCCCGCAATCCCTGATCCTGCGCCATTCATACTGGCCAAAATATCCCCGCCGAAGGCCCCGCGCCGGACCTGACCCCGCGCCTTTCATCTTTGCCCAAATATCCCCGCCGGAGGCTCCAGCCGTTCCTCTAGCGCACCCTCGGCAGGTCATGCAGGAATTGTCGACTATTTCACTCAGCCTCTTGACCCAAGCAAAAGACTCGGATTTAAAGGCCTCATAATTTCCGACAAAAGGACTCAACCATGCTGCGCCTCTCCACCCTCGCGCTTCTCGCCTGTTCCGTTCCGGCACTGGCTCAAGAGATAAACGTCTATTCCCACCGCCAGCCCGAACTGATCCAGCCCCTCGTCGACGCCTTCACCGCCGAAACCGGGATCGCCGTGAACGTGGCCTTCGTCGAAAAGGGGATGGTCGAACGGCTTCAGGCCGAGGGCGACCGCTCCCCCGCCGATCTGGTTCTGACCGTCGACATCGCCCGCCTGCTGCAGATTGCCGAAGCGGGCGTGCTGCAGCCCGTCCAGTCCGACGTGCTCGAGGCCAATATCCCCGAAAACCTGCGCGACCCGAATGACCTCTGGTTCGGCCTGACCTCTCGCGCCCGCGTAATCTATGCCTCAACAGACCGTGTCGCCCCCGGCGAAGTGACCACCTACGAGGATCTGGCCGATCCAAAGTGGCAAGGCCGGATCTGCACCCGCTCGGGCCTGCATGACTACAACATTGCCCTCTTGGGCGCGATGATCACTCACCACGGCGACGACTATGCCACCACCTGGGCCGAGGGCCTGAAGGCCAACCTCGCCCGCAAACCCGAAGGCGGCGACCGCGATCAGGTCAAGGCCATCGCCGCCGGGGAATGCGACATCGCCCTTGGCAACACCTACTACATCGGCCAGATGCTTGCCGACCCCGAACAGCAGCCCGCAGCCGAGGCCGTGACCATCGTCTTCCCGACCTTCGAGGACACAGGCAATGGCGGGGGCACCCACCTCAACATCTCGGGGATAGCCATGACCAAGGCCGCCCCGAACCACGACAACGCGCTGAAGTTCAT
Source organism: Pseudomonadota bacterium (assembly GCA_963205235.1). GTDB lineage: Bacteria > Pseudomonadota > Alphaproteobacteria > Rhodobacterales > Rhodobacteraceae > Tabrizicola. The sequence goes on from CAUJIP010000049.1 coordinate 10,249, forward strand.
GGAATGGCTGGCCTCTGACACCGCCCAGAAGATCTATGCCGAAACGAACTTCGAATTCCCGGTCAAGGCAGGCGTCGAACGGTCGGACCTCGTCAAAAGCTGGGGCGAGTTCACCGCCGACACCACCCCCCTTGCCGCCATCGCCGCCGCCCGTCCGGACGCGCTGAAGATCATGGAAGCGATCGACTTCGACGGCTGATCTGACCGGATCACCAGCCGCTGCACCCGACCGACGCCCCTCCTGACCTGTTCAGGAGGGGTCTTCCTTTTCCCAAGCTCGTCTTGGAACACGCCCCCGGCAACAGGGTTGTCCAAGGTGTCCAGGCAGTTCTCCCGCACCAAGGTGGACCCGCCCGGTCAAAACCCCATTTTCCGCCGCGTGACGACATTTCCATGGCACCGGTCAACGACAGGCGCTGAATATCGACGCAGCCTTGGTCGTGGACCAGCGAAATGGAGGAAGCCATGCAGGTCGGACGGCGTCTGCTAGCAGTCCTTGCAGTGGCATTCGGCATTGGCTTGCCGCCGGGATCCGCCGAAGCGCAGGATCTTTATAGGAAAGGGCATGGGCTGATCACTCGGAGTGGGGACACATGCGAAACGGAGGTCAAACACCCTGATATTCAGCTGAACGTATCGTTCCTTGATGACGAAGTCATGATCGTCATCCTTGGGGACGCGTTCCATTTCCCGCAGAAGACGGGGCGAATGTACCTCCGTTCAGAGGAAGCCGGGGTCGAGTTGAAACTTGGTTCGGCAAGCTACATGACGTTGATGATCGTCAGCAGCATGCCCTTCAAAGCGGCCGATGAGCTATTTTCCCGCCTCGTGGCAAAGAATGCGAAGACACTCGAACTTCTGGACGGCAAGCACAAGCTTCTTGCCGTGATCCCCTTCTCCGGCTTCAAACCCGCCTACAAGGCCTGGATCGCCTGCGTGAAGGCGCTCTAGGTCCCGCCGGTCGCGCAAGCGTCCTGCGGCCATGATCCACCCTTCACCCCCACTGGACAAATCCCCCGGCTCGGGCTCTCCTTCCGGAAATAGGAGAGCCCGATGCCCCGCAAGATCATCATCGACACCGACCCCGGCCAGGACGACGCCGTCGCCATCCTTCTGGCGCTGGCCAGCCCCGAGCTTGAGGTCCTCGCCCTCACCGCCGTCGCCGGGAACGTCCCCCTGCCGCTGACCCAGCGCAACGCCCGCCAGATCGTCGAACTCGCGCGCAAATCCACGCCCGTCCACGCAGGCTGCGACGCCCCCCTCCACCGCAAACTCGTCACCGCCGAGCATGTGCACGGCAAGACCGGCCTCGACGGCATCCCGCTCCCCGACCCCACGCTCCCCCTCCACCCGCAGCACGCCGTCGACCACCTCATCGACACCCTCCGCCAGCACCCCCCCGGCACCATCACCCTCTGCCCCCTCGGCCCCCTCACCAACATCGCCGCCGCCTTCCTGCGCGCCCCCGACATTATCCCCCGCGTCGCCGAGATCGTCCTGATGGGCGGCGCGTATTTCGAGGTCGGCAACATCACCCCCGCGGCCGAGTTCAACATCTACGTCGACCCCGAAGCCGCCGCGATCGTCTTCAAATCCGGCGTGCCCCTGGTCGTGATGCCCCTCGACGTCACCCACAAGGCGCTCACCTCGCGCGAATGGGTGGAGGAGATGCGCAGCCTCGGCACCCCCGTCGGCCAGGCCGTCGCCTCCTGGACCGATTTCTTCGAACGCTACGACACCGCCAAATACGGGTCAGCGGGAGCCCCCCTGCACGACCCCTGCGTGATCGCCTACCTGCTGGAGCCCTCGCTCTTCACCGGCCGCCACATCAATGTGGAGATCGAGACGGGCTCCGACCTCACCCTCGGCATGACCGTCGCCGACTGGTGGCGGGTGACTGGGAGGGAGCCCAACGCGATGTTCATCGGAGGCGTGGACCGGGACGGGTTCTACCGGCTTTTGACGGAGCGGTTGGGGAGGTTGTGAGAGGTGGGCCGATCTCCCCCTACTTACATAGAAAGCCGTCCCAACTTTCACCGACCTTTATGGTTTTGAGGGTATACAAACCCTCGGCTGACTTCGATTTTAGAAGGAGGCGTCCTTGTACGCCGCTGGGCTCCCACACTACAAAATCGGGGGTCCAGTAAACGCACTCACCGTTTGGCCAATCAACTTCCGTCCAGTAACGCGAAGTCAGTTTCACCTGCCCCTCTGCGCGGCCAATATAGACTGTAGTGTCTGTCTCAACTTCTCCAGCGACTTCAGTATCGCCTGCAACACTCTTCGTACTCGACTCTCCGCTTACTTGGAAATCTTCCCACCACTGGCCCTCGTCAAATGCCCTCTGATACACGACTTCTCCACCGGTTCCATAGATGACCAGCGTACTCGGCGCGCAGAAAAAGCTAAAATTGCCATAGCGAAAATTTCCATCCGGCAACGGAACTGCACCACCGCAGGAAATATCGGAGGTCAAGCGCATCGAACGAACGCGCTTTGTGAACTCCTCACCCTCTTCCAACGTGTCAAACTTGATCCAGACTTGCGCGCCACGAGAGGACGCCCGAGCTTTGGGAAAGGCGAATTCTTGATACTCGCAGCCGCCATTCGAGTCCCAGTCAAATTCCACAGCAGGTGCGGGCTCGTCGTCAGTATTCAGAACCGCTTGCACCATCACGCAGAAGGCCAATCGATTTCGATCGAAATCATATTCGCCAACTCCAACCGGTGCGCCGGTGAACTTGAAGGCAATCTCATCTGAAGCGCGATCTAATTCTGCAACGTTTTCAAGAAGCTTCTCACGAAACTCCTTCTTTTCCCGTCGCTCTGCAAATTCATCGGAGAACTCTGGCCATCGTTTCGAATTTTCGATTTTCTCGATGGGCCAGTCCTTCCAAACCATCATCGCACTGAAATCATCAGTTGTGATATCGAAGTTCTGGACGAGCACATACCGGTCGCCCCCGAAAAGGCCCTCGAACTCGGCAAGGAGCGAACCCACGTCGCGCGCCTCGCGATCTACGTCAACAAGTTGTCCTAAAATCTGATAGCCGTACGACGGCTTCTCAGGGTCCTGCCATGAAAACTGGTAGGCAAGCTGTCCTACCCCTTCTGACACTTCGACAATTACTTCACCGATGGCGACGCAACCCTCTGATGACCCTGCGGAAAGGACATAATTGTACATTCGCCTCTCTTCACTGTTTCGATTTATGGGTGTCAACGTGCCCTGACATAGCCAGGATACATCGGGTGGTACTGGATTCGAAACCAACAAGCCGTTCCCCGCAGAGTCTAAACTCATTGTCACAACGAAAGAAGAACCATCACCGTTTTGGATAGTCCCCGAATAGACTTTGTCGGATAGCGGCCTACCATCTTCTGCAAGTGCGATCCCAGGAATAAGAACCGATACAAGAACCAGAACAAAACGGCGCATCATACCTTCTCCGCTGAAGCAAAACCAACGTCAAACCCCCAAAACCATAACAAGAGTCGGTTTGATGTCTACAGATTTTCGCGCAATCCATAGAGAGCTTGATCTCACGCCCCCACCAACATCTCCACCGGCAGCCACAACACCCTCCCGTCCTCCGGGAAGGCCATGAACTCCGCCTGTCGCAGATACCACCCCTTTGCGGCCTCGTCCTTGGCCTGCACCAGCACCGCCGCGATGCCGATCACGCCAGCGGCCCCCGCGATCCGGCGCAGCGCGTCTGCCAGAAGGTCGGCCCCAAGGCCCTTGCCCGCATAAGCCCGGTCCACCGCCAGCCGCCCGATCACCGCCACCGGCACAGACTCCGGAGCATTCCGGCGCGGCTTCCCCGGCACCGGCGCCCGCTCGACCGCTCCGGCGGAAATGCAATAGAACCCCGCCACCCGCGCGCCCTCGCACAGCACATAGGTCCGCGAGAACCGGCTTTCGTTCCGAAGGGCGCGCTGCCGCAGCCAGTCGTCCAGCACCGGCACCCCACAGTCGAACTGGGAAAGGTCATGCGCGGGGCTGATCGGTTCGGGTGCGCGCAGCCCGCTCACCTGTCCCAAGCCGGTTTCCGCGCCATCAAGGCCCGCAGCTTCGGTCCCGGCGGGGCTGGGTTGTCCAGCGCCTGCGTAAAGGCGTCATAGCCCTGATCCCCCAGCGAAAACATCCGCCGATCCAAGAGCACATCCATCGCCTGCCGCCGCGCGGTGTCGATCATGAATTCGGTCCGGGTCTTGCCCAGAACCGCCGCCGCCTCATCGATCAGCGCCCGCGCATGGGCATCGATGCGCAAGTTGATGCTCCCCTTTTCTGCCGGGGCGGCAGCGAAGGGCGCGGGAGATTCGGCAAGGCCAGAGCGTTTCATCATACGCTCACCCTACAATCCCTGTATCCACAATGTCAATACGTAGGTCGGGGTTCACCCCGACTCCCCCTCCCCCCAAACCCCTAACAACCCCCTAATGTCCACACCCAACCCCTTGAAATCCTTACCCTCGAAACCCTGCCCACGCGTGGGCAGACCCCCTTGCGGCCCCCACCTACCCCAGCGGGAGGACCACCGAAAACCGGCTCCCCTCGCCCACCACAGACTCCACCCGCAGCCACCCCCGGTGCCGCCCGATGATGTGTTTCACGATGGCCAGCCCCAGCCCCGTCCCCCCCATCTCGCGGGACCGATGCGAATCGACCCGGTAGAACCTTTCCGTCAGCCGAGGCAGGTGGACCGGATCGATCCCCTCGCCCTGATCGGCCACCTCGACCCGCACCGCCGCCCCCCGCGCCGTCTCCTCCGGGGTCAGAGAAACCCGCACCACCTGCCCCGCCGCCCCGTATTTCAGCGCGTTCTCGATCAGGTTGGTGAAGACCTGCACCAGCTGGTCCGCATCCCCCGGCACCGTGACCGGATCGCCGGTCAGGTCGACCCGTGCGCCGGTTTTCTCGGCGGTCCCCTTCAGCGACCCGATCACCCGCTCCAGCAGCCCCCGCAGTTCCACCCGGTCTTTCGGGCGGACCCTCTCATTCGCCTCGACCTGGGAAAGCTGCAGAAGATCGCGCACCAACCGGTTCATCCGCCCCGCCTCGGTCTCCATGATCCCCAGGAACATTTCGCGAGCTTTCGGGTCATCCTTGGCCGCGTTCCGCAGGGTTTCGATGAACCCCATCAAGGCGGTCAGCGGGGTGCGCAGTTCATGGCTGACGTTGGCCACGAAATCCCGCCGCACCGCATCAATTTTCTCTTCCTCGCCGATGTCGCGGAAGACGCAGAGCACCAGCCCCCCACCCTGGGCCGAGACGGTGACCTGGAACACCTCCTCCTGCCCGTCCCGCCGCAACGGCAGGCGAACCTGCTGCACCCCAGCGCCGCGCAGGGCAAGACCGATGCCTTCCAGGACTGCCGGAGCGCGGACGGCAAAGGCGGGGTTCCGGCCAATCATCCCTTCACCGAACACCGAGGTGGCAAGCCCGTTGCAGGCCAGGATCCGGTCTTCTCCCTCGACAAGAAGCGCGGGCATCGGCAAGCCGTCCAGAAATCGTTGCAATCCGCCGCTATCCATTGCGTCACCTCCCACCAGTCTTCCGGTCGCGCCGGTCCGTCTGTCAGTCGCTACCTGCCAGACAATCTTGGAAAATCAATCGCATTGATTGCGATTCGAAGGTATTCACGCTATGATAATCACTGGGCATGATCGGCACGTCCCTCTGAACCCAGAAGGGCATGGTCAGGCTGCCACTTTCGGAGGTGTCAGGCGGTTCATGTCTGCTTCGATCAGATGCCTCGTCATAGGATTGCCGACCGCGCGCATTGCCGAGCGCAACCAGCGACTTTCCGAGGCTGTTTCTATCCGTTATTCCGAGATGTCCGATTACCTGCCGTTGCCGCCAAACCTTGAGCTGGTGGTGGCCCCGCTGTTTTCCAGCGACTTCGACGCGATGGAGCTGATCGATTTCATCGGGTCCAAGGGATACCGCGGCAATGTCCGCATTGTGGCACCGGCCCTGCCGAACCGCAGCATCGTCTTGCGTGAGTTGCGCACGCATGCGGTCCGCAAGGGCATCACGATCGAAATGGTAGACGAGGTCTGAAACCCTCATGTGGCGCGAAGGCCGGCGGCGAAGCGGCGGGCATTGGCGCGGTAGCCGGCGGCAGAGGCGCGAAGGCGGGCAAGACCGGCCTCATCCAGCTGCCGAACCACCTTGCCCGGCGCGCCCATCACAAGGCTGCCATCGGGAATAACTTTCCCCTCGGTGATCAGCGCCCCGGCCCCGATCAGGCAGCCTTTGCCTATCTTTGCCCCGTTCAGGATCGTCGCCCCCATGCCGATCAGACTGCCTTCCCCGATGATGCAGCCATGCAGCATGGCTTTGTGCCCGATGGTGCAATCGGCGCCGATGATCAGGGGAAAGCCCATGTCGGTATGAAACACACAGTTTTCCTGCACGTTTGAGCCGCGCCCGACCCGGATTTCCTCGTTGTCGCCGCGCAGGGTGGCGCCGAACCAGATCGAGGCTTCATCCTCGACAACGATTTTGCCAATCAGGTTGGCATCCGGGGCGACCCAGGCAGAGGCCGCGATCTGCGGGGCGATACCGTCGAGGGAATAGATCATCGGGCTTCAAACTCCGTATTCAGGCCACGCACAAAGGCGGAAAGCCCCGGCTGGCGGTCGCGTTGCAGCCGTTCGGCGATCAGGATCGTCTTCAATTGCTCGAAAGTCTGGGCAAGGTCTTCGTTGACCAAGACATAGTCATATTCGGCCCAATGGCTGATCTCGTCGCGGGATTTTGCCATCCGGCCAGCGATCACCTCGTCGCTGTCCTGACCCCGGCTGCGCAGGCGGCGGTCCAGTTCGGCAATCGAGGGCGGCAGGATGAAGATCGACACGACATCGTCGCGCATCGCCTGTTTGACCTGCTGACCGCCCTGCCAGTCGATGTCGAAGACGGTGTCAGTTCCGGCCTTCATCGCCGCTTCGACCGGGCCGCGCGGGCTGCCGTAGAGATTGCCGAAAACCTCGGCATGTTCCAGCATGTCGCCTGCCTTGACCATCGCTTCGAATTCGGTGCGGCTGCGGAAAAAGTATTCGCGCCCGTCCTCTTCGCCCGGTCGGGGCGCGCGGGTGGTGGCCGAGACCGAAAACCGCATGGTCGGGTCCCAGGTCATCAGCATCCGGGACAGCGTGGATTTGCCAGCGCCCGACGGCGAGGAAAGGATCAGAAGAAGCCCGCGCCGAACTGAAGCAAACGTCATCGGTTATTCCACATTCTGGACCTGTTCGCGCATCTGATCGATCACGGTTTTCAGGTCAAGGCCGATCCGGGTCAGCGTCAGCGACTGCGCCTTGGAACACAAGGTATTCGCCTCGCGCATGAATTCCTGCATCAGGAAATCCAGTTTGCGGCCCACCCCTGCCGCATCGGTCAGATGCGCCCGCGCGGCGCTGACATGGGCGGCAAGGCGGTCAAGCTCCTCGGTGATGTCGGTCTTGACGGCCAGAAGCGCCAGTTCCTGCGCCAGTCGGGCGGGGTCCATCGCCTCGGTCACGCCAAGGATCTTGGCGACGGCCTGACGCAGCGTGTCGGCCTGGGTGTCGGCGCGGGTCTGGACTTCGGCCTTTGCGGCATTGGTCAGGTCGGCGATCCTGTCGATCTGGCTGCCAAGCACCGTGGCCAAGGCAGCGCCCTCTTTCGCGCGCATCGCGGTGAAATCGGCCAGCAATGCCGGAAGGTCGGCCAAGATGGCCTGACGCAGCGGCGCAGTGTCGGTTTCCTGCTGGGTAGCATCGATCACCCCGCGCAGAGTCAGCACATCGGCCGAGGTCGGTTGGCGCAGGGTGACGCCCTTTTCCATCGCGACCGCCTCGATCCGGCCAATCGCGGCAAGCGCGGCGGCAAGGCCGGTTTCGTTCAGCCGGAACGCTGTGTCATCGCGGCCTTCATCCTGGCTGACTTTCAGGGTCAGGTTGACGTTGCCACGGGCAACCTGCTTTTGCAGGTCGGCGCGGATTGCGGCTTCCAGCCCGTCGATCCAGTCGGGCACCCGCAGACGCAGATCAAGCCCCTTGCCGTTCACCGACCGCAGGTCCCAGACCCAGGCATAACCCAAGCCCGCCCCCCGCCTTGCGGCAAAACCTGTCATCGAGATCATGCGGTCCTTTCAGCGCCGCCGGGGCGCGGTGTTTACCATTTGAATAGATTTTCGACCGAATCTGCACGACCCGGGCTACCTTCCTTTCATGGCGCGGTGGGCAGTCAGCCCGCAAGGGGTGCCAGTGGGATGGAGGATTGAAAGATGACCTTATGCTTTCTGGATCGTTTCCGCCCTCGGCCCGCGACCCCTTTGCCAATCCTGTTCGACGGCCTTGCCCAAGTGCGCGCCTATTGGGAGGCGTTGCGGTCTGCGGGCCAACTGCCGGGGCGGGCGGCGCTTGATCCACGCGGGCTGTCGGGCATGCTGGACCGGGTCTTTCTGGCCGAGCGGATCGGCCACGGGCTGGCGCAGATCCGGGTGGCGGGGTCGGGTCTGGCCGATTTCGCCGGGACGGACCTTCGGGGTCTGCCGTTGTCGTGCCTTTTCGCAGCGGACTCTCGCCCCCTTCTGGCGCAAAGCGTGGAACGGGTCTTTGCCGAACCGGCGCTTGCCGAACTTGATCTGGGGTCGGATCGGGGCAGGCTGGGGCAGACCATCGCACGGCTGTTACTGCTGCCGTTGGCGGATGACGCGGGCAACAGGACGTTGCTTGGGGCGCTAAGCTTCGTTCCGGAGGCCCGGAGCGCCTGCAAGTTTCAGGTGCTGGCACGGCGGGAAGAGCGGGTGGCCCCATTGGCCGTGGTGCCCGTAAACCCGGCCTTAGCGCCGCAGGAAACCGGAGTGCCGCTACGTCGTCGCGGGCATCTGACGCTGGTGCACTTCAGCGAATGACAAAGCGGCGAGACCAAGTCCCGCCGCTTTGAGGATCGTCTTTGGCTTTTAAAGCGCGACGCGACGGGCGGCTTCACGCTGCGACGACAGCTCTTCTGCCACCAGGAATGCCAGTTCCAGCGACTGCGAAGCATTCAGGCGCGGGTCGCAGGCGGTGTGGTAGCGGTCGGCAAGGTTCTCATCCGACACGGCGCGCAGGCCACCGGTGCATTCGGTCACGTCCTTGCCCGTCATCTCGAAATGCACGCCGCCGGGGACAGTGCCTTCGGCCTTGTGTATCGAGAAGAACTCGCGGACTTCGCGCAGAACGGAATCGAAGGGCCGGGTCTTGTAGCCGGACGCCGCCTTGATGGTGTTGCCGTGCATCGGGTCGCAGGACCAGGTGACCTTGGCACCTTCGGATTGAACCGTCTTGATCAGGCGCGGCAGGTGGTCGCCGACCTTACCCGCACCAAAGCGCGCGATCAGGGTCAGGCGGCCCGCTTCGTTTTCCGGGTTCAGCTTGGCCATCAGGACCTTCAGATCCTCGGCCGTCGTGGTCGGGCCGCATTTCAGGCCGATGGGGTTCAGGACCCCACGCGCGAATTCGACATGCGCGCCGTCGGGCTGACGGGTGCGGTCGCCGATCCAGATCATGTGACCCGAGCCTGCCACGTTCTGCCCGGTGATGGAATCGACGCGGCACAGCGCCTCTTCGTATTCCAGCAGCAGCGCTTCGTGGCTGGTGTAGAAATCAACGCGGGCAAGTTCGTTCGCCGTGTCGCTGTTCACGCCAGCGGCATTCATGAAGTCCAAGGCGTCGGAAATCCGGTTCGCCATTTCGCGGTAGCGCTCGGCCTTGTCGTGTTCGGCAAAGCCAAGGGTCCAGGAATGGACGCGATGGATATCGGCAAAACCGCCGGTCGAAAACGCGCGCAGAAGGTTGAGCGAGGCGGCTGCCTGCGTGTAGGCCTGCAGCATTCGGTTCGGATCGGGAACGCGCGCGTGGGTCGTGGCTTCGAAGCCGTTGATGATGTCACCGCGGTAGGACGGGTATTCGACGCCGTCGATCACCTCGGTCGGGGCCGAACGCGGCTTGGCAAACTGTCCAGCCATCCGGCCGACCTTGATCACCGGAACCTTGGCGGCATAGGTCAGCACAACCGCCATCTGCAGCATCACGCGGAAGGTGTCGCGGATGTTGTCGGCGCTGAATTCCGCAAAACTTTCGGCGCAATCGCCGCCTTGCAGAAGGAAAGCCTTGCCCTCAGCCGCGAGGGCAAGCTGCTTTTTCAGCGTCCGCGCTTCGCCGGCGAACACCAGCGGCGGGTACTTCGCCAGTTGCCCCTCGACCGAAGACAGGCTGCCCTGATCGGGATAATCCGGCATCTGGACCCGCGGTTTCGCGCGCCATGCTGATTTCGTCCATCCCTTGGTCATCGTCGTTCTCCGGTCATTCCGTCAATCGGGCTGCGGTATACGCCCCCGTTTCCGCCTTTGCAAAGGGCGATTGGGCGAAAACCGGTGGTTTCGGCCCTTGCGGCGGGGTGAAAATTAAGGTTCCTTGGCACACAAACGACATATCAGGTCGCAGAAATGACGCTCGCTCCGCGAAAAGCCACCCAAACCGACAAGCGCGCCGGCCCCCGCCGGTTCGTGTTCCTGCTTCTGGACAAGTTCACGATGGTGAATTTCGCCGGGGCGATCGAACCCTTGCGCATTGCCAACCGGGTATCGGGCGAGACGCTTTACAGTTGGGTCCTGTGCGGTGAAGGCCAGGAAAAGGCCTGTTCGAACGGCGCGGTGTTCCGTCTTGATCTTGGCCTTGAAGAGCTGGAGCGGGACGACACGATCCTGGTCTGCGGCGGCATCGACATTCAGCGCATGACGACCAAGGGCGTCTTGAACTGGCTTCGGCGCGAGGCGCGGCGCGGGCTGACGATTGGCGGACTGTGCACGGGCGCGCACAGTCTGGCCAAGGCTGGCCTCTTGGACGGCAAGAAAGCGACGATCCACTGGGAAAACCAGGATGGATTTGCCGAGGAATTCGGCGACGTGAAGCTGACGAAGTCGGTCTATGTGATGGACGGCAACCGCTGGACCACGGCAGGCGGGATTTCCTCGATCGACCTGATGCTGAAGGTGATCGCGGCGGACCATGGCGAGGATCTGGCCAATACCGTCGCCGACCAGATGATCTATTCCACCATCCGAACCGACCAGGACACCCAACGCCTGTCGATCCCGACCCGGATCGGCGTGCGGCATCCGAAGCTGTCCCAGGTCATCCAGATGATGGAGGGCAACATCGAAGACCCGATGTCGCCCGCCGATCTGGCCGAGGAAGTGGGCATGTCGACCCGCCAGCTGGAGCGCCTGTTCCGGCGGTATCTGAACCGCTCGCCCAAGCGGTACTACATGGAGTTGCGGCTGCAGAAAGCGCGCAACCTTCTGATGCAGACCGACATGAGCGTGATCAACGTGGCCTTGGCCTGCGGGTTCGCCAGCCCGTCGCATTTCTCCAAATGCTATCGCAGCCATTACAACACGACCCCCTACCGCGAGCGCGGAACTCAAGGGGTGCCCGGTCTGCCAGCAGGTCGGCTGTCGTTCTAGCCCGAGAGGGCAGAAATCCCGGTGCAATCTCCGGATTGTTTCCCAAAATGGTAGGATGCAATGCCCCCGCTTGCTCCTCAGAAGACACGCGCTTAACCGACGCACCTTCCCAGCGTTTTGCACCCCAATCATGTCGCCACCGTGTCGACAAAATAGGGCTTTTCTTTTTCTTTGGCCCGTTCTACCGTCGCCGCAGGATCTTGATCCAACATGGGAGACATAACCAATGAAGAAACTTCTGCTGGCCGCTTCGGCCTGCGCGCTGATGTCTGGTGCCGCTTTCGCCGAAGACGTCAAAATCGGCATCCTGATCGGCTTCACCGGCCCGATCGAATCGCTGACCGGCCACATGGCAAACGCAGCGGAAGCTGCGATGGCTGAAGTGAACGCTTCGGGCAAAGCCAAGAACACCTACACCTCGGTTCGTGGCGACGACACCTGCACCGACGCGGCCGCCGCTACCGCTGCTGCGGAACGTGCGATCACCGCTGACGGCGTCAAGGGCATCATCGGCGGCGACTGCTCGGGCGTGACCCGCGCAATGCTGACCAACGTCGCCATGCCGAACGGCATCGTGATGGTTTCGCCTTCGGCAACCTCCCCTGCGCTGACCGCTGACCCGGACAATGGACTGTTCTTCCGCACCGCACCGTCGGATGCGCGCGAAGGCGAAGTCATGGCCGACATTCTGGTCGAAAAGGGCGTCAAGTCGATCGCCGTGACCTATTCGAACTCGGACTACGGCAAGGGACTGGCAGAAGCCATTGCCAACGCTTTCATCGCCAAAGGCGGCGTTGTGACGATCAACGCAGCGCATGACGATGGCAAGGCCGACTATTCGGCTGAAGTCGCGGCTCTGGCTGCAGCTGGCGGCGACCTTCTGGTTGTTGCGGGCTACCTTGACCAAGGCGGCAAAGGCATCATCCAGGCCTCGCTGGACACCGGCGCGTTCTCGACCTTCGGCCTTCCGGGCGGCATGGTTGGCGATTCGCTTCCGGCAGCCATCGGCCCGGCACTCGACGGCTCGTATGGCCAGGTTGCCCAGTCGGACAGCCCCGGCGCAGCGATCCTGACCGAAATGGGCAAGGCCAACGATCCGGCCTATGACGCCACCTCGCCCTACACCATGGAAAGCTATGACGCTGCCGCGCTGATCATGCTGGCCATGGAAGCTTCGGGTTCGACGGACTCGAACGTCTACAAGGAAAAGATCATGGAAATCGCCAACGGACCGGCTGACGGTTCGGGTGTCAAGATCCTTCCGGGTGAACTGGGCAAGGCACTTGAGCTGATCGCTGCCGGCACCGCCATCGACTATGACGGCGCTTCGGGCGTGACGCTGATCGGACCGGGCGTATCGGCCGGCCGCTACAAGCAGTTCGAGATCAAGGGCGGCGTCTACGAGACCGTCACCTTCCGTTGATCCCGTATCGGGTTTGACAAGATTTCACGGCCCGGGCTTGACCCGGGCCGTGGCTTAAGTAAAGGCCACCCGCCCGGGCCTCCGGGAAAGAGGCGGGCCACGACAGGGGGAATCATGATCAGGGTCGAGAAGCTGCACAAGCATTTCGGCGGCTTTCATGCCGTTGACGGCGCTTCGCTTGAGATCAAGACCGGCTCGATCACCGGGTTGATCGGACCGAACGGCGCGGGCAAGACCACATTGTTCAACGTGATCGCCGGCCGATACGAGCCGACGAGCGGTCAGGTTTTCATGGATGGCGAGGACATCACCGGCCTGCCGCCGCACAAGCTTTTTGACAAGGGCCTGCTGCGGACGTTCCAGATCGCGCATGAATTCGGATCGATGACGGTACGTGAGAACCTGATGATGGTCCCGCCGCGTCAATCGGGTGAAAAGCTGTGGAATGCGCTGTTCTCGCGCGGCCAGGTCGCCGAGGAGGAAGAGCGCATCCGCGCCAAGGCCGACGAGGTGCTGGAGTTCCTGACGATTTCCCACATTGCCGACCAGAAGGCCGGGATGATCTCGGGCGGACAGAAGAAGCTGGTGGAACTTGGCCGCACCATGATGGTCGACGCCAAGATCGTCTTCCTGGACGAGGTGGGCGCCGGGGTGAACCGGACGCTGCTGAACACGATTGGCGAAGCCATCGTCCGGCTGAACAAGGAACGCGGCTATACGTTCTGTGTCATCGAACATGACATGGATTTCATCGGCAAGCTGTGCGACCCGGTCATCTGCATGGCCGAGGGTAAGGTGCTGGCCGAAGGCACGGTGGATGAGGTCAAGAATGACGAGCGCGTCATCGAGGCCTATCTGGGCCGTGGCCTGAAGAACAAGCTCAAGGAGGAAGCCGCGCATGGCTGAGCCGTTCCTGATCGGCGAGAACATGACCGGCGGCTATGGTCCGGTCGATATCCTGCATTCCTGCACGCTGGCGGTCGAAGCTGGCGAGATCGCGGTCATCGTCGGCCCGAACGGGGCGGGGAAATCCACCGCGATGAAGGCGGTCTTCGGGATGCTGAGCCTGCGCCAGGGCTCGGTTCGCCTTGGCGGCGAGGACATTACCAAGCTTTCACCGCAGGCCCGCGTCCGCAAGGGCATGGGCTTCGTGCCGCAGACCCACAACATCTTTACCGGGATGACGGTGGAAGAGAACCTCGAGATGGGCGCCTTCATCCGCGAGGATGACAAGATCACCGAGACGATGGAACAGATCTACGGCCTGTTCCCGATCCTGAAGCAAAAGCGGTACCAAAAGGCCGGTGAACTGTCGGGCGGCCAGCGTCAGCAGGTGGCCGTGGGTCGCGCGCTGATGACGCAGCCCAAGGTCCTGATGCTGGACGAACCGACCGCAGGCGTCAGCCCCATCGTGATGGACGAGCTGTTCGACCGCATCATCGAGATCGCCCGCACCGGGATTTCGATCCTGATGGTCGAACAGAATGCCCGCCAGGCACTGGAGATCGCCGACAAGGGCTATGTCCTTGTGCAGGGCAAGAACCGCTATACCGACACCGGCAAGGCGCTGCTTGCTGACCCCGATGTCCGCAAGTCGTTCCTGGGGGGTTGAGATGAAATCCCTTCTTCCCATCCTTCTGGCACTTCTTGCCAGCCCGGCTGCAGCCGCCTTTGACTGCAACGTCTTTCAGACCTGCAATGCCGGAGACTGCAAGCCCTTTGAAGATGGCGCCATGCTGATCGAAGAGACCGGCGATGTCTGGAAAGTCTCGATCATGGGCGAGACTTATGAAGGCTATGCGACGACGACGATGGATGCGGGCGGCGAGGTTTCGATCGTGCTGCCGCCGCAGGGACCCTTGTCTGGTCTGGTCAGCGTCTATCCGACCGGAGAGCTTTTGTTCACCGTCCATGTGCCGGGCGATCCGGCGATGGCAATCGTGGCCTATGGAAATTGTGCAGGGGAAGGCGGCTGATGGCACGCCCGAACCCGACCTCACTCCTGCAAACGGGAAGCTGAACCCATGGATATGCTGAACGCCCTGGTGGCCTTTCTGAACTTCATCGTGGTGCCGGGCCTTGCCTATGGCAGCCAACTTGCGCTTGGGGCGCTGGGGATCACACTGATCTTTTCGGTGCTGCGGTTTTCGAACTTCGCCCATGGCGACACGATGGCCTTCGGTACGGCCTTCGTGATCCTGTTCACCTGGTGGTTCCAGTCGATGGGGATTACCGCAGGTCCCCTGCCGACGGCCCTTCTGGCCCTGCCCTTCGGCATTCTGGCAACGATTGCGATGATGCTGGCGACCGACCGTGTGGTCTATCGCTTTTACCGCAAGCAAAAGGCCAAATCGATCATCGTGGTCATCGTTTCGACCGGCGTCATGTTCGTGATGAACGGTCTGGTCCGGATGATCATCGGCACGTCGGAAATCAACTTCGGCGATGGCGCGCGGATGTGGCTGAACCCGCAGGACTTCAAGGCCTGGACCGGGCTGGCCGAGCCTTTGGCAATCAAGGGCACGGCGGCGATTTCGGTCGTTGCAGCGGTCGTCTGCTGCGCGCTTCTATTCTGGTTCCTGCAAAAGACCCGGACCGGCAAATCGATGCGCGCCTATTCCGACAATGAGGATCTGGCGCTTTTGTCGGGCATCAACCCCGAGCGCGTGGTGATGATCACCTGGATCATCGCGGGTGCTTTGGCCTGCATCGCAGGCACGCTGTACGGTCTGGACAAGTCCTATCGCGGGATCGTCTATTTCAGCCTGCTGATGCCAATGTTCGCCGCAGCCATCGTGGGGGGCCTTGGCTCGCCCGTTGGGGCGATTGTGGGAAGCTTCATCGTCGCTTTCTCGGAACTGATCGTGACAAGCGCGTGGAAGAAGATCCTGGGGTATCTGGTCCCACCAGAGTGGCTGGGCGACGGGCTTTATCAGGCCCTGTCCACCGACTACAAGGTTGCCGTAAGTTTCGGCATCCTGATCATGGTACTCCTCTTCCGCCCGCAGGGCATCTTCGGAGGCAAATGAAATGGCCGCGAACCGCAACCTTATTCTCTTCGCTGGCGTTGCCATGCTGTTCATCCTGACGGGCTTTCTGCAAAGTTGGAACCTGTCGCTGAACATCCTGAACCTTGCGCTTCTGTCCTGCATCATGGCCATCGGAGTGAATATCCAGTGGGGCTATGCGGGGCTTTTCTCGACCGGCATCGTCGGGTCGGTGGCACTGGGGGGGCTGGCCGTGGTGCTGGTCTCGGCCAAGCCGGTTCCGGAAGGCTGGGCCGCTGGCGGGCCGCGCATCATGGGTGCTCTGGCCTTTGCGGCGCTTGCCATTGCCCTTTCGGTCTGGCTTTACCGTCGTCTCAAGCCGGGGACCACGCGCTTGCTGGCGCTTGCGCTGTATCTGGTCGTCGCCTTCTTCATCTATCGCTTCCTCCTTGACCCCGGCGTCATCGGGGTCGAGGCGTATAATCCGGCGCAGGCTGGCAATATGGGAGGGCTTGGCCTGAACTCGCTTCTTGCCTGGCCGGTGGGAGCCGTGCTTGCCGCTGCGGCCGCCTGGGTCATCGGCAAGATCGCCCTTGGCCTGCGCGAGGACTATCTGTCAATCGCCACTTTGGGCATCGCCGAAATCATCGTGACGGTGATGCGCAACGAAGATTGGCTGGATCGGGGCGTGAAGAACCTGATCGACTTTCCGCGCCCCTGGCCGGTGCCAAAAGAAGTCGACCTGCAGCTGAACCCCGCCTTCCTTGACCCGGTTGCCGCCATGGGCCTGGACCCGGTCACCGCATCGACCATCCTGGTCAAGCTGCTTTATGCCACGATGTTCGGTCTGGTCCTGGTCCTTCTGGTCTGGGGCTGCGAACGGGCGCTGAACAGCCCCTGGGGCCGCACGGTGCGCGCGATCCGCGACAACGAGATTTCCTCGGCCGCGATGGGCAAGGATGTCAAGTTCCGCCACCTTCAGATCTTCATCATCGGTTCGGCCGTCGTTGGCCTTGCCGGGGCCATGATGACCTCGATGGAAGGTCAGCTGACCCCGCCGTCCTATCTGCCGCTGCGCTTTACCTTCCTGATCTGGGTAATGGTCATTGTCGGCGGGTCGGGCAACAACTGGGGCTCGATCCTGGGCGGACTGCTGATCGGCTGGCTGTATCTTGCCGTCGAATTCCTGGGTCCGCAGGTGATGGAAATCCTGACCTCCGGGATGCCGGCAGGCTGGCTTAAGGACCACCTGCAGGACAGTGCTGCCCAGATGCGTCTTCTGACGCTGGGCGTGGTGCTGCTTTTGGTGCTGCGATTTGCACCAAAGGGCTTGATCCCCGAGAAGTGAGCGACGCGCAGTCGGGCTTCATTGCCCGGCTGCGACATTTATTGTCGCAAATCCCCATGCCATTCCCGCTTTGCCCAGCCATGGTGCAAAAAAATCGGGTTGCGGGAGAATTGCGATGAAAACCCATGCGCGTGTGGTGGTGATCGGCGGCGGCGTTGTCGGCTGTTCGGTCTTGTATCACCTGACGAAACTCGGCTGGTCCGATGTCATGCTGATCGAGCGGTCGGAACTGACCTCAGGGTCGACCTGGCACGCGGCCGGCGGGTTCCATACGATCAACGGCGACACCAACATGGCCGCCCTGCAGGGCTATACGATCCGCCTTTACAAAGAGCTTGAGGCGATCACCGGCATGTCCTGCGGCCTGCACCATGTGGGCGGCGTGACGCTTGCCGACAATGTGGAGCGGTTCGAGCAGCTGAAGGCGGAACGCGCCAAGCATCGTTACATGGGGCTGGATACCGAGATTCTGACTCCGGCGGAAATCGACAAGCTGACGGACGGGCTGGTGAACACCAAGGGCATTCTGGGCGGGCTTTACGACCCGCTGGATGGCCACCTTGACCCGTCGGGCACCACCCACGCCTATGCCAAGGCCGCGCGGATGGCGGGGGCGGAAATCGTTCTGCACAACCGGGTGCTGGAGACCAACCAGCGCGCCGATGGTGGCTGGGACGTGGTGACCGAAAAAGGCACCGTCACCTGCGAGCATCTGGTGAACGCGGGCGGCCTTTGGGCGCGCGAGATTGGCGCGATGGCCGGGGTCTACCTTCCGCTCCTGCCGATGGCGCACCAGTATATCGTCACCGACGACATCCCCGAAATCATGGACATCCTGAAATCAGGCCGCGAATTCCCCCATGTGATGGATCCGGGCGGCGAGTTCTATCTGCGCCAGGAAGGCCGGGGCATGTGCATCGGCTTTTACGAAAAGCCCTGCGAGCCCTGGGCCGTCGACGGCACGCCGTGGAACTTTGGCCATGAGCTTCTGAACGAGCAGTTCGAGAAGATCGAGGACAGCGTCAACTTTGCCTATCGCCGCGTGCCCGTTCTGGAACGCTCGGGCGTCAAGCGGGTGATCCATGGGCCCTTCACCTTTGCCCCCGATGGCAACCCGCTTATCGGGCCGGTGCAGGGTCTGCGCAACTATTGGTCGGCTTGTGCGGTCATGGCCGGGTTCTCTCAGGGCGGCGGCATGGGTCTGGCCCTTGCCCAGTGGATGATCCATGGCGAGGTCGAGCGTGACCCGCGCGGCTTTGACGTTTCCCGCTTCGGCACCTGGACCAGCCCCGGCTATACCGTGCCGAAGGTGATCGAGAACTATCAGATGCGCTTCAGCGTCGGTTACCCGAACGAGGAACGCCCCGCCGCCCGCCCCTTCCGCACCACGCCGATGTATGACACCCACGACAAGCTGGGTGCCGTCTGGGGCCAGCAATACGGGCTGGAAGTGCCGAACTACTATGCCCTGCCGGGCGAGCCCCGCTATGAAACCCCGACCTTCAAGCGGTCGAATGCCTGGGAGGCGACCAAACAGGAAGTCCACGCCGTCCGCGAAGGCGTGGGCATCAACGAGTTGCAGAACTTTGGCAAGTATCTGGTCAAAGGCCCGAATGCCCGCGCCTGGCTGGACAAGATCATGGCAGGCCGGATTCCGAAACAGGGCCGGTTGTCACTGACCCCGATGCTGGCCCATTCCGGCAAGATCATCGGCGATTTCACCGTGTCCTGCCTGTCGGAAACCGAATTCCAGCTGACCGCGAGCTACGGTGCGCAGGGCTGGCATTCCCGCTGGTTCGAACACAACCCGATGGACGGCGTCACCGTCGAAAACATCTCGGACAGCCGCACCGGGTTCACCATCGCCGGCCCGAAATCGCGGGAACTTCTGGCCCGCGTGACCCGGTCCGATGTCAGTGCCGAGGCATTCAAGTTCATGGATGTGCGCAAGATGACTGTCGGCATGGCCAACTGCATCGTGCAGCGCGTGAGCTACACCGCCGACCTTGGCTTTGAAATCTTCTGCGACCACATGTCGGTCCGCCAGCTTTGGGACACGCTTTGGGCCGCAGGTCAGGACTTCGGCATCCGCCCCTTCGGGATGCGGGCGATGATGTCCTTGCGCCTGGACAAATGGTTCGGGTCCTGGAGCCGCGAGTTCAGCCCCGACTACACGCCTGCGGAAACGGGTCTGGACAAGTTCATCGCCTGGAACAAACCCGCCGACTGGATCGGCAAGGCCGCCGCGACGAAGGAAAAGGCCGCAGGCCCAAGCCGCAAGCTGGTGCCGATCGTGGTGGATGCCGATGATGCGGACGTTGTGGCTTGGGAACCTGTCTGGCTGGACGGCAAGGTCGTCGGCTGGTGCACCTCGGGCGGCTACAGCTTCTGGACCGGCCTGTCGGTCGCCCAGTGCTTTGTTCCCGCCGACCGGGCAGAAGACGGGCTGGAGCTGGAGGTTGAAATCCTTGGCCAGCGCCGCAAGGCCCGCGTTCACATGGCCCCGATCTGGGATGACGGGGGCCGGATGCGCGCCTGATCTGAAAAGGATGCGGGGGGCAGACAGCCCCCCGTTTCACATGGCATCAACGGGCATGATGCCACATCTGCTGATTCTTGCGGCGGGGACTTCGACCCGGATGGGCGGGCTGGACAAGCTTTTGCTGCCGGTCGCAGGTGCACCGCTTCTTGCCCATGTCACCCGAACGGCGCTTGCCACCGGGTTGCCGGTGACCGTGGTGCTTCCCCCGGATCGTCCCTTGCGTCAGGCGGCCCTTGCCGGATTTCCCGTTCATATCCTGACTTTGGAAGCAGCCGGTAGAATGGGGGCAAGTCTGGCCGCCGGGGTTGCCACACTCCCCAATGCCGCCTCGGTAATCGTTCTGCTGGCAGACATGCCCGAGATTGCCGCGCAAGACATCGAACGCTTTCTTGCGGAATGGAAACTTCAACCAGATCATATACTTCGGGCCACGGATGAACACGGGACCCCCGGTCATCCCGTCGGTTTTCCGGCATGGGCGCGGCCAGAGCTTCTTGAACTGACCGGAGATCAGGGCGCGCGGCAGGTTCTGTTGCGGCACGCCGACCGCCTGCACAGTCTGGCGCTGCAAGGCAGTCGTGCCGTCATCGATATCGACACGCCCGAAGACTGGCAGAAATGGCAGGGCCGGGCACCCTGACAGGCCCCGGCCCCAATTATTGCGCCCTTGATCCGCTTATTTCGAAAGCAGGACCCTGGCTTCATGCGCTTTCAGTGAGAGGCGAGCCGACGCATAGCCGTCCGCATCAACGCGCAGTTCGGGGAAGAGCGCCAGGATTTCATCCCTGACCTCATCATCCATCGCATTCAGCGACCGTTCGGCAGGCTGGAAGCTTTCCGTCCAGATACCGTCGGACAGCACGATTTCGTGCTGGTCGAAGAGAAGGTGAATATAGGTCACCCCTTCGGCAGGAAGGGCTCGTGTCGCCTCGACATGCCCAAGCAGATGCTTGGCGGGGACCAGAACCTCGGCCTCGCCGAACAGGATCTCGGCGCGCGGTCCCTCGATCAGGACACGGTGCTGCGGCGAGACGAGCATCGTGCGCTCTGGCCCATCGCCCGCGAAGGCCCCCATCGCGATCCGCACCGGCTGCAGGTCCGGCTTGGCCTGAAGCTCGGCATAGGACAGCTTGCGTGCGCCGCTCCAGCGCAGCGGTTGCAGCCCGTTGTCGCGCGTCATCACCAGATCGCCTGCCTGCAGCGTTTCCACGGCAACGTCGCCCCGGTCGGTCGCAATCATCGTTCCCGGCGTGAAGCACAGAATGATCTGTTCGATTTCCGAGAACTGGATGGTCCCGATCAGGAACGGCGGAGTATGCGGTTGCCCTGCCTGATAGATGAAGATCGTCCCGGTCAGGTTTTCGGGATCAGTGTCTGTGTAGGTGACCTCGATCCGCGGATACCCGATCGCCGTCAGGTCGATCGTGTCATAGTCGGTGTCGATGTCCTGACCCGCGCCGGTCCCGCCTTCTTCGGCACCACCACCACCAAAGATGATGTCGTTGCCGACCGCGTCGACTTCACCTTCGAGGATCTGGAACAAGTCGTTCCCTGCCCCACCGCGCAGCGTATCGGTCCCGGCGTCGCCAAGGATCGTGTCATTGCCTGCGTCGCCGCTGACCGAGTCATTGTCCGCACCGCCGTAAAGCAGGTCATCCTCGGTGCCGCCGGACATCGTGTCGTTTCCGGCATCGCCATACAGCGTATCGGCACCAGCGTCGCCCGAAGCCGAGTCATTCCCGGTTCCGCCATAGACCAGATCGCTGTTGTCGCCACCGACCAGCGTGTCGTTGTCGGCATCACCGAAAAGCGTATCGTTGCCAGCCTCGCCATTCACCGAGTCGTTGCCGACCCCACCGTAAAGCACGTCATTGTCGACGCCACCCAACAGCGTGTCTTCGCCAACGCCACCCAGAATCGTGTCGTTACCAACGCCGCCGACGACCGAATCGTTGTCCAGGACCGTCTGAGTGGCATCAAACTTGATGTCCGAGACATAGATGAACTGGTTGGACGTATCGATGTTGTCATAGATGATCTCGATCCGGGAAACCGGCCCGGGAATCGTGACCAGAATCGAACCGTCAACCAGGTTTGGATCCGTGTTACCCCCACCTTCAACCGCCGTAATGGTTGCGCCGGTCCCAGAAGAGGTCGAAGCAATATCGGCCTGGCCTTCGGTAATGGTGACCGTGATCAGATTCCCATCCGCATCATAGGCGCGGATGATGATCCGGTCTTTCCACGTTTGCTCGTCGATGTCCGAGATCCGGAACTGGACGTTGGTAACCTCATCCGCCATTCCCGACCCGGGAACCGAGGAGAAATCGATGTCAAGCTGGGTCGGGTCGCCGTTGTTGCTGCGGTTCAGGTAGCCAGCGGACGTAGTCGAGAAGGTTTCACCGGGCGCCGTATAGATCGCCGCGCCCGTCTCCGATGTGAAGGCCGAGAAGTTCTGACCCGGTGTCAGCGTCATGCCGACGTTGATGCCGCCCGTGTCCTGAGTCGCCCCACCGGCAAGGTTGGTGTTGTTGCCAAATGCGCTCCAGTTGAAATCCAGTGGCACAGTTGTGGTGCCGGGATCCGTCGCCGGACCTGCAACGATGGAATCGTCGCCGCTGCCGCCATCGATCGTGTCGTTGCCCGACCCGCCGTCAATGACGTCGTTTTCCGTGCCACCCGAGATTGAATCATTGCCAGTGCCACCAGAGATCGTGTCGATCCCGGCACCGCCGATCAGGGTATCGTTGCCCGCGCCGCCGCTGATCGTATCGGCCCCATCAGCGCCATCGATCACGTTGTTCCCGGCATCACCAACCAGCGTGTCGCCATTGCTGGAGCCGATCAGGTTCTCGATCCCCGCAAGCGTGTCGCCAGCCGCATCACCGCCGGTGTTGCCCGAAGCGTTGATCGTGACGTTGACGCCTGCGCCAGAGCCGGAATAGTCGGCCGTATCGGTCCCAGCTCCGCCGTCAAGCGTGTCGCCGTCAGCGCCGCCCACCAAGACGTCGTTGCCGGCATCGCCCGACATGTTGTCGGTACCAGCATCTCCGTAAAGCGTGTCGTTTTCGGTTCCGCCCTGCAAGCGGTCGGCGGCAAGACCACCGTAAAGCACGTCATTGCCTGCGCTACCTTGCACAGTGTCGGCATCGGCATCGCCAAACAGAACGTCATCGCCAGCGTCGCCGACCAGACTGTCGATGCCCGCTCCGCCATAAAGCGTGTCGGCTTCGGTGCCCCCGAACAGATCATCAGCGTTGTCGCCGCCATAAAGCAGGTCGGCACCGGCGTCACCGTTAAGCGTATCGTCCTGGGTCCCGCCGTAAAGGGTATCGTCAGCGCCACCGCCCGAAAGAACGTCGGCATTCGCGCCACCGTCCAGCATGTTGGCGACTGTATCGCCAGTGATGTTATCCGAAAAGTTGGTCCCGATGATATGCTCGATACCGACGAGCGTGTCCCTATTCCTGGTGTTGAAGTCGGGCGGGTTTACCGTACCGCCTCCGCTAGAAAGCGTCAGACTGATGCCGCCGGTCGTCCCTTGCGAAAAATCAACCGTATCCTGACCGCCCCCGCCATCCAGGACGTCGGCGTCAGGGTCACCAAACGCACCCGCGTAAAGCAAGTCGTTGCCGGTTCCACCGAAAAGCTGGTCACTGCCCAGGCCGCCATCCAGCGTATCATCCTCGGTCCCGCCGTAAAGCGTGTCCGCGACGTTGTCAGTTCCGCCGAAAAGCCGGTCGTTGCCCGCATCGCCATAGATCGTGTCGCTGGCGTTGCCGCCATAAAGCAGGTCATCGTCGTTACCGCCGTAGAGCGTATCGGACCCGGCCCCGGCATAGACGGTATCGTTCCCGGCGAGCATGTCATAGTAGTCGCTCGTCCCAACGGTATCGTTCGACGTATTCGCTGCGCCGTCGCCGTTAATCGTTGCCATCTGCTCAGTCCTCTGTCCGCGTCACACACCTACTTCCGCAACTTCGTGGCCTTTTCCAGACACGAAGGCGAAAGTTTCGGGCATTCTTTGTGCCATTCCAGCCCTATAAACTATTTCGACACTAATTGTCATCAATTTTGCAGCGAAAATCCCCTGCAGGTTGTTCGTCAGTTCACCGGGCATTTCGCACCATTTCCTGTGCCGTCACGGTGAGTCGCGCCGGGGCATACCCCGCTCGGCCCGCTGCAGTCTTCAACTCGGGGAACAGCTCGAAGATTTCCAACCGCTGCGCGTTGCCGATGCCGCCAAGGCTAAGGTCATCGGGCTGGAACGATTCGGTCCAGATGCCGTTGGCCAACACCACCTCGTGGCGGTCGCACATGAAGTGTATATATGTAGTGCCGCTTGACTGCACCGTATGCACCCCGGCAGTCGACAGGTGCTTTGCCGCGATCAGCACTTCACGCTCGCTGAACTTGATCGCGCTGCGGGCGTTCGCAACCAGAACCCGATGGTTGGGCGAGACCAGCATATCACGTTCCGGCAGGTCCTTGCCGAAAGAGCCCTGGCGGATGAAAACCGGCAGCAAATACGGGTCAGCCTGAAAGTCATGCAGAAAGAGCTGGGTCTTTCCAATCCAGCGAACCGGCTGAATGCCATCGTCGCGGGTTATGACTTGATCATTCAGCGAAAGATGCTCGACCGGGCATTCGCCACGCAGGGTCGTGATCATTGTTCCGGGCGTGAAGCAAGGGGTCGCACGGGGAATAGTCGCGTGCCCGGCACCGAACAGGTCGTCCAAGCCCTGCAGCGCAAGTCCTTCGCTCGAATTGCTGGCGTACATCGCCTTCCCCCAAACCCCGAAACCACTGGTGGCCACATGGCCAATGCCTTTCTAGCGCTTGGAAATCGCTTTCGGGAAGCAGGATTTCTGACCGCTTCAATTCAAACTGAGACGCTTTTCGCCCCAGACGTGCGGGAAGGGTCGTTAAGCATGGGTGCCGCCAAGCTCCTCACGGTTCCGTGATTTCACCACGGCATCCTCAATGTCCGTTAACAACATGTTAAATATTGATTTTCTTTGGCAATCTGCCCGTCGCCGACCAAGTATCACACATAGGTGCGATTGCGTCGGACAACTTAAAGTTGCTTCGTTCATCCGCAATAGATTCTGGCAGATTGGTAAACACCAATCATGGAATGTTTCAGAAGACGCGGATTTGGCGACAATAGGCCGGGAATGATGCTCAAATCAGATCCTCGCGACCGAATCGCGCTGCGTCCAACAGTCAAAAGGATGCTTTGGTGCCCGAGGCGAGACTCGAACTCGCAAGCCTTGCGGCGGAGGATTTTGAGTCCCCTGCGTCTACCATTCCACCACTCGGGCCACCGAACGCGGGTTTAAAGCCAGAGCCCGGGCGCGTCAATCCGGGTTTGCTGTCAAAGATCCTCGGCCTGGAAGGTATCGCAATCGGCCAGCATCCCGGACCGAAGTCCGATCATGAACCACTTCGCCCGCTGCTCGGACGTGCCGTGGGTAAAGGTGTGCGGCATCGGGCGCTGGCCTGCGTTGCGCTGCAGGGTGTCGTCGCCGATCTGATGGGCAGCGTTCAGGGCTTCCTCGAAATCGCCCTTCTCGACCACACCCAGACTCTGCGCCGCTTCATGCGCCCATATCCCCGACAGGCAATCGGCCTGCAATTCGATCCGGACCGAGATCGCGTTCGACTCTGCCTCGCTGACCTGCTGGCGGATTTCGTTGGCCTGCCCCAGAATCCCAAGTTCGTCCTGGACATGGTGGCCGATTTCATGGGCAACCACATAGGCCGCCGCGAAATCGCCGCCCGCGCCAAGCCGGTCCCGTAGAGTGGTGAAGAAGCCGGTGTCGAGATACACCTTCTTGTCGCCGGGGCAGTAGAAGGGGCCCGTCGCCTCGGACGCGCCACCGCAGGGGGAAGGAGTGGCATCCTTGAACAGGACCAGCGTCGCGGGATGATAGGTCCGGCCTATCTGGGATTTGAAGACGCGGGTCCAGATTTCCTCGGTATCGGCCAGCACGACCGAGACGAACTTGCCCTCTGCTTCGTCGGCTGCCGTCAGCTCGACCGGATGGCCAGATCCGCCGCCGCCGTCAAGTCCGCCGGGTCCGAGAAGCTGGCTTGGGTCCACCCCCAAAAGCAGCGCCAGCAGGACGACGACGATCATCCCTGCCCCGCCGATCCCGCCTGCACGGGCCGCGCCGCCGCCGATGCGACGCCGATCCTCGATGTTGCTGCTTTCGCGCCGACCACGCCACTGCATGTGCCACCCCTTTACCGCGTCGAGCTGTCCACTGTGGACGATCGCCGTACCTCTTTACTTTTCAATGCCTTGGCCATTTTCATTCACGAATCCTTAAGATTCGACCATCGGCATTTCGGAACCCTAACCACTCATTCGCTACATCGAAAGCGCGAATGCTGGCCACCAAAGCGTGACTTCCCTCTTCCGCTGCCTAAGCCTATGGTCCGCCCGAAAACGTTTTCCCGGAGCCCGCCATGTCGCTGAACCGCACCACCCTGACCCTGATCGCAACACTTGGATCAGCGGCCCTTCTGGGCGGGGCCTTCGCGTTCCAGTATATCGGCGGTCTTGCCCCCTGCCAGCTGTGCCTGTGGCAGCGCTGGCCGCATGCCGCGGCGATCCTGATCGGGATCATCGCCTTGGCAACGGGATGGCGCGGGCTTGCCTGGATTGGGGCACTTGCTGCCCTGGCCACTGCCGGGATCGGAATTTTCCACGTTGGAGTCGAGCAGCAATGGTGGGAAGGTCTTGCCACCTGCACCGCCGGGTCGATCTCGGGCATTTCGGCGTCTGACCTGCTGAACACGACCGTCGATATCGCCCCGGTCGTGCGTTGCGACGAGATCGCATGGCAGATGCTGGGCATATCGATGGCTGGCTGGAACGCGCTGGTGTCACTGGCGCTGGCAGTGGTCTGGGTCAAGGCGGCCCGGACGACCGCCTGACACCAAGGCCGGGAGCCAAGTTTCTTGAGGAAGAAACTTGTCAAATTCCTTGCTTAAGGAATTTGGCTGTTCATGGCCGCCGCCCCGCCACCAAGCAACCGCGCATGTTCCTGAATGGCAAAGCGGTCGGTCATCCCGGCGACGTAATCTGCCACAATGCGCGCAAGCTCGGCCTCGCTTTTGGCCTTGGCGACATCCGCCTGCCATTCGGCGGGCAGAAGGGTGGCGTCGCGCAGGAACAGTGGAAACAGTTCATCCACCATCCGCGTCACCTCGGCCCGGACCGCCATGACCGAAGGCGCGCGATACATCCGGTGGAAAAGGAAACTGCGGACGGCCTTCAACTCTTGGAACAGCGGCTTTGAGAAGCGGATCACCGTTGTGCCCAACTGGCGGATATCGTCGACCGATTTCGGTTGGGCCGATGCCAGACGGTTCTGTGCGACGGCAATCACATCCTCGACCATGCGGCCGAAGACCCGGCGCAGGGCTTCGTGGCGACGGCGCATCTTGTCCAAGCCGGGATAGGTGCGGTCAACCTCTTCGAAAGCCGGGCCGGTGACGGGAAGCTCCATCAGGTCATCTTCGGTAAAAAGGCCGGACCTAAGACCGTCATGCAGGTCATGGTGGGAATAGGCGACGTCGTCGGCAATGGCCGCCACCTGCGCCTCGGCGCTGGCATGGGTGTCAAGTTCAAGGTTCCACTGGGCGTTCACCTCGGCCAGGGCATAGGGCAGCGGGCCCCCCTCTTCGGAATGGGCGTGTTTCTTGTCGGCATTCGGCCCCGTCACCGGACCGTTGTGTTTCGCGATGCCTTCCAGCGTTTCCCAAGTAAGGTTCAGACCGTCGAAATCGGCATAGTGCCGTTCCAGTTTCGTGACGATCCGCAGCGCCTGCGCGTTGTGGTCGAACCCGCCATAGGGGGCCATCAGACGTTCCATCGCGTCTTCGCCGGTATGGCCAAAGGGCGTGTGGCCAAGATCATGGGCCAGCGCGACGGCTTCGGCCAGATCGGTGTTCAGGCCCAGGACCCCGGCGATGGTGCGGGCGACTTGCGCCACCTCGATCGTGTGGGTCAGGCGGGTGCGGTAATAATCGCCTTCATGTTCGACAAAGACCTGCGTCTTGTGTTTCAGGCGGCGAAAGGCGCTGGAATGGATGATCCGGTCGCGATCCCGCTGGAAGGGCGAGCGGAACGAGGACAGGTGTTCGGGCCACAAACGCCCTCGGGACGCCTCGGGCTGGCAGGCATAGGGGGCAAGCATGAGGGCCTTCACTTGTTCCGGACGCATTCCCCCCATATATTCGCTGCTCGGACCAAAGGATACGTGAACAGAATGGAACTGACGCTTCCCCCCAAGGTGACCGACCGCGCGTTTGCCCGGTTGGCCGAGATTGCCGAAGCGATGGGCGAAGTGAAGCCCCTGCGCGTCGCGGTGGATGGCGGCGGCTGTTCGGGGTTCCAGTATTCGATCACGCTGGACGCCCCGGCAGAAGATGACCTTGTGCTGGAAAAGGATGGCCAGCGCGTGCTGGTCGACCAGATCAGCCTGCCCTTCCTGTCAAATGCAGTGATCGACTTTACCGACGAGCTGATCGGGGCGCGTTTCGTAGTGCAGAACCCCAATGCCAAGTCGAGCTGCGGCTGCGGCACCAGTTTCTCGATGTGACGCGGCCTGACGGACGCGACGGGGTGAAGACTGTCCTGCTGCTTGGCTCGGCGCCGATGGCCGCCGAAGCAGGTCATTGGCCGCAAGCGCCCTTTGACCGGATCGTTGCGATCAACAACGCCTGGCGGATCAGGCCCGACTGGACCCATGCGATCTATCCATGGGATTTTCCGCCCGACCGCCACCCCGTGGCCGAGCCCGGTCAGACCCTGGTGACCGAAGATGATTTCGTCCCCGCGCAGAACGCCTATGGCGGCTTTGTCTATGGCGGCGCGACCATGGCCTATACCGCCGCCTATTGGGTGCTGCACGCGCTGCGCCCCAGGGTCATCGCCGTTTTCGGCTGCGACATGCAGTACCCCGCGACCGGAGCCACGCATTTTTACGGCACCGGCAGCCCCGACCCTTTGCGCGCCGACATCACCCTGCGGTCGCTGGAGGGGAAATCGGCGCGACTGATGGCGCTGGCCGCCCGTCAGGGCTGCGCGATCGTCAACCTGTCTACGGGTCCGTCGCGGCTGGTCTTCCCCCGCTGCGCGCTGGATGACGTCGCTGCCGCAAAACCCCATATCTTTGCCGAAGACCTGGTCACCCAAGCGCTAAGCCGAGAGGCGGACCTGGGCTACACCACCCCGTCGGGCCGGTATTGGGAGGAGTTGCACCGCTTTGATGCAGCACAGATCGACCGGTTGGATGCGCTTTGGCTGGCGACAGTCGCAGCATGACGGCTTGAACCCTCGGGCCGGTCGGGCCTAGAACGGGAAAACCGAAGGGGCCACCGATGAAACTTGCAAGCTTCAACATCAACGGCATCAAGGCGCGGATCGAGGCGCTGACCCTTTGGCTGGCAGAGGCCGCGCCGGATGTTGTCGTCCTGCAAGAGATCAAGTCGGTCGACGAGAACTTCCCCCGCGAGCCGTTCGAAGCCTTGGGCTACCGCGTCGAGACGCATGGACAAAAAGCGTTCAACGGGGTGGCGATCCTGTCGAAACTGCCGCTTTCCGACATCCGGCGCGGCTTGCCGGGGGACGAGAGCGACGAACAGGCGCGCTGGATCGAGGCGGTGGTGGATGCGGGGCGACCGATCCGCGTTTGTGGGCTTTACTTGCCGAACGGCAACCCTGCGCCGGGTCCGAAGTATGACTACAAACTGGCATGGATGGCGCGGATGGAAACGCGGGTGCGCGATCTGCTGGCATCCGAGGAAGCCTTTGTCTGCCTTGGCGACTATAACGTCATTCCGCAAGCCGTGGACGCAGCCAAGCCCGAGGCATGGGTCACCGATGCACTTTACCTGCCGCAAAGCCGCGAAGCGCTGCGCCGGATCGAGAACTTGGGTCTGACCGAGGCGATCCGCACCCGCCTGCCCGGCCCAGGTGTCTATACGTTCTGGGATTTCCAGGCTGGCGCGTGGGAGCGCAACAACGGCATCCGGATCGACCATGTGATGCTGTCGCCGCAAGCCGCCGACCGGCTGGAAGACGCGGGCATCGACAAGGCCGAACGCGGCAAGGACAAGCCTTCGGACCATGTGCCGGTCTGGGTAAGAATGGCAGCGTGATCCGATGACCTTTCCGGAAGGCTGGCCCGATACCTGGTACGCCCGCACAGCAGAGGACCAACGCCCGCGCGCGCGCCTGACCGGGCCTGCCGAAGCCGATGTGATCATCGTCGGCGCGGGGCTGGCGGGTCTGACGACCGCCTTGCATCTTGCCCGCGCCGGGTTGAAACCCCTGGTGCTGGAGGCACAGTCGGTTGGCTTCGGCGCCTCGGGTCGGAACGGGGGCCTTGTCAGTCCGGCCTTTGCTGGCGGCGATGACGCGATCCGCAAGCGGGTGGGCGAAGATCAGGCCAAGGCGCTGCATCGCCTGTCGATCGAAGGTGTTGAACATCTGCGCGACACGATCCGCGAACTTCAGATCACGGGGGCCGATCCGGTTCCGGGCCTTCTGTCGCTGCGCCGTTTTGATCAGGCGCAGGACCTTAAGGACCATGTCGAGGATTTCGCGCAGACCTATGGCTACCAGATGACCTATCTGGACCGGAAGGCGCTGGCCGGGCACGTCACCAGCCCGCGCTACTTCCATGCGATCCACGACCCGAACGCCTTTCACATCCATCCGCTGAACACGCTTCGCGCCATCGCGACCGAGGTCGAGAGGTTGGGCGGGGTGATCCACGATTCCTCGCCGGTCATTGACGCCGACATCACGGGTGCGACCAAGCGGGTAAGCACACCGCAAGGCCGCGCAAGCGCCCCGCGCATCGTCTTTGCGACCGGGGGCTATACTGGCCCGCTGATCCCGCGCCTGCGCCGCGCCGTGCTGCCGATTGCCACCTACATGATGATCACCGAGCCCGCGCCCAAGCTGATCGCCACGGCGATCAAGACCCGCGCCTGCATGTATGACGACCGCCGCGCCGGGGATTACTATCGCCTTGTGGAAGGCGGAGCGCGGCTGTTGTGGGGCGGGCGGATCACCACCCGCGCGGCCGATCCGGCCGGAATTGCCCGCGAACTGCGGCGCGAAATGCTGACGGCCTATCCGCAGCTTGCCGACCTTAGGACCGAACTCAGCTGGTCCGGCCTGATGGGCTATGCCCGCCACCTGATGCCGCAGCTTGGGCAAATGGCCCCGGATGCCTGGCATATCACCGCCTTCGGCGGGCACGGGCTGAACACGACCGCGATTGCCGGCAAGGTCCTGGCCGAGGCGATCCTGGACGAGACCGACCGCATCAAGCTGTTCGCCCCCTTCGGTCTGGACTGGGCCGGGGGCAAGGCGGGGCTGATTGCGGCGCAGCTTACCTATTGGAAGCTGCAATTGCAGGACTGGTGGCGCGAGCGGGGCTAGACCCCGGCTTGCGTGACGTCATGGCCATAAAGCCAGTCGAACCGGTTCAGCATCGCGGCAGGTGCCATTCGACCCAGAATCCGCAGGCCGGTGTGACCCACCACGCGGGGCAACCCCTTCAGGTGATAGGCGCGCGCATTGGCATTCGCGGCCCCGACGATCCGGGTACAGCGGGGCTTGCGCGCCGCCTGATAGGCCTGCAAGGCCGCAGCAACCGTGTCATGCCGGGCCAATGCATCGGCCAGCACCCAGGCATCCTCCAACCCCATGCTGGCCCCTTGCGCAAGGAAGGGCAGCGTCGGATGGGCGGCATCACCCAGGATTGCCGCCGCCCCTTCGGGCAAAAGCTTTATCCAGTCGCGCGCCACCTCATGCCGGAAAAGGCCCCAAAGCCAGGGATCCTCGACCTGATCCAGCCAGCCGCGCACCCGCGGTGAAAAGCCTTCGAAGGCCAATCGCAAATCCATGCTGTCATCGCGCAGGGTCCAGCTTTCCTCGGCCCAGCGTTTGCGTTCCTCTACGGCGACGATATTGCGCAGGGTGCCACCGCGCAGCGGGTAGCTGACCAGATGCCGACCCGGCCCCATGTGAACCTCGGCCACCGGACGCGCGCCCGCTTCTGCCGGGATCACGGCACGCCAGGCAACCTGACCGGTGAAGAAGGGCGTTTCCGCCCCGTTCAGCACGGCGCGCAGCCGCGAATGCAGCCCGTCCGCCCCGACCAGAAGCCCGGTCTCGAACCTTTCGCCGGTCTCAAGCGTGACTGCAGGCCGGGATTCTGACAGATCCACCGCCACAACCCGCGACAAAAGCCGCAGGGTGACCCCGGCCTCGGTCGCGCCTTTCAGCAACAGCGCGATCAGGTCGGCGCGGTGCAGGAAGTGATAGCCCTGCCCCGGTCGCAACCGCGCGAGGTCAAGCCGTGCAACGCCTTCGCCCGATGGACCGTCGATCAGCGAGACCGCCTCGCCCCGCATGGAGGCCGCGTCCAGCGCCCCTTGCAGGCCCAGCCCCCGCAACACCGAGGCCCCATTGGGTGAAATCTGCAGCCCCGCCCCGACTTCGCGGATGGCGTCGGCCTGTTCCAGCACCGTGACCGCGGCCCCGCGCAAGGCCAGGGCCCGCGCGACCGCAAGGCCCGCGACGCCTGCGCCAAGGACAGTGACGGATTGACCGATCAGGCTCATGTCAGACCCCCAAAAAACAAACGCCGGACCCTTGGGCCCGGCGCTTCAAAAAAAGAACGCCGGGCGGGCGTCAGTCGTCGCGATGCACCTTTTCGCGGCGTTCGTGTTTTTCCTGCGCTTCCAGCGTCATCGTGGCGATGGGGCGTGCATCCAGCCGCTTGAGGCTGATCTGTTCGCCACTGACTTCGCAATAACCGAATTCGCCATTCTCGATCCGGCGCAGCGCGGCATCGATCTTCGAGACCAGCTTGCGCTGCCGGTCCCGCGTGCGAAGTTCCAGCGCACGGTCGGTTTCTTCGGACGCGCGGTCGGCGATGTCGGGGACGTTGCGCGCGCTTTCCTGCAGGCTGTCGATGGTTTCTGCCGACTGGTCCAAAAGCTCTTGCTTCCAGACCAGAAGCTTGCGGCGGAAATATTCCAGCTGACGCTCGTTCATGAAGGGCTCGTCCTCGGCGGGACGATAGTCGTCAGGCAGGAAAACTTCGGCCTTCATCGCAGCTCTCTCCTTCGCGTCGGATCGCTCCGACAGGTGGGCTTCTGTCATGATGCGCTCCTGTTGGCGCGCCGTGTATCCCAAGGCCAAGCGATTGTCACTAGCGGTTGCGCAGAATTCCCTTGGCCGGTAGGGTCTGCACATCCCCAAAGGCAGCCTCTTGAAAGCACGATGAAATTCGCAACGACTGAAAGCTATGTGGCCACCGATGACCTGACCCAGGCCGTGAATGCCGCCGTGCTTCTGGCGCGTCCGCTGCTGGTCAAGGGCGAACCCGGCACCGGCAAGACCGAACTGGCCAGACAGGTTGCCACCGCTTTGGGCATGCCCTTGATCGAATGGCATGTGAAATCGACAACCAAGGCGCAGCAGGGGCTTTACGAATACGATGCCGTCAGCCGGTTGCGTGACAGCCAGCTTGGCGATGCGCGGGTGCATGAGGTGCGCAATTACATCCGCAAGGGCAAGCTGTGGCAGGCCTTCGATGCCGACGCGCGGGTCGTGCTGCTGATCGACGAGATCGACAAGGCCGACATCGAGTTTCCGAATGACCTTCTCCAGGAACTCGACCGGATGGAGTTTCACGTCTACGAGACGGGCGAGACCATCCGCGCCAGACAGCGTCCGGTGGTCATCATCACTTCAAATAACGAGAAAGAGCTTCCCGACGCCTTCCTGCGGCGCTGCTTCTTTCACTACATCCGCTTTCCCGACCCCGAGACGCTGGCCGCCATCGTCCGGATGCATTTTCCCGGCATCAAAGAGGCCTT
The DNA here is from genome assembly GCA_963205235.1 of Pseudomonadota bacterium. Lineage (GTDB taxonomy): Bacteria > Pseudomonadota > Alphaproteobacteria > Rhodobacterales > Rhodobacteraceae > Tabrizicola. The sequence continues at coordinate 43,967 of CAUJIP010000049.1, forward strand.
GCTGGCCGAGGCCCTGACCCGTTTCTTCGAAATCCGCGAGGTGCCGGGGCTGAAGAAAAAGCCGTCAACTTCCGAAGTGCTGGATTGGCTTCGCCTGCTTCTGGCCGAGGATATGACACCCGAGGATCTGCGGAAGGAAGCCAAGAACAGCCTGCCCCGACTGCATGGCGCGCTGCTGAAGAACGAACAGGATGTGCAGCTTTTCGAGCGCCTTGCCTTCATGTCACGCGGTCAAAGATAGCGAATCGATTCCCGGTCTGTGCTGTGCGCGCCGAACCTCAGGCAGCCGATCTGTAACAATCCGTGATACCTGTGGATAAATCCTGCGCCCCGGATCACTTTAACCACGATGGATAGTGGTCGGAAAATTCGTGGTTTTTCCCGAATTGACTCCTGTGGGGTGCGGGTCCGACACTGACCCCGCCCCAGCTGCCGGGGCGTTGCCGGATCGGACCTGCCATGCGTCTGCCCCTTGTCGTTGCTGCGTTCGCAGCCCTGTCTGCCTGCGCGCCACCGGCGCAGGTGTCGATGAACCAGCCCATATCCGGTGTCGGATTCGGCACGCCCAGCCTGCCCCGCAGCGGCACCCCGGTCGCCGGTTCCGCCTCGCTGACGCGCAACTTCATGGACCTGACCTTCGCCATGGAAAGCGGGCGTGAGCTTTCGACCTTCTCGCGCTTTGAAGGGCCGATAACGGTGGCTCTTGCAGGCGATGTGCCCGCTTCGGCGGCAAAGGATCTTGCAGCGGTGATTGCGCGACTGCAGACCGAAGCCGGGATCGACATTCACCCCGCCACCGGCGCAGGGCGGATCACGATCGAATTCGCCAGTCGGGCGGAATTACGTCACCTTGCCCCGACAGCCGCCTGCTTTGTCGTCCCCAACGTAAGCTCGCTGGCGGACTACCGCCAGAAGCGCGGCACCGATGCGGTCGACTGGGCCCTTGTCACCCGCCGCGATACCGCCGCCATCTTCATTCCCGCCGATACCAGCCCGCAGGAAGTGCGCGATTGCCTGCATGAAGAACTGGCGCAAGCCCTTGGCCCGTTGAACGACCTTTACCGGTTGTCCGACAGCGTGTTCAACGACGACAACTTCCATTCGGTCCTGACCGGCTTTGACATGGAAATCCTGCGTCTGACCTATTCGCCCCAGTTGCAGACGGGAATGAGCCGAATCGAAGTTGCCGCCCTAATTGGCGCATCGGGTGAAGTTTCGGCACCCTCCTCGCCCGAATGGGCGCGCGCCATCGAAACCGCCCTTGGCCATTCTGGCGGGCTTGCCTCGCGGCAGGCTTCTGCCGAAAAGGCGCTTTCGCTGGCTTTGTCCGCCGGTTGGCAGGATAGCCGCACGGCGTTCAGCTATTTCGCCGTTGGCCGCTTGCTTGCCGGCAGCGATCCCGAGCGCGCGTTTGACGCCTTTACAGCGGCTTCGGCGATCTATGCCCGGGTGCCAGGGGGCGATCTGCAGATGGCCCATGTCGACATGCAACTGGCCGCCATGGCACTGGCCAGCGGGCTTTCCGACGATGCCATTCGACTGGCCGACCGGGCGATCCCCGTGGTCCGGCAGTATGAGAATTACGCCCTTCTTGCCACGCTGATGCTGATCAAGGCCGAAGCGCTGGAGCAGCAGGGAGAGACCGCCGCCGCTGCGGCACTGCGGCTCGACTCTCGGCCCTACGCAAGCTATGGCTTCGGGCCAGAAGCTGTGGTCAAGGCCCGGATGCGCGACATTGCATCCGTGGCACAACGGTCGACAGCGGGCTAAGGGGCGGCAGAAGACGCCCTGGAAATGGGGCAAGATGTTCGTGATCGGCGGTTTTCTTCTGGGCGCAATCGGCGGCGGCCTTCGGGCGCGGGCCCGTGGCGGCAAGGCAGCCGATATCGCGCAATATGCCACTGTCTACGGGATTCTTTTCGGTCTGCTCGGGCTGTTCATCACCATCTATCTTGACCGCATGCTGCGCGGCTGACGCTGATGTTCCTCCCGTTCTTCCAGACCTTGCGGGAAGAGGGAGTGCCGGTTTCCCTGCGCGAATTCCTGACCTTTCTTGAGGCGATGGCCGCAGGGATCGTGATTTATGATCCCGAAGGCTTCTATCACCTTGCCCGGATGTGCATGGTCAAGGACGAACGCCATATCGACCGGTTCGACCGGGCCTTCGCCCGCGCCTTTTCCGGGCTGGAGCGGATCAGCGTCGATCAGGTGCTGGAGGCGATGGACCTGCCCACCGACTGGCTGGCGAAACTGGCCGAACGCCACCTGTCGGAAGAAGAGCGCGCGGCCATTCAGGCGCTTGGTGGTTTTGACAAGCTGATGGATACCCTGCGCGAGCGACTGGCGGAACAGAAAGGCCGTCATCAAGGCGGATCAAAGTGGATCGGCACGGCGGGGACCTCGCCCTTTGGCGCCTATGGCTACAACCCCGAAGGCATCCGCATCGGCCAAGACGAAAGCCGCCACCGCCGCGCGGTCAAGGTCTGGGACAAGCGCGAGTTCCGCAATCTGGACGGTGACGCCGAAATCGGCACCCGGACAATCAAGCTTGCGCTGCGCCGCCTGCGTCGTTGGGCGCGGGAAGGGGCGACCGAGGAGTTGGACCTGGACGGCACGATCCGAGCGACCGCTTCGCAGGGTTGGCTGAATGTGCAGACCCGGCCCGAACGGCGGAATGCGGTCAAGGTGTTGCTTCTCCTTGACATTGGCGGCTCGATGGACCCGCATGTGAAAGTGATGGAAGAGCTGTTCACCGCCGCGAAGGCCGAATTCCGGCATCTTGAGGTCTTCTATTTCCATAACTGTGTCTATGAGGGTCTGTGGCGCGACAACCGTCGCCGCTGGGATGCCCAGACCCCGTCGATGGAGATGATCCGGACCTATGGCCCGGACTGGCGGCTGATTCTGGTCGGCGATGCCGCGATGTCACCCTATGAGATCACCCATCCCGGCGGGGCCAACGAACACTGGAACCGCGAGGCGGGGCAGGTCTGGCTGGACCGGCTGCGCGCGCAATGGCCGAACCACCTCTGGATCAACCCGGTGGCGGAAAAGGATTGGGGTTATACCCGATCCACCGCCGTGATCCGCGAGATTTTCGAAGGCCGGATGGTGCCGATGACGCTGGACGGGCTTTCGCGCGGGATCAGGGAGTTGCGATGAAACGTCTTGTCTCGCTATGGCATGCACGACCCCGCCTGACGGTGGCCTTCCTGCTGGCCTGCTTTGCAACGCTTTTTTTCGCCGGGCGTTTCGTGACCTTTTCGATCTACTGGGCCCAGCATCGGGATATGCCGGTCGAGCCCTGGATGACAGTCAGTTATGCCGCAAGATCCTGGGGCATTGACCCCGGTGCGCTGAATGATTTGCTTGACCTTCCGGCGCCCGAGGTGAAAGGCCATCCACAACCCTTGACCGAGATTGCCCGTGACCGGGGAATTCCGGTTGACGATCTGCTGGCCGACGTCGAGGCCGCAATCGCCGCTCTGACGTTGACCGAGCACGCCGAATGACCGACTGGCTTCTGGCCCTTGTCCCGCAATACGGGCTTTGGCTGCTGGCTGGGGTGACGTTTCTGTCCTGCCTTGCCCTGCCCATTCCTGCCTCGATCCTGATGCTGACGGCAGGCGGGTTTGCTGCTGCAGGCGACTTCGACCTTTGGCAAGCTCTCGGGGCATCATGCTGCGGGGCGATTCTTGGCGACCAGCTTGGCTATGGTCTGGGTCGCGGCATCGGACCTTCGGTTCTGGCCCGTCTGGGCAAGGATCAAAGCCGTGATCGGCTTCTTGCCCGGGCGCAGGCGCTGATGGATCGAAATGGCGCAGCGGCAGTGTTTCTGTCGCGCTGGCTTCTTAGCCCGCTTGGTCCCTATGTCAACCTGATCGCGGGCAGCACCGGCCTGGGATGGCTGCGCTTTACGCTCGCAGGTATCGCGGGAGAGGCGCTCTGGACGGGGATGTATGTCGGCGCGGGTTTTGCATTTGGAGGCAATATTCAAGCGGCCAATGACATGCTGGGTTCGCTTCTGGGCTTGATCGGCGGAGCGGCGGCTGTGCTGGTTCTTGGCTTGTGGCTGTTCGGGAGCGGGAAACAGGACGGTCTGCGCTGAACAGCCCTTGACCGGGATTGCCGGAAACGGTGCGCCGCTTTAGCCTTTGGCCAGACACGGAGGCCCCGATGCCCGACGACACCCTGCCCCTGACGCAATACCTGAACCTCGACCCCTCGCTTTATGTGCGCGAAGATGTCTGGCAGTTGGAACGCCAAGGGATCTTTGCCCGGAGTTGGCAATTCATGGGCCCCGTGTCCCAAGTGGCTGACCCCGGCCAGTATCTGGCCATCGACATCGCGGGCACTCCGGTCTTTGCGATCCGGGGGAAGGACGGGGTGTTGCGGGGGTTCAAGAATGTCTGCCGCCACCGGGGCGCGAAGCTTCTGGCGGATGGGACCGGGAAATGCGGGCTTGTCGTCTGCCCCTATCACAAATGGTCCTTTTCGGACACCGGGCGGCTGGTGCAGGCCCCCTGGTATGGCCGCGACCCGGCGATCATCCCGGAAGACTGGCCGCTGGACCCCGTGGATCTGGCCGAATGGCGCGGGCTTCTGTTTGCGGCGCTTGATCCGAAAACGACACTTCTTGACCAGTTGGGCGATCTGCCTGCGGAACTGGCGGACGAGCCAATGGAAAGCTATGTCGCAACCGACAGCGCCACAGTCAGTTTTGATGCGAACTGGAAGACCTATACCGACAACTTTGTCGAGGGCTATCACATCCCCGGAACCCACCCGTCCTTCTATGCCGCGATCGACTTCGAGGCGTTTCAGACCACCGCCCACCGGGGTTTCGTCAAGATGACCGCCCCGCCGAAGCAGGGATTGTTTTACCGGGGCAAGTGGCTGTGGATGTGGCCGAACTGGACCTTGTCGCTGTTTGACGGTGGCATGAATGTCAGCCGGATCAACCCGACCAGCGTCAGCCATACCGACCAGCACTATCACTTTTTCTTCGCCGACACCTCTGACGCCGGGGCAGAAGCCCGGGCAAAATCGGTTCAGGGCACCTTGGCAGTCGTGCGCGAGGATTATCAGGTCTGCGTCGAGACCCATCGCAACTATGCCTCTGGCGCCTATACGGCGGGGCCATTGTCGGGTCGGCACGAAAAGGGCGTGCGCTATTTTCAGGAACGGGTTGCGGCAGCACTTGGGGTTTGACCGCCCCCGCGCCGTGCCTATATCGGGCCGATGAGCAAGTTTCTTTTCCCCCTCGCGCTGGCCATTTTCTATGCCTTCCTGATGCTGCGCTTTTCGCTGTGGCGCACCAAGAAGATGCTGGACAGCCAGTCGGTGCCGCTAACAGACCCCGCGATCAACCTGCTTGCCGACAAAATGGCAAAGGCGATGGAAATCAGGCGGATCGACATTCGTGTTTTCGAGGTCGAACCGGTGAACGGTCTTGCCGCAGCCGATGGCCGCATTTTCCTGACCAGGGGCTTCATCAACCGGTATGCCCGCGGCGATGTCAGCGCGGAAGAACTCGCCTCGGTCATCGCACATGAGCTTGGCCATGTCGCCCTTGGCCATATGCGGCGGCGGATGATCGACTTTACCGGTCAGAATGCGGTGTTTGTCATGCTTTCGGCACTGTTGAACCGCTTCCTGCCCTTCATTGGCATCTGGATCGCCAACCTGATCTCGACCGCGCTGATGGCCCGGCTGTCGCGACGCGACGAATTCGAGGCGGATGCCTATGCCACCGCGCTTTTGCTTCGGTCGGGAATCGGGACAGGCCCGCAGAAATCGCTGTTCCGCAAGCTTGGCGCGTTGACGGCGAACCGGACCGAGGGCGCGCCAGCCTGGCTTCTTAGCCACCCTAAGACTGACGAGCGTATCGCGGCAATCGAGGCGAACGAGGCGCGCTGGTTGGGGCCGGATCAAATTTCTTAAGGGGCGAAATTTGCCACAATCCTTGCTTATGGATTTTCCCCTAAGCCCCCAAAGCCTTTGCCAGTCGATAAAGTCTTGCCCGTTTCAACAGGCTTTTCAGCGTCACCGTCTGGCCAAAGATCGCTTCCGCCTTTGCCCGGACGGTCTCAACGATACCCGCCATTCTTTCGGGATGGCTTGACTGCAATTCCCACAGGAACCCATCCGGATCACGGCGCGCAATCCCTTCGGCCGCCAGCACGTGGCCCGGAAAATCCTGCGCGTTGAACGTCACGATGGCATCGGCACCGCTGGCGATGGCCGTGGCAAGGACGTGGCGGTCATTCGGGTCGGGCAGCAAAAGCCGCGCTTCGATCTGGAGCTGTTCGCGGATCAGGCCACGCGGAAAGGTCGCGCGCAGAAGGGCGGCTTCGCCTTCGGCAATCGCCGGGGCCTCGGGGCCAAGTTTGGCCGTCGCCAGCACCCATTCGCGCAGGATGCGGTCCGAAAAGACCGGCTGATAAAGCCCCGCAGCCGCCGCACCCTGCAGGATTTCCCTCAGCACCGTCGGATAAAGGACACAGGCGTCCAGAACCGCCTTCATCGCCGCTTTTCCGCCCTGACGCGCGTCATCGCTGGGACAAGCGCAGAGCGCCCGCAAGGGAGCGACAAGCGGCCCCTCATCCATCCAACCGGAATGCCAGCGCCTTGAGATAGGACGATTCCGCCAGTTGCGGCAGGACCGGATGATCGGGCCCGGCAAAGCCGGTATGGATGATCTGACTGCGCCGCCCGCCCCGCCCGATCCCACGGGCCGACGCATTGCGGAAGGCCTGAAGATCGGCGGCATGGCTGCACGAACACAGCACCAGATAGCCCCCCGGTGCCACCAGCGGCGCCGCCAGCCGCGCCACCCGTTCATAGGCGCGCAGGCCCGCCTCAAGTGCCGGTTTCGCCGGCGCAAAGGCGGGCGGGTCGCAGATCACCAGATCGAACTGCGCACCTTCCGCGCCCAAAGCCTCCAGCACGTCGAAGGCGTCGCCCTGCCGCGTCGCAAGACGGTCGCCAAAGCCCGAAGCCGCAGCCCCCTGCCCGGCCAGTGCCAGTGCCGCCGCCGAGGCATCCACGGCCAAAGCGCTGACAGCCCCCCCGGCCAAGGCAGCAAGACCAAACCCGCCGACATGGGCAAAGACATCCAGCACCCGCGCGCCCTTGGCCAGACGCGCGGCAAAGGCGTGGTTTTCGCGCTGATCAAAGAAAAGGCCGGTCTTCTGCCCGCCGATCAGGTCAGCCATATAGGTCGCACCGTTCATCGGCACCTTGACCGGCCCGTCCGGCGCTGTCCCGTGAATGACCGCAATCTCTTCGTCCAGACCTTCCAGCCCGCGCGCGCGGCCAGAACCGTTCTTGATCACGGTCCGAACCCCGGTCACCGCGACCAATGCTTCAACCAGCGGTTCCAGCAAAAGCTCGGCCCAGGCCGCGTTCGGCTGCACCACGGCCACATCGCCGAACCGGTCGATCACCACGCCGGGAAGGCCGTCGACCTCGGCATGGACCAGACGATAGTAGGGCTGCGAATAAAGCCGCGCCCGATGCGCCAAGGCGCGGGCGATGCGGCCGGCAAACCAGTCCTGATCGATCACCGCTTCGGGGTCGCGATCCAGCATCCGGGCGATGATTTTTGATTTCACATTGACGGTGACAAGGCCCAATGGCCGCCGCTCACCATCTTCCAACACCGCAAGCGCGCCGGGGGCAAGGCCCTGGGTGCGACGGTCAGTCACCAGCTCGTCAGCATAGACCCAAGGGAAGCCATGACGAATGGCCCGCGCCTCGGCCTTGGGCTTCAGGCGGACGACAGGAAGGGTGCGGGGGTCGGGCGAAAGTTCATCCATGGCGCTGCCATAGCCGCTTTCGCCCGAAACCGGAAGCCAAGCTTACTTCAATTCCACCGTCATCGAGATATTCGCGGTGCCATACAGATAGTCCGGCTGGCCAGGGCTTGCGTTGACCTGGGTCGACACCGAGACGTTGGTGATCGTGCAGCTTTTCGCGATCGTCGCCATCAGCCCATCACATTCCTTGACGGCGCGGACATAAAGCCGCTGGCGATAGGCGTCTTCCTCGGCTTCCTTGGCTGCAGCATCCGCCCCCGCCATCGGGGCGTTCACACTGATCGAGGTCGAGAAATAGATGCCGGACATCATGCCCGACATATCCACTTCTTCCTGAGCAGCGGCAGGAACGGACAGCAGGAACAAAACCGGCAGGGCAGAAAGGCGCATGAGATGATCTCCTTTGGATGTGTCTTGCCGCGAAGTGTCGGTCATCAAGCAGGTCTGCGCAACTATGGGATTCCTACCCAGCCGTATGCCATTCCAGACTGTTGGCCCTTGCACACCGTGCTCTCTCGCGCCGGGATCATTTCGTGATACGATCTGACCGGCACCAGAGTCCGTTTCGGGGCAACCTGAAACTTGGGTATTGTTAGCGCTAACAGTCGATGCTAGAAGCAGGTCATCCACCTGCCCAGGGAAAATCATGTCCGTCAACTCGACAATCGCCCGCGTGACCGACCGGATCCGCGCCCGTTCCGAACAAACGCGATCGACCTACCTGACCAGAATGGGTGCCGCTGTCGCGAAAGGGCCGGTCCGGGCGCACCTGTCCTGCGGCAACCAGGCCCATGCCTATGCCGCGATGGGCGAGGCAAAGGGTGATCTGGCCGGGGCAAAGGTGCCGAACATCGGCATCGTGACCGCTTACAACGACATGCTTTCGGCCCACCAACCCTATGAACGCTATCCCGACCTGATCCGCGAGGCCGCGCGCCACGCGGGGGCCACGGTTCAGGTCGCCGGCGGGGTTCCGGCGATGTGCGACGGGGTGACCCAGGGCCAGCCGGGGATGGAGCTGTCGCTTTTCTCGCGCGATGTAATCGCTTTGGCCGCCGGAGTGGCCTTGTCGCACAACTGCTTTGACGCGGCGATCTACCTGGGCGTCTGCGACAAGATCGTGCCCGGCCTGATCATGGCGGCGGCCACCTTCGGCCATATCCCGGCGGTCTTCGTGCCCGCAGGCCCGATGACCAGCGGCATTCCCAATGACGAAAAGTCCCGCGTCCGCAACGCCTATGCCGAGGGCCGCGCAAGCCGTGAGGAATTGATGGCCGCCGAAATGGCCAGCTACCACGGCCCCGGCACCTGCACCTTCTATGGCACGGCCAACACCAACCAGATGCTGATGGAGGTGATGGGCCTGCACCTGCCCGGTGCCAGCTTCGTCAACCCCGGCACTCCCTTGCGCGACGCACTGACCACCGCCGCCGTCGACCGCGCCGCCACGATTACAGCGCTTGGCAATGACTTCCGCCCGGCGGGCGAAATCCTGGACGAACGCGCCTATGTCAACGGGATCGTCGGGCTGATGGCGACGGGGGGCTCGACCAACCTTGTCCTGCACCTGCCCGCCATGGCCCGCGCGTCCGGGGTGATCCTTGACCTGCAGGACTTTGCCGATTTGTCCGAAGCCGTACCGCTGATGGCCAAGGTCTATCCGAACGGCCTTGCCGACGTGAACCACTTTCACGCCGCCGGGGGGCTGCAATTCCTGATCGGCCAGCTTCTGGATGCGGGCCTTCTGCACCCAGACGCCAAGACCGTCGCGGGGGATGGTCTTGCCTTCTACCGGCAGGAACCCGTGCTGACCGATGGCCGCCTGCAATGGCGCGACGGTGCCAAGACCAGCCTGAACGACAGGATCCTGCGCCCCGCTTCCATGCCCTTCGCGCCGCAAGGCGGGCTGAAGCAACTGACCGGCAACCTTGGCCGTGGCGTGATCAAGGTTTCCGCCGTCGCCCCCGAGCGTCATGTGATCGAAGCCCCTTCCCGCGTCTTCCACAGCCAGGACGCGGTGAAGGCCGCCTTCAAGGCGGGTGAGTTCACCAGCGATACCGTGGTCGTCGTCCGCTTCCAGGGTCCGCAAGCCAACGGGATGCCCGAGCTTCATTCGCTGACCCCCACCCTGTCGGTCCTGCAGGAACGCGGGCTGAAAGTCGCACTGGTGACCGATGGCCGGATGTCCGGTGCCAGCGGCAAGGTGCCCGCCGCGATCCATGTCTCGCCCGAGGCCGCGGCCGGTGGGCCGCTGGCAAAGCTCCGCGATGGCGACATTGTCCGTCTTGATGCCGATGCCGGGACCCTGACCGTCCTTGCGCCGGACTTTGACAACCGCACCCCGGTCAGCGCCGACTTGTCCGGAAATGACCACGGCATAGGTCGCGAACTTTTCGCCGCCTTCCGCCGCCATGCCGGTTCTGCCGATACGGGGGCGGCCCTGGTCGTCTGATCGGAACGCCCCTGCCAAACCTGCGCCTCCGGCGGGGATATTTTAACAAAGATGAAAGGACTTAAAGGCTAGGTTGACTTTACGGTACAGGCGGGGACGCCGATGACCGTCAAAGGTGAAAGGTCCCCCGTCTCCCCCGCGCCGCGGCCCGAGATGGGGGTGCCCGACCGACCTGCCCTTTCATCTTTGCGACAAATATCCCCGCCGGAGGCTCCCAACGTTTTCACCCCGAACCATCGGGGCAAGAAGGAGCCTACCCATGACCCCCGACCAGCAATCCCTCAAGGCCGCCGAGATCTGCCGCCTCGCCCCGGTCGTTCCGGTGCTTGTGATCGACGATCTCGCCCATGCCGCGCCGCTGGCGCAGGCGCTGGTGGCAGGCGGTCTTCCGGCGCTTGAGGTCACCTTGCGCACGCCTTGCGCGCTGGATGCAATCCGCGCCATGTCACAGGTTCCCGGTGGTGTTGTGGGTGCGGGCACGCTGCTGACCCCTGCCGATGTCAAAGCCGCCAAGGCCGCAGGCGCAACGTTCGGCGTCAGCCCCGGTGCGACCGACCGGCTGATCGCAGCCTGCGAGGAGGAGGGGCTGCCGCTTCTGCCGGGTGCCGCGACCGCCAGCGAGATCATGGTGCTTCTGGAAAAAGGTTACACGGTCCAGAAATTCTTTCCGGCTGAACAAGCCGGGGGCGCGGCCTATCTGAAATCCATCGGATCACCCATTCCGCAGGTCAAGTTCTGCCCGACCGGTGGCATCAGCCTGAAGATCGCGCCGGATTACCTGTCGCTGAAGAACATCCTCTGCGTCGGCGGCAGTTGGGTCGCCCCCAAGGATGCGATGGCGAAAGGCGACTGGGCCACGATCACCGCCCTTGCCCGCGAAGCTTCCGGCCTGCCCCGCAGCGCCTGACCCTCAGGTCGCCAGGCTTTGCCGTCCGATCCTGCCGCCCCGCCGCCGGGGCGCTTCGGGTGCGGTCAACGCCGCCTCCAGCACTTTCGACATCGGGTGTGCCGGTTCGGCGACGCCGTAAGTTGCGATCAACACCCGGACCGCATCTGGAACCGAACGGCCGACCGGGATCGACAGCGCCCAGTCGACAAAGATCGACCGGCATTCACCGGGGGTGATCCCCTCGATAAGGTAGCTTTCGCGCACCAGCCCCTTGGGGTCTGCTTCAGCCAGTTCCATCGCCCGTCTCCCCATCTTGCCCCTCGCCCACCAACCGGTTGACCGCTGCTTCCGCCTGGCCCATCGCTTTGGCCAGCGCCTGAGTCAGATCAGCCGCATCCATCGCCCCGCATTCCCGCAGGACAAAGGCGCGCCCACCTTCGCCAAGGCCGTCCCAGTCCAGCGTTCGGTCTGCCAACAGGCGTGCGGCCGCATGCAACCGCCACAGCACCCTGTAGGCCGCAAGCAGCGCCTGCGCGTCCGAATCCGGCAGGATACGACCAATACCCGCCGCGATCTGGCGTTCGACACCACGGGCCGGACTTGCCGTGATCAGGGCCGCCGTCTGCGCCGCCAGTTCGATATCCATGATCCTGCCCGGTCCGTTCTTGGCGTCCCACGCGCCTTGCGCCGGTTTTGCCGCCTGCAGCCGGGCGCGCATTTCGGCCACATCCAACTTGACCCCGGCGCCCTGCCCTTTCAGGCCAAGGATTTCGCGCCGCAAGGCCTCGACCTCGGCCGCAAGCGTCGGCTCCCCGGTCAGGACGCGCGCCCGGGTCAGCGCCAGATGCTCCCAGGTCCAGGCCTCGGTCTCTTGATAGGTGCGAAAACTTTCCAGACTGGTCGCCACCGGACCTTGCCGCCCCGAAGGCCGCAGCCGCATGTCAACCTCGTAAAGTCGCCCTTCCGGCATCTGCGCCATCAGCGCCGTGACCAGACCTTGCGTCAGCCGCGCATAATAGGGCCGGGTCGCCAGCGGCCTTGGGCCATCCGACATCTCGACCCCGGCGGCGTCATAGATCACGATCAAGTCAAGGTCCGAACCGGCATTCAGCCGCGCGGCCCCAATCGACCCCATCCCGACCACGACTGCCCCGCGCCCCGGCATCGCCCCGTGCTTCAGCGCAAAATCCTCGGCAACGACCTGCCACATCACCGCAACAACCGCCTCGGCCAGATCGGCATAGTGCTTCCCGGCCTCGAACCCGTCGATCAGCCCACGCAAATGATGCACGCCAACCCGGAAATGCCATTCCTTCATCCAGCGGCGGGCCTCGTTCAGGCGCGCCTCATAGTCCGGGGCCGCCGCCAGCCGTGCCGCCAATTCCTCGCGCAGGCTGGCAATCCCCGGCCAGGCACCCCAGAAACTGCCACCGATCACCCCGTCCAGAACACTTGCATTGCGCGACAGATACCGCGCCAATGCCGGGGCCGACCCTGCGATATCGACGATCAGCTCGATCAGCGTCGGGTTGGCTTCGAACAGCGAGAATATCTGCACCCCCGCAGGCAGACCTTGCAGGAACCCGTCCAAGGCGACCAAAGCCTCATCCGGGTTCGCCGCCCGGAACAATTCGCGCAAAAGCCGGGGGCGAAGGCGGCGAAAGATCGCTTGTGCCCGGTCTGACCGCAGCGCGGGATAGCTTTCCCAGCCCTTGGTGATTGCCTGAGCCGCCTCGGAAAGCTCGGGTCCCGCCTCGGCCTGGCCCGGAGCAAAGAAGCCTTCGGTCAGCCGGTCAGTCCGGTGCAGCCGATCCAGCAGATCACGGCGGAAATCGGCCTCGGACTGGCCGCAGAACGCCGCGATCCGCGCAACCCCCTCCGCTGTTGCGGGCATGGAATGGGTTTGCGCGTCCCCCACCATCTGCAATCGATGCTCGACCTCGCGATGCGCGCGGTAAAGTGCGGTCAACTCCTCTGCCGTCTCGGGCGGCACCCAGCCCTTTGCTGCCAGCGCCGCCAGCCCGCCCACGGTCGTCCGATCCCGCAGGCCAGGATCGCGCCCACCCGCGATCAACTGCCTTGTCTGGGTAAAGAACTCGATCTCGCGAATGCCCCCGGCCCCAAGCTTCATGTTGTGGCCCTCGACCGTGATCGGCCCATGCAGCCCCCGGTGGTCGCGAATGCGCAACCGCATGTCATGGGCATCCTGAATCGCCGCGAAGTCCAGATGCTTGCGCCATACAAAGGGCGTCAGGGTCTTCAGAAACCGCTCCCCCGCCGCCAGATCGCCGCCACAGGGTCGCGCCTTGATATAGGCCGCGCGCTCCCATGTGCGCCCTTCCGCCTCGTAATAGGCCTCGGCGGCAGCCATCGACAGGCAGACCGGTGTCACGCTGGCGTCGGGGCGAAGGCGTAGGTCGGACCGGAAGACATAACCATCCGTCGCATCTGACAGGATCGCCGTCATCCGCCGCGTGACCTTGATGAACGAGGCCCGCGCCTCCTGTTCCTCGCCCGGATAGCGGGTTTCGTCGAAAAGGCAGATCAGGTCGATGTCAGAAGAGTAATTCAACTCCCCCGCCCCCATCTTGCCCATGGCAAGCGCCACCATCCCGCCCGCCGTAGCCGCATCATCGGGCACGGCACCGGGCAACTTGCCCCGGCGGATTTCCTCGCCAACCTGGGTCACAAGCGCCAGATGCACCGCCTTGTCCGCCAGCCGGGTCAGGGCGCCTGTCACCGCCTCCAACGGCCAGACGCCGCCCAGGTCACAGATCGCCGCCAGCAGCGCCACCCGCCGCTTTGCCGCGCGCAGCGCCAGGGCCAAAGCATCCGGTGCCACCCCTTCAGGGGCCCTCAGCACCACCTCCAGCGCGCTTTCCGGATCGGCCACCGCTTCGGGCAACCAGTCCGCCTCGCGCAGCATCAAGCCGCGCAAATAGGGGCTGCACCCCGCCGTCGCCGACAACAGCCCCATCACCTCGGGACCAAGGTCGGGAAGACTTGCACGCAGATCCGCAGCGGCGGCAGGGTCAAAGGCACGGGGCTGGCGGGTGATGCGGCTGGCAAGGGTCATGCACAAACCTTGCGACGCGCGCCCGGCAGGGTCAACCTCCTGCCAGCGCTTGACCAAGGCCACTGCGGAATGCTTGGCTGGCCCGAAAGGGACCCCCGATGTCAAAATCTCTTGCCCGCGTTGTCCAGGCCCTGCGTGCCGCCGGGGTTGACGCCACACCTGTCGAGACCACGGGCGAGGCGCGCACTGCCGAGGCCGCTGCAATTGAAGCGAACTGCGCGTTGGACCAGATCGTGAAGTCGATCCTGTTTCAGGGGGAAAGCGGCCAGCTTTACCTGTTCCTGACCGCGGGCGGCAACCGGGTCGATGCAACCCTTGCCCAATCGCTGACGGGCGAATCCCTGTCCAGGGCAGGCGGCGACCGCGTCCGACAGGTGACCGGCTTTGCCATCGGCGGGGTCGCCCCCATTGGCCATCTGACGCCATTGCCCACGTTTCTTGACCCGCGCCTTCAGGATTTTTCCGTCGTCTGGGTCGCAGCCGGAACCCCACGCCACATATTCGCGACCGACCCTGCGACACTGATCCAGATAACTGCCGCCCGGATCGCAAGCTTCACGGCATAGGCGGTTTCGCGCTACTCGGCCGACCCATGTAAATTAAATTTACATTCCCTCTTGATCGCCGCCATATCCGCGCGCATCTTCCCTCATGTGAAACGAATTCACATGAACCAACCTGGAGACCCGCCGATGTATACAACCACCGACACCGCCCGGCCTGGCGGGATCCGCGCCGGCCTTCGCCGGGGCGAAGACTGGCTGGACCGCAAGGGAAAATGGGCCTGGATCGCTGCAATGATCCTGGGTTTTGTCTTCTTCTGGCCAGTCGGCCTTGCAACGGATGCACAAACTCGTCATTGGCATCACCTGGGTTTTGTCTTCTTCTGGCCAGTCGGCCTTGCCCTTCTTGCCTATATGATCTGGGGAAAACACATGTTTGCACGTTCCTGCGGCCAGCGCCGCGCCCATGACCACCAGTGGGGCCGACACGCGTTCCGGGCTGGCCAATCCACCGGCAACAGCGCTTTCGACAGCTACAAGACCGAAGCCCTGCGCCGCCTCGAAGACGAACAGGCGGCGTTCGAGACCTTCCTGCAGCGCCTGCGCAATTCGAAGGACAAGACCGAGTTCGACGCCTTCATGGAAGACCGCGCCCGCGCCACTGCGGCCCAGGACGCTGCCGAAGCCGAGGTTCCGCCCAAGCCTGAAACCGGCGCACGTCCCGGCGAATACTAGGCCAGGGTGCCGTGCCGCCTGCGCCCCGCCTCGCAATCTGCGGGGCGGGGCTTTCTTGCCCAGCTTGATCGCACTCGCCGCTTGGCGGATACGATTGGGCTTGCTAGGCTTGCCGCACTTCCGATCCAAATCCGGACCCGATGCGCCACTCGCTTCCCCTGACGCCCCAGTTCTATGTGACGGCGCCGCAGCCCTGCCCCTATCTTCCGGGCCGGATGGAACGGAAGCTGTTTACCGCGCTGCAAGGCGATCATGCGCAAAAGCTGAACGACAGCCTGTCCAAGCAGGGCTTCCGCCGCAGCCAGAATGTGCTCTACCGGCCGTCCTGCGCCGAATGCTCGGCCTGCCTCTCGGCCCGGATCAAGGTCGCCGGCTTCCAGCCCAGCCGGACCCAGAAGCGAATCCTGAAACGGGCCGAACAGCTGCGCCGAAATGCGACCAGCCCCTGGGCCACCGAAGACCAGTTCACCCTGTTCCGCCGCTATCTCGACGACCGCCACGCCGATGGGGGCATGGCCGACATGGACATCTTCGAATTCGCCGCCATGATCGAGGAAACCCCGATCAAAAGCCGCGTCATCGAATACACCCGCCCGGCCGGCGACGGCGAAAATGGCCGCCCGCTCACCGCCGTCTGCCTGACCGATGTCTTCGATGACGGGCTTTCGATGGTCTACAGCTTTTACGACCCCGATCTCTCGGCCCTCAGCCTTGGCACATTTGTCATTCTTGACCACATCGCCATCGCGCGTGAGGCGGGACTGCCCTACGTCTATCTTGGCTACTGGGTCCCCGGCAGCCGCAAGATGGGCTACAAGGCGGGCTTTTCGGGGCTCGAGATCTACAAGGGCGGTAGCTGGCAGCCGCTTGGCAATACCGCAGACCATGCCGCCGATCTGCATCCCCTGTCGGTCGATCCCATTGCCGAACAGGTCGCGCGGATCAGCCTGCCCGATTCCCGGCTCTGACCGATGCCCTCCCGGATTTCCGCCCTTGCGCTAGTCGTGCCCGACTATGATCAGGCCATCGCCTTCTATGTCGGAACGCTGGGGTTCCGGCTGACCGAGGATATCAACCAGGGCCGCAAGCGCTGGGTCACGGTCGAACCTCCGGGTGGTGGCGCGCGGCTGGTCCTCGCCCGCGCCGAAGGCCCGGAACAACAGGCGGCCATTGGCAATCAGACTGGCGGACGGGTGTTCCTGTTCCTGCAAACCGATGATTTCGCCCGCGACCATGCAGCCATGCTTGCAGCGGGTGTCACTTTCGAGGAATCCCCGCGCCACGAAGCCTATGGTTCGGTCGCTGTCTGGCGTGACCCTTTCGGCAACCGATGGGACCTGATCGGACCGCCGCCCAGCGCAGACGCCCGTCAGGGCGGATAAGCGTCTCGACCGATTCCAAGAAACCAACCTATCACCCAGACCCTTTGATAACCTTTGGTAACGCCAGAACTTGCGGCACAAGGGATATACGACTATCTCTGGCGCAGGCTTCCTTTCCTCCGCGAGTGCCAGATGTCGCTCCCCTGCCGCAAGAACCGCACCCCTCACCCGCAATGCGCGTTGTCGGATTGCATGTCCTTCATCGGCGGGGCATGGACGCCGAACATCATCTGGTATCTGTCCACCGGCCCACGGCGGTTTTCCGAACTGCGCAGCGACATTCCGCTTGTCTCGGCCAAGGTCCTGACCCAGCGCCTGCGCGAGTTGGAGGAGCGCGGCATCCTCTCGCGTGCGGTCATGGACACCTCGCCTCCGTCGGTCGAATACGCCCTGACCGCGCTTGGCCTTGAATTCATGCCGGTGATTCAGGCCATTGCCGAGGTTGGCCAGCGCCTGAAGGCCCGCGCCGCCGCCTGAGCCCCGCAGACCACGCTTGGCGCAGCGGGGAAACTCGCTTAGCAAAGAGACAAGAGTCCGGAAAACCGGCAAAGGTCAGGGGGTATCGGAATGCAGGCATTGCTTGGCCTGTCGCACGGCATTGACCGGGTGAACGAACGTGTCGGCAAGGCGGTGATGTGGCTGATCCTGCTGGCCGTCCTTGTCAGTTCCGGCAACGCCATCATCAGAAAGATAGCCCCCACACATGCCTCGAATGCCTGGCTGGAGCTGCAATGGGTCCTGTTCGGGGCCGCATTCATGGGGGCTGCGGCCCTGGTGCTAAAGCAGAACGAACATATCCGGATCGACATTTTCTACGGCACCCGCAGCCGCCGCACCCAGCATTGGATCGACCTCTTTGGCCATGCCTTCTTTGCCCTGCCCTTTGTGGTTCTCATGGCCTGGATGCTGGTTCCTTACGCTTGGGCAGCCTTCCAGTCAGGCCAGGCCTCGGGCAATGCCTCGGGCCTGATCGTCTGGCCCTCACGCGCCATTCTGGCCGGAGGGTTCCTCATGCTCATCGCGCAGGTCATCTCGGAAATCATCAAGAAGATCGCCGTGATGCAGGGTCTGATCGAAGACCCCCACCCCTTTGTCTCGGCGCATGAGGCGGCCGAGTTGGAGGGTGCAGAACTGGCGGCGACCGTGTCGGACCCGGCCAAGGGGGACAAACGCTGATGCTGGAACTTGTCGCACAGAACATGGCGCCGATCATGTTCGTCTCGCTGGTGGTCTTTCTTCTGCTGGGCTACCCCGTCGCCTTTTCGCTGGCGGCGAACGGGCTGTTCTTCTTTGCCATCGGCGTCTGGCTGACCCCGTATTCCGGGGGCGCCTTCAGCCTTGACTGGCCGCTTCTGGATGCCCTGAACCAGCGCGTCTGGGGCACGATGTCGAACGAGACCTTGCTGGCCATCCCCTTCTTTACCTTCATGGGCATCGTGCTGGAACGATCCGGCATGGCCGAAGACCTGCTGGACACCATCGGCCAGCTTTTCGGCCCGATCCGTGGCGGCCTTGCTTATGCCGTCATCATCGTCGGCGCACTACTGGCCGCCACCACCGGCGTCGTCGCGGCCAGCGTGATCGCGATGGGACTGATCTCGCTGCCGATCATGCTGCGCTATGGCTATGACCGGCGCGTGGCAAGTGGGGTCATCGCCGCATCGGGCACACTGGCGCAGATCATCCCGCCCTCGCTGGTGCTGATCGTGCTTGCTGACCAGTTGGGCAAATCGGTGGGCGACATGTACAAGGGGGCAATGCTTCCCGGCTTTGTCCTGACCGGGCTTTACATGGGCTATATCTTCATCGTCTCCCTGATCCGCCCCACCTGGGTGCCCGCCCTGCCGCCCGAGGCGCGGACACTGGGCCACGGCATCCTGTCGCTTATTGTCGCCATCGCCGCCGCCATCGGCATCGGCTACGGCGCGCATCTATGGCTTTATCCGACCCAAGGCGCGAACGCCGACATCCTTGGCGCAAGCTTGGGGGTCGTCGCGATCTATATCTGGGCCATTGCCGACAACGCACTGGGGATCAACCTTTTGTCGAACCTTGCCCGCCAAGTGATCGTCGTCCTGATCCCACCGCTTGCGCTGGTCTTCCTTGTCCTTGGAACCATCTTTCTTGGCATCGCCACCCCGACCGAAGGCGGAGCCATGGGTGCGCTTGGCGCAATGGTCATGGCCGCGCTCAAGGGCAGGCTGACAAGGGCGGTGATCACCCAAGCCCTTGCCTCGACCACAAGACTTTCGGCCTTTGTGATGTTCATCCTGATCGGGGCGCGGGTCTTCAGCCTGGCCTTCTATGGGGTCAACGGCCATATCTGGGTTGAACATCTTCTGGTCGGCCTGCCGGGGGGCCAGATCGGGTTCCTGATCTTCGTCTCGATCCTGGTGTTCCTTCTGGCCTTCTTTCTGGATTTCTTCGAACTCGCGTTCATCATCGTCCCCCTGCTCGTCGCCCCGGCCAATGCTTTGGGCATCGACCTGATCTGGTTCGGGGTGATCCTTGGAGTAAACATGCAGACCTCGTTCATGCACCCGCCCTTCGGCTTTGCGCTCTTTTACCTGCGCTCGGTCGCGCCACGCGGGCCCTATGCCGACAAGGTGACGGGGGAACGGCTGGCAGGCGTCTCAACCGGCCAGATCTATTGGGGGGCGATGCCCTTTGTCGTGATCCAGGTGGTGATGATCGGGATGGTCATCGCTTTCCCGCAACTGGTCATGCACTACAAGGGCGCGGTGGTGGACCCCGCTTCCGTCACCATCACGATCCCGGCCCTGCAACCGCTTGCCCCGCTTGGTGCCCCGGCGGTCGCCCCCTAGGCCCCGCAATGCAAAAGGCCCCGTGGTTTCCCACGGGGCCTTTGATTGCCTTACCCCGGGATCAAAGCGTCCCGGCCTGCTGCTGCTGCATCATGAAGACGTCATAGTTGTATTCCGATATCTGGGCCCACAGATAGGCGTCCTTCTTGAAGGCGTCCTGGCTTTCCTTGATCTTCTTGAACGCCGCATTGCTGGCACTGATCTCGGCATAGATGCCATTGGCCGCATCGAAGGACGCCTGCAGCACATCGGTCGGGAACGGGCGAAGCTGCGCCCCGTTCGCCACCAGAGTCTTCAGGGCCGTCGGGTTCTTCCAGTCGTAGTTTGCCATCATGTTGCTGTTGGCCGCCTCGCAGGCCATCTTCAGAACGGCCTGATAGGCAGGCGGCAATTCCGCCCATTTCGCGCTGTTGACCATGAAGCTGAGCGTCGGGCCACCTTCCCACCAGCCGGGGTAATAGTAATACGGCGCGACCTTGTAGAACCCAAGCTTCTCGTCGTCATAGGGGCCGACCCATTCAGCGGCGTCGATGGTGCCTTTTTCCAGGCTGGGATAGATGTCCCCACCCGCAAGCTGCTGCGGCACGACGCCAAGCTTTTCCATCACCTTGCCGGCAAAGCCCGCGATCCGCATTTTAAGCCCCGCCATGTCCGCCAGCGAGGCGATCTCCTTGCGGTACCAGCCGCCCATCTGGACGCCCGTGTTGCCGCAGGGGAAGCTGACCAGATTCTGCGTGGCATAAAATTCGTTCATCAGGTCGATCCCGCCGCCGTGATAGAGCCACGCGTTCATCTGGCGATAGTTCAGGCCAAATGGCACGGTGCAGCCCAGCGCATAGGTCGGGTCCTTGCCCCAGTAGTAATAGCTTGCCGTGTGGCAGGCTTCGACAGTGCCCGCAGATACCGCATCAGCGGCTTCCAGGCCGGGGACCAGTTCGCCCGCCGGAAAGACCTGCAGCTGGAACTTCCCGTCCGTGGCCGCAGCGACAAAGCTGGTCATCAGCTCGGCAGCGCCAAAGATCGTGTCCAGCGATTTCGGGAAGGACGAGGTCACCCGCCAGGTCACGACAGGGGCTTCCTGCGCAATCGCAGGTGCTGCCAGCGCTGCAGCACCTGCGGCAACCCCGCCGACAGACGCCTTGGTCAGAAAGGAACGACGATCCATGCAATCCTCCAATGTTGGTGCGATCTGTCTAGGACACTAGCCAGCCACCGCCAAGTTGGGAACCCCGCACCTTTTCATCGGCGGGCTTTCCCGCCAGCCGCGCATGAAGCCCCCCTTGGCAACCTGCAAGGACCTGCCAGAATGCCCCTTCCCCGCAGGAAAGACCCACCGATGTTCAGCTATATCTCGCTTGGCACCCGCGACATTGCCCGGTCGATCCGGTTCTATGATGCAGCGCTTGCCCCGCTTGGCCACTGGCGGATTGCCGACTACGACCCCGACGGCCAGTCCGCCGCCTGGGGCCTTGATGACCCCGGCCCGCATCTTTGGCTGACCGAACCTTTCGACGGCAATCCCGCAACCGTGGGCAATGGCACGATGGTCTCGTTTCTGGCCGAAACTCGCGCAGCGGTCGATGCCTTCCACGCCGCAGCCCTAGCCCACGGCGGGCGTGACGAAGGCCAACCCGGCCTTCGCCCGCACTACGGGCCACATTTCTATGCGGCCGATGTCCGCGATCCGGACGGCAACAAGCTGAACGCCGTCTGCTACCGCCCGGAACCGGGGGCGCAGACCGCGCCCCCTTGATCCGGCGTCAGATCAGACCCTCGGCCTGCATCGCCTTTTGCACAGCGGGCCGCGCCGCGACCTTGTCGCGCAACGCCTGAACCCGAGGGAACGGCGACAGGTCATGACCGACACCCTTGGACCAGTTGGTCACCGTGAAGAAATAGGCATCCGCCGGGGTATAGGCATCCCCCGCCAGCCAGTCGCGGGTGGCCAGCCGGTCCTCGACCACCTGCAACCGCGCGTCCAAAAGCGCCGACTGCTTGGCCTTTGCCTCGCCTTCCAGTCCATAGAAGAACGGCGAATAGGTCTTGTGGACCTCGGTCGAGACATAGTTCAGTGCTTCGGTCAGACGGGCGCGGGCCAGCGTGCCCGGCGCAGGCAGCGCACCGGGTGCCGCGCTGTCCATCACATGCTGCATGATCGCGACACCTTCGGTCAGCACTTCGCCGCCCTCCAGTTCCAGCACCGGAACCGCCCCGCGCGGGTTGATCGCGGCAAAGTCTGCCCCGCTTTCAGTGCGCTTGGCGCGGATGTCCACCTTTTCGGCAGC
>CAUJIP010000050.1 GCA_963205235.1 Pseudomonadota bacterium
CAGCCACTTGAGGATGATCGAGGTATCAAGTCCGCCAGAATAGGCGAGGACGACTTTCTTCGGCTTCAGCATGAATAGGCTCCATCCCGGTTTCGCAGGCGCTTACTGGGAAACGCCGGGAAGGGCAAGGACGGCAAGAGGCAGGCTGGACCGAGGTCGCGCAACCCGCCCCTTGCTGGTGCTATGCGACGGCTTATTCGCCTTCGGTTGCGACAATGGCTGCGGCGATCTCGGTCTGATATTCGGCCAGACGTTCCCGCATCTGGCCCAGAAGGCCCGCAAGGTCGCCATCCTTGTTCCAGGCCGCGCCAATCGATGCCTCGACGGTATCGACGGCAGCTTCGGCTGCGTCAACCGCGGCCTCGGCTTCGGCGATTTCCGCGTCGGTCGGTGCAGTTTCGGCAAGGGCAAGCCCGTCCTCGGTGGTGCCGCCGACCGCGTCGACCAATGGGTCGATGGCGTTCATCTGCTCTTCGGTCGCGGTCCCGTCCGCCTTGGCCTGCAGATAGCCTTCGACCGAGTCAAAACCGGCATCGGCGACGGCGGTTTCCAGCGCGTCAAAGGCCGCGGCCTTGTCCTGAAGCCCGGCAAGGTCGGCACTGGCAGCAGCGCCCCCCGCATCGGCGACAGCAAGACCCGCCATCAGGCCAACCGGGCCATTCGTGATCTGACCATTCTTGATATGGGCGATCACGGTATTGGGGCTGGCATGCAGAGCGCCGTTCATCTTGCCAAGCTCGCTGGCCGATGTCCCGGTCGCCTTTGCGGTCTTGCCATTCGCTGCGGATTTGCCGTTCGTACCGGAACCGTCCTTGGCGGAATTTCCGTTGCCGCCTGCATTGCCGTTGCCGTTTCCGTTACCCCCGCCGTTTCCGTTGCCGTTGCCACTGTTGGCGAATGCGGCAACTCCGTCGGTCTGATCAAGGCTGGGCAAGGCCGGAGCGAACATCAGCAAGGCAGCCACGGCGACTGTGGTGGTGAGGGTCTTGGACATGGCTTTACTCCTGGTGGGGAAGATCTGAAGCGGCTCGAAATCGGGCCAAACTACGGCGCGAATACGGCTGAGTCTATAAACTCTGAGTATAAATCCGTAGAATTGTGCAATCTGAGGCTGAAAATGGAAACAGTCCGGCCCTTGGAGTCCAAGGTTTGGCGCAGGGATCAATCCTGTCCCGTCCGACGCGATTGCGTCCCGGCTGCCTAACTGCGCGTTCAGGTTGACGGCGGGCAGCCCCTGCGGGAAGCTGACCGGATAGAACAGGATTTGAGCATGTCGGATTTCTCGTTTGTCTTGCGCCTGATTGCCGAAACCTTCCTTGCGATTGGTCGCAACTGGACCGTTGTCCTGCGGATCACCCTGATCCCCCTTTTGCTGCCTATCGGCCTTCTGGTCGGCTGGTTCACCTGGGCGATGAAGTCGGCCTATCTTGTGCGTTACTTGCCAAAGCAGGTCGGCGGCGGCGACGAGCTTCCGATCTTTGCACTGGCACTGATCTTGATCGCCGCCGTCGGAACCTTGCCCGTCGCCGTCGCCTGGCACCGGTTCGACCTGATGGGGGAAGTCCCGCGCGCGCTGTGGCCCCGGCTTTATCCCGGAGCCTCGTTTGGCTATTTCGGGCGCAGCCTCTTGCTGGTTCTGATCGCGATCCTGTTCGGCATCTGCCTGATGCTGCCGATGTATCCCCTTGTCGAGAAAGCCTCGTCCGGAGGTTTCTCGTTTTCCTATGGCGCCTTGCCCGAACCCCGGACCGGATGGAATTTCGTGCTGAGCGCGATCTATTTTGCGGCCCTGATCGGACTGGTTACAAGGTGGTCACTGATCCTGCCGGCCCGCGCACTTGGGCAGAGCATGACCCTGAAGGACTCGCGTGAGGCGGCAAGAGCCTGCCTGTCGCTGAAGGGCTACTTACTTCTGGGGCTGCTGCTGCATCTCTTTTCGATTCTGCTGGACTTGCTGCTGGCGGAACTGGCCACCGGCTATGTCGGCCTGCTTCTGGTGCTGCCCTGCGTGCTGTTGTTCCAGTTCATGTTCAACATCGCCCTTTTGACCCGGCTATATGGCCATTGCGTGAAAGCCCCGGCCCTGTGATGATCCTTGCGGCATAGTGAAGACCAACAACAAAGGGAGAGAAGGATGAAGGGACTCGACATATTCTTGCATTCGTTGCGACAGGTGCTTGGCAATCTGCCCAATGCGATCAAGATTTCCGCCGTGCCATACGGCATTCAGTTTGTGGCGACTTTCCTGCTGACTCGTCCTGACCGGACCATGGCCATGATGCATGACCCGATGGCGATGATGCAGGGTGGCCCGTCGTTCGTGGCCCAACTTGCAAACCTGGTCATCATGATCGTGACCTCGGTCTGGATGGCAATCGCCTGGCATCGGTTCGTCCTGAAGAACGAAGTCCCGACGGGTTTTGTGCCGCCGTTCGACGGCAATCGCATCGGGGCCTATTTCGTGCGTTCGCTGCTGATCGGGATCGTCCTTATTGTTGCGGGGTTTGTCCTGAGCATCGTTGCCGGGTTCTTCGTGATCGGTCTGATCAGCTCCAGCGGCGGCGGAATGGGCACGATATTCACGATCACGGTCATCTCGATGTTGCTGATCTATTTCCCGTTGTTCGTGATCGGCTACCGGCTGTCCACGTCGCTGCCGGGCACCGCGATTGACAACGCCGGGACCTTCATGTCGGGCTGGGAGGCCACTGCGGGCGAGACCGGGACCTTTATCGGGCTTGGCCTGATCTCGGTGGTGGCGATGGTCGTCAGCGCGATTCTGACGATCTTCGTGCTGTCCAAGGTCACGGTGCTGTTCATCGCCTGGACACTGGTCTTCAACTGGCTGGCGGTGCTTGTCGGCCTGTCGGTTCTGACCACGCTTTACGGCCACTACATCGAAAAGCGTCCACTGGTCTGATCTTGCGGTTTGAGGCGGGATCGGCCATGCCATTCGGCATGAGTGATTTTCCCGCCTCGGCCCGATCTGCAACCCTTGCGCTGCGAGAGCTGTTTGCTGAAACACCCTTGCAGCGCAATGATCACCTTTCCGCCCGATACGGGGCCGAAATCTATCTCAAGCGCGAAGACCTGACCCCGGTGCGCAGCTACAAGCTGCGGGGGGCGTTCAACGCCATGCGCAAGATGCGCGCCTCGAACCCTGATCAGGCCCATTTCGTCTGCGCCAGCGCCGGGAACCATGCGCAGGGCGTGGCCTTCGCCTGCCGCCATTTCGGGGTGCATGGCACCATCTTCATGCCGGTGACGACGCCACAGCAAAAGATCGACAAGACCCGGATGTTCGGCGGCGGCAACGTGATGATCGAATTGGTGGGCGACTATTTCGACCAGACGCTTGCCTCGGCCCAAGCCTATTGCGCGGCAAAGGGGGCGCATTTCCTGTCGCCCTTCGACGATACCGACGTGATCGAGGGCCAAGCCTCGGTCGCAGTCGAGATGCTTGACCAGTTGGGCCGCGCGCCGGACCTTGTGATCCTGCCGGTCGGCGGCGGCGGGCTTTCCTCGGGCGTGACGCGCTATCTGCGCGAGGTGGCCCCGGCGACCGATTTCCGCTTTGTCGAACCCGCAGGTGGGGCCAGTCTTGCGGCGGCGCTGGAGGAGGGGGCTCCGGTCAAGCTGAACCGGATCAACAGCTTCGTGGATGGCGCAGCCGTAGCGCGGGTCGGGGATACGACCTTTGACATGCTGTCCTGGGTCGACCGCAAGGACGTGCTTCTGGCACCCGAAGATCGGATCTGCGTGACGATGCTGGAAATGCTGAACGTCGAGGGCATCGTGCTGGAACCGGCCGGCGCGCTGTCGGTCGATGTTCTGCCGGAACTGGCGGATGAAATCCGGGGGAAGACGGTGGTCTGCGTGACCTCGGGCGGGAACTTCGATTTCGAACGGTTGCCCGAAGTGAAGGAACGCGCCCAGCGCTTTTCGGGGCTGAAGAAATACTTCATCCTACGCATGCCGCAGCGCCCCGGTGCATTGCGCGAATTTCTGGCGATGCTGGGTCCGGGCGACGACATCACCCGGTTCGAATATCTGAAGAAGTCGGCCCGCAATTTCGGGTCGGTCCTGATCGGGATCGAAACGCGCGAGGCGGGCGGCTTTGCCCGGTTCACCGCCAGCATGGATGCGGCGGGTCTGGCGTTCCGCGACATCACCCATGACGAGGCGCTGTCCGAGTTTCTGATCTGATCGCCATCGACCGATCAGCGCCGGGAATATCTTGAGGCGAAGCTCGTCGTAGACTTCGTCACTTCTCGCCGAGCGAACGACGAGAAGACGAAGTCGAACGAGGAGGGGAAGCCGGGACGCGGTGCCTGTTGCCATCAGGCCGCGTGGGTTCGGGCCAGCCCGTCCATCAGCGCTGCGCGGGATTGGCGATAGACCGCGACCACGCGGCCAAGGTCCACCCCGGCGCCCTGCCCGGCGGCGGCGCGGCGTTCGCCGTCCTGGCAGATCGCCGCCAGATCGGACAGGCCCAGGTTCAGCGCGCTGCCTTTGAGAAAGTGCAACTGCCCCTCGACTGCGTCTGCGGCAAGGCCCTGCGCAAGCCCATGCACGACCTGGTCCGCCTCTTCCAGGAACATGTGGGCAACCTCGGCAAAGCCGTCCGCGCCAATTTCATCCCGCAGGTCTGCAACCCGTTTCCAATCGATCATGGCACCCAAGCCCCCGTTACCCAAGGCTGGTTATCCCGCCACAGGCTTAACAAATCGTGGTGCGCCCTTTGGGAAACACGCGCAATTTTAGCCTTCACCCGGCGTTAAGGCCGCCCGGCAAGACTGGCCCGATTGCGACAAGGGATACAGACGTGCCTGCCAGCCAAAGGATCAAGGCCCCCCCCCTGCCGGTGCCGGAAACGCCGCGTCACGTGCTGGTGGTCGATGACAGCCGCGCGCAGCGGCACATGCTGTCGATGCAGCTTCGACGCTGGGGCTATCTTGTCACCGAATCCGAAGACGCAGCCGCCGCCCTGCGGGTCTGCGCGGGGGCTGACGTCGACATCATCATCAGCGACTGGATGATGCCCGGCATGACCGGGCTGGAATTCTGCCGCAAGTTCAGGGCACTGGGCCGCGAACGCTATGGCTATTTCGTCCTGCTCACTTCCAAATCCGAAAAGACCGAAGTGGCCGACGGGCTGGAAGCCGGGGCTGATGATTTTCTGACCAAGCCCGTTTCGTCGGGTGAACTGCGCGCAAGGTTGCGGGCAGGCGAACGGATGCTTTCCATGCAGTCCGAGCTTTTGTCGAAGAACCAGGTGATCGCCCGCACGCTGGATGAATTGCAGGCCCTGTATGATTCGCTCGACCGCGATCTGATCGAGGCGCGAAAGCTGCAGCAGACCCTGATCCGCGACCGCAACCGCGACTATGGCTGGGCCAGGGTGGCGCTGATGCTGCGCAACTCGGGCCGGGTCGGGGGGGATCTGGTGGGCAGCTTTCAGGTCGACGCAAACCGCGCCGTCGCCTATTCCATCGACGTATCGGGACACGGCGTTGCTTCGGCGATGATGACCGCGCGGCTGGCGGGGTTCCTGACCGGGTCCTCGCCGGAACAGAACCTGGCCTTCGGCAAGATGGCCGATGGCAGTCAGGCATTGTTGCCGCCCGATCAGGTGGCCGAACGGTTCAACCGCCTGATGCTGGAAGAGATTCAGGCCGAACAGTATTTCACCATGGCCTTCGCCAGTTTCGACCGTGTGTCAGGCTTGCTTAGTCTGGTTCAGGCGGGACACCCCCACCCCGTCTTGATCCGGCGCAACGGCGACCAGATCAACCTTGGCAACGGTGGTCTGCCGATCGGGTTGATTGCGGAGGCCACTTACGAATGCATCGGGGTAAAGGTGGAACCCGGCGACAGGCTGGTGCTTGTGTCAGATGGGCTGACCGAATGTCCGATGCCCGATGGCAGTGACTTTGGCAACGAAGGTCTGTTCACCTCGCTTGCCCGGTCATCCGGCCTTTCCGGACCAGAGGTGCTGGAGGCGCTGGTCTGGGATCTGGCCCAATCCTCACATCTCGACAGCTTCCCGGATGATGTCTCGGGCGTGGTCGTCGATCTACTTGGCCAGGAAGCGTGCCAGCATGCCCCGGTCGCCGGGATTGCCCAGCAGGGCAAGCGCCTCTTCGACTGGTAGCCAGACCGCCTTATGCCCCGCTTCGGTCGGCGGTCCCAGACGGCGCACGGGGCGGGCCAGATAGACCGTGCACAACTTTTCGGCCCAAAGGTCATATTCAGGCATATAGGTGAACCGCCGGAACGCCCCGATCTGCCGGGTCACGGCAATGCGCCAGCCGGTTTCTTCCATCACCTCGCGGTGCAGGGCAGGGATTGGCTGTTCGCCCTTGTCGATGCCACCACCGGGCAACTGAAATTCGGGCACCGGGGCGGATTGATGGGTCACCAGAATATGATCGCCCTGCGCAAGCACCGCATAGACGCCGGGTCTTCGGGTATAGATTTGGCCGGTTTTCACCGCTTCGCCATAGCGTCGGATCATTTTACCCCCTTTTGGCGGCGGTTGCCGTCACTATATAGGCGCGGTATGCCAAGTCTGGCAGCTTCAGGAAATCCCAAATGACCATCGGTTCGCAAATCGCCTGGGACGATACCGTCCTGCCCTTCCAGCTTGACGCCTCGGGCATCCGTGGTCGCGTGGCCCGGCTTGACGGGGTGCTGGACCAGGTGCTGAAGCAACACGCCTATCCGTCTGTGATCGAGGCGTTGGTGGCCGAGATGGCGGTTCTGACCGCGCTGATCGGTCAGACGATCAAGCTGCGCTGGAAGCTGTCGTTGCAGGTGCGCGGCAAGGGGGCGGCGCGGCTGATCGCGACCGACTACTACGGCCCGACCGAAGATGGCGAACCCGCCCGCATCCGCGCCTATGCCAGCTATGACGTTGACCGGCTGGACCCTGCCGCCAGCCCTTTCAGCCAGATCGGTGAGGGGTATTTTGCCGTGATGCTGGATCAGGGCGAAGGCATGCTGCCTTATCAAGGCTTTACACCCATCGCCGGGGGCAGCCTGTCGTCTTGCGCCGAAAGCTATTTTGCGCAATCCGAACAGATCCCGACCCGGTTCCAGCTTGCCTTTGGCGAAAGCGCCGAACCCGGTCGCCCGATGCACTGGCGCGCCGGTGGCATCATGCTGCAGCACATGCCCGCCGTGGGTGGCGTGGCCGCCGAACAGGGAAGTGGTGAGGGCGGTCTTCTGACCCATGCCGACATTCTGGGCGGGGCGCAGTCGGAAGACTGGAACCGCGCGAACCTGCTGCTGGATACCGTGGAAGTGCTGGAGATGATCGGCCCTTCGGTCACCCCGGCCGATCTTCTGGTGCGGCTGTTCCACGAAGAAAGCCCGCGCGTCTTTGACTCTCAGCCGGTGCGATTCGGCTGTTCCTGCAACGAAGACAAGGTGCGCAACACCATGTCGATCTACAGCCAGAAGGACATCGCCAAGATGACGACCGAAGCGGGCGTCGTCACGGCGGACTGCCAGTTCTGCGGTGCGCATTACGAACTTGATCCCAAGACCCTGGGGTTCGAGGGGAAGCCCTCCGAATGACCCATTCGGTCGAGGCGAGGCTGCGGCGCGCGCTTGACCGGCCTTCGGGCCCTTCTTCGGACTTCGACCTGAACCCGGCCATTCGGCCTGCGTCAGACAAACCCCTGCGCGCTGCGGCGGTGCTGGTCCCCGTCTGGCTGCGGCCGGAAGGGGCGGTCATGCTGCTGACCAAGCGCGCCTCGCATCTGAAACACCACCCGGGCCAGATCGCCTTTCCCGGCGGCAAGGTCGATGCGACCGACGCCGGGCCGATGCAGGCCGCGCTGCGCGAGGCGCATGAGGAGATCGGGCTTGATCCGGGGCGGGTTCGGGTGATCGGCACGCTGCCCGTGCATGAAACCGTGACCGGCTTTGCAATGACCCCCTTTGTCGGCCTGATCGAAGGCGATTTCGCCCCGCTGCCCGAGGCGGGCGAGGTCGAAGAGGTTTTCACCGTCCCCCTGACCCATGTACTGACCCCGGCCCGCTTTGCCATCGAAGGCCGGGTCTGGATGGGCTCGCGCAGGCGCTATTACGCGGTGCCCTATGGCCCCTATTACATCTGGGGCGCCACCGCGCGTATCCTGCGGGGGCTGGCGGAAAGGGCGGTGGAATGAAGCTTGCAGGCGAATGGTTGTCGCATCCCGGCACACAGGCCCTGTGCGCAGCATTGGCCACTGCGGGCTATCGCGCGCTGTTCGTCGGCGGCTGCGTCCGCAACGCGGTCTTGGGCGAACCGGTGGCCGATACTGACCTGACAACCGATGCCCTGCCCGAAACAGTGACGCAACTGGCCGAAGCGGCTGGTTTCAAGGTGGTGCCGACCGGCATTGATCATGGCACCGTCACCGTCATCACCCGTGGTCGCCCGCATGAGGTGACAACCTTCCGCCGCGATGTCGAAACCGATGGGCGGCGGGCGGTGGTGGCGTTCTCGACGCGGATCGAAGAAGACGCGGAACGCCGCGACCTGACGATGAACGCGCTCTATGCCGATGCCACGGGTCAGGTGATCGACCCGCTTGGCGGGCTGCCCGACACTCTGGCCCGACGGGTGCGCTTTGTCGGCGACCCCGAAACCCGCATCCGCGAAGATTACCTGCGCATCCTTCGGTTCTTCCGCTTTCACGCCTGCTATGGTGATCCTGCGGGTGGGCTGGATGCCGAGGGCCTGGCCGCCTGTGCCGCGCTGGCCGAGGGTCTGGCTCGCGTTTCGCGCGAACGTGTCACAGCCGAGCTGCGCAAGCTTCTATCCGCGCGCGATCCCGCGCCTGCCGTCGCAGCGATGGCTCAGTCGGGCGTGCTGGCTCAGGTCCTGCCGGGGGCAGATACCCGCGCCCTTGCCCCGCTGGTGCATCTTGAGGGTGACCTGCCCCCCCGCTGGCTGCGCCGCCTTGCGGTTCTGGGGGATGACATCGCGGGCCTACGCCTGTCGCGTCAGGAAGAAGCCGATCTGACCCGCATCCGCGACCATATCGGCGCGTCCCAAACGCCCGCAGCTTTGGGCTGGCTTCTGGGGGCGGATCTGGCGGCAGACACCGTGCTTTGCCGCAGCGCTGTTCTGGAAAGCCCCTTGCCCGCAAACTGGCACGAAGAAGCCCAACGCGGCGCAGCGGCAACCTTCCCCGTCACCGCCGCTGACCTGATGCCAGCGCTTCAAGGCCCCGCCCTTGGCGCGCGGTTGAAAGCCTTGCAAAACCGTTGGTTGCGGTCCGACTTGCGGCTGGACAAAGCCGCCTTGCTGCAGGGCAGCGACGAATGAGGGGTGACAGTCCGGGCAATTTCGACTAACACCTCCTGACAAGCCTTACAGGAGAGCGGCATGGATATCGGGATCACATTCAGTCTGGCCTAGGCCGACCGATCCCGTCCGGGCGGTCCGTCAGGTCCCCGCCTTCACCCATCACCGCAGACCGTTCCGCAGGCTTTCCCCATGTTTCGCTTTTTCGAAAACCTCGTCGATCCCTATCAATCCTATGCCGTCACCGACACGCCGCCGCGCAAGCTTTGGCCGTTCCTGAAGGACTATATCCGTCCGTTCAAAAAGGTGTTCTGGGCCACCGGCCTGTTCTCGGTTGCCAATGCCGTCTTTGACACCGGGCTGATCTGGTATGTAGGGCAAGTAGTCGATTACCTTGGCACCGGCACGCCGGCCGAGGTTTGGGCCAACTACGGCACCGAAATCCTGCTGGTCGCCGCCGCGATCCTGTTCCTGCGGCCCCTGGTGGCCGTGGCGCATGTGGCGCTGCTGCACAACACGATCCTGGTGAACTTCGGCACGATGATGCGCTGGCGGGCGCATTCCCATGTCCTGCGCCAGCCCGTCGGCTGGTTCGAAAGCGATTTCGCGGGGCGGATCGCCAACCGGATCATGCAGACCCCCCCGGCGGCGGGCGAGGCGGTGTTTCAGGTCTTCGACGCCTCGGCCTTTGCGCTGGTCATGCTGGCAGGCGCAGGCGTCGTGCTGTTCGAGGCGGATGGGCGGCTTCTTCTTCCGCTGCTAGTCTGGTTCGCGGGCTACATCGTCCTGATGCGCTGGACGGTTCGGCGGATCGTCCCGGCGTCAAAGGAAGCGTCGGACGCCCGGTCAGCCGTTACCGGGCGGGTGGTCGACGCCTATACCAACATCCACGCCGTCAAGCTGTCGGCCCAATACGACCGCGAGCGCGCCTATGGCGGCGAGGCCATCGAACGCGCCCGCCAGACCATTGCCGCCGAAATGCGGATCATCACCAAGATGGACCTGACGCTGACCATCCTGAACGTGCTGCTGATCCTGTCGGTTACCGGCTGGGCGCTGCTTCTGTGGTATCAGGGCCAGGCCTCGGTCGGTATGGTCACGGTGGCGACGACGCTGGTCCTGCGGCTGTCGTCGATGACCTACTGGATCATGTGGTCGACAACGAACTTGTTTGAAAACCTTGGCGTGGTGCAGGAAGGGATGGAGACGATCACCCATCCCGTAACCCTCGTCGATGCCCCCGCCGCCCCGGACCTGCAGTTCCGCGAAGGCAAGGTCGAGATTGACCATGTCAGCCACCATTACGGGCGCGGCTTTGGCGGCTTGCGTGAGGTCAGCCTGACGATCCGCCCCGGCGAAAAGATCGGCGTTGTCGGGCGGTCGGGGGCAGGGAAATCCTCGCTCGTGAAACTGATGCTGCGGTTCTATGACACCGAAAGCGGAGCAATCCGGATCGACGGCCAGAACATCGCCGACGTGACGCAGGAATCCTTGCGCCGGGGAATCGGCATGGTGCAGCAGGATTCGGCGCTTCTGCACCGGTCTATCCGCGAAAACATCCTGTATGGCCGCCCCGATGCGACCGAGGCCGAAATGCTTGCCGCGGCGAAAAAGGCCGATGCGCATGACTTCATCCTGACACTGCAGGATCAGGAAGGCCGCACCGGCTATGACGCCCACGTCGGCGAACGCGGGGTGAAACTGTCGGGCGGGCAGCGCCAGCGGGTGGCGATTGCCCGCGTGATCCTGAAGGACGCGCCGATCCTGATCCTGGACGAGGCGACCAGTGCCCTGGACAGCGAGGCTGAAGCCGCCATTCAGGACGCGCTTTTCCGGATCATGGAGGGCAAGACCGTCATCGCGATTGCCCACCGCCTGTCGACGATTGCCGCAATGGACCGGATTGTCGTCCTGGAAGATGGCGCCGTGGCCGAAGACGGCCCGCATCACGTGCTTTTGCAACAGAATGGGCTTTACGCCCGCTTCTGGGCGCGGCAATCGGGGGGCTTCATCGGTCTGGAAGCAGAATGAACCCGATTCTCGGCCCGCACATTCCGCCCTTTGCCCAAGCGACTGCGGCACCGCCCCCGACACTTGGGGCATTCTTGCGTTGGGCGCTGAAAGGGGCCTGGCGCGGGATCCTTTGGGCGGCCTTCTGGTCGGCGGCGGCTGGCAGTCTTGAGGCGGTCTCGGCCACGATCCTTGGCCACATCGTCGATGCCGCAGCCACAACCAGCCCGGCGACGGCCTTGCACGACCACTGGCTGCTTGGCGCGCTGTTCCTTGGCTTTTACCTTCTGGTACGTCCCGCCGTCCTTGGCCTGAACACTGCTGCCGCCTCGGTCCGGCTGGAACCGAACCTGTTCCCGTTGATCTTGTCGCGGCTGCACCGGTTCACTATCGGGCAGGCGGTCACCTTCTTTGACAACGATTTCGCCGGCCGCATCGCGCAAAAGCAGATGCAGACTGCGCGGGCGGCAACAGATGTCGTGTCGGGCACCATCGAGACGGTGGCCTTCGCTCTGTCCTCGGTCGTAGGCTCGGTCGTACTTTTGGGGGCCATCGACGCCTGGGTGTCGCTGCTTCTGGTCCTGTGGGTGACAGCCTATATCCTGTTCATCCGCGCCTTCCTAAGCCGTATCCGCAGCGCCTCGGCCAAGCGGGCGGCCTCGCGGGCGATGGTGACGGGGCAGATCGTCGACACCGTCACCAACATGAAGACGGTCAAGCTTTTCGCCCATTCCGCCCATGAAGACGCCGTCGCGCTGGAAGCGATGGGCAGTTACCGCATGGCGGCGATCACCTATGGCCTGTTGTCCAGTTGGTTCCGCTTTGGCCTGACCCTGCTGGCCGGGGTTCTGCCGGTGCTGCTGGTCGGCGCGACGGTCTGGCTGTGGCAAACCGGCGGGGCGACTGCGGGGGACATCACCGCCGCCGGGGCGATTTCCTTCCGCCTGTCCCAGATGACCGGCTGGGTCTCTTTCAGCCTGATGTCGATCTTCGGCAATATCGGCGAGGTTGAAGACGGCATCCGCACCCTTGCCCGCCCCTACACCCTTCTGGACGCCCCCGGCGCGACCGAAATGCCCCGGTCCAAGGGCGAAATCCGGCTGGACGACGTGTCCTTCGCCTATGGCCGCAAGCGTGAGGATGGCAAGGGCGGGGTCAACGCGCTGTCACTGACCGTGCATCCGGGCGAAAAGATCGGCGTCGTCGGCGCATCCGGGGCCGGGAAATCGACGCT
>CAUJIP010000051.1 GCA_963205235.1 Pseudomonadota bacterium
CGCGGGCAAGGTCGGTGATATGGGCCCGCACCTCGCCGCCTTTCCAGGGCGACAGGTCATGCTTGCGGTCCACTCCGTAGGCCGAGGTGTCCTGGCTGATCACCAGAAGCTCTTTCTCCCCGGCTTCGACCAGCTTTTCCGCCTCGCGCAGGATGGCGTGGGCGGGGCGGCTGACCAGACGGCCCCGCATGTCGGGGATGATGCAGAACTTGCACTTGTGATTACAACCCTCGGAAATCTTGAGGTAACTGTAGTGGCGCGGGGTGAGGGAAACCCCGGTCGCGGGCAGAAGGTCGATGAACGGGTCAGGGGACGGGGGCACCGCGCCGTGGACGGCGTCCAGCACCGCCTCGTACTGATGCGGGCCGGTGACGGCGAGGACCTTCGGATGCGCGCCGGTGATATACTCCGGCTCGGCCCCAAGGCAGCCCGTCACGATCACCCGGCCGTTTTCCTGCAGGGCCTCGCCAATCGCTTCAAGGCTTTCGGCCTTGGCGCTGTCGAGAAACCCGCAGGTGTTGACGATCACCGCATCGGCGCCCTTGTAGTCGGGGCTGATCGCATAGCCCTCGGCCCGCAGCCGGGTCAGGATGCGTTCGCTGTCGACCAGCGCCTTGGGGCAGCCAAGGCTGACCATGCCGATGGTCGGTTGCCCTTCGCGCCGGGTGTCGGGGACAAGGGCGCGGGCAAGGTCGGGGCGAAGGAGCGGCGGGTTTTCGGACATGGGCCGCCCTATACCGTGATGTCGCGTCTGTGGAAAGGGAGGAGCCTCCGGTGGGGATATTTCGGCAAAGATGAAATATCTCTCGGCCAATTGATGCCAGAGGGGGGCAAGGTCAGGAGGTCCGACTTGGCAGGTCGGGGGTGCGGCCCTAGGATTGCAGAAAACAAAGACGTTTTCGGAGGTGAGCATGCGGTGGATCGTCAGGGCGGGGCTTTTGGTTCTGGTTCTGGTCCTTCTGGGCGTCGGAGCACTGGCGCTGATCCCTTCGGAACGGGTGGCGGCGCTGTTGTCCGCGCAATTCGAAACGATGACCGGTCGAAAGATGGTGCTTTCGGGCGAGGTCAGCCCCCGGATATGGCCCAGCCTTGGCATCACCACCGGCCCGGTCAGCATCGCGAATGCTGATTGGTCCGACAGCAAGGATCCGCTGTTTCAGGCCGAAAGTCTGTCGGTCGATATCAACCTGAGTGCGCTTCTGGGCGGGGATGTCCGCATCCTGGGCGTCGAGGCGGACGCGCCGGTCATCAATCTGGAACGGTCAAAGGACGGCAAGGCGAACTGGGATTTCGGCGCGGGTGCCGAGACAGGAGCGGTTCCGGGGGCGGCGACCGCGTTCACGCTTGACGAAGGCACAATCCGGGGCGGCAGTCTTCGCTTTGTCGATGGTGCCGAGGACAACGTGGTTGCGTTGGACGATGTCGATGCGACGCTGAAAGTCCCGGACTATACCGGTCCTTTCACCTTGCAGGTCGCGGCGCTGTCTGGTGGGCAACCGGTGACGCTGGACCTGTCCGGCGATGTGTTTTCGGCGTTTTCTGAAGGGCGGGTCGTGCCCCTGACGCTGCGCCTTGCCGCCGGAGGATCGACCGTGGCCTTCGACGGTCGCGGCGGGTTTGGCGATCTGATGGCCGAGGGGGCCTTGGCGGCCGATCTGGCCGATCTTCCGGCGCTGGGGCGACTGTGGGGGGCTGACCTTGCGCAACCCGGTGCAGGCATGGGCAAGGACACGTTGACCATCGCCGGACAACTGACCCTTGATGGCACCGGCGCGGCCTATCTGCGCGGGGCCGAGGTCGTGGCAGATACCAACCGGTTTACGGGCGATTTCGACCTTGTGCCGGGCGAGGCGCGGCCCAAGCTTTCGGCGCAGCTTGTTGCTGGCCCGCTGGTCATCGGTGCTGCCGACGGCGGGGCTGATGCAAGTGCGAACGCCGCGACCGTGGGCTGGTCGACCGACGAGATTGACGTGTCAGCCCTTGGGGCGATGGATGCCGAGATTGGCTTCAGCGCGCCGTCGCTGTCCTTGGGAGCGCTGAAATTCGGCGAGGTGCGCAGTCTGGTCACCATCGAACGCGCCCGGGCTGTGATCGACATCAAGGGGGCAAAAGCCTATGGCGGCGTGGTCACCGGCGACTTTGTCCTGAACGGGCGCGGCGGTCTTTCGGTCGGCGGGCGGCTGAAGATGGTGGGTCTGGAGACTCAGCCCCTGTTCACCGACCTTGCGGGCTGGGACCGGCTGGTTTCGACCGGGGATTTCGAGGTGGAATTCCTGGGCGTCGGTAACTCTATCGCGGCGATCATGCAAAGTCTGGAAGGGCAGGGAACGCTGGGCCTTGGGCCGGGCGAGATCAGGGGGCTTGATATTGCCAGCATGCTGCAGACGCTGGAACCCGATCACGTCGGCGCCGGGCAGAAGACGATCTTTGACGCTTTGGCCGGAACTTTCGTGATTTCGGGCGGGGTGTTGTCGAACACCGATCTGAAGATGGTGTCGCCCTATTTCACTGCCACCGGGTCGGGCGAGGTTGGTATCGGCAGCCAGACGCTTGATTATCGCCTGCGCCCCACGGCCCTTGCCGCCGCGGATGGAACCGGCGGGATCATGGTGCCACTGCTGATCAGTGGCCCGTGGGCAGACCCCAGGTTCCAGTTGGATCTGGAAGGCATTGCCCGCGAAAAGATGGAAGCCGAGGCGAAAGAGCTGGAAAAGCGCGCCAAAGCCGAGCTTGAAAAGCGGCTTGAAGAAGAGCTTGGGGTCAAGGTCGCCCCTGACCAAAGCCTTGAAGATGCCGCGACGGATGCCGCGCAGGGCGCGCTGGAAGAAGAAGCGAAGAAGCTGCTTCTGGAAATTCTGGAATGAGAAGGCCCGGGTGATAAGCCCGGGCCGGTCAGATCAGCGGCGGCGGTCGCGCCGGGCGCTCATCGGCTGGAAGGCGACCCCGACATGGGCTTCGCAATAGGGTTTGCCGGGAATAGACGGCAGACCGCAGAACCAGAAATCATCGGTTGCAGGGTCGCCGATCGGCCATTTGCAGGTCCGTTCGGTCAGTTCCATCAACGTCAGCTTGCGCGCGCGCTTTTCAACTTCGCGAACCGAGGCCAGCGCTTCGGGGCTGATCTCGTTCAGGCTGGGCTGCGGTGGCAGCGGCTGGCCAGCCGGGATGATCGCCTTGCGCACCGGCAAAGGGGTCACATTCGACACCGGGGCCGCATGTGCCGGGGCCGGACGCGGCGGTTCGGCGCGCGGTGCCACCGGTTCAGGTCGCACGGCCTCTGGCTTGGGCGGGGCAGCAGCCGCAACTTGCGGGGCCTCCACCTCTTCTTCGGTGCCGCCTGCACGGTTCGACAGGCCCAGCCGATGGACCTTGCCGATCACCGCATTGCGGGTGACACCGCCCAGTTCCTTGGCGATCTGGCTGGCCGACTGACCCTCGCCCCACATGCGCTTGAGCGTCTCAACCCGCTCGTCCGTCCAGGACATACCCGTCTCCGCCTGTCTGAAGTTCCGGTGCATCTTATCCGCCCATGGCAGGGGGCCGCAAGGGTTGGCGGTCAAAGGGGGTGTTTGATGCCGTTGCGGGCCTTGCGGCAGGCTTGATCCGCCGCTTATCCTGCCCCCAAAGGGAGAAAAGCCATGCCGCCACGCAGCCATCCGAACCCTGATCTTCTGGTTGGCGACAGCCGTCAGCCGCGCTGGAATTCGGCCCCTTTCCGGCGACACGGGTTTCACAACCTGCATCGGGTGACCCGCTATGCCCAAAGCTATCGGGCGGCACAGGTGCTGGATCTGCGGCTTTCGGCGGATCTGTCGATCCCGCTGCGGGACGATGTGCGACGGCTTACCTCGCTGCCATGGTTTTCCGGCATGGCGGTGACCGAAGGCAATCGGCTTCTTTATGAAAGCTATGCGCCTGACTTTGGCCCGGATCGCCCGCATTCGATCATGTCAATTTCCAAGATGTCGACCAACCTGATCACCGGTCGGCTGTGGGAGGACGGGAAGCTTTCCCTCGATGAAACCATAGGCGCGATCCTGCCCTGGATCGGGGCGGGCTATCGGGACGCGACACTGCAGGACGTTCTGAACATGAACGTCAAGAACGGGTATGACGAAGATTACAGCAATCCCGACACCACCGCCTTCCTGCACGAGGCGGCCTCGGGCATGCGGCTGCCATCAGGCCCGGAACCGACGAACCGCGACTTCATCGCCTCGATCGGGCTTGCGCCGGGGGCGAAGGATCTGGTGAACGACAGTGGCTCGTATCTGTACAAAAGCGCCAATACCGATGTGCTGGCCTTTGCCGCCGAGGCGCGGGGTGGCAGGGCGCTGGGCCAGTGGATGGCCGATCTGGCCGATGCGGCGGGGGTTGAAGGCGCGCTGCATGTCGCGACGGATCGCGGCGGCTTTCCCTTGCTGAACGGCGGCATCTGCCTGACCGCCCGCGACCTTTGCCGCTATGGTGCCGTCTTCGCGCGGATGGGGCAGGGGGTTGACGGGCGGTCCTTTGGGTCGGCCAAGTTCATCAAACGGACGCAGGACAGCGGCATTCGGATGGCCCCACCGCGTCAGCATCTAAGCTATTCGAACCAGACCAACACCAACGGCGTCTGGCTGGGTCATGGTGGCTATGGCGGGCAATATCTGGTAGCGAATCCCGACACGGGCCGGGTGGCCAGTTTCCTGTCGGTGCTGGACGACGACAGCGGCTATGATTCGGCCTATTACCTGCCAATCATCGCCATGCTGTCCGAGATCTGTGCCGGGACTTAACCCAGGATGCGCAAGGCGCGGGCTTCGGCGTTGCGGATGATCGGATAGGCGGACCGACGGCGGATCAGATCGGTTTCCGGCAGGATCACGCTCAGCGATGCCCTTTCGTCTGCAGTCAGTGCCTCAACCCCTGCGTCGCCGGGATGAAAGCTTTCGGTCAGCGCGCCCTCGGCGATCAGGATTTCGTGCCGGTCACACAGCAGCATGACATAGTCGACGCCTTCAGGCGGCAAACTTGGGCGGGCGTCACTGCGATCGGACAGCGCTTCTGCGGCCACCAGCACCCGGTCTTCCCCGAAATAGACTTCGGCCCGCCAGTCGTCGATCAGCATCCTTTGCCGGGGTGAGACCAGAAGCGGACGGTCATTCCCGGCCGATCCCTTGGGCAGCGACAGCGGCCGTAGGCCCGGATAGGCCATGATCTCGACCGGCAGGATGCGCCGCTTGCCAACCCAGATCAGCGGGCGTGAGCCATTGGCCAGCGTCGTCACCCGGTCGCCCGCAGCAAGCCGTTCCACCGGAATCGGCCCGTCCGGCGTGTCGATCAGGGTTCCGGCGACAAATGCGGTCAGAAGTTCAGGCTTGTCCGCCGCAATCCCGGACCCTGCCGGGGCAAGGCCCACCGGCCTGCCGCCCGCTCGCACCAACAGCAGCGACGTCAAACCGGCAATCGCCTCGACCGTGACCCGCACGCCTTCGGGAAGGTCTTCGCCGGACAGGGCAAGCGGTTGGCTTAGTACCATGCCACTTTCGCCATCAACCAGATGGATCACGCTGATCTTGGGGTTTGGGTGAAGGACCGGGTGCGCTTCGCTCAGCCGCGCGGCCAGACCGACTCCGGCCCGGCGTTCGGGCACGTCGAACTGATCAAGGGCGTAGACGCCGACAGGGATGCTTTGCGCGGCCATGCGGTCCTGTGAAGCCTTGTTCCCTTCGCGGTCGTAGGGATGTCCGGGCAATGCGTCCCGGCTCCTTGATCCTGCCTTGCCAGCCTTTCCAGACCATTTCCAGCAAAAAAGGCCACGGGGCGAGCGGGAATGCCTTGACGCAAGCTTGGCGGGAAATGGGCGTATCGGTGCCGGGCCCGTCGGGGCGGTCGGTCGCCGCCGAAAGGTACGCGCAGAATGGCTTTACGGACGCGGGCGATCCGGTTAGACAACCGTCATGACCGCAGCAACCCGACATAACCCTGTCTTGCGCCGACGCGACCGCGTCTAAGGCCCGTTGCCGTCATTGGCGCCCCGTTGCGCCGCCGATCCCCACGTTGACTATAGCCCCGCCGTAAGGCACCCATTGGCTTTCACTCCAAGGACAAAACCCATGATCCCGTCCGTCTTGCCGACCTATAACCGCGCCCCGATTGCCTTTGTCAAAGGCGAAGGCAGCTGGCTGATGGCGGAAGACGGTCGCCGATATCTGGACCTTGGGTCGGGCATCGCGGTGAATGCGCTTGGCCATGCGCACCCGGCACTGGTGCAGGTCCTGACCGATCAGGCGCAGAAGCTTTGGCATGTATCCAATGTCTATACCGTGCCCGAACAGGAACGGCTGGCCGGGCTTTTGACCGACCAGACCTTTGCCGACACGGTGTTCTTCACCAACTCGGGCACCGAAACCGCCGAACTTGCGATCAAGATGGCGCGGAAATTCCACTACGATGCCGGACACCCCGAGCGGGTCGAGATCGTGACCTTTGACGGTGCCTTCCATGGCCGCTCGACCGGTGCCATCGCGGCGGCGGGGTCGGAAAAGATGGTCAAGGGCTTTGGCCCGCTGATGCCAGGTTTCGTGCATCTGAAATGGGGCGATCATGACGCGCTGCGCGCCGCGATCTCGGACAAGACCTGCGCCGTGATCATCGAGCCGATCCAGGGCGAAGGCGGCATCCGCGTAGTGCCTGACCAATGCCTGAAAGGCCTGCGCGACCTGTGCGACGAAACCGGCACGCTGCTGATCTTTGACGAGGTGCAATGCGGCATGGGTCGCACGGGTCGCCTCTTCGCGCATGAATGGGCCGGGGTGACCCCCGATATCATGATGGTCGCCAAGGGCATCGGCGGGGGTTTCCCGCTGGGCGCTGTCCTTGCCACCGAACGCGCCGCCTCGGGCATGACCGCCGGAACCCACGGTTCGACCTATGGCGGCAACCCCTTGGGCTGTGCGGTGGGGGCGAAGGTTGTCGAAATCATCTCTGACCCCGCCTTCCTGGCCGAAGTCGCCCGCAAAGGCGCGCTGCTGCGGCAGGGCCTTGAATCCCTTGTCGCCCGCCACCCGCAGGTGTTCGAAGCCGTCCGGGGCGAAGGCTTGATGCTTGGCCTGAAATGCAAGCCCGCGCCCGCGGATGTGGTGAAGGTCGGCTATGACCAGGGCATCCTTACCATCGCCGCCGCCGACAATGTCATCCGCCTTCTCCCGGCGTTGAATATCCCAGATGCCGACATCGCCGAGGCATTGACCCGTCTCGACCAGGTCGCCACCGAACTGGAAAAGGCTGCCTAGGCCCTTTCTCTTCCCCAAATATCCCACGGGGGTCCGGGGGTGTGAAACCCCCGGTTCTGCCGGTTCAAAAAAGCGAAACGAAATGAAACACTTCCTTGATATCCACAAGACGACCCCCGCCGATCTGCGGGCCATGATCGACACGGCGCAGGCGATGAAGACCGCGAGGAACGGGCGCCCGAAGGGCGAGCCCGATGACGAGCAACCCCTGAAGGGCCAGATGGTCGCGCTGATCTTCGAAAAGCCCTCGACCCGCACCCGCGTTTCCTTTGACGTGGGCGTGCGGCAGATGGGCGGGCAGACCATGGTCTTGTCAGGCAAGGAAATGCAGCTTGGCCATGGCGAGACAATTGCCGACACCGCCCGCGTCCTGTCGCGCTATGTCGACCTGATCATGATCCGCACGTTCGAGGAAGCGACGCTTCTGGAAATGGCTGAACACGCCACGGTTCCGGTGATCAACGGGCTGACCAACCGCTCGCATCCCTGCCAGATCATGGCCGATGTGATGACCTATGAAGAACACCGCGGCCCGATCAAGGGCAAGAAGGTGGTCTGGTGCGGCGATGGCAACAACGTCTGCTCCAGCTTCCTGCATGCCGCCGGGCAGTTCGGGTTCGACTTCACCTTTACCGGCCCCGAAACGCTTGACCCCGAAGATCGCTATGTCGCCTTCGCGCGTGAGAAGGGCGCGAAAGTCACGATCCAGCGCGACCCCTTCACCGCTGTCGAAGGGGCCGATCTTGTGGTCACCGACACCTGGGTTTCGATGCACGACCCTGAATCCGCCAAGGAACGCCGCCACAACCAGCTGCGCCCCTATCAGGTGAACGAGCAACTGATGACCCGCGCCAAGCCCGATGCCCTGTTCATGCACTGCCTGCCCGCACACCGCAACGACGAGGCGACCAGTGCCGTGATGGACGGCCCGCATTCGGTGA
Organism: Pseudomonadota bacterium; assembly: GCA_963205235.1. GTDB lineage: Bacteria > Pseudomonadota > Alphaproteobacteria > Rhodobacterales > Rhodobacteraceae > Tabrizicola. Next base: position 8,219 of record CAUJIP010000051.1, read on the forward strand.
TCTTCGACGAAGCCGAAAACCGCCTGCACGCCCAGAAAGCTGTCATGCGCTGGTGCCTGGGGGTCTGACCGCGCGGTTCTTGCCGTCCAGGCAGGATTGCAGCGCGCCTTCCCTTTCCCTTTTGGGGAAGGGACCGAAAGGCTGCGCCTCCGAAAGCAGGCTTCACCCGACCCGATGTTTCAGGACAACCGGCAGCACCAAATCTTCCTCATCGGTCAGATGCCGGGCAAGCAGGCGATCAAAGTCCGACAGATCGGTCAGGAACCGTCCTGTCGCCTTTCTCTGCGCCGCATCGCCTACTGCCGACAACACCGCATTCCCGCCCGTCGCAAAGCGGTCGATCAGCCCGTGCAGCGCATGGTGGTCGGCGTCCAGTATGGCGAACCCGCGAGCGATGCGCGGCTCCAGCCGGGCCAGTTCAGGGAAATAGACCTGATCCTCGATCTGGTGATGCCCGATCAGGTCACCCAGCAGCTGTGACCCCAACCGCGAAAGCCGCGCGGCGTAGGTTTCGGTCGCCATCCCCCCGTCGATCCTTGACCTGGCGTCCTGCGCCAAGGCATCCAGCAGTCGCCGGAACGCCAGATGCCGGTCCAGCCAGAATGCCGCCAACCCGTTGAAATCCGGGTGATCCGACCATTCCGACCGGGGCAGGTCGGAAAGGATCAGCCGAAATTCGTCGGGCAGCGCGTCGCGCTGGGTCAGGGACAGGTCAGACGGCTGATCATTCATCCCCCGCTTTTGCCACCGCAGGTCAGAGGGCACAACCTGAGAATCATTCTCCAAAATGGTTGATCGATTGTCGGTGACGTGATAATTCCACCATATGGTTGAACGAATCGACTCCTCCCCCGCTCCGGACCGGCTGTCCCTGACGCTCAGGGCCACGGGCGATCCAACGCGACGGGCGATCCTGACGCATCTTGCCCAGGAAGGCCCATCCCGGGTGACCGACATTGCCGCGCGTTTCGACATCAGCCTGAACGCGGTGTCAAAGCACATCATGGTGCTGGAGAAAGCCGGACTCGTCACCCGCCGGACCAAGTGGCGCGAACATCTGATCGAGGTGCAGCTTGACCCACTGCATCAGGCCTTCCGCTGGTTCACCGACCTGCGGTCGATCTGGGACCTGCGACTGGACGCGCTTGACGCCCATTTCACAAAGGACAAGACCGATGACTGACCTTACCCTTTCGATCAAGCGGACACTCAACGCCAGCCCGGAAGCCGTTTACGCGGCCTGGCTCGACCCCGCCACCATCACCCGCTTCATGGCCGGTGGTGCCGACCAGACGGTGACCGAAGCCCGCACCGATCCCCGCGTCGGTGGCAAGTTCCGCATCGTCATGACCGCAGACAAAGAAATCGCCCATCAGGGTATCTACCGGGATCTCGTCCCGTATTCCCTGATCCGTTTTACATGGGAATCGCCCTATTCCCCCGCCGACAGCGAGGTGACTATCCATTTGACCCTGGTCGCCGAGGGGACCGAAATCACCCTGACCCAGGTGAAATTCCTTTCCGAAGGCGCACGCGACGGCCATTTCGGCGGCTGGAACCGGATCATCGACCGGCTTTCAACCCTGTTGGAAGCTGCCCGGACCTGAACCCAGAAGGGGCCACACCTTGCGCCCCCTTGGCTTTCCTTCCAGCTTGCGCCACCTTTGCCGCAACCAAAAAGGGAGACCCCAATGCATCGCCAATCCGTCGCCGTCTTCGACCGTTTCCTCTCAGCCCTGTCCAACATTCTGACCAAGGCCGAGGCTCAGTGCGAGGCAAAGAAATACAAGCCCGAGGTCATTCTTGCCGACCGGCTTTTCCCCGACATGTTCTCCTTCACCCGGCAGGTCCAGCTTGCCTGCGACTTTGCCGCCCGTGGCACGGCGCGACTGGCGGGGCAGGACCCGAAGGGCTTTCCCGACACCGAAACCACCTTCGCCGAGCTTCGCGACCGCATTGCCGCCGCACGCGGCTATATGGCCAGCTTCCCGGCCGAGGATCTTGCCAAGGCCGCAGACCGCCAGATCACCTTCAAGGCAGGCGGCCATGACATGACCCTGTCTGGCCCGGACTTCCTGTCCTTCTACGCCCTGCCGCAGTTCTTTTTCCACGTCACGACCGCCTATGACATCCTGCGCCACAACGGGATCGACCTTGGCAAGCGCGACTACATGGGCGCGCCGTGAGGGCGGTACTAATCATCGACATGCAGGAAGGCATGGCCGACCGCATCCGGTCCGGCCGTCCGACCGCCACACCCGACGCGCCGGACAGGATCGCAACCCTGCTTCTACAGGCGCGGGACAGCGGGATGCCGGTCATCCATGTCCTGCACGACGATCTCCACCCGGAATCGCCCTTCCGCAAGGGGCTGCCGGGTGCGGCTCCGATGCCCTGCGCCGTTCCCCTGACGGGCGAGACCGTGCTCTGGAAGCACGGGTCTTCGGCCTTTCACGGAACCGGCCTTGATGCGCATCTCAAGGCGCGGGGCATAACCGAATTGGTGGTTGCCGGTGCGGTCGCCGCCTTCTGCGTGACATCGACCACGCGCCAGGCCTCGGACCTTGGCTACCGGGTGCTGTTGCCGCAGGATGCGCTTCTGGGCTTTGACATTCCGGCCCATGATGGCGGTCGGATCGACGCAGCCACGGTCCAACGGGTCACCCTGTCGCTGCTCGGCGCCGATTTCGCGACGCTGACCACGGTTGGGGAACTGGCGGATCAGACTGCCTGAGGCGCGCTTGAAGCCGCCGCCCTGGCCCCATCCGCATCGCCGCCACGTGCGGCTGTATGGCAAGCACCGACGCTGCCGATTTCACCAAGACGGCAGACCGTCAGATCACCTTCAAGGCCGGTGGCCATGACATGACCCTGTCCGGCACAGACTTCCTGACCTTCTACGTCCTGCCACAGTTCTTTTCCCACGCTACCACCGACTATGACATCCTGCGCCACAACGGGATCGACCTTGGCAATCGCGACTACATGGGCGCACCATAAGCCCTTCCGCGGCTGGACCCGCGATCCATAAACAGCAGCGGCGGCGCAATAGCGGCCCTTTGCTGGTAATCTTCGGAGAGTGATTGGTGGAGCAGAGGGGGATCGAACCCCTGACCTTATCATTGCGAACGATACGCTCTCCCAACTGAGCTACTGCCCCATCCGCAGCGCCGGTTTCAGCGCAATTTCCGGGCAGAGTCAAGTCGGCTCGGCATAGGATCGCGGGGGCGGACTGGCGATTTGGGCCAGGGCAGTCGGGGGATGTCGAAGCAGGGAACCTTGCGCCGCGCGTCACTGGCGGCCTTTGTCCTGCGGTGCCCGGATTTCAGCCCTTGAGATGCTGACGCGCAAGCATCGCGGCTTCGACCCGATTGCGGACATGCAGCTTTTGCAGGATCGATGTCATGTAATGCTTCACCGTCTTTTCCTGAAGGTCGAGCAGCTCGCCGACTTCCCGGTTGCTTTTGCCCTCGGCCACAAGGCGCAGGATATCCTCTTCGCGCCGGGACAGGTCTGCCAGAGGATCGTGTTTCTGCGCTTCGGCCCGCCCGCGCATCGACACCAGAAGCCGCCCGGCAAGACCCGGGGTCACATGCGGCTGGCCACGCGCCAGATCGCGGACCAGACCGACAAGCTCGCCCGCACCGACGCCTTTCAGGATATAGCCAAGCGCGCCCTGACGCATCGCCTCGACCAGATCGTCCTGCTCTTCCGATGCCGTAAGAATCGCGACATGGGGCGGGGCGGGCAGGGCGCGGATCTGCTTCAGCGCACCAAGACCGCCACCCTTCGGCATCGACAGATCAAGCAAGACCAGGTCGGGGGTCAGCGCGACCACCAGTTGGACCGCCTCTTCCCCATCGCTGGCTTGCCCCACGACGTCGATGCCGCCGGCGTCCCCCAATGTGCGGGCAAGGCCGTCGCGATAGATCGGATGATCATCGGCCAGCACCAGACGGATCGGCTTCAAGGGGTCTCCGTCACTCATTCGGCACCTTTCAGATCAAGGCTCATCACCAGTTCCGCCCCACCGCCGCGCCGGTTGCGAAACTCGATGCGGCCGCCCAGACTTTCAACCCGGTCTGTCAGACCCGCAAGGCCCATTCCGCCGTCGCTGTCCTTCCCGGTGCGCACGCCATCGACCGGATAGCCCGGACCCCGGTCGCGAACGGACAGCAGAAGGATATCCCCGGATATCTCCAGCTCCAGTTCCTGATCCGCGCCGTTCCCGTGCCGCCAGGCATTGGTCAGCCCTTCTTGCGCGACCCGATAGACGCAGGTCTTGACGGCGGCAGAGAACTCCAGCCCCTTCGGGACGGTCGTGTTGAATTCCACCGTGGTGCCCGTGCGTTCGGAATGGCCAAGGGCCAGCGATTGCAACAGATCAGCCAGAGGTCGCTTTTCGATATCGGGAAGCGAAAGCCCCCGCGAAATGGACCGAATTTCGCCCATGGCGTCACGGACAGCGCGTTCGACCGCGTCGATTTCGTCCTGAGCCTTCTGATCCACAGTGCGAGAGCGCAGGGCATCCAGCCGAAGTGCTGCAAAACCCAAGAGTTGGGCCGGCCCGTCATGCAGGTCGGCCCCGATCTGTTTCAAGGTCCCGTCGTTCAATGCCGCAACCCGGCCTGCCGCACCCTGTGCCCGGATCCGCAGCGCAAGGTTGCGGGCCGACAGCGACTTCAGTTCGGCAATCTGGCGATCAATCGTGAAACTGCCACGCAGGACGATGGCAAACATCGACAGCCCGATCACCAGCATCACCGCAGCCACTGCGCCCCAACTGGCAAGGCGCGTTTTGATCAGGTCCGACTTCAAGTCGCTGGCAAGTTCATAGAACTCGGCAACTGCAATGACTTCGCCAGTCCGAAGGTTGCGGATAGGCGCATAGATTTCCAGCAAGGGCACGCCAAGCTCGCCCTCGGCACGATCTTCGGCATCGCTGGTCTGTTCAAGGTCGGCCCGAACTTCCCCATCCCAGGCAAGAACCAGGTTCTCTGTCGGATCGAATTTATGTCCCACAAGCTCGGAGTTCGATGAACCGACGACAAATCCCTCTTTCTGCCAAAGTTTGAACGACACGACCCTTTGGCCAAGTTCCGTCTCGTCGAAAAGTTTAGCGACCTCAAGTTGCGCTTCCGGGCTAAGGCTGTGGTTGTTGGCCATTCCCTGCAGCAGGGGCGCAACGAAGCTGTTCATGTAAAGCGCGGTGGTGTTGGCCGAGTTGCGCACCACGACCTGTTCGATCCGGCCAGATACCCAAAGCCCGACGGCCAGAATCGCCACCAGCATGACTGTCCCACCCGCCAAGGCGAATTGGCGTGCCAACGACAGGCTTTCCCACCGCCATTCGTCCCAGGCTTCCGGCTTGTCTTGCACTTGTCCCTCGGCGTCCAATTGTCTTGCGGTCAGGCTACTGCAAGACCGATGGCATGGCACCTGTTTTGGACAGGCAGTACCGCCTACCTATTGGGCAATATGGCCCTTGGCGAAAGCGATGATGTCGGCAGCAGGGCGGGCACCGGCAAGCCGGGCAAGCTCGCGGCCCTGACGGTACAGGATCAGGGCCGGAATGCCCTTGATGCCGGCACGGGCGGAAATCTGGGGGTGATCCTCGGTGTTCAGCTTCATCAGCCGGACCAGCGGGGACAAGGCCTGCGCTGCCTTGGCAAATTCGGGGGCCATCATCCGGCACGGGCCGCACCAGGGTGCCCAATAGTCCACCAGCACCGGCAGGCCGTCCCCCCGCGTGATCTTGTCATGCGTCGTCGCGTCCAGCTCGGCCACCCGACCGTCGACCATGGCTTTGCCGCAGACCCCGCATTTTGGCCCCTCGGCCAGCCGCGCCAAAGGCAGCCGGTTCGTCTGGCCACAACTGGCGCAGGTAAGCTTTACCGTCTGATCAATGCCCATGGCGGCCCCCTTCGTCCTTCGTCCCTCAGGTGGGGCGAGGGCAGGGCTCGCGCAAGCCCTGCGACAATCGGTCAGAGAAGATCTTCTTCCTCACCCGAGACATCGACGCCAAGCGCATCCAGACCCGCTTCCAGATTCTCTGCCAGATGCGGCATGCCCATCAGATAGACAGCGGTCGGCGTTGTCGCTTCGGCAACCGCCGTCGCCACGGCTTCGGCAAAATCCTCGGCCTCGAACGCCCCGCGCCCGACCCAGGCCACAGCGGTCAGTTGCGCCTGTTCCTCGATGTTCATCGCATCGATGAAGGCGTGCAGTTCGGCCTCGCCAGCCGGTCCTTCGCGGGCAAGGAAGATCACTTGCACGACTTTCTCTGGGCTGATTTCAAGCATGGT
>CAUJIP010000052.1 GCA_963205235.1 Pseudomonadota bacterium
AACGGGGTTCGGCGCGGCGGCATCTTCGGCAAAGGCGGGGGCGAAACCGGACAGGCCGGTCGCAAGAACAACAGCAGCAAGCAAACGTTTCATCTCGGTCTCCATTCCAAGGTTCAAACCAGCATGACCCAAGGTCGCAAGCGGCTGAATTCAAAGCCGGTCGCTGCGGGCCAGATGCAGCGCAAGACTGCACCAGCAAGCGAAGTCGGACAAATGAAAAAGCCTGTCACGAAGAGGTGATCAGGCATTTTCTTTCGATTTTTCCGTGCGACACGTCGAAGCGGAACCGTTCGAGACCTAGTCGCGGACACCCGAGAACCGGGTTTGCCAGTCGGCGCGTTCCTCGTCGGTGATCTTGCGGAACAGGTTTTCCGGGACGGTAAAGCCGTGGCCTGCGGGAAGGGTGCGCATCGCGGCGTGAATGTCGGCGGGCCAGGTCCAGTCGTCACTTCCGACGGCGGCCATCATCGTCTTGGCGGCATCGGGGATGAAGGGTGCCGACAGGATCGCGTAGATGCGGATCAGGTTCAGCGCGAGCCGTATCATCGCCTGCGCCTGTTCGGGGTCAGTCTTGACCACGGTCCAGGGGGCCGCGGCCTGCAGGTATTCATTGCCGATGACCCAGATCGCGCGCAGCTCGGCGGCGGCCTTGCGGACCTCCATCTCCTGCATGAACTTCGTATAATCCGCAATCCGCGCGCCAAGGTCCGCAATCAGCGCGGTTTCCAGCGGGCCGAAGCTGCCCCCGGCGGGGACGTCATTGCCAAATTTCGACACGGCGAACTTGGTCACGCGGCTGACAAGGTTGCCCAACACGTCGGCAAGGTCCTTGTTGACCGAGGACTGAAAGTTCTCCCAGGTGAATTCGCTGTCACTGGATTCGGGCGCGTGGGACAGAAGCCACCAGCGCCAGTAGTCGGAGGGCAGGATCGAGAGCGCCTGATCCATGAACACGCCGCGACCCTTGGAGGTCGAGAATTGGCCTCCGTCATAGTTCAGGTAGTTGAAGGATTTCAGGTAGTCGACCAGCTTCCACGGCTCGCCAGACCCAAGGATCGTGGCGGGGAAGGACAGGGTGTGGAAGGGGACGTTGTCCTTGCCCATGAACTGGTAATAGGTCACGTCGGCTGCCCCCTTGTCGGTGCGCCACCAGCGTTCCCATTCACTGTCCGGCTTGCCGTTCGCATCGGCCCATTCGGCTGTGCCGGCGATGTATTCGATGGGGGCGTCGAACCAGACGTAAAAGACCTTGCCTTCCATCCCCGGCCAGGGCAGGTCGCCCTTCTTGACCGGAATGCCCCAGTAGAGGTCGCGGGTAATCCCCCGGTCCTGCAACCCGTCGCCGTCGTTCAGCCACTTCTTGGCGATTGAGGTGGTCAGGATCGGCCAGTCTTTCTTCGAGTCAATCCACGCCTCAAGCTTGTCCCGCAGCGCGCGCTGTTTCAGGTACAGGTGCTTGGTTTCCCGCACTTCCAGGTTCGTGCTACCGCTGATCGAGGACCGAGGATTGATCAGGTCGGTCGGATCAAGCTGCTTGGTGCATTCCTCGCACTGGTCGCCGCGCGCCGATGTGTTGCCGCAGTTCGGGCAGGTGCCGGTGATGTAGCGGTCGGGCAGAAATCGGTTGTCGTCGATGGAAAAGACCTGCTTTTCGCTGACCTCGGCGATCAGGCCCGCATCGGCCAGACGGCCCGCGAAATGCTGGGTCAGGCGGTGATTGCGCTGGCTGGAGGACCGGCCGAAATGGTCGAACGACAGCCGGAACCCGGCGGCAAGGTCCTTTTGCACGACATGCATTTCGGCGCAGTACTCTTCCACCGGCTTTCCGGCCTTGGCGGCGGCCAGTTCGGCGGGTGTGCCGTGTTCATCGGTGGCGCAGATGAACATCACCTCATGCCCCATCGCGCGGTTGAAGCGGGCGAACAGGTCGGCGGGCAATTGGCTGCCCACCAGATTGCCCAGATGCTTGATCCCGTTGATATAGGGAATGGCCGAGGTGATGAGGATCCGTGCCATCGCTGTGCCCTTCGCTGAAGTCCGGCGCCTGATTAGCCCAAGCGCGGGCAAAGGGCCAGTGGTGGCGCGGCCCCTTCAGCCCGCCGGATCATCCGTCGGCTGACGCTCCAGCGTCTCGGTCCCGCCCGCGTCGCGTTGCAGGGTCCAGGCGGCGGGAGGCAGCAACCGCGCCCGCACCCGTGACAGGTGCCAGCGGGCGGCGTCCGACCACAAAAGCGACGGGCTGGGAACCGGGCGCATCTGCCAGCGGCTTTCGATTCCCTGCGCCCCGCCCTGCCCCGGCAAAAGCACCAGCCCCAGGGGCTGCACCCAGCCCTCGCGCCGCGCGGTTTCAGCCCCCGCTTCGGCGGCCAGATGCAGACGGCGGATCGGCGTCAGACCCGGCGGGGCCAGACATTCGGCCACCACCAAAGGTGCCGCCCCCGACCGCAGCGATTCTTCCATCGCCCACAAAAGCCCCTCATCCCGGTCGGCCTGGGCCAGGATCAGCCGCGCGGGATCGGCCAGGGGCTGCAACCCCGCCGCATTCAGCCGCTCAGGCACCCAGCCGGGCCGGATCCAGACCACCGGCCCCGCGCTTTTGGCCATGATCAGGGCGGCAAGCATCGTCCGCGACGGCCCGCAGAATTCATGCACCCTCCCCCGGCGCAGGGTCAGATCCCCCGCGAGCAGTTGCACGGCATCCGGTCGGCTTGGGGCGTGGTGATGGATCGGCAGACTCATGTGAAAAACCTAGCTTGTTCTTCAAATGTTCTCAAGCGACACCCTTTGCCCCGCCGCCATTCCGCCCTAGCTTCTGACGCAGCAACAGGAGCCCCGCCCCATGAAGACCCTGCCCCTTGGCAAAACCGGCCTGAGTGTTTCCGAAATCTGCCTTGGCACGATGACCTGGGGCAGCCACAACACCGAAGGCGAAGGCCACGCCCAGGCCGATCTGGCGATGGACCATGGCGTGACCTTCTGGGACACCGCCGAGATGTATCCGACGAACCCGGTCCGGGTCGAAACCATTGGCCGGACCGAAGAAATCATCGGCACATGGCTGGCCGCGCGGGGTGGGCGCGACCGGCTGCAGATCGCAACCAAGATCACCGGCAAGGGCCAGATGGTGCGCCCGGGCGAAGGGATCACCGGGGCCGCCCTGCGGACAGCGGTCGAAGGCTCGCTTCGCCGTCTGGGCACCGATTACATCGATCTTTACCAGTTGCACTGGCCGAACCGTGACAGCTATCACTTCCGCCAGATGTGGGACTTTGACCCGCGCCACATCGACCGGGCCGAAGAGACCCGCCACATGGTCGAAGTCCTTACCGAAGCGCAGGCGCTGATCGCCGAGGGCAAGCTTCGTGCCATCGGGCTTTCCAACGAAACCGTCTGGGGGGCGTCGCGCTGGCTGCACATCGCCGAAACGCTGGGCCTGCCGCGCATGGGCAGCGTGCAGAACGAATACAGCCTGCTTTGCCGCCAGTTCGATACCGACTGGGCCGAGTTGAGCGTGGTCGAGGATATGCCGCTTCTGGCCTTCTCGCCGCTTGCGGTGGGCCTTCTGTCGGGGAAATACGCGGGCGACGTGACCCCGCCGCAGACCCGCCGCTTCCACACGCCGAACCTTGGCGGGCGGATCACCCCGCAAGTCTTCCCGGCCGTCGCGGCCTATCTGGCTGTTGCGCGGCGTCACGGGCTTGATCCCTGCCAGATGGCGATTGCCTTTACCATGACCCGGCCCTTCCGCACGATCCCGATCATCGGGGCCACCACGCTGGAGCAGCTTGAGACCAATATCGGCGCGGCCTCGCTTGTCCTTTCGCCCGAGGTTCTGGCCGACATAGCGGAAACCCACCGGGCTTTCCCTGCGCCTTACTGACGGGGCTTGCAGCGCGGGTCGGTTCAAGGCACTTCTTTCGCAGTCCCGGAGAAGCCGATGCCGCGCCTTCACTTGTTGTTGCTGTCCATCGGGCTGGTCGCCCTGCTGTCAGGCTGCCAGTTCCAGCTTTCCGGCACCAAAGGCCCGGACGACGTGACGCCAAACGCCGTCGCGGGCGATGCGATCGAGGTCACCGCCCTTGATGCCCCCGCCCCGGCGACCGAGGGCGAAGCCGCGCCGCCTCCTGGTGCCGATCCCGCCGCCAAGCCGCAATCCGCCGCCCCCGATGCGGCGGCCACGGCAGAGCCGGTGGCGGACACCGTCGCTGAACCCGCACCACAACCCGATCTGGGCGAGGCGGCAACCGATCCCGCAGCCGTCACCGAACCGGTGCCCGCGAAATCGGAAAAGCAGCTTGCCTGCGAAAAGAAGAAAGGGCGCTGGGTCAGCACGGGCGGCAAGGCCCATACCTGTGTCTTTGCGACCAAGGACGCCAACAAGCATTGCACCCGAGAAAGCCAGTGCGAAGGGGCCTGCCTTGCAAGGTCCGGCACCTGTTCGCCGGTCAAGCCGCTTCTGGGCTGCAACGAGATCCTGCAAGACGATGGCGCACGGGTCACCTTGTGCATCGAATGACCCGCCAGACCCTGCTTGCCCTGCCAGTGATCCTTGCCGCCTGCATGGGCGGGGACAGGTCTGGCGGCAGCTTCCGCGAGGCTGGCGCGCCGATCTGGTCCGCCGCGGCCTTCGATGCCGCGATGATCACCGGCGACTGGCAGCAGGTTGCAGGCTTTGCCGAAGCCCCGGGCGGTTGCCACAGCGGGGCGATCCGCTTTGCGCCCGTGGGTGGCGGGCTAAAACTTTCGGGCAGCCTTTGCCTGAACGGCAAGCTCGAAAAGCTGCGCGGCACGGCTTCGGCTTCTGGCCCCGGTCGGCTGATAGTCGGGGGCGAGGAATGGTGGATCCTTTGGGTCGATAGCGGTTACCGGACCATGGCCATCGGCACGCCCTCGGGCCGGTTCGGCATGATCCTTGACCGGGGTGCGATCCCGCCGGACCGGCTGGCGGCTGCTGGCGAAATCTTTGATTTCAACGGCTACAACACCGGCTTGCTGCACCCGTTCTGACCGCTCCTCCCTTTCGGGCGGTCCTCGCTTGGCGACAAGCCCCGTCAGGGGCGATGAGCGGCCCTACTCCACCCGTTCGATCAGGCCTTGCAAATGGGCCACCGTGCCCCGCGCGCCCACTTCCGCCTCGCGCACCAGAAGGTCGAAATGGCCCGAGATCACCCCAATCCGCGCGGTGTCACGGAACGCCATGTAGTGATGCCCCAGATAGACCACGGCCAGCAGCGGGCCAAACACGGTGACGGGTGCGGAAAACACCCGCCGCGCGTCAAACAAGCAGACCCGAAGCGACGGGTAAAGCTGGTCGCACAGCGCGATCAGATGCTGAAGCTGTGCGCGCCGGATATCCGCTGACAGCCCCTCATAATACCCGCTTGCGGTGGCAAAAGCCGTCAGTTCGTGCAGCGGCAGCGCGATTTCATAGTCGGACCCCGCGCCGCGCATCCATTTCAGCCGGTCCTCGAACGCCCCAATCGCCTGTTCCGCCGTCCGGCCCAGTTGCGGTGCGTATTCCCATTCCACCATCGCCCGCGTCTTCAGCATGTCGGGCAGGGTCGCGGGCACATGGCGGATCTTGTAGCCAGCCGCCTCACGGTGCCAGCCGAAGATCTGTTCGTCGATCAACGCGCGCGGCGCTTCGGTCAGGGTCAACGACGCCGCCATGAGGTCGGCCAACGGCTCGGGCCGCCCGGTCAGGCCCAAAAGCCAGTCGGCGCTGATCCCCAGCGCACGGGCGCAATCGGCGGCAAGTCCGGCATTCGGCAACCTTGTACCTGGTTGCAGTAGGGCCGAGATCGTGGACCGGTCCACGCCGCAAACTCGGGCAAGCTCGGCCTGCGACAGGCGTTTCAGCGCCATTGCCTCGGCCAGTCGCGCGCGGAAGAGGGGGCCAGATCGCGTTTGTCGGATTTATCCAGCATCTGTCGACTTTCCAGAACACTTGTCGGGTTCAGTTGACATTACCCCGAATTCCCCCGCTATGCACGTCCTGATAGCTTGGCCAAAACAATATGCAGACGGAACTTGGACTTGGCACTTGAACCCCGGGCCACGGAATGGCCGACAGTACTTCTTTTCATCGCAACCTATGCGGTCTGGTTCGCAGGGACCACGGTCCTGTGGCCGCTGTCCCCGACCCTTGCCATCCTCGCCACCGGCATCGCCATCGCGCAACTGTCCTCACTGACGCATGAGGTTCTGCACGGCCACCCGTTCCGGTCGCAATTCTGGTCCGAGGCGCTGGTTTTCCCGGCAACGGGCCTCTTCATCGCCTACCTTCGCTTCAAGGACACCCATCTGCAGCACCATTACGACCCGGCGCTGACCGATCCCTATGACGATCCGGAATCAAACTTCCTTGACCCCGCAGTCTGGGCGCGGCTGTCCGCACCGGCAAAACTGGTCCTTCGGCTGAACAACACGCTTCTGGGGCGCCTGCTGATCGGGCCTTTCGTCGGCACAGCGCTGTTTTTGTGGAACGACTTGAAACTGGCGCTGAAGGGCGACCGCCGCGTGATCCTTGCCTATGTCCTGCATGTGCCGGGGCTGGCCTTGGTCTTCGGCTGGCTTCTTTTGGCCGCGCAGATGCCCATCTGGGCCTACCTGATTGCCGTCTATATCGGCACCGCGCTTTTGAAGATCCGCACCTATCTGGAACACCGCGCGCACACGGCGGCGCGGGCGCGCACGGTGATCATCGAAAGCCGCGGGCCGTTCAGCCTTTTGTTCCTGAACAACAATTTCCACGTGGTCCACCACATGCACCCGACCGAGCCCTGGTACAAGATTCCCGCGATGTATGCCGCGCGGAAAGACCACTACCAGCGCCGGAACGAGGCTTACGTCTACCGCAGCTATACCGAAATCTTCGCCCGCTACCTGTTCAAGGCCAAGGACCCGGTGCCGCATCCGGTCTGGCCGGTACAGCGCGGCGGTATGGATTGACCCCTGCCCCTGCCCCCGCAATAGTGGCCCGCGGGCCAATGCGGAGGGTAAGATGGGCAAGGATGTGGGCGAAGAACTGCAGGATCAGGGCTTTCGCCGCGACCGTCTGAAGGGCTCGTTCATCGAACCCAGCTATTCTGGCGCGCTGTCCTTCTTCCGCCGCAAGTACAGCCGCGATCTGGCGGAGGTTGACCTTGCGATCACCGGGATTCCCTTGGACCTGACCGTGTCAAACCGCCCCGGCACCCGCTTTGGGCCGGAAGGCATCCGCAAGGCCAGCGCCCAGCATTCCTGGGGGCCGATCTGGCCCTGGCGGTTCGACCCGTTCGACACGCTGGCCTGCGTCGACTATGGCGATTGCGCGTTCGACTGGGGCACGCCGATGGAGATTCCGGCGGCGATCTCCGCGCATATCGCCGAAATACTGGCAGCCGGAGCCGCAACCCTGACGCTTGGCGGCGACCATTTCATCACCTACCCGATCCTGCGCGCCTATGCCGCGAAATACGGCCCCCTTGCCATCGTCCAGTTCGACGCGCACCGCGATGTGGAAGAGGGCGCTCCGGGCCGGTTGGACCATGGCGCGATGTTCACCTATGCGGTGAACGAGGGGCTGGTGGATCCGAAGCGGTCAGTTCAGGTCGGCATCCGCACCTGCTTTAACGGCGAGAAAAGCCACGGGATGACGATTCTTTACGCCGATGACGTGCATCGCATGTCGGCGGATGAGGTCGCGGGCGTGATCCGTGACCGGGTCGGCAAGGGCCCGGCGTACCTCACATTTGACATCGACTGCCTTGACCCCGCCACCGCGCCGGGAACCGGGACGCCGGTACCGGGTGGCCTGACCAGCCATCAGGCGCTGTCGATCCTGCGGGCGATGAAGGGGATGGAATTCAAGGGCATGGATGTGGTCGAGGTGTCGCCCCCCTATGACCATGCCGAGATGACGACGAACGCCGCCGCCATCATCGCGATCGAGCTTCTGTGCCTGAAGGCCTATGCGCGGGGGGCAAAGCCCACTGCCATTCCGATCTAGACGATCCGCCGGAACATCGGTGTGCTGGTCGAATTGTCAAAGAACGGCACACCCGGCTGATCCTGCCCCGCCAGAAGCGCGCCGACTTCGGCCAGCACGACCTCGGTGATGAAGGGCAGGTCAAGCTCGCGCGCTTGCGGCAGGTTCAGCCAGCGCAGGTGCTGCAATTCGCCCGAACTTGCAGAAAAATCCTCATGCGCCGCGCTTTCATCGGCCTGAGCCAGAAAGAACCGCGCATCGAAACGGCGACCTTTCCACGGCGGGGTGATTGCGCGGAACATGAAGCGGAAGGCAGGCTCCTGCGCGGGCGGCAGGGACAGCCCGGTTTCTTCGGTCAACTCGCGCAGGGCAGCGGCGACCAGCGTATCGGCGTCCGGTGCCCCCGGCGGAACCCATTGCTGCAACCGGCCCCGGCACAGCGGTGCCAGATAGCCCGCATCGCCCGCCCCATGATCCTGCGGATCAACGCCACCGCCCGGAAAGACGAACTTGGACGGCATGAACACCGCCCCCGCGCCCCTTTGGCCCATCAGAACCTCGGGCCCGCCCTGCCCCTGACGGCACAGGATCACCGTCGCAGCCGGGCGAATGCCGTCAGTCATGCGGCTTTGCCCCGAAGCCATGCATCCGGTTCGCCCATTGCAGGCCGACCAGCGCGCCCTTCAACCGGGGCAGAAGATAAAGCGACAGCGCGACCGTGCCGATGGTGAAACCGGTGATCATCACCATCGGTTCGGGCCGGAACTTGACGAAGGTGAACATCAGCGCCGGGGCCAGAAGATGCCCGACGATCAGGATGGTCAGATAGGCCGGCCCGTCATCGGCACGGTGATGGTGAAGCTCTTGCCCGCAGACAGGACAGGCCTCGCGCACTTTCAGATAGCCGCGGAACATCGGCCCAGCGCCACAGTTCGGGCACCGCCGCCGCCACCCGCGCAGCATCGCCGGTTTGACCGGGCGCTCTTCAATCTCGGGGGTTGTGGCGGTCTGGGATGTCATTCGAACAGGCTCCTTACAGGCGGGTAAAAGGCAGATCGAACCGCGCCGCGCGGGACAATAGCGGCAATGCCCTGCCCTTCACAATGGAAAGACCGCCCCTGTGTCGGGATGTCGCAAAGCCCGCGACGGAAATGGCCGATCCCGGCGTGTGACGATCAGAAGGGTCGGCTGAACGGCCCGTTTGCAGGAGATGACCATGACCAGCCTGAAGAAACCCGCCCTGATCGCAACGCTGCTTGCCGGAGCGGCCTTTGCCACCGTTGCCCTTGCCGAAATGGGGCCCGGCGGCCCGGAGGATCGCGGCATGAAACTGGTCGAGATGTTCGACCAGATCGACACCGACAAGGATGGCAAGCTGAGCATGGCCGAACTTGAGGCCCACCGCGCCGCCGAATTCAAGGCTGCCGACACCAACGGCGATGGCGCGCTGGATGCCACGGAACTTGCCGCCCGCGAACTGGCGCGGTTTCAGGAGAAGCTCACCGAGCGCACGCAGCAGATGATCGACAACAAGGACAATGACGGCAACGGCAGCCTGTCGGTGGATGAGATCGGCAAAGGCCCCGCCGAAGACCGCTTTGCCCGCATCGACACCGACAATGACGGCATGATCTCGAAAGAAGAGGCCCAGGCCGCCATGAAACACCACCGCAAGCACGGCCACGGCATGGGTGGTCAGGGCATGAACGGCCAAGGCATGGATGGCGACGAAGCGGACGGGGACGAAAACTAAGCCTTTGCACTTAAGGGGTGACAGCCGCTAAACCGGACCAAGGATGACAATGGCCTTTGACGCTGCAAGCGATGTCTCGGACGAGGCGCTGATGGCTCTCTATGCCAAGGAGACCGCCCAGCCGCCCTTGCCCTGACCCAGCGGGTCACCCCCCGCGTCCTGGCCTATGCCACCCGCCTTCTGGGCGGCGACCGGGCCGAGGCCGAGGATGTGGCGCAAGAAACCATGCTGCGGCTTTGGCGCGTCGCCCCTGACTGGCGGCAAGGCGAAACAAGGGTGACGACCTGGGCCTACCGGGTCGCCACCAACCTGTGCATCGACCGGCAAAGGTCACGGCGGCGCAAGGGCCATGTCGACCTTGATGCCGCATCCGACCTGCCCGAACCGGGGCCGGGGGCCGAAAGCCGACTGCAGGATGCGCAACGATTGGATGCCTTGCACATGGCTCTCGCCGCCCTGCCCGACAGGCAACGGCAGGCGGTGGTCTTGCGCCACATCGAAGGCCTGACCAACCCCGACATCGCCCAGATTCTTGAGATCGGGGTCGAAGCGGTGGAAAGTCTGACCGCACGGGGCAAACGGGCGCTGGCGGCGCTGCTTTCCGGGCAAAAGCCCGCGCTTGGATATGAGGATGACGAAGATGCAGGATGATGCGCTTGACCGGCTTCTTGCCCAGGCGGCGGCGACCCCGCCCTCCCCTTCGCCCGCGCTGATCGACCGGGTTCTGGCCGATGCGCTTGCCCTGCAACCGGCAGCGCCGGGTCTTGTCCGACATCGCGCCCAAGGTCCCGGCCTTCTGGGTCGCATCGCCAGCCTTTTCGGGGGTGTCCCCGCCTTGACCGCCGTTTCCGCCGCCGCCGTGCTGGGTCTTGCTGTCGGCTATCTGAATCCCGCGACGCTGGACACCCTGGCCAATGGCCTGGCCGATACCGGAACCGAGGATTTCTTCCCCTCGGTCGATTTCCTGACCACAGAGGGATGAGACAATGACCGAAACTACCGCACTCCTCCCGCCCAAATCCGGACGCGGTCTGAAAATCGCCTTCGCGATCTCACTGGCTCTGAATCTTGCCGTCGCCGGGCTTGCCCTGGGGGCATGGTTGCGCGGCGGGCCGGGGCACGGAATGCCCCGCGACCTTGGCTTTGGCCCCTTTACCGAGGCGCTTAGCCCCGAAGACCACCACGCCCTGAAAGAGGCGATCCGCGCCGACCTGCCCGCATTCAAGGCGGAACGTGAGGCTGCCAAGGCGGAATTCGACACGCTTCTGGCGGCGCTGCGGGCCGATCCCTTTGACCTTGCCGCCGTGAACGATGCGATGTCGGCCATCGTGGCGCGCAATGCAGGACGGCTTGCCAAGGGGCAAGACCTGCTGTCTGACCGGATAGCGGCGATGGACCCTGCCGACCGTCTGGCCTTTGCCGACCGGTTGGAAGACGCGCTGCGCCACGGTCGGCGCGACTGATCTAACTGCCAGTTTGACTCAGGACCGCTCGTCAAAGGCTTCGTCAGGCCGCACTTTGCCGCAAGGTCACCTGGTTGCGTCCCGCGCCCTTGGCCTCCAGCAGCGCAAGATCGGCCGCCTCGACCACCGCATCGATCGTGGCCCGAGTGTCGGTTCGCGGGACGGACACCGCAACCCCGATCGACACCGTGATCGAAAGCCCAAGGCCCGAGGCAAGCCGGAACGGCGTTTCCTCGATCGCATGGCACAACCGTTCCGCCACAAGCTGCGCCTCGCAGGCCGTGCTGCCGGGCAGGGCGATCAGGAATTCCTCGCCCCCGATCCGGGCCAGAAGATCACCCTCGCGCAGATTGGCCGTAAGCCGTCGCGCCACTTCGACCAGCACCGCGTCGCCCGCAGCATGGCCATGCTGGTCGTTCACCGATTTGAAGCGGTCAAGATCGACGACCATCACCCCATAGCCACTGCCACTTTCCCCCGCGCGGGCCGCAATGGCGCGCAGTTCGGGGCCTGCGTGGCGCCGGTTGTAAAGCCCGGTCAGCGGGTCGACCAAAGCCAGCCGCAGCCCGTCGGCGACCCGCACGCGCTGACGGTCGCGGCTGTGCTTGCGCCGCAACAGGCTGCGCAGGCGAAGCGCAAGTTCCGGCATCGCGACCGCGCCCCCGACCACATCATCGGCCCCCAGATCATAGGCCATCGCCGCCTCATCCCCCAGCGCGCAAAGGCCGGTGACACAGACTGCGGCATGGCGGGTGGCCACCCGGCTTTTCAGTTCGGACAACAGCCGAAGCGATGCCGTCGCCGCCTCGCCAGCAGGAATATCGACCACAAAGACATCCGCCGCCCCAGCTGCAGCCTCGCCCATCGCCTCGGCAGGGTTCAAAAGCACCAGCCGGTCGCGCAGATGACGGCCAAGCGCAGCCTTCAGGGCAAGGGCGCGCGTCTTCTGCGACGAGACAAGCGCGATCGTCCCTGACGGTTCAAAGACGGCAGGAGGTTCCCCCAGACCGGCTTCGGCAATCTCCAACTCCGGCCCAAGTTCGCCCCGTGTCCGCAAAAGGTTGCGGATCCGCGCCAGAAGCATCCGGTCCGTAACCGGCTTGGCAAGCGCGTCATCGGCCCCGGCGGCCAAGGCGGCAAGCCGGGTCTCGTCATCATCGCCGGCCGCAAGCCCGATCACCGGAATATCCCGGCTGCGCGGATCGGCCCGCAGGCGGCGCATCACCACCGAGCCCGGCAAATCGGGCAGGTCAAGGTCCAGCAGGATCAGGTCAGGCCGCCCCTCAGGCGCTGATTGAGCCATGGCCAGACAGCCAGCCCCGTCAACCGCCAGAACCGAATCGTAACAGGCCGCCGCAAGACGCGCCCGAAAGACGATCCGGTTGGCCGCCACGTCATCGACGATTAGGATACGACCGCTCATCTTCCATGTTCCAGATTCTCTCCCCCAGAGATGCTGAACAGTCTGTTACTGAAGTGGTTAAGAAATCCTTTCCGTTTTGCCCCTATCGTCATTATTCCGTGAAACCACCTTGGAAAGCCGCCAGATCATGCAGGAAGAAGCCGCCCAGACCATCGCCTTGCAGGCCCTTGGCTGGATCGCCGCGAATGACGACCTTTTTCCCGTCTTCCTGTCCGCTACCGGTGCCAGCCTGACCGAGCTGCGCAGTCGGGCCGCCGATCCCCTGTTTCTTGCTGCCGTCCTTGATTTCCTGCTGCAAGAAGACGCCTGGGTGCTTGACTTCTGCGGCCAGAACGGACTGCCTCCCATCACCCTGCAATCGGCCCGTGCCGCCCTTCCCGGCGGTGCTCTGCCGCATTGGACCTGATGGAGCGTGACCAGATGCCCGAACCAAAGATCAGCGGCCTTCTTTTCGACAAGGACGGAACGCTTTTTGACTTCAAGACCAGCTGGGGCCGTTGGGCTCAAACCTTTCTGACCTCTATCGCCAAGGACGCAACCCACGCCGACCAGCTTGCCGCGCTGATCGGCTATCAGATCCCTTCCAACCACTTTGCCCCCGACAGCCCGGTCATTGCCGCAACCGCCGCCGATATTGCCGAGGCGCTGCTTCCCGGACTTCCCGGCACCGACCTGCAAGACCTGACCGACCATATCAACGCGACTGCCAGCACCGCGCCGATGGCCCCCGCCGTGCCGCTCCGCCCGCTTCTGGCGGATTTCAAGGCGCGCGGCCTGCGCCTTGGCGTGGCGACCAACGACACCGAGGTTCCCGCCCGCCGCCATCTTGCCGCGCATGACATCACCGACTGCTTCGATTTCATCTCGGGCTATGATTCCGGCCACGGTGCGAAACCCGGCCCCGGCATGTGCCTTGCCTTCCTGACCCGCTTCAACCTTGACCCGCGCCGCACCGCCATGGTCGGCGACAGCCTGCATGATCTTGAGGCCGGTCGCGCCGCCGGAATGCGCACGATCGCCGTCCTGACCGGCATCGCCCCGCGTGAGGTTCTGGCCCCCCATGCCGATGTCGTCCTGCCCGATATCGGCTCCATTCCGGGCTGGATCGACCAGCTCTAACCCACCATCACCAAAAAACGACGCTTTTGCGTCGCTGGCTTGGTGTCTTTTGCACGAAGCCTCGCGTCATGCTTTTCGAAAGCTCAGCGAGGAATGACCCATGGCCGACGAACCTAACCGGAGAAAACGCGCAGGCGGACGGGCGGGCATGAAGGATCGGGCCGGGACGGCTGCCGTCGACCAGATGCCCTGGCGCATTCCGGTCAACCCCGACAAGCCGACCGAACCTCTGGATGCCGACGGCGTTCAGCGCATCCACAAGACCGCCATGCGCATCCTGCGCGACATTGGCATCGAATTCCTGAACCCCGAAGCGCTGGAAATCATGCGCAAGGCCGGGTGCATCATCAACGGCACCAATGTCCGCATGGACGAAGATTTCGTGATGGAGATGGTCGGCAAGGCCCCGTCCGAATTCACGATCACCCCGCGCAACCCCGAACGTGAACTGATCATCGGCGGCAAGCACATGGTGTTTGTCAACGTCTCCTCGCCGCCGAATTCCTGGGACCTTGAACGCGGCAAACGCTCGGGCGATTTCGAGACGTTCAAGGATTTCATGAAACTGACGCAGTACTTCAACTGCATCCATGTCGCGGGCGGCTATCCGGTCGAACCGATCGATATCCATCCGTCCGTCCGCCATCTGGACTGCCTTTATGAAAAGCTGACCCTGACCGACAAGGTCTGCCACGCCTATTCCCTTGGCGCGGAACGGGTCGAGGATGTGATGGAAATGGTCCGCATCGCGGGCGGGCTGACGGATGAGGAATTCAAGGCCAAGCCGCGGATGTACACCAACATCAACTCGGTCTCACCGCTGAAGCACGACTTCCCGATGCTGGACGGTGCCATGCGCCTGGCCCGCCGTGGCCAGCCGGTGATCGTCACGCCGTTCACGCTGGCGGGGGCGATGGCCCCGGTCACCATGTCGGGTGCCGTGGCCCTGTCGATTGCCGAGGCGCTCGCCGCCGTGGTCCTTCTGCAATACATCAACCCCGGCTGCCCGGTCGGGATAGGCACCTTCACCAGTAACGTCGACATGAAATCCGGCGCGCCCGCCTTTGGCACGCCCGAATACATGCGCGCGACGCAGATGACGGGGCAGCTGGTGCGTTTCTACGGCGTGCCGATGCGCGCCTCTGGTGTCTGTGCGGCAAACGTGCCGGACGGGCAGGCGATGTGGGAAACCTCGAACTCGCTCTGGTCGGCGGTGCAAAGCCAGACCAACATGGTCTACCATGCCGCGGGCTGGCTTGAGGGCGGCCTCATCGCAAGCCCCGAGAAATTCATCATGGACTGCGAGGTCCTGCAGATGATCCAGCGCTATTTCGAGGAAGCGACCTTCGCCACCACCGACGACGACCTCGCCTTTGACGCCATCAAAGAGGTCGGCCCCTCGGGCCACTACTTCGGCATCCAGCACACGCAGGACCGCTATCAGCACGCCTTCTATGCCCCCATCGCCAGCGACTGGCGCAATTATGAGGCTTGGCAACTGGATGGGTCGGTCTGGACCACGGAACGCGCGCACCGGATCTACAAGCAGATCATGGCGGAATTCGAAGCCCCACCGATGAACGGCGACCACCAGGAAGAACTCCGCCGCTTCGTCGCCAAGCGCAAGCAAGAGGGCGGCGCACCGACCGATTTCTAAGGTGCAGGGGTCGCGGTACGTGGGCAGATCGCCCATCTACCTCTACCCCCCGCCATCGCCCGCGCGCCCCGTAGGGTGGGCAATCTGCCCACGTTGCCCGCCCACAGTCACGCGCCCTAAACCGGTTCTGCCGGATAGGACTCCCCGGCAACGTCCGGCGGCAATGTGACGAACCACCTGCATTCCAGCGACAACCTGACCGTGCTGCGTGGCGGCATAGCGCGGGAAGCGGACACACAGCGTCAAGGCACTCTCGACCTGTCGGGTGCGCTACATCGCACCGCCTCCATCGTTCAGGCCCTGTCATCCCCGCGAAAGCGGAGACCCAGTTTCCAAGCATCCCCACCGCTCCCCCCCTGCGCGGGAATGACAGCCGAGATTCCCAATCCTTACTATCCGGTTAACGTCCACAACCATCCCCTTGAAATCATTGGGGCCGTCTCATCTGTCCAGCGTGGACACTTTTCCCCCGCTTGCCTGCCAGCCCCCGACCCGCTAGGAAACCGGGGAACCCTTTTCAGGCAGGCCCCCAGATGCGTCTCTCCCGCTACTTCCTCCCCGTCCTCAAGGAAAACCCCGCCGAGGCCCAGATCGTCTCGCACCGCTACATGCTGCGGGCCGGGATGATCAAGCAGCAGGCGGCGGGGATCTATTCCTGGCTGCCGCTCGGCTACCGGGTCCTGCGCCGGATCGAAGAGATCGTCCATCAGGAACAGATCCGGGCCGGTCACATCCCCCTGTTGATGCCCACGATCCAGCCCGCCGACTTGTGGAAGGAATCCGGCCGGTATGGCGATTACGGCGAGGAGATGCTGCGGATCACCGACCGCCAGAAGCGGGAACTTCTGTTCGGCCCCACCAACGAAGAGATGATCACCGACATCTTCCGCGCCCATGTCAGCTCCTACAAGGACCTGCCGCTGACCCTGTATCACATCCAGTGGAAATTCCGCGACGAGATGCGGCCCCGGTTCGGGGTGATGCGGGGACGCGAGTTCCTGATGAAGGACGGCTACAACTTCGACGTCGACAAAGATTCGGCCCTGCACGCCTACAACCGCCACATGGTCAGCTACCTGCGGACCTATGAGCGCATGGGCCTGACGGCCATTCCGATGCGGGCGGCCAGTGGTCCCATCGGCGGCGACAACACGCATGAATTCCTGGTGCTGGCCCAGACGGGCGAGTCCGAGGTTTTCTACGATGACCGGGTGACCGGGTTGAAACTGGGTCAGCGCGACATCGACTATGATGACCGGACCCAGGTCGCCGATGTCTGCAAGGAGTTCACCACCCTTTACGCCCGCACCGATGAAACCCACGATCAGGCGGTCTTTGACCAGGTTCCGGAAGCCCACCGCAAGGTCGGCCGCGGGATCGAGGTCGGGCAGATCTTCTATTTCGGGACCAAGTATTCGGCCAGTATGGGGGCCGAGGTCACCACCGCTGACGGCGGCAAGGTTCCGGTCGAGATGGGCTCGCACGGCATCGGCGTTTCCCGTCTTCTGGGCGCGATCATCGAGGCCAGCCACGACGACAAGGGGATCATCTGGCCCGAAGGCGTGACGCCGTTCCCGGTCGGTATCGTGAACCTGAAGCAGGGCGATTCAGCGGCGGATGCTGCCTGTGAGGGGCTTTACAAGGCTCTGGCCGCGAAGGGGCTGGAAGCCCTTTACGATGACCGCGACGAACGCGCCGGGGCGAAGTTCGCGACGATGGACCTGATCGGCCTGCCCTGGCGGATCACCGTCGGCCCGCGCGGGCTGGCCAATGGGGTGGTGGAACTGACAAGCCGCCGCACCGGGACCAGTGAAGAAATGTCGCCCGCAGCCGCTGTCGACCGGATCGCGCAGATCTACGCCGGCGTCTGATCTGCCGGGCCGGTGCCCTGCGACATGCGGGGCTCTGGCCTGGTCTTGCGATACATCTCGCAAAGGACTGCGACCGCCAGGATCGTGGGCAGAAATCCTGTGGTTCGGATCAGGATTTAGAGGGCAAGGATCATCAAGCTTTCCGGGCCGGAAATCACCGAGTCGAGGCCCTTGGCCGCGAAAAGGGCCGCCCCAAGCAACGCCGCCCCAACCAGTCCAGGGCCAAGGACAAGCCGCCACATTGTCGGGAGAGCAACGCTAACCCCCTGCGATATCCGGTAGCTGCCATCCCGCGCCACCATGGCGGGAAGGGCCGTCCCGAACAGGGAAAGTGCCAGCAAGTAGACCGGCAAGAGCACCAGGATAACGACCTCAGGCGACGTTCGATCTGCAACGCCGAAGGCCAGGACCAGCGCGATACCGACCGGAACAAAGATCAATCCGGCGCTTATGAGGATGAACCAGCCGAACTTGATCGGTGGCACCCCCGGCTGCATTTTCGGCGCGCGGAAAGTCAGTGCCTCGCCGAAAAGGAAATGCCGGTGGAAGTAATAGGCGACAATGGTCAACGCGACGAATGAGACCGACGTTTCCGACTTTGGCTGCAGGGTCCACAGCGCCACCTCGATGACTGTCGCAAACGCAATCAAGGCGGGAAGGGACGCTAGGAAATAGGCCAACGACTGTTTATAAATTCTTGTCATCAAATGGTCTCCGGTCATTTCTTGAAATTTTGGATGGGGTTTTCCGGCAAAGTCAAGCGAACCGCAGGGGATGTTGGGGCTTGGGATCGGGGCGCCCTTGTGACCCCTTCGATCCCGAGACCCTGTCAATTGGCTTGAACGCGCCCTGCCCGTCAGCCGCCCGCAGAAGCGGGCCTCAGCCAGCCCTCGTATCGCACGACAGGGCCGATCAGCGGCAGGATGATTTCGACGTGAAAGCGGAAGCGGTCGTCCTTAACCTCTTCCCAGGCGGGGCCGTGGGGCATCAGAAAACGCGGCAGCGGCAGGCGACCGATCCCCCAGCGGCGGGGGATGATCTGCAGGCGGGTGCCGTCCCAATCCAGCGCAAGGCCAAAGCGAAAGGGGCCGAAGCGTTCGACGATCAGGGCTTCGTCACGGTCAGTGCCAGCCTCTTGCGTGGATCGCATGAGGCGTGCCCCAAACCGCCGGGCCCAGGTTTCGCGACCCTGCGCATCGGTGGTGAAGGTCACCTCGACCGGCTGATCCTGTCCGACTTTCGGAAAGCGGAACAGGGTGGCGACCAGCGGGGCTAGCGGGCCCTTGCCGCGCGTCACATCTGCCCGACCGGTCCAGACCGCGTGTTTGCCGGGGTGGTGCAGGGTCTGCATCTGTGCGGGAAGATCGGAAAAGACCGGGCCAAGGGCACGGGGATACGGCTCGATCGGCATGTCCCTGCGCCAGCCGGTCAGGATGGACCGCCCGGCAAAGGCGGTCGCATAGTCGTCCAGCGTCAAGCTGCCGATCCCGGCCCGGGCGCCGGGGTTCTGGGTCTGACCCTGTTGCATCTTGCCGACAAGCAGCGCCACGGCCATCGACGGGATCAGGGGGCCGTCATCGCCTTCGGCCAGCAGGTGCCAGGACAGGCTGGCGGGCTGGCCGTCACGCAGCCCCTGTGCCGCAAGGAACATGCCGCCGCGATGTTCGCCCATCGGGTGCAGGTTCAGCAGCCAATGGGCAAGCGGCGTCAGCGGGGCCAATGAGGGCAGGCGCAGTCTGGCGCGGGCAAGCGCGATCAGG
Source organism: Pseudomonadota bacterium (assembly GCA_963205235.1). Taxonomy (GTDB): domain Bacteria; phylum Pseudomonadota; class Alphaproteobacteria; order Rhodobacterales; family Rhodobacteraceae; genus Tabrizicola. The sequence goes on from CAUJIP010000052.1 coordinate 19,016, forward strand.
GTCAGAAGCCGGTGCAGAACGCGCGGTTGCGGCGCGGCCCCGATCCACAGGCTTTGCAGGCCGGGATGGGCTGCGGGAATGACACGCAGGTCGGGCACATCGACCAGAGAAAAGCGCAAAGGATGCAGCGGGACCTTGCCCGGCACGGCGACCGTCGCAATCCGGCTGTCACCCAACCCGATCCCGGTTGCGGGCTTGCCCTGCCGCCACAACCGGACCGGCGCGCCGGCATAGCCCAGAACGGCGCGAAGCACGTTCTTGCCCACCCCGGCATAGGGTGAGGGGGCGATGCCGCCGACAAGCTCGGTCACCTGCAGATGCTGTTCCATCGCGGTCAGGACAGCATCGGTCAGGACCGGAAAGCTGGAGACCCCGGCCAGGACAAAGACCCCGGCGGCCCGGGCCGAGGCATCAAGCGCGCCGATCCCGGCCACGAAATCCGCCCCGTCGGCGAGGTCAAGATAGGGCACCCGCGCGGCAATCGCGGCTTTCGGGACCAGATAGGGGTCATCGCCATAGGCCTGAAACGGGCCCGAGGCATCGACAACCAGATCGGGCCGGTGCTGGGCCAGGGCCGCTACGATATCCCTGCGGTCAAGCGCCAAGGGCAGGACTTTCGCTACCCCGCCAAGGGTTTCGGCAAAAGCGCGGGCCTTTTGCCCGTCGCGACCGGCAAGGATCAGGGTCTGGCCGGGATCGTCCTTCAAAAGTTGGGCAAGTCTGCCGCCAAAGACACCATAGCCGCCAAGAACAAGGATCTTCATCATGCAATTCCCTATGTCCGCCATCCTAGTCGCTGCGCACCATGGCGAAAGTGCGCCGATTGCCGCGGACGGGGTCGGTGACGTGGCGGCGGTCTTGCGAAGCTGGCGATCCAGACGGGGGTCTGCCTGATGCGGGGGGCGCGGGCCTGCAACTTGCCCCCGCTTACTCCATCACCACCACCAGATTGCCAGGTTTGTGGAAACTTTCGGCAATCGCATGGGCCTCGGCAAGCATGGCAAAGGGCAGGACCTGTCCAACAGCCGGGGTGTAGCCTTGGGCCAGGTGAAGGCTTACCAGACGTTCCATCTTTGCGCGGGTTTCCGGGCTGGTGCCGGTAATCACCCGCCGCCCGTGACCATGCGGCAAGAGGGCCGCGCCCAGCATGGCGGGAAGGTCGGCGGTGATCAGGGCAAGCCGACCTTTGGGCGCAAGGATTCCCTTTGCCCCGCGCCAGCCAAGGCCGCCCATCACGTCCAGGATGACGTCGAACGGGCCGGGAGGAGCCGCGTCACGATAATCCGTCACCGTTTCGGCCCCAAGGGCGCGGGCCAGCGCGTGGTTCGCGGGCGAAGCCGTCGCCGAAACCCGCGCGCCAAGGTGCCGTCCGATCTGCACCGCCGCCCCGCCGACCGACCCCGTGGCCCCGGCGACTAGAAGATGCTCACCGCAGGCAAGATGTGCCTTGTCGATCAGGAATTCCGCAGCGGTCAGCCCGCCAAAGAAGAAGGCGGCCCCCTCATTGAAGCCAAGGGTTTCGGGCAGCGGCAGGATGCGCCCATCGGCGGGGATTGTCAGATACTCGCGATGGGTACCGCCCTTGAAGCCTACGACCCCAAAGACCCGGTCGCCGGTTCGAAAGGCCGTGACCCCCGCGCCCAAGCCCGCAACCTCGCCCGCGAAGGCCCAACCGGGGGCGACGCGGGGACGGCGCAGGCCGATCGCCAGCCGCAGCATGGCCCCAAGGCCACGCGGCACCTTGCCCGACCGCAGCCGGGCATCGCCTGCTGTGACCGGGGCAGCCCGAACGCGGACCAGCACTTCGCCCGGACCGGGGGCGGGAACCGGGACGTCGTCGATGACAATCGACTCGGGGCCGGCATAGGCGGTGTAGCGGGCAAGTTTCATGGGAAATATCCTCTTGGCCGGTCAACACGTCGTCGAACCTGACCTTTGCGGACACCGGGATGCGCAAGGCCGGTTCAAAGGTCGGGAAATGCGTCCCGTCTTCAAAGGCAGGCATTTCCAGCGGGAAGCGGCAACGCCACCCCGCCCTGCCCTTTTGGCATCCGGGCGAGGGTGGCGGGCGTGGTCTTCGATCTGCTCCGAAGGGTGGGCCAGGCAGTCTTCGCCCGGCCCACACCCTTGTCTTCACAACCACCCCGGCCCAAGGCCGAAGCGGCGGCGACTTACTTCGACAGTTCGGCCATCATTTCGTCCATGGCCTTGCAGGCGGCTTGCAGGTCATCGCCCGTACCCGAGGCCTTGGTGGCAAGTTCCTGCACTTTCGGGGCCAGTTCGGCCAGCTTGGCCGGATCGGTGGCGGCCATTTCCTGCAGCTTGGCGGAAAGGTCAGTCGATTTCTTCATGGCTTCTTCGTTGGTGCAGCCCTCTTCGCCGCAAGCGGCAAGGAAACCAACGGCGGCAATGGCGATCAGATTCAGTGCGATACGCATGGCAATCCTCAATGGTTAGGTTTGGTTGACAACGCAATTCGGATAGACCTGCACCCTGAACGGGTCAAGGTTAGGGATACACGACCTTGTGATCGCATTCTGCGACGCTCTTGGGCCATGGCGAAATCCTGCCAAAGACGGTTGAATGGGGATCACTTCCCTTTGCCTTGACCTTTCCGCCCCTGTCCCGCAGGTTGCCCGGCAAGAAAGGCCCCAATCAAACGGGCAGGGCAGATGGCAAGAACAACGGCACCTTTCGCAGGTTTTGAATTCATGATCGCCTGGCGCTATCTGCGCGCGCGGCGGGCCGAGGGCGGGGTCAGTGTCATGACCTGGATCAGCCTGATCGGCATCACTCTGGCGGTCTTTGCGCTGATCCTGACGATGGCGGTCCGGGCCGGGTTCCGGGCGGAATTCGTCGACACGATCCTGGGCGCGAATGCCCATGTGACGATCTATTCCACCGGCGAGATCGGCGAGGATGGCCAACTGATCCACGGCTTTACCGCCCCGGACGCAGTTGCCGAGGCGATCCGGAAGGTTCCCGGAGTGACCCGTGCCGCACCCCTGATCCGGGCTAAGGTCATGGTCTCGGACGGCGAAGACACCACTGGGGCCGAGGTTTATGGCATCCTGCCGGAAAATCTGGCCACGATCCCCCGTGTAGGCAAGGGCGCGGATGCGCTTGGCGATCTGGCCCGGTTTCCCGACGGCGTGGCGCTTGGTGCGGGTGTCGCGCGGGAACTTGGGGTGACGGTCGGCGACAAGGTGCGCCTGATCTCGCCCAGTGGGGTGAAGACTGCGATGGGCACGACGCCCCGGGTCAAGGCTTACGAGGTGGTCTATATCTTCACCGCCGGGCGCTATGACATCGACTCGACGCGGATCTACCTGCCTTTGGTCGAAGCGCAGTCCTTTTTCAACAAGGAAGGCACGGCGGACGAGATCGAGGTGATGGTCGAAGACCCGGATGCAGTGGAAAGCTATGCCGATGCGATCCTTTCGGCGGCGGGGCCTTCGGCGGCGCCCTGGACCTGGAAGGACAGTTCCGGCGCCTATCTGCGGGCGTTGACGATCGAGGACAACGTGATGTTCGTGATCATGTCGATCCTGGTCCTGATCGCGGCGATGAACATCGTTTCGGGCCTGATCATGCTGGTCAAGAACAAGGGCCGCGATATCGGCATCCTGCGGACGATGGGGTTGACCGAAGGCTCGATCCTGCGGGTCTTCTTCATCTGCGGCGCGTTTACTGGAGTCATCGGCACGATTGCCGGGGTGGCCTTGGGCTGCCTCACGGCCCTGAACATTGATCAGATCATGGGCTTCATCAACTGGCTGAACGGGGCGGATGTCTGGGACCCGTCGATCCGTGGCATCTATTTCCTGCCCGCGAAACTGCAGTTTGGCGATGTGATGTCGGCGGTCGTGTTGTCGCTGGGTCTGTCCTTTGTCGTCACCTTGCTGCCCGCCCGCCGTGCGGCGCGGATGAACCCGGTCGAGGCGCTGCGCTATGAGTGAACCGATGCTGGAGCTTGCGGGGATCGAAAAGGGCTATAACCGGGGGAAGCCGTCCGAGGTCATGGTCCTGCGTGGCGCGTCCATTACCATCGCGCAGGGCGAGGTTGTGGCGCTGGTTGCCCCATCCGGCGCGGGGAAATCGACGCTTTTGCACATCGCGGGTCTTCTGGACGTGCCAGACAGCGGGACCGTGCGGCTGGACGGGCGCGAGATGGGCGGGCTGTCGGATCGCGCGCGGACCGAAGCGCGGCGGAACGAGGTGGGCTTCATCTATCAGTTCCACCACCTGCTGCCGGAATTCAGCGCGCTGGAAAACGTGGTGATCCCGCAACTGGCCAACGGCGCGACCAAGGCCGAGGCCGAGGCACGGGCGCGCGGTCTGCTGGATCAGGTTGGCCTTGCAGCGCGGGCGGATCACCGGCCTGCGGCACTTTCGGGTGGCGAACAGCAACGGGTCGCCTTCTGCCGTGCTCTGGCCAATGCGCCCAAGCTTTTGCTGGCTGATGAGCCCACCGGGAACCTTGACCCCGGCACGTCGGATCAGGTCTTTGGCGTGTTGATGGATCTGGTGCGGCAGACCGGGCTTTCGGCGCTGATCGCCACGCACAATCTTGACCTTGCCGCGCGGATGGACCGGGTGGTCCGGCTTGCGGCCGGGCAGGTGACCTAGATCAAGGCCAGAGACGGCCCGATCTGAACTGGTGTCGAAAACGGAGGCTGGACATGCGTTTTGGCTGGATTGCGTTACCTCTGGCCTTGGCGGCCTGTGTGGACCGGGATGAACCGACCGGCGCCGAGGATTTTACCACGTTCTGCGCGGCCTGCCACGGCACCTCGGGGAAGGGCGATGGCGAGGCGGCGGCGGGGCTGGACCGCAAGCCTGCCGATCTGACCGGCCTTTCGGCGCGCAACAAAGGCGTCTTTCCAGGTACGCGGGTGATGGCCAAGATCTGGGGCTATACTGGCGGGCATAACGGAACCTCGCCGATGCCGCAGTTCGGGCCGTTGTTGCAGGGTGACCTTGTACCCTATGACGGCGGCGACGGGATCGCGACCCCGACGCCGGTGCGGCTGGTCGCAATCGCGGAATACCTGCGGACGCTGCAGGACTAGGTCGGAACGGTGGGCGGACGCCCCCTATCCGCGGATATAGCGGATGAACGGGGTCACCTTGGCAATCCGGTCGTAAAGAAGGCGCGCTTCGTGGTTGAAGTCCTGCGTCAGCCAATAGACCGAAGGCGCGCCCGCTGCATCGGCCTTTTCATAGACGGCCTCGATCAGGGCGCGGCCCAGACCGGTGCCCCGCGCTGCGGGATCAACGAAAAGGTCCTGCAGATAGCAGGTGTTTTCGATCTTCCAGCCGTGCCGGTGGAAAAGGTAATGTGTCAGGCCCAGAAGCCCGGTGTCGCCTTCGGCCACCAAGCAGCTGAAATCCTGCGGGTCATCGCCCAGAAGCCGCGCGAAGGTCGATTGATAGACCGCTTCCGGCACTGTGGTCTTGTAAAAGGCCAGATAGTCGGTCCAAAGCCTGCGCCATTCGGCCTCGTCCGTCTGCCGCAAGGGGCGTATCTTGTGGGTCATCGGGTGTCCTTGTCGTTTCGGGCGACCTTGGCGGGAAAGGTCAGGCTTGGCAATGGGCCGGAAATCGCGAGGATTGCCAGTGGCAGGACCGGTCCTGGCAGCGGCGACAGGGCATGAAGGAGACGGATGATGCAACGCCAGATCGCAGCGCGACTTGAGCTTTCCCTGGCAACTGCCTTGGGGGCCTGCCTTATGTGGTGGACCGTCGATGCCATGGATCAGGGGCAGATCAGCGAATACACGGCGCTTGTCCTGTCCGGCCTGATCCTGACGCTGTTCGGGGCGCTTCTGGCGATGGCAGGGCCGCTTGGCCTGTGGCGGGCCCTGCCCCGTGCGCTTGGCCTTGCCGTGATCGCAGGCGGCCTTGTCTGGCTGACGGGGCTGCGGTTTGCGACGGTGGATCAGTTTTTCCAGACCCCACTGCCCAGCCTTGCCGGTCTTGCTGTGGCGACCTTGCCCGTGCCCTTTCTGGTCGCTGCGGGGAAAAGCCGCTGGAACGACTATCCCGTGCTGTTCCTTGAGGCCTGGTCCATCGCCCTGCGCCTGACCGCTGCCCTGACCTTTACCGGCCTGGTCTGGCTGGTGATCTTCCTGTCGGATCAGGTGCTGCAAATCGTCGGCATCACCGTGATTGAGCGGCTGATCGGTCATGAGCTTGCCATCATGATGATCAGCGGCGCGGCATTGGGCCTTGGCATGGCGGTGATTCATGACCTTACCGAAGTCGCCTCGCCCTATGTTCTTCTGCGCCTGTTTCGGCTGTTCCTGCCGGTGGTGCTGGCGGTCATGGCGATCTTTCTGGTGGCCCTGCCGATCCGGGGGATTGACGGGCTGACGGGTGGTCTGTCCCCAGCGATGCTGTTGTTGATCATGGTTGGGGCCGGGATCACCCTGACCTCGATCGTCGTTGATCAAAGTGATGCCGAGGCGGTGAAAAACCCTGCCCTGATCCGATCAGCACAGGCGATGTCGCTGATCCTGCCGATCTTTGCCGGATTGGCGCTGTGGGCGATCTGGCTGCGCGTCGGCCAGCATGGCTGGACGCCGGGCCGGGTGTTTTTCGCGCTGGTTGGCGGGCTTGGCCTTGGGTACGGGCTGATCTATGCGCAGGCGGTGCTGCGCGGTGCGGGCTGGATGGAACGGATCCGGCAGGGCAATCTGGTGATGGTTCTGGTGGCCATAGGCTTGGCCGCCCTTTGGCTGACCCCGGTCCTGAACGCCGAACGGATTTCGGCCGAAAACCAGCTTGCGCGGTACCTTGACGGGCGTCTGTCGGCGGATGCGCTTGATCCCTATGCTATTGGCAGATGGGGCAAGCCGGGGGCAGAGGTTCTGGACAAGTTCGCGACGCTTGCCAAGGAACCGGGGCAAGAGGCCCTTGCGCGCCGTCTGGCGGGCGAGACGACCGATCCGATGCCGGACCGCGCGGCGCTTGTCGCCGATCTTGCTGCCGTGCTGGCGCTGCAGCCCGCAACTGCGGCCGGCACCCGAGACACGCTTTTGCCTGCGGTGGACGACTATCAATTGCAGGACTGGCTGCAGGTCTGCAGTCAACCCCTGCCCGACGGTCAGGCGCGTTGTCTTATGGTGGTGGCCGATCTTCTGCCCGCCATTCCCGGCGAAGAGGCGATGCTGTTTCTGGAACGCAGCACCGACTATACCGAAATCGCCGGGCTTTACCTTGATCAGCAAGGGGTTGCGCAATACCGGGCTGCCACGCGGCCTGACGGACGGATGATTGACGCCGATGCCGCGCAACGCCTGATGGAAAGCTATCGCAAGACGCCGCCGCCGGTCACTGCGGTGCAGATGAACCAGCTTGGCACGGGTTCGGACGGGCTGATGATCCTGCCGTGACCGCGGGCGATTTGTTAACGCTTCTGCCTTAGGGTCGCCGCAAAAGTTCAGGTTGGGCCAGACGATGGATGCACTGCTGCTGCGATCCTTGCAGGGATATGTCCGCGATACGTTCGGGCAACCCGTCTGGTTGGCGATCTGTCGGCGGGCCACGCTGAAAAATGATACATTTGAACCGATGTTGCGTTATGATCCCGGCATGGCGGACCGGGTTGCCGAAAATGCAGCCCAAGAATTGGGGAGGTCCGTCGACACAATTTGGGAAGACATGGGGACCTATATGGTGACCAGCCCTGGCCATGAGGGTGTTCGCAGGCTCTTGCGTTTTGGCGGGCCAAGCTTTGTCGACTTCCTGCATTCGCTGGAGGAAGCGCCGGGTCGCGCACGGCTGGCGATGCCGGGGCTTGAACTTCCCGAGGTCAGCCTGACGGAAACCGCGCCGGATCATTTCAGCGTCGAATGCGCTTCGCGGATCAAAGGGGTGCAGCGGGTGCTGGTCGGCATGTTGACCGCGATGGCCGACGATTACGGCGCACTTTGCCTGATCGAGGCCGAAGGTCGCGACCGGATTGCCGTGCAGGTGCTTGACCGCGCCCATGCCAGTGGCCGTCGGTTCGACCTCTCCAGACCGGAGCGGCGCGAATGATGCATGATATGTCCGGACAGGAAATCCGGCTGGGGATCGAAGCCCTGTCGCGTTTCATGCCGATGCATCTGTTGCTGGACGCCGAAGACCGGGTTCTTAGCGTCGGTCCCACTTTGCAGCGGGTGCTTGATGGGATTCCCACCCTTGGCGCACGGTTCGAGGATCTGTTCGAAGTGCGCGCGCCGGGCGGGGCTGGCAAGATGTCTGACGTTCTGGACCGGGCGGCGAACCGGTTCCGCCTTGCCCCGCGCCACAAGCGCAACGTCACCCTGCGGGGGCTGGGGCAGCGCCTGGGGCCAGATGGGCCGGTCCTTTTGAACCTGACCTTCGGCATCGACCTGATCGCCGCCGTGCGCGAATTTTCCCTGACCGATGCCGATTTCGCCGCGACCGACTTGGCGATGGAGCTTTTGTATCTGGCCGAAGCGAACGCCGCCGTCACGCATGAATTGCGCGGGCTGAACCTGCGGCTGGAAGGCGCGCGCCTTCAGGCCGAGGAAGAGGCGCTGACCGATCCCCTGACCGGCCTGCGCAACCGCCGCGCCGCCGATCTGGTGCTGGAGCGGCTTTGTGCGGCACGGGCGCCCTTCGGGCTGATGCATCTGGACCTTGATTTCTTCAAGGCGGTCAATGACACGCTGGGCCATGCGGCGGGCGATTTCGTGCTGGAAACCGTGGGCCGCATCCTGCGCGAACAGATCCGGGCTGAAGACTGCGCCGCGCGGATCGGGGGCGATGAATTCGTGATCATCCTGCCCGGCCGGACCGAAGCGCAGACCCTGCAGACCATCGCCGCCCGGATCATCACCCGCGTCTCGCACGCGATGGAGTTTGAAGGCAAGCCCTGTCAGGTCTCTGGCAGTATCGGCATCGTCCGGTCAACGGATTTGCGGGCCCCGGATGCAGCGCAGATCATGGCCGCCTCGGACCGCGCGCTTTACGCGGCCAAACATGCGGGCCGGGCTCAGGCCGTGCTGATGTCGGGCGATACGCCCGCCTGATCCGGCGGCAAGACCCACAGCGCATCGGGTGGCAAGACCCACAGCGCATCGGGTGGCAGGGTCACGCCGATGCTTGTGCCGGGGGTCAGGGCACGTGCGGTTTCCGGGGCGACAAGGGCCTCAAGCCGGATGCCCGCAATGGTGACGCCAACCCGGCTTTGGGTGCCCAGAAAGCTGCTGTCCACCACCTTTGCCATCATCGCCGCAGGACCGGGCCCAAGGCGCAGCGCTTCGGGCCGGATGGTCAGGATGCCCGGCCCATCGGCACGATCAAAGGGCAAAGGCAACGCCCCAAGCGCCGACTGGAAAGCACTGCCCGCCACTTTCCCCGGCAGGAAATTCACCCCGCCGAAGAACCGCGCCACCGCCAGCGACACGGGCCGCTGATAGAAATCCTGCGGCGGGCCGTGTTGGGCGACGCGGCCCTCAAGGATCAGTGCGATCTGGTCGGCAATCGCCACCGCTTCGGCCTGATCATGGGTCACGACCAGCGTGGTGATCCCGGTTTCGCGTTGGAGTTTGCGGATCAGGCTGCGCATCTCATCTCGCAAACCGGCGTCAAGGTTGGAAAGCGGCTCGTCCAGAAGCAGAACCTTCGGCCGCAGGATCAAGGCGCGGGCCAGCGCCGCGCGTTGTTGCTGCCCGCCCGAAAGCGCCGTCGGAAAGCGGTCGCCCAAACCCTGCAGCCGCACGCGGACAAGGATTTCTTCGACCTCTTCCGCGATTTTCCGGGGGGCAATGCCGCGCATACGCAGGCCAAAACCGATGTTTCCAGCGACAGTAAGATGCGGGAACAGCAGCGGATTTTGAAAGACCATCGCCACATCCCGCCGTTCAGGCGGAAGCGAAAGGATCGACTGCCCGTCCAGTCTGATATCCCCGGCATCCGGCTGGATCAGCCCCGCGACAAGCTTCATCGTGGTTGTCTTGCCACAGCCCGAAGGCCCCAGAAGTGCTGTCAGCGCGCCGCTTTCGACCGAAAGCGCAAGGTCCTGCAAGGCCGGGGTCGCTGCACCCGGAAAGGACTTTCTCAGACCGGAAAGCGAAAGCGTGGTCATCCGCCAAGCCCCCTTGCCAGTGCCGCCCCACGCCCGGTGACCTGCCGCGCCGTGACGATCAGGATCAGAAGGCCCGGCAGGATATACAGCAGGGCAATCGCCGCCGTCAGGTCATTGCGCCCCGCACTACTTTGGCTGAACAAAAGCAGGGGCAGCGTCTGCACCCGCCCGCCACCGATGGCCAGCGTCAGCAGATACTGCGACCAGGACACGAGGAAAGCGAACAGTGCGCCGGTCAGCAGGCCGGGCAGGATGGCGGGGAAGGTGACAGTGCGGAATGTCTGCAAAGACGTGGCCCCAAGTGACCGGGCCTGCGCTTCGAAATCGGTGTCAAAGCCGGAAAAGACCGCGGCCATGACCAGCGTCATATAGGGCAGAACCGGGACAAGATGGGCAAGGATCACCCCGCTGACCGTGCCCGTAAGGCCCAGACGCAGGAACACCCCGTGCAGGCCAAAGACCACGGCAAGGCTTGGCAGCATCGCCGGGGCCAGCAGCAGCAAGGTGACAAGCCCCTTGCCTCGAAACTGGTAAAGCGCAAGCGCCCGCCCGGCAGGCACACCGATCAGGGCCGCAAGGCAGGTGGTGGCAAGGGCGATGCCAGCGGTCAGGGCGAAACTGTCCAGCACGCCCGCGCGGGCGGACAGGGCATAGGCCCAGGCCTTGGACGAAAGCTCTTGCGGCAAAAGGTCGGGAAACCGCCAGCCATGCGCGACCGACCAGATCGCCAAGGGCAGGAAGGGTAGGATCAGCCAGGCGGCAAGGGCGACCCCGGCAATCAGCCTCCACCGCTCACCGCGCATTGGGACCCCCGCGGCGCAGGGTGCGAAAGCCAAGCAGCAACAGGCCAAGCCCGATCCCAGCAATAACGACAGCCATCGCCATCGCCTTGGGCCGGGTCGACAGATCGGTGTCGGTATAGGCCTGCCAGGCCAGAACCGGCAGTGCCTTCGGGCTGCTGGCCCCCAACACCAGCGGCACTTCATAGGCGCCAAAGGCAAAGGCGAATACCAATGCCGAGGCCGCGATGAGGCCGGGGGCAAGCAGGGGCAAAAGCACATGGCGAAAGCTTTGCCAGCGCGTCGCGCCAAGGGATCGGGCGACAGATTCGTAATCTTCGCCAATGCCTTGCAGGTTTGCCAAAAGGACAAGCGTGATGAAGGGCAGCTCTTTCCAGACGTAAAGCAGGATGATGCCGATGGCGAACGAGTCATGGGTCAGCGCCGGAAACTCCCCCGGTGCGGCGATCAGCCCGGCGGCATGGGCAAGGCGGGCAAAGGCCCCGGATTGCGAAAAAAGGTACAGGATTCCGATTGCGCCGACGATATGCGGCACGGTCAGGTTCAACTGGACAAGGAAGCTGATGACGCTGCGGCCCGGAAAGCTTTGCCGCAAAAGCAGGGCCGCGCCAAGCGCAAGGCTGGCCGCGATCAGGGTCGATGCCGTCGCGATCCAAAGTGACAAGGTCAGAGAGGCTAGAAATCCGGGCGAGGCGAAGACGGCCCGATAGGCGGACAGGTCGGGCACGGTCAGACCAAGCGCCGGCATATAGCGCAGCGACCGCAGGACCGTGAGGCCAAGCCCGCCAAGGAACAAACCGCCCAGGATCAAAAGCGCGGGCGCAAGCAGAAGGAAGATGCGGCGGCGGTCGGTCACATTCGGCCTTTTCCAAGTCGCGGCAAGATTGCGCCATGCGGGGAAAGGGGGCAAGGGGCCGCTCTTCCTGCGCCTTCGGCTGGTCATCGCTGACACAGGGAAAGGTCACCCCCTCAGCGATAAGCGCCCGAAGGGAGCGTTGAGCGGCTACTAGTTCCCGACGTTTTCCAGCCAGCCCTTTTCGATGGCCGTCAGCCAGTCCGCCTGCAATTCGGGCAGGGCAGCCTTGGCCAGTTCGGCTGCCGGGACGACGGACGGGTGCCCGACAATCCCCGCGAACCCGGCCTGCACGTCTGGGGTTGTGCGGGAAACCTCGATGGCCGGGGAAGCACCCCAAACCTGCGGTTTCGCCTTTTCCAACTGCGCCTCGCCCGACAGCAGCAGGTCTTCAACCACCATTGCGGCGGCCTTGTTCGGCGAATTGAACGGGATCAGCGTGTAGTTGGTGTTGCCGATGGTCCCGTCAGACAGGCCAAAGCTGCGGGTGGTGTCGGCATAGGTTCCGGCATCGACGGCGATCCCGAACTGGGCGGGGTCGTAGTTGAAGGTCATCGCGACCTCGCCATTGGCGAAGAGTTCGTTCAGCTGGGTGATCGTGGTCGGGTAGGTCTGGCCTTCGCGCCACAGGAACGGCTCGATCTCGTTCAGGATCGCCCAGGTCTTGGCTGCGGTCTCGTCGAATTTCGCCTGGTCGAAGGGGCCAAGCAGGCTTTCTGGCCCCCCGGCCGCGTAAATGAAGACGTGCCGCAGGAAGGCCGATCCGGTGAAATCGGGCGGCGCGGGATAGGTGAACTTGCCGCGGTTCGCCTTGATCCAGTCGATCAGCGCGCCCATGTCGGCGGGCGGTTCGGCAAGGGTGGCGCTGTCGTGGGCAAAGGCGAACTGGACGGTGTTCCAGGGCACCTCGCACCCATCGACGGGGACGCCGAAATCATTGGCGATGGCGGGGTTGTCCCAGTTCACCAGGGCATCGTTCGGCAAAAGGCCAGTATAGCCACAGAAAGCCAGCTCGCCCTGCTTCATCGAGCGGAAATTCTCGCCGTTGATCCAGATAAGGTCGACGGTGCCGGTATCGGTCACTCCGGCCTCTTTCTCCGACAGGATCAGGTTCACGATATCGGCGGCGTCGGTGATCGGGACGCGGTTCAGGGTGATGTCATATTCGGCCTTCAGCCGGTCGGCCAGATAGCCCGAGACGTAGGAATTGATCGTGTCGGCCCCGCCCCACATGAACCAGTTGACGGTGCCACCCTGGGCCTCTTCGACGATCTGGTCCCAGGTCATCGCTTTCAGGGCCTCGCCGTCGGCGGTGTCGGCCTGGGCGGCGGCGGTCAGGAGGAGGAGGGCGGCAAGGGGGCGAAGCATGGGGGTCTCGGGTTGTTTCAGGGTCGCACCATGAAACCCGGATGGAAGGAAAAGGCCAGTCACATGGGCGTTGGTCAGGTGAAATTAAAAGCCGAGCGACTGTCCACGCTGGACAGATTTTCAGGCCAAGCAATATCAATGGCTTGGCTGTGGACATTTACCGTTCGTTAGGAAATGGCAAAGGGGCTGGAGCGAGGTTGACCGAGGGTTAGAGGCCATTGGAAAGCGCCGGGGCAGGCCCCGACCTAGGCCACGCCCTGCCCGAGCAAGTCTTCGACGAAAAACGCGGCGAATTGGGCCCGGCCCGAGACGCCGGCCTTGGAGTAGATGCGGGTCAGCTGGGCGCGGACGGTGCCCTGGGCGGCCCCGCGAAGCTCGGCTATCTCGGCGACATCAAGGCCTTTCAGCGCGAGGAAGCCCACATCGCGCTCGGCAGGCGTCAGGCCCCAGTTCTGAAACTGGCGGTCGATGACATCGCCCAACGCCCCCCGGGCGACCTCAAGCGCTTGTTCCTGCGACTGCAAAAGCTCGATCATGCGGCGAAGCTCGACGGTGCCAAACAGGATGCCCAGAATTAGCGCCGCCGTCACTGTCGCCTCGAAGACGAAATGAACAGAGGCGGGATTTTCGCGGAAATCGCTGATCACGTCGCCGACAAAGAAGACCATGCCGACGGTCTGGATCAGCAGGAAAAGCGACAGCGTCAGAGTCTGACGCTGTCCGACCCCTTGTGACTTGAGCTTGGCGGTCATTTCCGCCGTTCACCCAAAAGCATCGGGGCAACGAGGCTGCGCCGCAGCGCCCGGCTTTCCAAAAGGACTGCGCCAACATGCAGCGCCGCAAAGAACAAGAGCAGATTTGCAGCCACTTCGTGGACCTCCTCGGCACCGTCGCGAAACCCTTCCTCGTCTTCGCCGGAGGATTCGCCGTCACTTTCCTTTATCAAGACGCTCCAGTCACCAGATTCAACTGCTGCTTTGTCCCGGGCCACCTGCATCGGTGTTGCTCCGCCGGTCATCACCAGTCCGGTCGCGACCACCAAGGCAAGCATGGCCCAGAAAGCATAGACCATGAGCGCCCCGGCGGGATTGTGCGAGGGGTATTCTCGAACGCGCCCCGCGACGAGATCGCGCAGGTGGCGCAGGGCGGCGACGGGGTTCGGCGGGAAAGCCGAGAACCGCGCCGCACGCGGGCCAAGTCCCCCCCAGACCAGCCGCAGCAGAAGCAGCGCCATCAGACCCCAGCCAAGGTAGACGTGGGGAACACTGCCGCCCTTGGTAATGAGGGCATTTGTCAGGACGATGCCTGCGCTGCCCCAATGGGTGATCCGCACGATGGGATCCCAGAGGGTGACGTGCGAACGGGTCTGGGGGGATGCCATGTCAGTCTTTGGCCTTGATTTCGGTCACAAGACCGGTGGCCGGGTCGATTGCGACTTCCATGCCCTTGCCGGTCGCGGCGTCGGTGCAGACGGCTTCGACCTTGCCGTCTTCGGCTTCGAATTCGTCAACCGGGCAACCGGCGGCTTCCAGCGCGGCCTTGACGGCATCCGGAGCGGTGCCGACCATGTCGCCGACAGCCGGCATGGCCATAGCAGCCATCGGAGCAAGGGTCGCCAGGGCAAGCGAAAGGAGAAGTTTCTGCATATGATCTTCCTTTGGGTAGGGCCCCGAGACGGGACCTTCAGCCGGGACTGGATGCCCCGGTGCCGGTCATCTGTCGGGTTCTGACGGCAAGCTCTATTGCCGCAAGGCTTACCGCAGCGGGGCTAAGCGCGCGCTGACAACGGGTTTTCGCTGGTCACCGCCCTTGCACGCGGGGGTTTGGGCAGCAATATGGGGCGAAAGCAAAGGATGGCGCGATGGCTCTGCCGACCAAAGACCAGTTTCGCTATTGGGGGATCGCGCTGGCGGTGTTCCTGGTCCTGTTGTGGTTTCTGGGCAATGTGCTGTTGCCGTTCATCGTGGGCGGGGCCGTGGCCTATTTCCTTGACCCGCTGGCGGACCGGTTGGAGCGGATGGGGCTAAGCCGGACCGCCGCGACGACGATCATTTCGCTGGTGGCGCTGCTTGGGGTGATCCTTCTGGTGCTGGCGGTGATCCCGACGCTGGTGAACCAGTTGACCGCGCTGGTGAATGCGGCCCCCGACATTGCCAAGCGGTTGCAGGGGTTCCTGTTGGAGCGGTTTCCGTCGCTTGCCGACAGCACCTCGACCATCCGGCAGACGCTGGCGGAAATCGGGGCCGCTATACAGGCGCGGGGCGGGCAGTTGGCGCAGGGGCTGATCAGCTCGGCTTTGGGTGTGATTTCGGTGGTGGTCTTCATCGTGGTCGTGCCGGTGGTGTCGTTCTATCTGCTTTTGGACTGGGACAGGATGCTGGCCCGGATCGACGCGATGCTGCCGTTGGACCATGCCCCCACCGTTCGCCGTCTGGCGCGCGAGATTGACGCGGTGCTGGCGGGGTTCGTGCGCGGGCAGGTGTCGGTTTGTCTGTCGCTGGGCACGTTCTATGCGGTGGCGCTGATGGCTGCGGGGTTGCAGTTCGGGCTGGTTGTCGGGGCGATTGCCGGGGCGATTACCTTCATTCCCTATGTCGGGTCACTGGTTGGCGGGGCTTTGGCTGTGGGCCTTGCTCTGTTTCAGTTCTGGGGCGATTGGGTGCAGATCGGCATTGTTGCTGCGATCTTTGGCATCGGGCAGTTTGTCGAGGGCAACATCCTGACCCCGCGTCTGGTCGGAAAATCGGTCGGGCTGCACCCGGTGTGGCTGTTGTTCGCCCTGTCGGCCTTTGGCACCGTCTTTGGCTTTGTCGGCATGTTGATTGCCGTTCCGGTTGCCGCTGCGATTGGCGTGCTGACCCGGTTTGGGGTGGCGCAATATCAGGCAAGCCTGCTTTATCAGGGCAAGGCCGGGCTGGATGCGGCTGGGGCCAGCTTTACCGTGGCCCCCGAGCCAAAGCCCAAGCGACGGTCAAAACCTGCCGCCAAGGACGGTGAGGGCGCGTGATCCGCCAACTGGCCTTTGACCTGCCGGGGCGCGAGGCGATGACACGGGCGGACTTCTTCGTCTCGCCGTCGAATGCGCTGGCGTTGCAGGCGGTGGATGGGTGGCGAAATTGGCCGGGGCGCAAGCTTTTGCTGGTCGGGCCGGAAGGTGCGGGCAAGACCCATCTGGCGCAGATCTGGGCGACGAGTGCTGATGCGGTGATCCTTGCGGCGGACGGCTTGGCCGATGCCGGGCTTGAGCCTCTGGAAGGCCGCGCCGTGGCGGTTGAGGATGTCGACAGGATCGGCGGCGGGGAAGCCGCCCTGTTCCATCTGCACAACATGGCCACCGGGTCCGGCGCGTTGTTGATGACCGCGCGCACCCCGCCGCGCGATTGGGGGCTGGTCTTGCCCGATCTGATCAGCCGGATGCAATCGACCCAGATCGCGCATCTGGAGGCCCCGGACGACGCGCTGCTGTCTGCCGTACTGGTCAAGCTTTTCGCGGATCGGCAGGTAGTGGTGCCACCGAACCTGATCCCCTATCTGATCAGCCGGATGCCCCGGTCGGTCGGTGCGGCGCGGGGGCTGGTATCGGCGCTGGATGCCCGGGCGCTTGCTGCCGGGCGACCCATCACCCGTGCGCTTGCGGGCGAGGTGCTGGACAGCGCTGCGCCCGAGTGAAAGACTGTCACAATCCCTTCATGAAGCGTGCGGCATAACCCACCGATGACCCAGGCCGATTTCCTTAAATCCCCCTTCCCTGCCCCCGTCGCGTTGCCCTTTGCGGAAACCGCCGGGCCGGGCCGGTTCTTCAACCGCGAGCTTTCGTGGCTGGCGTTCAACTGGCGTGTGCTGGAAGAGGCCGCGAACCCCGCTGTGCCGCTGTTGGAGCGGCTGAGGTTCCTGTCCATCTCGGCCACCAACCTGGACGAATTCTATACGGTGCGGGTCGCGGGCCTGCGGGCGCTGGTCCGGAACGGCAATGCGACACTGTCGGAAGATGGTCGCAGCCCCGCCGAACAGCTTTCGCTGATCAACGCCGATGCGCGGCGGTTGATGCAGACGCAGCAGACGACGTTCAACCGGCTGCGCAAGGAAATGGAAGGCGAAGGCATCAGCATCGTGCAGCGGTCGCGCCTGACCGCGCGGGATCTGAAGTTTCTGGAAAGCCATTTTCTGTCGAACGTCTTTCCGGTTCTGTCACCGCTGGCCATCGACCCGGCGCATCCGTTCCCGTTCATCCCGAACACCGGGTTCAGCCTGGCGCTGGAGCTGGAGCGGGTGTCCGATCACCGACCATTGAAGGCGCTGTTGCCGATCCCGCAGCAGATTGCCCGCTTCATCGCCCTGCCTGGGAAGGAAGGCGAACATCGGTTCCTGCCGCTGGAAGAACTGCTTTTGTTGCATCTGGGGATGCTGTTTCCCGGCTATGCCGACAAGGGACACTGCATGTTCCGGGTGCTGCGCGACAGCGACCTTGAGGTCGAGGACGAGGCCGAGGACCTTGTGCGCGAGTTCGAGACCGCGTTGAAGCGGCGGCGGCGGGGCGAGGTGATCCGGCTGAAGATGTCGGCTGGCGCTCCGGACGATCTGCGCGCACTGATCATGGAGGAATTGGCCGTCACCGAGGATGAGGTGGTGGAGGTCAAGGGCCTTCTGGGTGTGGCGGACCTGAAAGAGCTGATCCTGTCCAGCCGGAAAGACCTGATGTGGCCGCCCTTTGCGCCGCGCGTGCCGGAACGGGTGCAGGACCACGAGGGCGACATGTTTGCCGCGATCCGGCAAAAGGACATGCTGCTGCATCACCCTTATGAAACCTTCGACATGGTGATCCGGTTCCTGCAACAGGCGGCGACCGATCCGAACGTGCTGGCGATCAAGCAGACGCTTTACCGGACAAGCTGGGACAGCCCGGTGGTGACCGCGCTGTGCGAGGCGGCTGAGGCGGGAAAGTCGGTCACTGCGCTGGTCGAATTGAAGGCGCGGTTCGACGAGGCCGCGAACATCCGGCAATCCCGGCGGCTGGAGCGGGCCGGGGCGCATGTGGTGTACGGGTTCGTCAACTATAAGACCCATGCCAAGATCAGCACGGTCGTCCGGCGTGAGGGCGACCATCTGGTGACCTATACGCACTACGGCACCGGGAACTATCACCCGATCACGGCGCGGATCTATACTGACCTGTCATTCTTTACCTGCGATGCGGCGTTGGGGCGGGACGCGACCAAGGTGTTCAACTACCTGTCCGGCTATGTGCAGCCCGAGGGGTTGGAGAACCTTGCCATCAGCCCGATCACGCTGAAGCCGCGCCTGCTGGAGCTGATCGCCGCCGAGGCGGATCATGCCCGTGCGGGGCGTCCGGCTGAAATCTGGGGCAAGATGAATTCAGTCATCGAACCCGATGTGATCGACGCGCTTTATGCGGCGTCGCAGGCGGGGGTGAAGATCAGTCTGGTGATCCGGGGCATCTGCGGGTTGCGTCCGGGGGTGAAGGGGCTGTCGGAGAACATCCGGGTCAAGTCGATCGTCGGACGGTTTCTGGAGCATTCCCGCATCGTGTGTTTCGGGAATGGCTATGGCCTACCGTCGAAGAAGGCGCGGGTGTTCTTTTCCAGCGCCGACTGGATGGGCCGCAATCTGACCCGGCGGGTGGAAACCTTGGTCGAGGCGCTGAATCCGACCGTGAAAAGCCAGATCCTGACTCAGATCATGGCGGCGAACCTGCGCGATGAGGCACAAAGCTGGGTATTGTCGCCTGACGGAAGTTATGGGCGCGACCTGACGCCGCTGGATGGGCAGTTGTTCAACTGTCACCAGTTCTTCATGGAAAACCCGTCCTTGTCTGGGCGCGGGACAGCGGGGGCAAAGGATGCGCCACGGCTGATACCGGTGAAGGATGACGAGACGACCGGGAAACCGGCAGCGAAATAGGGCGGGGCCAAATTCCTTGAGAAAGGAATTTGCAAAAGTCTTTCGCAAGACTTTTTGTCCTAGGTCAACCGCCCGGTGCCCGGTTGACCGGCGCCGGGGGGACCGGCACGATGAAGATTGAAGTTCAGGAGAGTGTGATGGCAGCCGACGGAAAATCGCCCGCTGGTGCAGACGATGATGACGCTGGCGACTGGGGCCCCTTTGGCAAGCCGCTGTTCGACGATCCTTCGGCCCGGGCGTTAAGCCGGGTGGGGGTGGTCGATGTCGGGTCGAACTCGGTCCGGATGGTGGTGTTCGATGGCGCGGCACGGTCGCCTGCCTATTTCTACAACGAAAAGATCATGTGCGGTCTGGGCAAGGGTCTGGCCGAGACGGGTATGCTGAACCCCGACGGCAAGGCCCGTGCCTTGGCGGCGCTGAAGCGGTTTTCCCTGTTGGCCAAGGGAATGAACATATCCCCTTTCACAGTCGTCGCCACAGCCGCGACACGCGAAGCCAGCGACGGGCCAGAATTTCAGGCCACGGTCCTGCGGGAGACCGGTTTGAAGCTGCATGTCATCGACGGCAGTGAAGAGGCGCGGCTTTCGGCGCAGGGTGTGCTTTTGGGCTGGCCCGAAGCCAAGGGGATTGTCTGTGACATCGGCGGCAACTCGATGGAACTGGCGCGGATCGGGGGCGGCCGCGTTGGCAAGCGGGTCTCGACCCCGCTTGGGCCGTTCCGGCTGCAGCAGATCGGCGGGAATGCGAACAAGCGCAAGGCGCATATCGATTCGGTGCTGGAAGCGGCGGCAAAAGAGATCAAGCCCGCAGGCGACCGGGTCTATCTTGTCGGCGGGTCATGGCGGGTGATCGCGCGGTTGGACATGGAGCGGAGGAGCTATCCGCTGACCGTCCTGCATGAATACCGGATGACGCCCGAGGGGCTTTTGGACACGCTGGATTGGCTGGCCTCGACCGATCTGGCGGCTTTGCGCGGTCGGACCGGGACAAGCGCGGAACGGATGGAACTGGTTCCCTTGGCCTGCGAGGTATTGCGCGAGATCATCCGGGTGCTGAAGCCGTCCGAGATTGACGTGTCGGCCTATGGTATCCGCGAGGGGCTGCTTTTCGAGCAGATGCCCGAACGGCTGCGCGCCCGCGATCCGCTGATCGAGGCGGCGCGGATGACGGAATTGACCCAGGCGCGGATCCCGGGGTTCGGCAAGAAGCTGTTCGAGTTTCTGGAGCCGCTTTACAAGACAGCCAGTCTCGAGAGGTTGCGGCTGATCAAGGCGGCTTGCCTTCTGCACGACACGACCTGGCGCGCCCATCCAGATTACCGGGCCGAGGCCTGTTTCGACAATGCCACCCGGGCGAACCTGGGCGGGCTTGACCATCCGGGCCGGGTATTTCTGGGGCTGGCGTTGCTACATCGCTACAAGAACAGCCGGGCGGGCAGCCGGATGGAACCGCTGTTCCGCCTGCTGTCGGAAGCCGACATCCAGGAGGCCGAGGCCTTGGGCAAGGCGATGCGGTTCGGGGCGATGTTTTCGGTCGGCGATCCGGCCCAGGCAGGCGAATTGCGCTGGCAGGAGAAGAAGCGCCTTTTGACTTTGGCCTTGACCGAGGAAGGCGCGGGCCTGTTTGGTGAAGTGGCGCAGGCCCGGTTTGCCGCATTGGCGCTGGCCTTGAAGGCGCAGACAAAGATCGTCAGCATGGCAGAAGCATGACCCTGATCCTGGACCATATCGCGATTTCCGCAGGCACGCTGGAGGAAGGCGTGGCCTTTGTCGAAGCAGCCCTTGGCGTGCCTTTGGCCGGGGGCGGCCAGCATCCGCACATGGCGACGCACAACCGGCTTTTGGGTCTGGGCGATGTCTATCTTGAGGTCATTGCCGCCGATCCCTTGGCCCCCCGCCCAAGCTGGCCGCGCTGGTTTGATCTTGACCATTTCAGCGGCCCGCCGCGCCTGACGAACTGGATTTGCCGGACCGATGATCTTGACGGCGCGGTTGCGGCCTCGCCGCCGGGAACCGGCATTCCGGTATCGCTGCAGCGGGGGGATTATCGCTGGCGGATGGCGGTGCCTGCGGATGGTCGCCTGCCCTTTGACAATGCTTACCCTGCGCTGATCGAATGGCAGGGCGACCTGCACCCGGCCAAGGCTTTGCCCGATGTGGGCGTCCGGATGACGGCGCTGGAGATATTCCATCCGCAGGCCGGGGCGCTGGCAACGGCCCTGACGGGCCGCTTCGCCGATCCGCGGGTCAGGCTTTACACTTCCCCGCACAAGGCGATGCGGGCGGTGTTTTCGACACCCAAGGGGACCAGGGTTCTGACATGATCCGCCCGGCGCACGAGAGCGACGCCGGGGCGATTGCCGCGATCCTGAACCACTGGATCCTGAACACGGCGGTGACGTTCAACCCGGTGCCGAAGACCGAGGCCGAGGTGCGCGAGATGGTCGCCGCCAAGGCTGCTGCGGGGCACGGGTTCTTTGTCGCCTGCGATGCGGCTGGGCGGGTGATCGGTCAGGCCAGCTATGGCCAGTTCCGGGGCGGCGTGGGCTATCGCACCTGCATGGAGCATTCGATCAACCTTGTGCCGGGTTACCGGGGCCGGGGCACGGGCCGGGCGCTGCTGCAGGCTGTGGAAGATCACGCCCGACACGGCGGGGCGCATCAGATGATTGCCGGGGTGTCCGGCGAAAATCCGGACGGTCGGGCGTTTCATGACCGGATGGGGTATCGGGTTCTGGCCGTGGTGCCCGAGGCGGGGTTCAAGTTCGGCCGGTTCATGGACCTTGTGCTGATGCAGAAATTCCTCTGACAACCGGCCGCGGGACGGGTATGGTTTGCCCATGTCGATCTGGACCCGCATCACCGAGGCACTGGCCGCCCTTGCCAAGGGCGAGGCGCTTTCGGTCGTGTTTGACAAGCTGCGCGGTTCGGCGGCACCCGAGCGGTCGGTTGCCTTTACCATCGCCGTCCTTGCCCTTGGGGCCAAGATGGCCAAGGCCGATGGCACCGTGACCCGCGACGAAGTCACCGCCTTTCGCCGCATCTTCACCTTTCCGGAAGGCGAAGAGGACCACGCCGCCCGCGTCTTCAACCTGGCACGGCAGGATGTGGCGGGGTTTGACGCCTATGCCCGCAAGATCGCGCGGCTTTTCAATCCCGATGGCCATTCGATCTGCGCCGATGACCACCATGTGCTGGTCGATATTCTAGAAGCCCTGTTTCAGATCGCGGTCGCCGATGGCAGCTATCACCCCGGCGAGGATGCGTTCCTGACCCATGTCGCGCAAGAGTTCGGGCTGGATGAGGGCTGTTTCCGCATTGTCCGGTCGCGCTTGGTCGAGGGCGCACCGCGTGACCCCTATGACGTGCTGGGCCTGCCCCGCAACGCCACACGGGACGAGGCGCGCAAGGCCTGGCGGGGGCTGGTCCGTGACACCCACCCTGACGTGCTGCAATCGCGCGGCGTCCCGCCCGAAGCGATGAAGCTGGCAGAACGCAGGCTGCAATTGATCAATGAAGCCTGGCGCGAGATCTCGACCAAGGTGGCGGCGTGACTGGCGCGGTGAAGCGCCCGCTGCGGCTTGCCACCTATAATGTCGAATGGATGAATGTCCTGTTTGATGATCGGGGGCGGCTTATGGACGACCGCGAACCGTCGTCGCGCTATAAGCTGAGCCGGGGCGAGCAGCTTGCCGCGTTGGGGATCGTCTTTTCCGCGATGGATGCAGATGGGGTTCTGATCATCGAGGCACCCGACACCAACGGCAAACGGTCGACCGTGACCGCGCTGGAGAATT
>CAUJIP010000053.1 GCA_963205235.1 Pseudomonadota bacterium
GGACTTCCCCGGCGCGCGGGTGATCCGGCTGGAGCAGAACTATCGCTCGACCGGCCATATTCTCGGCGCGGCCTCCGGGATCATCGCGAAGAACAACGGGCGGTTGGGGAAGACGCTTTGGACTGCGGGAGCCTTGGGCGAGAAGGTCCGCCTCATCGGCCATTGGGACGGCGAGGAAGAGGCCCGCTGGATCGGCGAAGAGATCGAAGGGGTGCAGCGCGGCACCCGTGGGATGGACCCGGTTGACCTGAACCATCAGGCGATCCTTGTCCGTGCCAGCCACCAGATGCGCGCCTTCGAAGACCGCTTTCTGACCATCGGTCTGTCCTATCGGGTGATCGGCGGGCCAAGGTTCTATGAACGTCAGGAAATCCGCGATGCGATGGCCTATTTCCGGCTGGCGGTCTCCCCCGATGACGATCTGGCCTTTGAACGGGTGGTGAACCTGCCCAAACGCGGCCTGGGCGACACGGCGCAGTCGAAGATCAACCAGCTTGCCCGCGCGGCGCAGGTGCCGCTGCTGGACGGCGCTCGGGAAGCTTTGGCAAGGGGTGTCATCGGCGGCAAGGGGGCAAGCCAACTGCGTGCCTTTGTCGATGGGGTGGACCGCTGGCACATGGCCACGCATCACCCGGAATACGACCATATCCGTCTGGCCGAGACGATCCTTGACGAGTCCGGCTATACCGAGATGTGGCAGAACGACAAGACGCCCGAGGCTCCGGGTCGCTTGGACAACCTCAAGGAACTGGTGAAGGCGCTGGAGCAGTTCGACAACCTGCAAGGGTTCCTGGAACACGTCTCTCTCATCATGGACAACGAGACCGAGGGGGCGGAGGAAAAGGTCACCATCATGACCCTTCATGCCGCCAAGGGGCTGGAATTCCCGGTCGTCTTCCTGCCGGGCTGGGAGGATGGGCTGTTCCCGTCCCAGCGTAGCATGGATGAGACGGGGGTGAAGGGGCTGGAGGAGGAACGCCGCCTTGCCTATGTCGGCATCACCCGGGCCGAGGAGGTCTGCACGATCAGCTTCGCCAGCAATCGCCGGGTCTACGGGCAGTGGCAGTCGCAGCTTCCTTCCCGTTTCATCGACGAGCTTCCGGCGGACCATGTCGAGGTCCTGACTGCCCCCGGCCTGTATGGCGGCGGCTATGGGGCGGCGGCGAGTGTCGGGTTCGGGTCGGGGCTGGAAGAGAGGGTTTCCAAGGCCGACGTCTACAATTCCCCGGGCTGGAAGCGGATGCAGGAAAACGCCACCACCCGCCAGATCCGGCAGCCGCAAGAGGCGCGGCATGTGGTGATCGATATGGAGGCTACCTCTCCCTATGTGCTGGGCGACCGGGTCTTCCACCAGAAGTTCGGCTATGGTGAGATCATGGGGATCGAGGGCGACAAGCTGGACATCGAGTTCGATCACGCGGGGTCGAAAAAGGTGGTCGCGCGCTGGGTGATCCCGGCGGATCAGGCGGATGAAGTGCCGTTCTGAGCGGAAAGTGTCCACGGTGGACAGATTTTGATAGTCCATTGATTGCAATGGCTTACGTGTGGGCGTTTACCGCGGGTTAACATCTTGGAAGGCCCGGTCGGACAAGGCCGCCGACTTTGGGCGCAAGCCGATTTCTTCGAAGAAATCGGACCGGAGCCTTCAAAGGCTCCGATGCGGAGTTTTCGAAAACTCCGTACGCGCGGAGGGCAGTGGCGTCCCGTCCTACCGCTTGAACCGTTCCAGCAGCGTAACGCCGATCCCGGCGGCAAGGCCCCAGAAGGCAGCGCCGATTCCGAAGGCCGCGATGCCCGAGGCGGTCACGACCAGCGTCACGGTCGCGGGAAAGCGCCGCTCGGGTGCCGCGAAGGCCCCGCCCAAAGCGCCCATCAGGGGGCCAAGCAGGGCAAGGCCCACAAGGGCGGCCACGACCGGCGCGGGCAGGGCGGCGAGAAGGTCAAGCACGGTCGGGCTTAGAAGTCCCAGCACGACCCAGACCCCACCGTAGGCCAGCCCGACGATCCAGCGGCGGTCCTTGTCGGGGTGGGTGTCGGGGCCAAGGCAGATAGCAGCGGTGATCGCGGCCATGCTGACGGTATGCGCGCCGAAAAACGCCGTGACGGTGGAAATCAGGCCGGTTGTCGTCAGGGCGCGGCTGACCGGGGGTTCATACCCGGCGGCGCGCAGGGTCGCAAAGCCGGGCAGGTTCTGCGAGGCCATGGTGACAAGGTAAAGCGGCAGGGCGAGGCCAAGAAGGACCGGAATGCTGACTTCAGGCATCACGGGAACCAGAACTGGTGCCGCAAGATGAAGGGTCGAAAAGTCGGCCCCGGTCAGGACGGCCAGCAGAATTCCGGCGGCAAAGGCGGCAAGTGTTGCCATGGCGGGGTTCCAAAGCCGGACCAGCAGAAAGACCGCCGCCATCGGCAGAACAAGCGCGGGCAGGGTCTGGGCGGCGGTGCCCCCCTTCAGGCAGAAGGGCAACAGAACCCCGGCCAGCATCGCGGCGGCAATCGCATCGGGGATGCGGGCGACCAAAGACCCAAGCGGACGGACAAGGCCGGTCGCGGTGATCAGAAGGCCGGTCACGATGAAGGCCCCGACCCCTTGGGCAAAACTGATGCCACTTGTCGCGGCAATCAGCGCGGCGCCGGGGGTGGACCAGGCCAGCACCACGGGAACGCGGGTGGTCCAGGACAGCAGCGCCGAGCCGAAGGCCTTGCCAAGGCTGATCGCCAACAACCAACTGGCTGTCTGTTCCGCGCTTGCCCCCAGTGCTGTGGCAGCGGCCAGCAGGATCGCGACCGAGGCGGCATACCCGACAAGGGCGGCAACTGTTGCTGAAGTGATCACCGATACGCGCATGCCGCTCTCCGCCAGACTGGGCGGACTATTCCGGGCTGCGCTTGCGGCTGCAAGGGGAAAGGCGGCGACCTCTCTGGGAGGAGGAGGGAGAGGCCGCCGCTTGTGCGGCAATCCTCGGGAGGAGGGAGAGCGCCGGAAAGGGTGGGCGACAGGGCCAGGGAGGAGGTTGGCACTGTCGCCGGATCAGGCGACCGGGAGGAGGGTGGTCGCCCGAAGGCTTTGGGGTTCAGTGACCCCGAATAGGGGCGGCAGTGCCAGGGAGGAGGAGAGGCACCGCCGCAGGATCAGGTGACCAGGGAGGAGGGCGGTCACCCGAAGTTTGTGGGGCACAAGGCCCCTAATGGGGGCGACGATGTCCGGGAGGAGGGTGAACATCGCCGCATATCGCCATGGTCCCTGGGAGGAGGGCGGGACCGTGCGAATTCTTATTTGCCGTAGGCCGACTCGCGGGCGAGTTCCGGGATCGAGAACCGGCTGATGCCAAGATCGTTCAGCTCGCGGTCGGTCAGGTTGTTCAGCTCGGCCACCGTGCGTTCATAGATCCGACGCTGGCGGATCGCGGTCAGGACGATGTCCTTGACGCTGGAAAACCGGTCGAAAAAGCCCCTGCGGGACATCGTGGTGCTGTTTACATAAGCCATGACACTCAAGCCTCTCATCATTCTTTGCAGCGTTTCGTCTTGCTGTTGGGGCTAACATGCGCCTCATGCTGCAGATGCACAATATGGGGGTGCCGCAATGCCGCCATGCAGCATCCGCATGGCTGACGTCACGGAAATGTCATGCATTTTGAAGCATTTCGCGGAAATTTTGAGCAAATGGTCAACGGGTCTTGCCCTTCTGCGCAAAGATCACGACCTTAGGGCAAAGCTTAGGCAGAGGGCGAACAGATGGCGGTGGATCGTGACCAGGTGATGAAGGTATTGGCCGGGGTCGCGCATCCCGGTGGCGGGGATCTGGTCAGCCGCGATCTGATTCGAGCGCTGGTCGTCGAAGGCGGGGTGGTCCGCTTCGTGATCGAGGCGGCGACACCGGATGAGGCGCGGGCGCTGGGTGGCGCGCAAGGTGAGGCCGAGGCGCGGTTGAAGGCCTTGCCGGGGGTGACGTCGGTCCAGGTGGTGATGACGGCACATGCGGCCAAGGCCCCGCCGCCCAGCCTGAAGATCGGCGGGCACCCGACACCGCAGCAGGGCGGGCCGCAGCGGATATCGGGGATCGACCGGATCATCGCGGTGGCATCCGGCAAGGGGGGCGTCGGCAAGTCGACGGTGGCCTCGAACCTTGCGGTGGCGCTGGCGCGGCAGGGGCGGCGCGTGGGGCTTCTGGACGCCGATATCTATGGGCCAAGCCAGCCCAAGATGATGGGCGTGTCGAAGCGGCCCTCCAGCCCCGATGGCAAGACCATCGAACCCCTGGTCGCGCATGGCGTGACGATGATGTCGATCGGCCTGATGCTGAAAGAGGATGAGGCGGTCGTCTGGCGGGGCCCGATGCTGATGGGGGCTTTGCAGCAACTGCTGGGGCAGGTGGCCTGGGGCAAGCTGGACGTGCTGATCATCGACCTGCCGCCGGGGACGGGGGATGTGCAACTGACGCTGTGCCAGCGGACGCAGCTGACCGGGGCGATTGTGGTTTCCACCCCGCAGGACGTGGCGCTGCTGGATGCGCGGAAGGCCTTGGACATGTTCCAGAAGCTGAAGACCCCGGTGCTGGGCCTCGTGGAGAACATGTCGACCTATGTCTGCCCGAACTGCGGGCACGAGGCGCATATCTTCGGCCATGGCGGTGTGGCGGCCGAGGCGGCAAAGCTCGACCTGCCGTTCCTGGGCGAACTCCCCCTGGCGCTGGATACGCGCATCGCTGGCGACAGCGGCACGCCGATTGCGGCGGGCGACAGCCCCTTGGCCGAACCCTATCTGGCACTGGCAAAACGGCTGATCGCGGGCGGGATGGGCTGATCTCTTGGCGCAACTTTCATGCTGCGCCTCACCTATCTTATGGATTGTCAGCTATAATTGCCACAGCGGCACGTTGGCAGGATTCTGCTACTTCCAGCACTAGCTCTGCCTTCGATGTGGAATTGATCTCCGTTGTCGAAGTCTTTCGTCCAATGAATTCTTCAACTATGGTTGGCATTCCAGCCGCGGTGTTGGATGCCATGATTTCATCTAGTGTCATTCCTTGACGCAAGAAGTCCATGGTCAGATCGGCCTGTTCCGACTGATACTGGCACTCTAGCTCTGCGAGAGAGCTTGCAAATTCTGGCCGATTCAGCTCCAAAACATCTTTCAGCGTTTCTTCAATGAGGTATTCGCGGAAGTCCTCTTGGAGTTTCTGGTCTGCAGACGCGGCGGTGCTCACAGAAAATACCGCAACGAAGATTGATAGAAATAGTGAACATTGTCTCAAGATTGCACCCCTCGGAAAGTTTCAATTCCGAGTTGTGTACCAATGGCTTGCATTGGCTTCAAGGCCCTGAAGTTGCTAATGAAGTACCCCTTGTTGTTCGCATACCAACTAGTCGGTGTTCTCCAGGTTGGTCGCGAAGTGTCGCAGAGGTGACCCCGACATGACCCATTCCGTTCGCACCTACCATTGGTTCTGGTTCCGCGGCGGTCGTGGTCTGGAAGCTGCGGCCCATTATTGCGCCCTGATCTCGGGCAGCCGGGTAGAGCGCAGCTTTGCTGCAAATGCCGGTATCAGCTGAGTCCAGCCGCTTTACGCAAAATTGGGCAGGCAGGCGGGCCGAAATCGGCTATCTTGACGGCCTGAGGTAGTAGAGCACCATGACCCATTCCATCCGCACTGTCCTGTGGTTCAACGGTCGAGGGATTGAGGCGGCCGCCTTTTATTGCAGCCTGATCCCCGGCAGCGGGGTGGCGCGCGCCATGGGCGGCGGCTCGTTCGACGTCGTCGACTTTACCCTTGGCGGGGTGCCCTATCAGATCCTGGATGCCGGGCCGATGTTCCCGCAGTCGGAATGCGTGTCGATTGCGGTGCAGACCGATACGCAGGCGGAAAGCGACCGGCTTTGGGCGGCGCTGACGGCGGATGGCGGGCAGGAAAGCATGTGCGGCTGGCTGAAGGACCGGTTCGGCGTGTCCTGGCAGGTCTATCCTAAGGCGCTGCTCGACTGGACCCTGAACCCTGACAAGGCGATCTCGGAACGGGCGATGGCGGCGATGATGACAATGCGCCGGATCGACATCGCGGTGATCGAGGCCGCAGTCCGGGGCTGACGGCGCGCGGGCGGTCGAATCAATCTACTGGGAAATCACGGGAAACGGTGGGCTTCTGGTCCTTCGGCGCAAGATTCCGCGTGATTCGGGGGGTTTCAGCGGTCTTCTGGGTGCCGCAGCTTGCGGTAATGCCCGAATTGACCTGCCCAATGGGAAATCACGGGAACGTCAGGGACTGTGAGCGGCGCACTAGATATTGGGTCATCGATCCGCGTCTTAGCCTACAATTTGACAGGCGGTGCCGATTGAAGCCCCAATATCCTGTAATTCGACCCATGCCCCTACAAGATGCTGGTGCTGCGTCCCAAAATTTCCCTTGCTTTCCCATGATTTCCCATGCACCTTGAGATCACGACGATGCGATGGGCAATGAACGGCAGGGGCGGCTCAAGACCCCGAATAGGCGTAAGGCAGGCTTCATACAGGCAGCCCCTTTCATCGGCGAAACAGAGATCCGGCGCGCGAGCGAGCAGACATCTCCCCCAGGTGGCATGCGCAGCTGGACGCCCAGCGATGGGACAACGGCGGATCGGGTAGTGGCAGCAACCCGGTCCGCCTTTTTCATTTCATCGCTTCGGGCTTGACGTGGAATTGAAAAGGCCAGGCGATGGCAGAGGCGTTCAGAGGCGAGTTCTACCAGAAGGTAGACGGGAAGGCGCGGATCTCGATCCCGGCCGCCTTTCGCCGCATTCTGGAAGCCGACGATCCCCAACCCAGCGAAAACGCGCGTCCTCGGCTGTACATGGTCTATGGCGGCAAGGGGCGGACCTTTGTCGAATGCTATTCCAAGCGCGGCGCTGACCAGCTGGCCAGTGACATCGAGGCGATGGACATGGGCTCGCCCGAACGGACGCGGGCGGAGCGCGATCTGATCAGCCGCAGCGTGATGGTGGAAATCGAACCGGATGGCCGGATCGTCTTGCCGCAGAAGGTGCGCGAGAAGATGGGCTTCATCGGTGATCTTCCCGCCGGGGCCGAAGCGGCCTTTGCCGGGTTCACCAACCGGTTTCGCCTGTATCGCCGCGAGGTCTATGAGGCCGAGCTTGCCGAAGACGATGATGATGACATCGACCCGCTGACCCTGGTCGGGCGGCATAAGCGGACGGGGTAGCGCGATGCCGGGTCCGCTGCCAGGCCAGACCTCTGATGCCCCCCATATCCCGGTATTGATCGAGGCAATCCTGCGGGAATGCGCGCCGATCACCGGCGTTTGGCTGGATGGCACGCTGGGGGCTGGCGGTTACACGCGCGAATTGCTGAAAGCCGGGGCGGACCGAGTGATCGGCGTTGACCGCGATCCTTTGGCCTTGCAGTTGGCCAAAGACTGGGCCGCGCCCTTTGGCGACCGGTGCCGGTTGGTGGCGGGGACGTTTTCCGACCTTGATGACCTTGCAGGCGAGGCGCTTGACGGCGTGGTGCTGGACCTTGGTGTCAGCTCGATGCAGCTGGACCTTGCCGAACGCGGGTTTTCCTTCATGAAGGACGGCCCCCTGGACATGCGGATGAGCCAGTCGGGGCCTTCGGCGGCGGATCTGGTCAACACCTCTGACGAAACCGTGCTGGCCGACATTCTTTACCACTACGGCGAAGAACGCGCCTCGCGCCGGATTGCGCATGCGATTGTCGCGGCACGAATGCAGGAGCCGATCACGACGACGGCGCGGCTGGCCGAGATCGTGGCGAAATGCCTGCCGCGCCCGAAGCCGGGGCAAAGCCACCCCGCGACGCGCAGTTTTCAGGCGATCCGCATCGCGGTGAACACCGAGTTCGAGGAACTGGCCGAAGGTCTTGCGGCGGCAGAGCGGGCGTTGAAACCCGGTGGCCTTCTGGCGGTGGTGACGTTCCACAGCCTTGAAGACCGGATCGTCAAGCGCTTCTTCCAGCTTGCCAGCGGGCATGAGTCGAACGCCAACCGCTATGCCCCGGCGCGGGCGGATACGACGGCGCGGTTCGAAATGGTGACGCGCAAGGCCGTGGCCCCCGATGACGCGGAAGTGGCGCGGAACCCCCGCGCGCGGTCGGCCAAGCTGCGCGTCGGACGGCGGACCGGGGCACCTGCACTCTCCCTCTCGTCGGCAGAGCTTGGTCTGCCCGAGATCAAACCGAAGGGACGCCGCTGATGCGCCCGGTGTTGTATATCCTGTCGTTCCTTGCCCTGATCGCGCTGGGATTCTGGGCCTACCGCGAAAACTATGCGACGCAGGCGGCGTTGAAGGATGTTGAAGGCCTGCGCAGCGAAATCGCGGGTTTGCGCGAATCCCTTGCCGTGCAGCGGGCGGAATGGGCCTATCTGAACCGCCCCGACCGGCTGCGGCAGTTGGTGGATGCCAACTTCGACCGGCTTGGCCTGATGCCGATGGAACCCAGCCAGTTCGGCACGGCGGCTGCGGTGGCCTATCCCGCGCCGAAAATGCCCGAAGTCAGCTTTACCACCGATGTTCAGGGCACCATCACCACGGAAGAGGGGCTATAGCATGCGCGTGCCGCTTCGCCCGCTTGCCCGGATCCTGCAGGCCCGTCAGGACGGGGTGAACCCCGACCAGATCGAAAAGGAAAACCTGCGCATCCGGCATGAAGGCATGCGCGAAAAGTCGCGGGGTCGGGCGCAGTTCCGGCTTTTGATCCTGTGCGTGACCTTTGTCGCCGCCTTTGCCACGATCGGCGCGCGCATGGGCCTGATGGCCGCAACCGAGCCGGTCGAACCCCGGACCAGCGCGCCGGGGGCCGAGATTGTGGCGGGCAGGGCGGATATCACCGACCGCAATGGCCGCATCCTTGCGACCAACATGACGACGCATTCGCTTTACGCCCAGCCGAAGGTGATGGTCGACCCCAAGGGCACGGCGGCCAAGCTGGCCGCGATCTTCCCCGAACTTGACGCAGCCGCCCTGGAGCGCCGCTTTACCGACGGACGCAGCTTTGTCTGGATCCGCAAGGTTCTGTCGCCGGAACAGATGCAGATGGTGCATGAAATCGGCGATCCGGGGCTTTTGTTTGGCCCTCGCGAAATGCGGCTTTATCCAAATGGCACCCTTGCCGCACATGTGCTGGGGGGCGCGAGTTTTGGGGCCGAAGGCGTGCATTCGGCGGAAGTCATCGGCACGGCGGGGATCGAGAAGGCGCTGGATACACGGCTGCGCGATCCGGCCCAGGCGGGCAGTCCCCTGACCCTGTCGATTGACCTTTCGTTGCAGGCGACGGTCGAGGAAGTGCTGGATGCCGGCATGACCATGCTGAATGCCAAGGGGGCCGCAGCCATCCTGATGGATGCGCGCACCGGCGAGATTCTGGTCATGGCTTCTTTGCCGACGTTTGACCCGAACGACCGGCCCTCGCCGCTGGTCGACAAGGATGCTGAACCCGGCGACAGCCCGTTGTTCAACCGGGCGGTTCAGGGGGTGTACGAGCTGGGCTCGACCTTCAAGATTTTCGCCGTGGCGCAGGCGATGGAACTGGGTCTGGTGACGCCGTCGACGATGGTCGACGCCGATGCGCCGCTGATCTGGGGCAAGTACAAGATCAAGGAATTCGACGGCCACAACTATGGACCGCTTCTGTCGGTGACGGATGTCATTGCCAAGTCTTCGAACGTCGGCACCGCGCATATCGCGCTGATGATCGGACCTCTGCGGCAGCAGGCCTTTCTGAAATCGCTGGGCTTTTTCGAGCCGACCCCGGTCGAACTGATCGAAGCGCCGGGGGCAAAGCCGCTGATCCCGAAGAAGTGGCCCGAGATCGTGACCATCACCACCTCATACGGCCATGGCATGTCGGCCAGTCCGTTGCATCTTGCAGCGGCCTATGCAGCGATTGCCAATGGCGGGGTGATGATCAAGCCGACGCTTCTGAAACGTGACGGCGCCACAACCGGCGTGCGGGTGATGAGCGAGGAAACCGCCTCCGAATCCGTCAAGATGCTGCGCCGCGTGGTGGTCGAGGGTACTGCGACCCTGGGCGAGGTTCCGGGCTATGAAGTCGCGGGCAAGACCGGGACGGCGGAAAAGACCAAGAAGACCGGCGGCTATTACGATGACAAGGTGATCAACACCTTTGCCGCGATGTTCCCGGCCTCGAACCCGCAATATGTGCTGATTGTGACGCTGGACGAACCCCTGGACACGACCATGTCAGAGGATCGCCACACCGCAGGCTGGACGGCCGTTCCCGTCGCCGCCGAGATCATCCGGCGTGTCGCTCCGCTGATGGGACTGCGCCCCAAGCTTGAACCCCCCGCAACGGATGCGGTAACAGCCGCCAGCAACTGAAACGGGCGGCACGGGGATCACGATGGCAGAACGCGCAACACGGCTATCCGATCTGGGCCTGACCGCGCGGGCCGGACGCGACCCGGCGCTGTCGGGAATCACCGCAGACAGCCGCGCCGTGCGGGCGGGAATGCTGTTCGCGGCATTGCCCGGTACGGCCACCCATGGCGCAAAGTTCATCCCCGTCGCGCTGGAACAGGGGGCCGTGGCGATCCTGACCGATGCGGCGGGTGCAAAGCTTGCGGCGGAAATGCTGGCTGACAGCGAGGTGGCGCTGGTCGTGGCCGAAGACCCGCGCGCAGCGCTGGCCTGTGCGGCGGCCCTGTGGTTCGGGGCGCAACCTGAAACGATGGTCGCGGTCACCGGCACCAACGGCAAGACCTCTGTCGCGACCTTTACCCGGCAGATCTGGGCCGCCTTGGGGCATGAGGCGATCAATATCGGCACGACAGGGATTGAAGGCGCTTGGTCCGCGCCCTCCAGCCACACCACTCCCGATGCGATCACCTTGCAGAAGCTTTTGGCCGCAGCCGCTCAGGGCGGCGTGACCCATGCGGCGATGGAAGCTTCCTCCCACGGGCTGGACCAGCGGCGGCTGGACGGGGTGCGACTGGTCGCGGGTGGCTTCACCAACCTGACGCAGGACCATCTGGATTATCACGGCACGATGGCGGCCTATTTCGACGCCAAGGCCCAGCTTTTCACCCGACTTTTGCCCGAAGACGGCGTCGCGGTGGTGAACCTTGACGGCGCGATGGGCTCTGAAGTCGCGGAACTTGCGCTGGCGCGGGGCCTGCGGGTGCTGACGGTCGGCAAGGGGCAGGGGGCTGACCTGCAAATCGCCGCCACCCGGCCCGATGCGACCGGGCAAGAGGTGCGCTATCTTTGGCAGGGCCGCGCGTTCCAGACCCGGCTGGCGTTGATCGGCGCGTTTCAGGCCGAGAACGTGGCCGTGGCTGCGGGCCTTGCCATTGCCGCCGGTGACGCGCCCGAGGCGGTTCTGGCCGTCCTTCCCCGGCTGACCGGGGTCCGGGGCCGGATGCAACTGGCCGCAACCCGCCGGAACGGGGCGGCGGTCTATGTCGACTATGCCCATACGCCGGATGCCATTGAAACGGCGCTGAAGGCGCTGCGCCCGCATGTGATGGGGCGGATCATCGTCGTTTTCGGCGCAGGCGGTGACCGCGATCGCACCAAGCGCCCGCTGATGGGCGAGGCGGCCCGCAAGTATGCCGACGTCCTTTACGTCACCGACGACAACCCGCGCACCGAAGACCCCGCCAGCATCCGCGCCGCCATCCTTGCCGCTTGCCCCGATGCGAACGAGGTCGGCGACCGGGCCGAGGCGATTCTGCGTGGGGTCGATGCCTTGCAACCCGGTGACGCGCTTCTGATCGCCGGCAAGGGCCACGAATCCGGGCAGGTCATCGGCACCGACATCTATCCGTTTGACGATGTGGAACAGGCCAGCGTCGCCGTGGCCGCCTTGGATGGGGTGATCTGATGGCGCTTTGGACCTCAGCCGACGCAGCGCTTGCCACCGGAGGGCGGGTGACCACCGACTGGCAGGCCAGCGGGGTTTCCATCGACACCCGGACTTTGCAGCCGGGCGAATTGTTCGTGGCGCTGAAGGATGTTCGTGACGGGCATGACTTCGTGGCCGCCGCCTTGGCCAAGGGTGCTGCCGCCGCGCTGGTTTCGCGCATCCCCGATGGCGTGCCCGATACCGCACCGCTGCTGATTGTCCCGGATGTGCTGAAGGCGCTGGAAGGTCTTGGCACCTTCGCCCGTGCCCGCACCAGGGCCAAGGTCGTGGGCGTGACCGGGTCGGTCGGCAAGACATCGACCAAGGAGATGCTCCGCGCGATCCTGTCTGGGCAGGGCAAGACCCATGCCGCCGAGGCCAGCTATAACAATCACTGGGGCGTGCCCCTGACGCTGGCGCGGATGCCCGACGACACCGACTATGCGGTGATCGAGATCGGGATGAACCACCCCGGCGAAATCGCTCCACTGGCCCGTCTGGCGCACCTGGATGTGGCGATGATCACGATTGTCGCCCCCGCGCATCTTGAGGCGTTCGACAGCATCGAAGGCATTGCCCACGAAAAGGCCGCGATCTTCGAGGGGCTGAAACCGGGTGGCACCGCCGTTTATAACGCCGATCTGCCAACAACCCCGATCCTGCGGGCCAAGGCCTTGGCCATGGGGGCGCATCCGGTGGGCTTTGGCAGCGACGAAACGGCTGACTGGCGTCTGGTCGAGGCGCGGATCAGTGATGACGCCACCGTCTGCCGCGCCAACCGGCGGGGCGAGGCGCTGCTGTACAAGGTCTCTTCCCCCGGTCGCCATTTCGCGTTGAACGCGCTGGGGGCGTTGGCGGTGGCCGAGGCGCTGGGGGCCGATCCGATGATTGCCGCCCATGATCTTGGCCGCTGGGCCCCGCCTGCGGGCCGGGGGCAGCGCGAAAGGATCACGCTGGATATTGTCGAGGAAACCTTCTTCGACCTGATCGACGATGCTTTCAACGCCAACCCCGCCTCGATGGCTGCCGCGCTGGATGTGCTGATTGCCGCCAGACCAACCGATGGCATCGGACGAGTCGGCAACGGTCGCCGCATCGCCATTCTGGGCGACATGCTGGAACTTGGCCTCGATGAAGCCACCCTGCACCGCGACATTGCCCGACACCCGGGTCTGCAGGCCGTGCATCTGATCCATTGCGTCGGCCCCCGGATGCAGGCGCTGCACGCAGCCTTGCCGCGCGGCCAAAGGGGCGAATGGGTCGAAACGGCAGAAGAGCTTGCCGCGCGCGCCCGGCATCTGGTTGACGCGGGGGATATCTTGCTGGTCAAGGGCTCCAAAGGGTCGAAAGTCAGTCGTGTCGTTGACGCCTTGCGCAAAATCGGGCAAGCCGCAGCGCCGAAGGAAGGGACCACCTGAATGTTCTACTGGCTGACAGAATTCTCGGACGGCGTAAGCGGTCTCAATCTCTTTCGCTATATCACCTTCCGGGCTGGCGGAGCCTTCGCGACGGCGCTGATCTTCGGCTTTATCTTCGGGCGGCCCCTGATCGACCTTCTGCGGCGCAAGCAGGGCAAGGGCCAGCCGATCCGCGATGACGGGCCGCAAAGCCACCTTGCCAAGGCGGGAACGCCGACGATGGGCGGGCTTTTGATCCTGTCGGCGCTCTTGGTGTCCACCCTGCTTTGGGCGCGGCTTGACAATCAATTTGTCTGGATCGTGGTTCTGGTGACGTTGGCCTTTGGCCTTATCGGCTTTGCCGACGATTTCGCCAAGGTGACCAAGCAGAACACCAAGGGCGTGTCGTCGCGCATCCGAATGGGGCTGGGCCTGCTGATCGCGGCGCTTGCCTCTTATGCCGCGTCGATGTTCCACCCGGCGGAGCTGACCAACCAGCTGGCCTTTCCGTTCTTCAAGGATGCGCTGCTGAACCTTGGCGTGTTCTTCGTGCCCTTCGGCATGGTGGTGATCGTCGGTGCGGCCAATGCGGTGAACCTGACCGATGGCCTTGACGGGCTGGCGATCATGCCGGTGATGATTGCGGCGATGACCCTTGGCGTGATCGCCTATGTCGTCGGGTCTTCTGCGATTGCCGGTGACCTTGATATCCACGCCGTCCCCGGCACGGCCGAGCTTCTGATCTTCACGGCAGCCCTCTTCGGGGCCGGGCTTGGCTTTCTGTGGTACAACGCCCCCCCGGCGGCGGTGTTCATGGGCGATACCGGGTCCCTTGCCCTTGGCGGGGCCCTTGGTGCCATCGCCGTCTGCACCAAGCACGAGATCGTTCTGGCAATCGTCGGCGGGCTTTTCGTGGTCGAGGCGCTGTCGGTGATCCTGCAGGTCCTTTACTACAAGCGCACCAAGAAACGCATCTTCCTGATGGCCCCGATCCACCACCATTTCGAGAAGAAGGGCTGGGCCGAACCGCAGATCGTGATCCGCTTCTGGATCATCAGCCTGATCCTGGCAGTCGTGGGGCTGGCAACGCTGAAGGTGCGATAGACGGCCCTTGGGTCAGTGGCACGACGGGATAGGTAGGAACGGCGGGGCTGCGGTCCCGCCGTTTCGCTATTGCGGGTGAATGTCGTTTCCTGTCAGCAGGTTCCTAGCGTCGCTTGACACAATTTCGTCGCTTTGTGGCAAGAGTTCAGCCCGTTTCTCCCTTCACAAGGCCGCGCAATGACCGATGACTTCAGGGGAAAAAATGCTCACGTCGATGACTCCAAGGGGCCTTGTGGCCGTGTCTGTTCTGGTGGCCGCGTTGCCGTTTGCCGCTGCGGCGCAGGACGCCTGCACCACCTATACCGTCAAGGACGGTGACACGCTGGGCGATATCGCGATGTCGGCCTATGGGTCCTATAACTATCAGATGATCTTCAACGCCAACCGCCAGGCCATAGGGGCAAACCCGACAAACCTGCCTGCGGGTCTGGAACTGATCCTGCCCTGCGAAGACGGACGTCTTACCGCCGACACCGAGTTGAACGCGGTCATCGAGAAGGAAACCGAAGAGCAGGAAGCCGCGTCGGACCCGAACCGTCCCTACGCGCCCCCGATCAAGTTCGTGACCGCCAATGACTGGAAACCCTTCACCGATGAAAGCCTGGAGGGCGGCGGCATCTATGTGCGGATGGCGGCCACTGCGATGAAACGCGGCGGCAACGACGAGAACTACAAGATTTCCTACGTCGACGACTGGGGCTCGCACATCGATGTGCTGCTGCCGTCCAAGGCCTTCGACACCTCGATCGCCTGGTCGATGCCCGACTGTTCCAAGATCGACATGCTGGGCGAATTCGCGGTGAAGATGTGTACAGAGTTCATGTTCTCGGACCCGATTTACGAAGTCGCCTATTCCTACTACACGCTGATCGACAGCCCCTATGCCGGGGCACGGGAATTCAAGGACTATGCCGGGGCCAAGATCTGCCGCCCCGAAGGCTGGCCCACCAGTGACCTTGAGGTCGAGGGTCTGGCCGAGCCGGTGGTGACCTTTGTCCACCCGAAAAGCCCGATGGACTGCGCCGAGATGCTGCTGAACGGCGAGGTCGATCTCTATTCAATCGAGATCGAGACTTCGACCGCCAATTTCGAAGAGCTGGGTGCGACCGACAAGGTCGAACTGAACCCGGCGCTGGCGACGTTCAACACGCACCATTTCCTTGCGCACAAGTCGAATCCGAAGGCAGCCGAAATCATCGCCATGCTGAACAAGGGCCTGCTGGAAATGCGCGAGTCGGGCGAATGGTATGACATCGTTGCGACCGGGCTTGCGGAAGCCAACGCGCAAAGCAACTAGCTCGGACTTGGGGGAGGGGCTTTCCCCTTCCCCTTTCGCGTGCTCTCCCCTATCCCTGTCACGTCCAAAAGGGGGGCGATGCATGATCCCGGTCAAGGGTTACAAAGGCGCGAAAGTGGCGGTGCTGGGGTTGGGCCGGTCGGGTCTGGCCACCGCGGCGGCCCTTGCGGCGGGCGGGGCGGAACCCCTGCTTTGGGATGACAGCCCCGAAGCCCGCGCGAAGGCGGAAGCGGAAGGGTTCACGCTGACCGACCTGACCCGTAACGCCGGTCTTGAGGGGGTCGCGGCGCTGATCACCAGCCCCGGCATTCCGCATCTTTACCCGGCCCCGCACCCCGTGATCGCCCGTGCGATTGCGGCGGGAATTCCGGTCGACAACGACATCGGCCTGTTCTTCCAATCTGCCGCCGACGATACTTGGGCCGAGATGGAGGTCCCGCCGAAAGTGGTGACGGTGACCGGATCGAACGGCAAGTCGACGACAACAGCGCTGATCCATCACATCCTGAAGGAAGCGGGGCGGCCGACGCAGATGGCGGGCAATATCGGCAAGGGCGTCCTGTCCATCGACCCGCCGCAGGATGGCGAGGTGGTGGTGCTGGAACTGTCCAGCTATCAGACCGACCTTGCCCGCGCGTTGACCCCGGATGTCGCGGTCTTCACCAACCTTTCGCCGGATCATCTGGACCGTCACAACGGGATGGGCGGCTATTTCGCCGCCAAGGCGCGGCTGTTCACCCAAGGAGGGCCGGACCGTGCGGTCATCGGGGTGGATGAGGTTGAAGGGCAGTTTCTGGCCGGGCAATTGTCGCAAGGGGCGGCGGATGACCGGGTGATCCGGGTATCTTCGGGGCAAAAGCTGGAAGGGTTCGGCTGGGCGGTCTTTGCGCGGAAGGGGTTCCTGACCGAATGGCGCAAGGGGCGGCAGGTGGCAAGCATCGACCTGCGCGAGATCAAGGGTCTGCCCGGCGCGCACAATCATCAGAATGCCTGCGCGGCCTATGCCGCCTGCCGCAGCCTTGGCATCGCGCCAAAGCTGATCGAGGGCGCGCTGCACAGCTTTGCCGGCCTGCCGCATCGCAGCCAGTTGGTCGGCGAACGGGCCGGGGTGCGGTTCGTGAACGACAGCAAGGCCACCAACGTGGACAGCGCGGCCAAGGCCTTGCAGGCCTTTCCCAATATCCGCTGGATCGCCGGTGGCATGGGCAAGGACGGCGGGATCGCGGGGTTGAAGCCGTTCCTCGGATCGGTCGTGAAAGCCTATCTGATCGGCCATTCTGCGCGGGATTTCGCGCTGCAGATCGGCGAGACCCCGCATGAGATCTGCGAGACGATGGAGTGTGCAGTAGCAAGGGCCGCCGAAGAGGCCGAGGCGGGCGAAGTTGTGCTTTTGGCCCCGGCGGCGGCAAGTTTCGATCAGTATCCGAACTTCGAGCGGCGCGGCGAAGACTTCACCGCCCGGGTCAAGGCGCTGATCGGCTGACCGCCCTTGCCCCGTGTCACCGGGCAAGCGTCATTCCAGGGCAGCGGATGATCGAAGCGCACTTGCACAAAGATCGACCTGTTATCGGCCAGAAATGACCGATCAAGTGCGTTTGTACGGTTGCATGCAAGGCATCGTTGACAGGCCGTCCAGCAAGGCCGCGCAAAGTGCCGAGCCGGGGTCTTCCAACCCGTCAACCACATCGAAATGGTGCTTGCCCGGATCGGTGGTCCAGGGGCAGGACCATTC
The DNA here is from genome assembly GCA_963205235.1 of Pseudomonadota bacterium. Taxonomy (GTDB): domain Bacteria; phylum Pseudomonadota; class Alphaproteobacteria; order Rhodobacterales; family Rhodobacteraceae; genus Tabrizicola. Next base: position 17,408 of record CAUJIP010000053.1, read on the forward strand.
TTCCGACAGCGTGCGCGCCTGCATCAGGAAGGCCGGGCGTTCCTGTGCCCCGACCCAGACATGCGCCGACGTGCCGGGCCGCAGCGCCAGACGCGCGGGGCTTTCCATCGCAGCCTCGGTCGTATCAATCCCCAGCGTTTCATTCATCGTCGTCGCGATCAGCGGCCCAAGTTCGGACAGGGGCGAGATCGGGACGACACGGGTCACCGGGGCCGTGATGTCGCTGCATCCCATCCGCGCCGACAGATGCCCGCCTGCGGAATGGCCCGTCACGACAAGCGGGCCGGGTACCATCGTCGCGGCAGTCCGGCAGGCCTGGGCGATTTCCTGCGTCATCGCCGAAATCCGCGCCTCAGGCGCAAGGGTATAGCTGGGCATCGCAACCGCAAAGCCGCGCGCAATTGGGCCGCGTGCCAGATGCGACCATTCCGCCTTGCCGAAGGCCAGCCAATAGCCGCCATGCACAAAGACCACCAACCCCTTGGGTGCGGCCTCTGGCAAGAAGAGGTCAAAGCGCTGCCGGTCCCCCGGCCCATAGGGCAGGTCAAGCCGCGACCGTGCGCCATGTTCGGCGCGAAAGGCGGTGGCCTTGGCGGACCAGCGCGGCACAAAGTCGTCGGCACCGGGAATGAAAGCCCCGTTGGCATAGTCGCGGTCGGGGTCGGGCCAGTGGTACGGCATGCTCATGGCTTTTGTCCTGCAAGATGCGTCGGGCAATGTTCACCCGTGTCCAGAACCGGGATCATCCGTTCCCAGATGCCGATGTTCTGATCGACGAAATCCTGCCCGACCACGGCGGCAGCCTTGGCCCCCAGGTCGCCCTTCATCCGCGCCACCTCCCGCCGGGCCTCTTCGCGGTACCAGGCATTGCGCGAGGTGATGCGGATTTCGTGAAATCCCTGCGCGGCCATGGCGGCACCATAGCGGGCCGGGGTCGCCATGCCGAAATCCAGCCCCTCGGCGGCGATATAGGCGGCCATCTGCGGCGAAATCACCTCGACCCCGATCAACCAGTCCGAGGCAAGGAACCAGCCGCCCGGTTTCAGGACCCGCGCGACTTCGGCCATCAGCGCGTGCTTGTCGGAGATGTGGACGATGGAGTCCTTGGAAAAGACCACGTCAAACGTGCCGGGAGGAAAGGGCAACGGGCCGGGGGCGACCTTTACCAGACCGACATGGTCAGTCAGGCCCTTGTCCGCGACCAGATTGCGGGCGTGGGATAGGACGCTGTCTTCGACATCGATCCCGGTCACATAGCCCGCGCCATGGGTCTGGACCAGCGCCACATCGATCCCGCCCGCGCCGCAGCCAATGTCCAGCACCGCCTTGCCGCGGATATCGTGGCCTTCCAGCACACGCGCAACTTCGGCGGGGCCACCGGGGGACAGGAAGCCTTCGCCCCAGATGGCCTCAAGCATGGCGATCATTCTGGGCGGATAATGCTCTTCGCTCATCTCGCTCCTCCGAAAGGGCACACCGGCGGGACTACGGGCCGCACCCCCAAGACTGACCCGCCTTGTCTGCCGGTCGCAACATCTTTTTGCGCCTTCGGGCAGGGAACAGGCGCGCGTCCAAGGGCAGCATCGGTTAAGGCCCGGCGACCGGGTGTCATTCAGATGTTACATTTTCGTCGCAAGACTGTCGCGAGACCGGCCTAGGTGGTCAAGGTGAAGCTCAGGGCGACAATGGGATGACGAACGTGCTGGACGCGGATGTGACGGTTCAGGCCGGAACGGCCAAGATCAGGGCCGAAGCGGTTCAGGTCTATTATGGCCAGAACCACGCCCTGAAGGACGTGAATGTGGAAATCCTTGACCGGGCCGTGACCGCCTTCATCGGCCCGTCGGGCTGCGGCAAGTCAACCTTCCTGCGCTGTCTGAACCGGATGAACGACACGATTGCCTCGTGCCGGGTTCAGGGCAAGATCACGCTGGAAGGCGAAGACATCTATGACCCCCGCGTCGATCCGGTGCAGTTGCGCGCCAAGATCGGCATGGTGTTTCAAAAGCCCAACCCGTTCCCGAAATCGATCTATGACAACGTGGCCTATGGGCCGAAGATCCACGGCCTGACCCGCTCGAAGGCCGAGCTTGACCAGATCGTCGAGGATTCGCTGCGCAAGGCGGCCCTGTGGAACGAAGTGAAGGACCGGCTGCACGCTCCGGGAACCGGGCTTTCCGGGGGCCAGCAGCAGCGCCTGTGTATCGCGCGGGCGATTGCGACCTCACCCGAAGTGCTGTTGATGGATGAGCCCTGTTCGGCGCTTGACCCGATCGCGACCGCGCAAGTCGAGGAACTGATTGACGAACTGCGCAGCCAGTTTTCGGTGGTGATCGTGACCCATTCGATGCAGCAGGCGGCCCGGGTCAGCCAGAAGACGGCGTTCTTCCATCTTGGCCACCTGGTCGAATACGGCGATACCGAACGTATTTTCACCAACCCGAAAGACCCAAGGACCGAATCCTACATCTCTGGTCGGATCGGGTAAGGAGCTTGCCATGCCAGAAATCGGACAACACATCCTTTCGGCTTTTGACCGCGACCTGGAGTCCCTGCAGGGACTGTTGATGCGGATGGGCGGGATGGTCGAAACCGCCCTTCTTGAGGCCGCAGAGGCGCTTGATACACGCGATTCCGATCTGGCCGCACGGGTGCGGGCCGGGGATCATGCGATTGATGCCCTGGAAGAACAGGTCAACACCGGCTGCGCCCGGATTTTGGCGCTGCGCAATCCGGCGGCAAGCGACCTGCGCACGATTCTGGCGGTGATGAAGATTGCCGCAGCGCTGGAACGCGCCGGGGATTACGCCAAGAACCTGGCCAAGCGGACGGTGGTTCTGGCGGAAATGCCGGTCGTATCCGGGGCCTCGGCGGCCATCCGGCGGCTTGCCAAGGCCGTGGTCGAGATGCTGGCCGACGCGCTGGACGCCTATATCCGTCGCGACCTGAAACTGGCCGAAGACGTGCGGCGGCGCGACAAGGACATCGACCAGATGTACAACTCGATCTTTCGTGAATTCCTGACCCACATGATGGAGGACCCGCGCAATATAGGGCCCTGCATGCACCTGCACTTTATCGCCAAGAACATCGAGCGGGTGGGGGATCATGCGACCTCGGTCGCGGAACAGGTGATCTATCTGGTGACCGGCGCGGTGCATCTGGACGAGCGTCCGAAGTTCGACGCGACTGGTAGCGAGGCGGGAGCCTGACCATGGCAAAGACCGCGCCGCCACGGGTTCTTCTGGTCGAGGACGAGCCCGCGCAGAGGGCGGTTCTGGCCTATAACCTTGAGGCCGAGGGCTTCGATGTCATCCAGGCCGACAATGGCGAGGATGCGCTGCTGCTGGTCGCCGAAGAGGCCCCGGATATCATCATTCTGGACTGGATGATGCCGAAACTGTCCGGGATCGAGGTTTGCCGCCGTCTGAAGATGCGGCCCGAGACCCGGGGCATTCCGATCATCATGCTGTCAGCGCGGGCCGAGGAAGTGGACCGGATCCGCGGGTTGGAAACCGGGGCGGATGACTATGTGGTCAAACCCTATTCGGTGCTGGAACTGATGGCACGGGCAAGGGCGCAATTGCGGCGTGTCCGGCCCTCGACTGCCGGAGTGATGCTGGAGTACGAAGATATCCGGCTGGACCCGGAAAGCCACCGCGCCTATCGCAGCGAAAAGGTGCTGAAGCTGGGGCCGACCGAATTCAAACTGCTGGTCACGCTGATGGAACGGCCAGGGCGCGTCTTCAGCCGCGAGCAGCTGCTGGATCTGGTCTGGGGGCGGGATATCTATGTCGATACCCGGACTGTTGACGTGCATGTGGGCCGATTGCGGAAATCGTTGATGCAGTTCGGGGGCACGGACCCGGTGCGGACGGTGCGCGGCGCGGGCTATGCGCTGGGGTAAGTGTCCACGGTAGACAGGTTTTCGTGCGCTTTGAAATCAGTTGGTTAGCTGTGGACGTTAACGATTTCGCAATATCTTGACGGCTGCGCGGGCGGCGATGTGGGAGCCTCCGGCGGGGATATTTGGGCAAAGCTGAAAGGCCGGTTCGGCTGCCCATCCACGGTCTAGTCTGCTGCGAGCAGGCTGTCGAGCGTGGTCAGGAACTGGTCGACATTGGCCTGCGAGAACGGCAGCGGCGGGCGGATCTTCAGGATATGGCCTTGCGGTCCGGTGGCGCTGATCAGGATGCCCTCGCGCCGAAGGTCGTTGACCAGCCGCCCGGCCTTTGCGCCATCCGGCCGGCCATCGGTCAGGATGTCGGTGCCAAGGAACAGACCTGCCGCACGAGTTTCGCCGATGCTGTCGTGGCGGCTGGAAAGATCGCGCAGGCCTTGGGCGAAGGTCGCGCCGACTGTGGCGGCGTTTTGCATCAGGCCTTCGTCCTGGATCACGTCAAGCACGGCAAGACCCACGGCCGCGGCCACGGCATTGCCGCCGAACGTGTTGAAATAGCGCGACTTCGTGCCGAAATCGGCCAATATCTCGGGTTGCAGGACAAGACCCGCCATCGGGTAGCCGTTGCCCATCGGTTTGCCCAGGCTGACCATGTCGGGGACAAGCCCATGGCGCTGAAAGCCCCACATATGCCCGCCGGTCCGGCCAAAGCCCGGCTGCACCTCATCGGCGATGAATAGGCCGCCCCTGGCGCGGATCGCTGCGGCAGCCGGGGCAAGGAAGCCTGACGGATCAGGGCGGATCCCATCCGAGGAGAAGATCGTGTCGACGATCAACGCGCAGGGTTTGATGCCCTGGGATTGCATCCTGTCGCAGGCGTCAGTGACCGCGGTGGCAAAGCCTGAGGCGATGCCTTCGGGGTAATTCTCGATCGACGGCGCGGGGATGGGGAACACCGTCGGCCCCGGCGCGACGGCGGGGCCCATCGACATGGACATCTCGGCAGTGGCAAGGGTCACGCCATGATAGGCGTTGTCGGTGACGATCACCCCGCTGCCCCCGGTTGCCGCGCGGGCGATGCGCAGGGCCAGGTCGTTCGCCTCGCTTCCGGTGCAGGTGAACATCACATGACCAAGCTGCGCCGGGAACAGGGCAAGCAGGCGTTCGGCATAGTCAAGGATGCCGTCATGCAGATAGCGGGTGTGGGTGGCCAATACCCCCGCCTGCGCAGCCATGGCGGCGACCACACGGGGGTGGCAATGGCCGACCGAAGCGACGTTGTTGTAGGTGTCAAGATAGGCGCGGCCATCACGGTCGTAAAGCCAGACGCCGTCGCCCCGGACGATGTGCAGGGGTTCGGCATAGAACAGCCGGTAAGCCGGACCAAGCAGGCGCGCCCGGCGGGCGATCCGGGCCTCATCCTGGGGTGCCAGGGGGACGGCCCCGGGAACAAAGGCATTGGGCATCAGGGTGGGGCGGGTCATGGGCGAGGCCTTTCGCAGGCGGTAAGGAGGGCATCGGCAAGCCGCGCCGGATCGGCCTTGCGCAAGGCCAGAAGGCCGGTCTCGGCCGAGGGCGCGTTGCGCAGGATATAGGCGGCGTTTTCAGGATACCGCGCGGCACGCCACCCGGCGATGGTCAGCGTGGTCAGCATGCGCGCGGTTATCAGGTCGGGCAACAAAGCGATTTCAGCCGGCAAAAGCGGCAGGCGGGCGTGATAGGCGGTGACCAGCGGCAAAAGCAGCAAAAGCGGTGCCTCGGGATCGACAAGGTACGAGGCCGCGACCGCAAGGTCGCAGATGCGCGGGGTGCGGACCATGTCGCCGAAATCAAGGATGCCGGTGATCGCATCGGGGGCGTCCGGATCGGCAAGAAGGTTGTGCGGGTTGAAATCGGCATGGACGACCTGGGTCGGCAGGCGGGTCAGCGCCGGGGCGATGCGGGATTGGAAATGGGCCGAAAAGGCGCGGACGTCCGATTGCAGCCGGTCAGGAAGGCTGGCAAGCAGCGGGCCAAGCGCGGCGAACTGGCGGATATCCCACAAAAGGACATGGTCGTCAGACGGATGCGAAAAGCCGCGCAGCGCAATGGTAAGCCGTGCCAAGGCATCGCCCGTGGCGCGGGCCAGCGCGGGCGTGCGGGGCAATTTCGCAAGCGGCGTGCCGGGGCACCAGGTCAGCAGGCGAAGCGCGCCGTCCGGTGTGGCAAGGATCGTCTGGCCATCGCGGGTCGGCACCACCCGGGGGGTCGGCAGGCCAGGATCGGCGCTGGCGACATGCAACAGCGCCTGCGTCTGGAATTCGGTCATGCCCAGCGGTTCAGCCGAATTGGCAAGCTTGAGCGTGAAGCTGCCCGACGCCGCATCGACCCGGAAATTGAGGTCGCGTTCCGAGGTCAGCGGGGCAAGCGTTCCGGTAATGCCCCAATGGTCCCGGACAAGCCCGGCAAGGGTTTCGGCAGGCACCGAGGGCGGTGGCAGGCTAAGCAGGCTTCCGGCGGGGTCTTGGGTCATGGTCTAAAGCTCTTGCCCGGATCAGCCGCCGGTATGGCTCATGTGGCGGGTCATCTGGCCTTTCACGGCCTGGCGGGAGTAGTCGAAATCGTGGCCCTTCGGCTTGCGCGCGATGGCGGCGCGGATCGCCAGTTCCAAGGCCGCGTCGTCGGGGTTGGCCCGCAGGGGCGCGCGGAGGTCGGCCATGTCTTCCTGACCAAGGCACATGTAAAGCTCGCCCGTGCAGGTCAGCCGCACCCTGTTGCAGCTTTCGCAGAAATTATGGGTCAGGGGCGTGATGAAGCCGACCTTCTGGCCGGTCTCTTCGATGCGGACATAGCGCGCGGGGCCGCCGGTGCGTTCGGTCAGATCGGTCAGGGTGAAGCGGTCGGCAAGGCGCGCGCGCAGGTCTTTTAGCGGCCAGTATTGGTCTAGCCGGTTCGCGGTCATGTCCTCGCCCATCGGCATCACTTCGATGAAGGTCAGGTCGTGGTCTTCGCGGGCGCACCAGTCAATAAGCGGGAAAAGCTCATCCTCGTTGAAGCCTTTCAGCGCCACCGCGTTGATCTTGACGCGCAGCCCTGCGGCCTTGGCGGCCTGGATGCCGTCAAGCACTTGCGGCAGGCGGCCCCAACGGGTGATTTCGGCGAATTTGGCGGGGGCCAGCGTATCAAGGCTGACATTGATCCGGCGCAGGCCAAGGTCGGCCAGCGGTTGGGCAAACTTGGCAAGCTGGCTGCCGTTGGTCGTCAGGGTCAGTTCTTTCAGATCGCCGGATTGAAGATGGCGGGACATCGCCTCGAAAAAGGTCAGGATGCCTTTGCGAACAAGGGGTTCCCCCCCGGTGATGCGCAGTTTCTGCACGCCCATCCGGACGAAGGTGCTGCAAAGGCGGTCAAGCTCCTCCAAAGACAGCAGGTCCGCCTTGGGCAGGAAGGTCATGTGTTCCGACATGCAATAGGTGCAGCGGAAATCGCAGCGGTCGGTGACCGAGACGCGCAAATAGCTGATGGCGCGGGCGAAGGGATCGATCAGCGGGGTCATGCGGCAAAGGTAGGCCCCGGCGACTGGCTGCACAAGTGCGTTAGCGGCGATTGCGGGGGCAAGAGCGGCAGGTTAGGCTTGGGCCATGAAACACCTTGTCCTTCTGCTTTCGCTTGCTATCCCGCTGTCTGGCTGTGGGCTTTTCCAGCCCAAGGATGCGCGTGGCCCGGTCACCGGCCCCTCGGTGCTGCCGCCTGCGGTCGAAGGCACGACCATCGGGGGCGACGGGGGGCTTGGCTCGCAAGCGGTGCGGGCCGAGACGCTGGACACGACCACGGAGGCCGAAAAGGCCGAGGCGCTGGCGACGCCTGCCGCTGCCGGGGAGCAGAAGCTTGGCACAGTCGTCGTCGCCCTGGGGCCCCCGGCGGAACAGGGGTTGTGGCTGAAAACCGCGTTGGTGACCAAGGTTGTCGAGGGTCGGATCGAAACCGCAGGCGGGAAAAGCCTGACGCTGGAGCTTCGCCCCGGCACCGGTGGCGCGCTTCTGTCGCTGGCCGGGTTCCAGGCGCTTGGCCTGTCGCTGACCGACCTGCCCGAAGTCACCGTCTTCGCGCCGTAAGGTCAGGCCCCGTCGGGCAAAAGCCGCGCGGCCTCCTTGCGGGCAAAGGGCTTCAGCCTCTCGCCATGCTGGTCAAGGAAGGCCCGCGTGGCATTGGCATCGTGCTTTGACAGATCGCGCAGCCACCAGGCCACGGCCTTCTGGATGAACCAGTCGGGGTCGCTGGCCAGATCGGCGCACCAGCCAAGAACCCGTGCGCGGATCGCAAGGTCCTGAGCTTTCGGGAAATTCTGCTTGGTCCAGGGCAGGGTCATCACCAAAGCCGCGCGGCGTGTCCACATCTGCGGGCTTTGCACCCAAGGCTCGACCGCGTCGATCCGCGACGGGTCGGCCACCAGACGCTTTTGCCCGGCGATGCTGGCATGATCGGCGATGGCCCAGGCGTCGAAGTCGGGCACCCAGGACTGGATCAGAGCCCAAGCCACGTCATCCGGGCGAATCCTTGCCTGCGTCAGCAGCTTGGCCGCGGCGATCCGGGCTTCGTGGAGGTTGGTCTGCCAAAGGCCGGCGGCAAGGGCGATCCGGTCGTCAAGCGACAGGTCTGCCCGCCAGCGGTCGGTCAGGACCTCGATGTCCGGCACCGCGATGCCAAGATAGGGTCGGTCAACCTTGTGATAGGCCAGCATCTCGGCCGCCTTCTGGGAATTCGCCAGGCCCTGAAGCTCGGCAAGGGGGGCTGCGATGTCCATGTCTGGTCCCGGCTGAGAGGGGCGGGGTTGCACCCCGGACCCTTGTCGCATTTTTCAGAAGGCAGGTGAAATTCTATTCGATTTGAGCGGTTTACCTACTCAACCGTCACCGATTTCGCAAGGTTCCTGGGCTGGTCGACGTCGGTGCCCTTGGCGATGGCGGTGTGATAGGCCAGAAGCTGCGCCGGGATCGCATACAGGATCGGGGCCCAGATCGGCTCAACCGTGGGCAAGGTCAGCGACTTCCAGGTGCCTTGACCGGCGCTTTCGATGCCGCTTGCGTCCGAAAGCAGAAGCACCTTGCCGTTCCGCGCCATGACTTCCTGCATGTTCGACACGGTCTTGTCGAAAAGCGCGTCCTTGGGGGCAAGGACGATGACCGGAACAGCGGCATCGATCAGGGCAATCGGGCCGTGCTTGAGCTCACCTGACGCATAACCTTCGGCGTGGATATAGCTGATTTCCTTAAGCTTCAGCGCACCTTCCAAGGCAAGCGGATACATCGGACCGCGGCCAAGGAAAAGAATGTCCTGCGCCTTGGCCAGGTCCTTGGCGATCCGGGCAATCGGGTCGGACAATGCCAAGGCAGCATTGATCAGGCCGGGCAAAGCGCGCAGGGTTTCAAGCTTTTGCGTAAGGTCGGCGGCACTGATCCGTCCCCGATCCTGCGCGGCCTTCAGCGCCATAAGCGCAAGCGTGGTCAATTGGCAGGTGAAGGCTTTGGTCGAGGCGACACCGACTTCGACCCCGGCCAGGATCGGCAGGGCCAGATCCGACTCGCGCGCGATGGATGAGGTCGGCACGTTGACGACCGAGACCACCCGCGCGACCTTGTCCTTCACATGACGAAGCGCGGCCAGCGTGTCGGCGGTCTCGCCGGACTGGCTGACGAAAATCGCCATCGAGGCGGGAGACAGGACCGGCTCGCGGTAGCGGAATTCCGAGGCGATATCGACATCGGCAGGCAGGCCGGCGACTTGCTCGAACCAGTATTTGGCAACATGGCAGGCAAAGGATGCCGTGCCGCAGGCAACAAGCGTTACCCGGTCGATCCCTTTGAAATCAAGGTCTTGCGGAAGATTCAAGCGTCCACTTGTCCCGGTGTAATGCTTCAGCGCATCGGCGATGACGACAGGCTGCTCGGCGATTTCCTTGGCCATGAAATGCTTGTACCCGGCCTTTTCGATCCGGGTTGCATCCAGCGCCACCTGGGTTACGGGGCGGTTCGCGCGGCGGCCTTCATGGTCGAAGATCTCGACCGAATGGCGCGTGACACGGACCACATCGCCGTCTTCCAGATAGGAAAGCCGGTCGGTCATCGGCGCCAGGGCCAGCGCATCAGAGCCGATGAAATTCTCGCCCTCGCCATAGCCAACGGCCAGGGGTGCGCCGTGGCGGGCACCGATCATCAGGTCGCTTTCGCCGTCGAACAGAAAGCAAAGTGCAAAGGCCCCGCGCAGGCGACTGGCCGTGCGCTGGACGGCGGCAAGCGGATCGTCGCCCTGATCCATATGATGGCGGGTCAGGACCACCACCGATTCCGTATCGGTCTGCGATTCGAACTCATGGCCAAGGGCTTGCATTTCTTCGCGAATTTCACGGAAATTCTCGATGATGCCGTTGTGGACGACGGACACCTTGCCCGACCGGTGTGGATGCGCGTTCGGAACGGTAACGCCGCCATGGGTCGCCCAGCGGGTCTGGCCGATGCCACTTTTCCCCGCAAGGGGTTCATGCACCAGAAGGTCGGAGAGGTTGACCAGCTTGCCCACCGCCCGGCGACGATCCAGCCGACCGTGATTCACCGTGGCGATCCCGGCGCTGTCATAGCCCCGGTATTCCAGGCGTTTCAGGGCCTCGACCAAAAGCGGGGCCACTTCGTGATTTCCCAAGACCCCTACAATACCGCACATTTCTATTGCCCTTTTGCCTTGGCGGCTTTCACAGCCTTTAACTTTTCGAACATTCGGGTTGCGAGGCCCGGTTTGGTGACCTGCCGCGCGCGGCCGATGGCGACGGCTTCGGCGGGAACATCCTCGGTGATGACAGAGCCCGAGCCGGTCATTGCCCCGTCGCCAACCGTAACCGGGGCGACCAGCATGGTGTCGGACCCGATGAAGGCGCGTTTGCCGATCCTGGTTCGGTGCTTCATCACCCCGTCATAGTTGCAGGTCACGGTGCCCGCCCCGATGTTGGTATGTTCGCCAATGTCGGCGTCGCCGATATAGGTCAAGTGACCAACCTTGACCCCTTCATCAAGGATGGCGTTCTTGATTTCCACGAAGTTGCCGACATGCACATCCTCGGCCAGTTCGGCCCCCGGACGCAGGCGCGCGAAGGGGCCGACGCTGGCGCCACGGCTGATGTGGCAGCCCTCCAGATGGCAGAAGCCTTTAATTTCTGAGCCAGATTCGACAGTGACGCCAGGGCCGAAAAGGACATTTGGACCGATGATCGCATCCCGACCGATATGGGTGTCCAGCGCAAAGAACACGGTCTCGGGGGCAGTCAGTGTGACGCCATTCTCCAGCATCTCGGCACGGGCGCGGGTCTGGAAGGCGGCCTCGGCCTCGGCCAGTTGGGCCCGTGTGTTCACGCCCAGGGTTTCAGCCTCGTCACAAAGGACGACCCCTGCCGAAAGGCCACGGGCGCGGGCGATTTCGACGATGTCAGTCAGATAGAATTCCTTTTTTGGATTGTTGTCCTTGACCTCGGCTGCCAGCGACAAAAGCAGGCTGGCCTCGGCGCAGACGACACCCGAATTGCACAGGGTGATGGCGCGCTCGGCCTCGGTTGCCACGTCGTATTCCCGGATCGCAAGAAGGTTCGAGTTCTTGGTCAACAGACGCCCGTAACGCCCTGAATCCTTCGCATGAAACCCAAGGATGACGACCGCGTGGCGGGACCGGGCCTCAAGCATCTTGCGCAGGGTCTCTTCGCGGATGAGGGGCGTGTCCGCATAAAGGACGACGGCTTCGCCTTCGACATCGGCCAGCAGGGGCGCCGCCTGGGCGACGGCGTGGGCGGTGCCAAGCTGGGGGTCCTGAACGACGCAATCGACGGCTTCGGAATAGGCGGTGGCCGAGGCCGCGACGGCCTGACCTTCGTGGCCGGTCACGACGACGATGCGTGAGGGCTCAAGGCTGTGGGCGGTGGCCAGCGCGTGATGCAGCATCGGGGCGGCGGCGACGTGGTGCAGGACCTTGGGCAGGTCGGAGTTCATCCGAGTGCCCTGACCTGCGGCCAAGATGATCACTGAAACCTGCATTCTGCCCTTCCTTTATCGTTGCGCCCGTTTTACCCCCGAAAGTCGGGGTGGCAAGGGGGAGGGCCCTCACGCCACATTACAGGATTGCCGTCAATGCGCTGCGTGGTTTTCGATCTGGATGGGACCTTGGCCGATACTTCGGCGGATCTGCTGGCGGCGGCGAATGCCTGTCTGCCCGAACCGGTGCTTGGGCCGGGGGATGCCCTGACCGCGTTTCATGGCGGGCGGGCGATGTTGCGGCTGGGGTTCACCCGGTTGGGGCAAAGCTGGAGCGAGGCCGAGATTGATGCGGCCTATCCGGTGCTGCTGGAGGCCTACCGGCAGGGGATCGCGGTGCATACCCGGTTGTATCCCGGCGCGATGGAGGCGGTGGAAAGCCTGCGGCGGGGCGGGTTCAAGGTGTCGGTCTGCACCAACAAACCCGAGGGGCTGGCCGATATCCTGCTGCGGGAGTTGGGGGTGCGGGAGGTCTTCGGGGCGCTGGTGGGGGCGGATACGTTCCCGGTCAGGAAGCCCGATCCGACCCCCTATCGGGCGGCAGTTGAACGAGCTGGCGGGGTCGTCGGTCGGTCGATGCTGGTGGGCGATACCGAGACGGATGCGAAGACCGGGGTGGCGGCGGGGGTGCCGGTGGTGCTGGTCACTTTCGGGCCGGAGGGACGGGGGGTAGAGAGGTTCTTGCCGACCGCTTTGCTGGACCGGTACGAGGATCTTCCGGGGGTGGCGGCGCAGATTCTGGGGTAAGTGTCCACGGTGGACATTTTTAAACTATATAATGAAAACAATAATTTGACGTTTTTCGTTTACCAAATCTTAACACCTGCCCACGCAGTGAAACCGACCCGCGCAACCCGGTCGAATGGGGTGCCAAGGCGGCTTGCCGCTGTTTGACAGTTCCCGCCCTGGTCCCTAGGGTCGCGGCCATGACAGACATTGTTTCCCCTGCCAAACCGGCAAACCGCCATGCCGTGACATTCGTGCTGATCACCGTGTTTCTGGACATGGTGGGCTTTGGCTTGATCCTGCCGGTTCTGCCCAAGCTGATCGAGACGGTGGGCAAGGTCGATATCGCCCATGCGGCAGTGATCGGCGGCTGGATGTTCGCGGCCTTCAGTCTGGCGCAGTTTGTCTTTGCCCCCTTGATGGGCAACCTTTCCGACCGGTTCGGGCGCAGGCCGCTTTTGCTGTTGGCGATTTTCGGGCTTGGGCTTGATTTCATCCTGATGGCACTGGCCCCGACGCTGGCCTGGCTGTTCGCCGGGCGGATCATCGCGGGGATCTGCGGTGCAAGCTGGATCATTGCTTCGGCCTATATCGCCGATGCGACGGCACCAGACGACCGGGCAAGAGCCTTTGGACTGATGGGGGCGGCCTTTGGCGTCGGCTTTGTGATCGGACCGGCGATTGGCGGTCTTTTGGGAGAGCTTGGGCCGCGCGTGCCGTTCTGGGCGGCGGCGGGGGTGTCGCTGATCAACTTTGTCTATGGCTGGTTCGTGCTGCCGGAATCGCTGCCCGCCGAAAACCGGCGGAAGTTCGAGCTGTGGCGGTCAAACCCGTTTGGCGCGTTCCGGGTGTTTTCGACCTATCCCGGCGTTCTGCCGATGGTGCTGGTCATGGGCCTGTATTTCTTTGGAACCTCGGTCTATCCGGCGATCTGGACGTTTTGGGGCTTTGCCAAGTTCGGCTGGTCTGAGGCGACAGTTGGCCTGACCTTGGCCGCGTTCGGGCTGATTACCGGCATCTTTCAGGGGTTCCTGACCGGGCCTGCGGCCAAGCGGTTTGGCGAATGGAAGACCGCGATGATCGGGCTGATCTGTTCGGTGCTTGTGGTGCTGGGCTATGGGTTTGTCGGTTCGCTTATGGCGGTGGTCTTCCTGACGCTGCTGCATGGGCCCGAGGGGTTCGTGCATCCTTTGCTGACCTCGATGCTGACCAAGCGGGTGCCCGAGGATGCGCAGGGCGAATTACAGGGCGGGATATCGGCGGTCACCAATCTGGCGATGCTGTTCGGAACCGTGTTCTTTGCGTGGATCTTCGGCTATTTCTGGGCCGAGGACCGGGCGTGGCGGTCAACCGATGTGGCATTCTGGGTCGCGGCGGGATTTGTCGCGCTGTCGGCGGTCATGTTCATGAGGCTGAAGGGGTCGGATAAGGCATGAGCGAGCGGTTTACCGGAAGTTTCACCCAGCAAGAGCCGATTCCCGAAGCGGGGATCGCGGCGGCGCTGGCGGTCATGCGGCACGGGCGGTTGCACCGCTATAACACCGCGGGCGACGAGATTGCCGAAGCGGCGCTTCTGGAAGAGGAATTCGCCGTCTATACCGGCGCGCGGTTCTGTCTGGGGCTGGCCTCGGGCGGGGCGGCGATGGCCTGTGCCTTGCGCGCCTGCGGGGTGAAAGCTGGCGATCCGGTATTGTCGAACGCCTTCACCCTTGCCCCGGTGCCGGGGGCGATTGCCAGCCTTGGCGCGCGTCCGGTCTTTGTCGAGGTGACCGAGGATCTGACCATCGATTTTGCGCATCTGGAGGCGCAGGCCAAGGCGACCGGGGCGAAGGTGCTGCTTTTGTCGCATATGCGCGGTCACGTCTGCGACATGGAGGCGTTGGTGGCCCTGTGCGACCGGCTGGGGCTGCGGGTGATCGAGGATTGCGCCCATACGATGGGGGCCAAGTGGAAGGATGTGCCGTCGGGTCGGCATGGGGCGATTGGCTGCTATTCCACGCAGACCTACAAGCACATGAACAGCGGTGAGGGCGGTCTGCTTGTCACCGACGACGAGGAACTGGCGGCGCGGGCGGTTCTGCTGTCGGGGTCCTACATGCTTTATGCGCGGCATAGGGCGGCCCCTTCGGCCGAGGTATTTGAGCGGCTAAGGCTGGATATCCCCAATATTTCCAGCCGGATGGACAATCTGCGCGCGGCAATCCTGCGGCCACAGATTGCGATGCTGGATGACCGGCGCGCGCGGTGGCGGGCCTTGTATCAGGGGATGGAGGCGGGGCTGGCGGGAGTTGCGGGGGTGCATCTGATCCCGCGACCGCAGGCCGAGGATTATGTGGGGTCGTCGTTCCAGTTCCTTCTTCAGGGATGGGAGCCTGCGCGGGTGGCGCGCTTTGTGGCCGGGGCGGCGGCGCGCGGGGTCGAGCTGAAGTGGTTCGGCGCGACCGATCCGCAGGGGTTCACCAGCCGCTACGCCCATTGGCGCTATGCCGCGCCCGAGGTTCTGCCGCAGACCGACCGGGTGCTTGCGGGGCTGATCGACATGCGCCTGCCGCTGACATTTGTGCCGGAAGACGTGGCGCAGATTGCCCGGATCATCGCCGACGAGGTGGCACAGGCGGCGGCGGCGCGCGATCTGGCACCTGTCGCGGCACCTGTGGCGGACTAAGCCATGGCGCTTTTTGGTCCGGCGCGGCCAATGGGCGGTGTGGCGCGGGTGCTGTGGCGGCTGATCAGCCTGCGCTTCTGGGTCAAGACCGGGATGGGGCTTGCGGTGTTCGGGCTGGTGGTGGTGCCCTCGGTCGCGGATCTCGTGAATGCGGTGATGAAGCCTGCGACAAGCGATGAAGGCCCGTGTCGGATCATAAGCGTGGTCGATGGCGATACGGTGACGCTGATGTGCGGCGAAAGCGGGATCGGGCGGGCGCGGATCGTCGGCTATGACACGCCCGAGAAATACGCGCCGAAATGCGTGGGCGAGTTTCTGGCGGCGGAACGGGCGGGCTGGGCCTTGCGGACGCTGATCCAGAAGGCGGATCAGATAGAGATCGCTCATCAAGGCAGCGATCAGTATGGCCGGGCGCTGGTTGTGGTGACGCTGGACGGGCTGGACGTGGCGCGGGCGATGATCCGGGCGGGCCATGCGCGGCAATATGCAGGCGGTTTGCGGGGGAGCTGGTGTCCATGAGGGTCCTTCAGGCGGGCAAGCGGTTCTGCGAGATCGAGCTTGGCGCGCTGTCAGTGGTTATGCTGCTGGATGGCGAAACCGTGATGCCGGTGGAGTGTTTGCTGCGACCCGACGGGACCGCGCTGGAGGGGGCAGAGCTGGCTGGCGCGGATATGAGGGACGGCCAGTTGCACCTGCCGGTGCGGGCCTTTCTGGTGCGGGGTCCGGGCGGGTGTCTGTTGATCGACTGCGGGGCGGGAAAGGCCTGGCACAAGGCCCTTGGGCATCTGGGCACGGCCATGGCCGAAGCGGGAATTGGCGCGCAGGAAGTGACGGCGATTGCCCTGACCCATACCCATGTCGACCATGTCTCGGGACTGGTCGGCGCGGATGGCGGTCTGGCCTTCCCAAATGCGCTGCGGGTTCTGGTTGCGACCGAGGAAATCACCGCGTTTCGTGCCAATCCCCGGCTGATCCCGGCGCAGATGCGGCTGATGCCGCTGGAGCAGGGCGACGGGCCGATGTTTGGCGTCACGGCGGTCAACGCGCCGGGGCATTCGACGGGACACATGGCGTTTCTGGTCGAGGGGCGGCTTTTGATCTGGGGGGATCTGGTGCACAACGTCGTGCAATTCGGCCGCCCCGAGATCGGCTGGAAATATGACGATGATCTGGGCCTTGCCCGCGCATCGCGGCTGGCCTTGATGGAACAGGCGGTCGAGGCAGGCTGGCTGGTTGCAGGTGCCCATCTGCCCGGTCCCGGGATCGGGCGAATTGAGCGGGCGGGCGGGGCCTATGCTTTCCACCCGGTCACACGCGGGTATTGATCGGAACGCCTGCGGCGTGAAGACTTTTGTTTCGTCGTCGGGCTTCGCCTCCTCCTCGGGGATGGGGGCGCTTCGCCCCCCAAGGCCTTGCGGCCTTCCCCCCGAGGATATTTTCGGAAGGGAAAGCTGCTTTCTCTTCTCCAAATATCCCGGGGAGCTCGAGGGGCAGCGCCCCTCGTCAGCCGAGGAGGAGGCGAAGCCCGACGACGAGACGAAAGACTTGCGCCGAAGGCGCTCAATTTGACAGGCGGGGGCTGACAGGCGGGGGGCGCCCTTACTGCGGATAGGGCGAAGTGCCGCCGAGGCTGGCGTTGGTTTCTTCGATCAGCACGGCGCAGAGGCAGGCCTCGTCGGTGCAGGCGTCGCGGGTGGCGATGAAGCCGGGGTTTGGTTCGGTCGGGTTGGCCATGTCATAGGCGTTTCCGGTCGCATTCTCGACCGCGTAGACCCAGGCAAGGTCGTTCAGACGGCCCATGCGCCACAGAAGTTCGTCCTTGGCTTCGGCAGAAGCGCAAAGAATCCGGTGCGCGGGGATCGTCGGGGTGTCGCAACTGATGTCCGACAGGACACCGGGGTAGCTGGCCTCGTAATGGGCGATCCTTTCGGCCACGGCTGCAGCATCGACGGCGCAGGTCTGGGCAAGGGCAGGCAGGGGAACGGCGGCTGCGAGGATCAGGGTCAGAGGGGTTCGCATCTTGTATCCTTGGTAACGGCTTGCCCTGCGAGCAAGGACGCAACGACAGCGAAGGTCAAGGTCAGGGGAACCGGCCCTTGCCGCTGGCGCCTCATCGGCTTCGATGATTGGTGGTGGTCCGGAAGATCAGCGACCGGAATACTGGATTTCCGTCGCTTTCTGCAGCCGCAAAGACCGGTTTTTCCCCCGGCCTTTGGTTGACCCCGCCAAGGGCGCAGAGTAAACGGGCGAGTGACAGGGCGGGCAGGGTCAACTGCCCGTCTGCCCGTTGCCAGCTATCCAAGGAGCCCCTCGTGGATCTGCTTCTGCGTGAGTATCTGCCCATCCTCGTCCTTTTGGCCATTGCCGCCGGCCTTGGACTGGTTCTGATCCTGGCCGCCGCCGTGCTGGCGGTCCGCAACCCGGACCCGGAAAAGGTTTCGGCCTATGAATGCGGGTTCAACGCCTTTGACGATGCGCGGATGAAGTTCGACGTGCGTTTCTATCTGGTGTCGATCCTGTTCATCATCTTCGATCTGGAAGTGGCGTTCCTGTTCCCCTGGGCGGTTGCCTTTGGCGAGATCAGCATGGCGGCCTTCTGGTCGATGATGCTGTTCCTGGGCGTCCTGACGATCGGCTTTGCCTATGAATGGAAGAAGGGGGCGCTGGAATGGGAGTGATGGCGGGTGCCAACACGGCAGGCGGTGACCGCGAGGTCGCCACTCAGGCCCTGAACCGCGAGTTGCAGGACAAGGGATTCCTGCTGACCTCGACGGAAGACATCATCAACTGGGCGCGCAACGGGTCGTTGCACTGGATGACCTTCGGTCTGGCCTGCTGCGCGGTCGAGATGATGCATACCAGTATGCCGCGCTATGACCTGGAACGGTTCGGGACCGCGCCCCGCGCCAGCCCGCGCCAGTCGGACCTGATGATCGTGGCGGGCACCTTGACCAACAAGATGGCCCCGGCGCTGCGCAAGGTCTATGACCAGATGCCGGAACCGCGCTATGTGATCAGCATGGGGTCCTGCGCCAATGGTGGGGGCTATTACCACTATAGCTATTCGGTGGTGCGTGGCTGTGACCGGATCGTGCCGGTCGACATCTATGTGCCGGGCTGCCCTCCGACGGCCGAGGCCCTGCTGTACGGCATCCTGCAGTTGCAGCGGAAGATCCGCCGCACTGGCACCTTGGTGAGGTAATCATGAGTGAAGCCCTGCAGGAACTGGCCGGAATCATCGAGCTGAAGCAGCCCGAGGCGGTGGTGTCATCGTCGATCGCCGTTGGCGAATTGACGCTGGTCGCGAACCTTGCCCATCTGGAAGCGCTGGTCGAATTCCTGCGTGACGATGCGTCGTGCCGGTTTTCGTCGCTTGTCGACATCACCGCCGTCGACCACCCCGAGCGCGCCGAGCGCTTTGACTTGGTCTACCACTTTCTGTCGATGTACCGGAACCACCGCATCCGCGTGAAGGTTGCCGTGCGGCAGGACGAGATGGTGCCCTCGATCCACGAGCTGCATCCGAGTGCGAACTGGTTTGAGCGGGAAGTGTTCGACATGTTCGGCATCCTGTTCAGCGGGCACCCGGACCTGCGGCGGATCCTGACGGACTATGGCTTCCGCGGTTATCCCCTGCGCAAGGATTTCCCGACCACCGGCTATACCGAGGTTCGCTATGACGAGGCCTTGAAGCGTGTCGTCTATGAACCGGTCAAGCTGGTGCAGGAATATCGGCAGTTCGATTTCATGAGCCCGTGGGAGGGTGCGGAATACGTCCTTCCGGGTGATGAGAAGAAGGGCTGAGAGGATGACCGTGGGTCTGCGCCCGCACCCTCTGCGTTCGAAGGTCGCCCCGGTATCCCGGAGCGGCCCGCCGATGTTCGTTTTCGGCATCGGAGCAGCGAAGGCGGGCACGACTTGGCTTTATCGCTATCTTCGTGCGCATCCTGAATGCCATCTGCGGGGGCACAAGGAACTTCACTATTTCGATGTGATCGAAAAGACCTTGGTGAAGATGGAAGCCAAGCGATTGGAAGTGGAAATCGCGGCCATCATGGAAAGACTGCCGCAGATGTCGCCGGATGTACGGGCGAAAAGGTTCGCCGATGTTCTGGACAAGCGGGATTACCATCAGGTCCTGGCGACCTGTTATCAGGACAAGAATGCCTATTTCCGCTACATGATGGGAGGATTGGGCAACCAGCGGCTGGTGGCGGACATTACCCCCGACTATGCAGGCGTCTCGGTCGACATGCTGCGCAAGATGGCCGCGTCGGCGGATGAGACTCGTTTTGTCTATTTGATGCGCGATCCGGTTGCCCGGTTCTGGAGCCACGTCCGCATGGTAGCAAATGGCAAGCTTCTTGAGGGTGAGGATCTGTCCGCCGTTGCCAAGGCAGAGCTGGCACATGCCCTGTCTGGTGAAGAGATCGTTGTCAATGGACACTCCAGCTATGCCCATGTGCTGGAGAAGATGGAAGCGGCGATTCCCGAGAATCGTCGGCTGGTCATGTTCTATGAAGACTTGATGACACCCGCAGGTCTGCGGAAGCT
The DNA here is from genome assembly GCA_963205235.1 of Pseudomonadota bacterium. Taxonomy (GTDB): domain Bacteria; phylum Pseudomonadota; class Alphaproteobacteria; order Rhodobacterales; family Rhodobacteraceae; genus Tabrizicola. Next base: position 37,302 of record CAUJIP010000053.1, read on the forward strand.
TTGCAAATTCCTTGGAATCAAGCCCAAGCTGGCTGATTTCAACGAACGCGCCAATGAAGGGAAGGCAATCGACATGACCTCCGAAGAGCGCGCTGCGGTGCGGCGGCTCTTGCGTCCGCAGTATGAGGCGGTGGCGAGCCGGTTCCCGGTCTTGCCCAAGGCTTGGCAAAAGACGATGGCCGAGGGCTTCGCATGATGGAGGCGGTGAGGCTGGTCTATTGCATTGGGGCGACGAAGGCGGGAACCGGCTGGGTGTACCAGTACCTGCGCGCGCATCCCGAATGCCATCTGCGCACGCTGAAGGAATTGCATTTCTTTGACACGCTGGAGTTCGGACTGACCGGCAGCCGGGTGCGCAAGCTGCGCGGGAACATGGAAAAGCTGCAGGCATCGCCAGAGTTGGACCCGACGTCCCGGCGCAAGCTGCGCGATTTTCAGGACTGGGTCCCGGTTGCCGAAAGCGGCGATATGGCGGCCTATCTTGGCTATCTTTCCGCCGGGCGGGGGGAAAAGCATGTTGTGGGCGACGTGACACCGGCCTATGCGCTGCTGTCGGTTGAAAGCCTGAAGAAGATGCTTGCTGTCGTGCCGGACTCGCGTTTCGTGTTCCTGATGCGTGACCCGGTCGCGCGGCTGTGGAGCCATATCCGGATGCTTGCCAAGCGCGCGATGAGTGCGGGCGCGGTTGCCGAACAGGTGGCCGCAGACCTGCTGACGCGGGCTGTTTCCGGGCAGGAGCCGCGGTTGACCGGGTCTGGTGCCTATGATGCGATCCTATCGCGGCTGAAATCGGTGGTGCCTGCGGGCAAGCTGTATGTCGATTTCTTCGAAGAGGTGGTGCTGACCTCATCGGTGGACCGGCTGTGTGCCTTTCTCGGGATTGCGCCCCACCCTGCGCGGCTACGTCAGCCGCACAAGGGGATCGCGATCCCGCTTCGCGACGACCAGCGCGCGCGGCTGCGTGACTATCTGGTTCCTCAATACGACTATGTGCGCTCGGAATTCGGGCGGCTTCCTGCGGCGTGGGAAGCAAGTTTGGCAAAGGGTGCATGATGGACGGCGATATCCGCGTGAACAGCTATGATGACGGCTCGAAGGATTTCGAGACCGGCGAACAGCGCATCCGCAATTTCAACATCAACTTCGGGCCGCAACACCCGGCGGCGCATGGCGTGTTGCGTCTGGTGCTGGAGCTTGACGGCGAGATCGTCGAACGGTGTGACCCGCATATCGGTCTGCTGCACCGTGGCACCGAGAAACTGATGGAAAGCCGGACCTACCTGCAGAACCTGCCGTATTTCGACCGCCTCGACTATGTGGCCCCGATGAACCAGGAGCATGCCTGGTGTCTGGCGATCGAAAAGCTGACCGGGACGGTTGTTCCGCGTCGCGCCAGCCTGATCCGGGTGCTGTATTCGGAAATCGGGCGGGTGCTGAACCACCTTCTGAACGTGACGACCCAAGCCATGGACGTGGGCGCGCTGACGCCGCCGCTGTGGGGCTTTGAGGAACGCGAAAAGCTGATGGTGTTCTATGAGCGGGCCTGTGGCGCGCGGCTGCACGCGGCCTATTTCCGGCCGGGTGGTGTGCATGTCGACCTGACCGACAGCCTGATCGAAGACATCGACGCCTGGGCCGTGGCCTTCCCAAAGGTCCTTGATGATATCGACGGGTTGCTCACCGAGAACCGCATCTTCAAGCAGCGCAACGCCGATATCGGCATCGTCACGGAAGCCGACATCCAGAAATGGGGCTATTCCGGCGTGATGGTGCGCGGGTCGGGCCTGGCCTGGGACCTGCGGCGCGCACAGCCCTATGAATGCTATGACGAGTTCGATTTCCAGATCCCTGTCGGCAAGAACGGCGATTGCTACGACCGCTATCTGTGCCGGATGGAGGAGATGCGCCAATCGACCAGCATCATCCGCCAAGCCTGCGCCAAGCTGCGGGTGGAAAAGGGCGACGTGCTGGCACGCGGCAAGATCACCCCGCCCAAACGCGGTGAGATGAAGACCTCGATGGAGGCGCTGATCCACCACTTCAAACTTTACACCGAAGGGTTCCACGTCCCGGCGGGTGAGGTTTACGCGGCGGTCGAGGCCCCCAAGGGCGAGTTTGGGGTCTATCTGGTGGCGGACGGGTCGAACAAACCCTACCGCGCCAAGATCAGGGCTCCGGGGTTCCTGCATCTGCAATCGATGGACTACATCTGCAAGGGTCACCAGCTTGCCGACGTGTCGGCGATCATCGGCACGATGGACGTCGTGTTCGGGGAGATCGACCGCTGATGCCGGACCTGACGATCAACCTTTGGACGCTGATCCTTGGGGCTGCCTCGGGCGCCGCTGCGGTGTTCGGCGCGCGCCGGGGCAATCGTCTTCTTATCGGTGCCGTGATCGGTGCCGCCACTGCTGTAATCCTGACCTTCGCCAGGGGATATTTCTAAGCCATGCTTCGCCGTCTTCACAAAGACCAGCCCGCCTCGTTCGAATTCACCTCGGCAAACCTTGCCTGGGCCAGAGGGCAGATTTCGAAATATCCCGAAGGGCGTCAGGCCAGCGCGGTGATCCCGCTGCTGTGGCGGGCGCAGGAACAGGAAGGCTGGCTGTCCCGCCCTGCGATTGAGTTTGTCGCCGAGATGCTGGGCATGGCCTATATCCGCGTGCTGGAGGTGGCGACCTTCTACTTCATGTTCCAGCTGCAGCCGGTCGGGTCGGTCGCGCATATCCAGATTTGCGGAACCACCTCCTGCATGATCTGCGGGGCCGAGGATCTGGTGGCAGTGGCGAAGGAGCTGATTGCTCCCGCCCCGCACACGCTGAGCGCCGATGGCAAGTTTTCCTGGGAAGAAGTCGAATGCCTGGGTGCCTGCGCCAATGCGCCGATGGCCCAGATCGGCAAGGATTACTATGAGGACCTGACCGGGGAAAAGCTGCGCGAGTTGATCGGGCGGTTTTCCAAGGGCGAGGTTCCGGTTCCGGGATCACAAATCGGGCGCTATGCGGCTGAACCGGCAAGCGGGCTGACCAGCCTGACGGACCATGAGGCCGGTCGCGCCAAGCACAACGCCTCGGCCGCGCTGGCGGTGGGCATCGGCGATACGGTCAAGCGGATCGACGGAACGGAAGTGCCGTTGACGACGCCATGGCTGGGCAAGTCGGCAGGTGCCGCGAAGGAGTGAGGAGACAGGCAAAGGACGACCAACGGAAGCCGCCCTTGCAAAGGGCATGACGCAGGAGTGCGACGGGAATGAGCAGCACTGGGACTGGAAATACCCCGACCTTGGTCGGATGGATCGCCGCCATTCTGGTCGGCGCGCTGGTCTATGCCGTGCTGCGCTATCAGGTCGGCTTTCTGACGCCCGCTGCCGTTGCCATTGGAATTGCCGCGACGCTGCTGGTGATCCTGCTTCTGAGCAGTTCGGGTGGCGCGGTCGAGGAAACCGACAAGCGGGTGCGCAAGATCGTGCCGCAGCCTGAAAAGGTTGTGGTCGAGGCCGCGCGGCCAGTGATGCCGACCCGGGTGAGTGCGGCCCCGAAAGTCGAGCCCAAGCCGGTGGCCGTTGTTGAACCGCCGGCATCAGTTGGGGCACCGGTGGCCGCGCCAGCGCCAGCCGAGCCGGTCGCCCTGATGGCGGCACCGGCGGCGGCGGCCGAGCTTGTGGCCAAGCCGGAAGTGGCAGCGCCGAAGGCAGAGGTGCCCACAGCAAAGCCGAAGGCCGAAGCCAAGCCGAAATCGGCCAAGCCCAAGGCCGAAAAGCCCGCGCCCAAGGCCAAGCCCGCAAAGGCCGAGGGTCTGGTGCGTCTGACCGCTGCGCGCGGCGGCAAGGCGGACGATCTGAAGGAACTGGAAGGCGTCGGTCCGGCGTTGGAGAAGCTGGTGAATGGCCTTGGCTTTTACCACTTTGACCAGATCGCCGCCTGGACTCACGCTGATGTCGCCTTGGTCGATGCCGAGATGAAGAACTTCAAGGGTCGCATCGCCCGCGACCGCTGGGTGGCGCAGGCGAAGATCATCGTGACCGAAGGGCTTGAGGCGTTCCGGGAACGCGCCAAGACCAACAATTACTGAGGACCAAAGTGCAGCAACGCCAGACCCCTAGTGAAGCCCGGCGCGCCAGACAGGCGCGGCTTGTGGCTGTGGTTCTGGCGGTGACGATGGCGCTTTGGCTGGGCGGGCAATGGCTGGGCGGCCAGTTGGGTTGGGAAACGCGCTATGTGTTTCTGTTCGACCTGATTGCGATTGCAGGCTTTGTCTGGGCTCTGGTGGTGACATTTGGGATCTGGCGGGGACGCCAGGGTTAGGAAGACTGAGATGCTTCAGGATAAAGACCGCATATTCACCAACCTTTACGGGATGCATGACCGCAGCCTGAAGGGGGCGATGAAGCGTGGCCATTGGGATGGCACCGCCGAGATCATCAAGCGGGGCCGCGACACGATTGTCGAGCAGGTCAAGGCGTCCGGGCTGCGGGGCCGGGGTGGCGCGGGCTTCCCGACCGGGTTGAAGTGGTCGTTCATGCCGAAGCAGTCGGATGGGCGGCCTTCGTATCTGGTGATCAACGCCGACGAATCCGAACCCGGCACCTGCAAAGACCGCGAAATCATGCGGCACGACCCGCATACCCTGATCGAAGGGGCGCTGATCGCCAGCTTCGCGATGGGGGCGAACACCTGCTATATCTACATTCGCGGCGAATATATCCGTGAGCGTGAGGCGCTGCAGGCCGCGATTGACGAATGCTATGACGCTGGTTTGCTGGGGAAAAATGCGGCGAAGTCGGGCTGGGACTTTGACCTGTTCCTGCACCACGGCGCGGGGGCCTATATCTGCGGCGAGGAAACTGCGCTGCTGGAAAGCCTGGAAGGCAAGAAGGGCATGCCCCGGATGAAGCCGCCGTTCCCGGCGGGCTCGGGCCTTTACGGCTGCCCGACCACGGTGAACAACGTGGAATCCATCGCCGTCGTGCCGACGATCCTGCGCCGGGGGCCGGAGTGGTTTTCGTCCTTTGGTCGCCCGAACAACGTCGGCACCAAGATTTTCGGCATCTCGGGCCATGTGAACAATCCCTGCGTCGTCGAAGAGGCGATGTCGATCCCGTTGAAGGAACTCTTGGAACGTCACTGCGGCGGCGTGCGCGGCGGCTGGGACAACATCAAGGCGGTGATCCCGGGCGGGTCCTCGGTTCCGCTGTTGACCAAGGCGCAATGCGACGACGCGATCATGGATTTCGACTGGCTGCGCGAGCAGCGGTCGGGTCTGGGGACCGCAGCGGTGATCGTGATGGACAAGTCGACCGACGTGATCAAGGCGATCTGGCGGCTGTCGAAGTTCTACAAGCACGAAAGCTGCGGCCAGTGCACGCCGTGTCGCGAAGGCACGGGCTGGATGATGCGGGTCATGGACCGTCTGGTTCGGGGTGAGGCGGAAGTCGAGGAGATCGACATGCTGCTGTCGGTGACGAAGCAGGTCGAAGGTCACACGATCTGCGCCCTTGGCGATGCGGCAGCCTGGCCGATCCAGGGTCTGATCCGCGCCTTCCGGGATGAGATCGAGGACCGGATCAAGGCCAAGCGCACCGGTCGGGTTTCGGCGGTGGCGGCGGAATGAAACGCGCGCTGCTTCTTCCCCTTCTGCTGGCTGCCTGCGTCAGCGACCCGATTCCGGATTCGGAACGGTTTGATGGCGAATTGGCGGGCACGCCGATCGAGGTAGATGGCAAGGTGCTGGTCGCGCAGCAGATGTATGACTGGCCGTCGATGATTGCCCCGGTCAGTGCGGAAACCGGCAGGACGGAATATGTCCAGTCCGGCACGGCGGATACTGTGATCATCTCGGGCAGCCCGGAGGACCGGGGCGCGGCGATCAAGGCTTTGGCGCAGTTCTGCAACCAACCCGATCTGACGGCGGATGGGTTTGACACCCAGTATGTCTATAAGGACCCGGCCACGGGTGACTGGTGGTTCGACGGCTTTAGGTGCGAGGGATGATGCGCGCGCTGGTCATATCGCCCGTGGTGCTGGCCTGTGCGGCCTGCGTCCAATCGACCCCGGAAACTGGGGCCCGTGCGAATGACCCTGTGCGCGTGTCGAACAACGGCCAGCCGTTCCAGATGTGGGAAGGTGCTGCGGCGCGTGCGGCGGCGGACGCTTCCTGTGGAGGCAAGGTCAGCACCTCGATCTACGACCGGTTTGATGCGGGAACGGGCGAATGGGTCTATCCGGAGGGGTGCGCATGACAAATAGCGTCACCCTTGGCCGGAACCTGCCGATAGCAGCGGTTTGTCATGGCATATCAAGGGGGTTTGCCCCCATCTCCGGGCTACGAGCAGCCAAGGAGGCCAAGATGAAAACGACCCTGAAGACCCTGATCCTTTCCGCAGCGCTTGCCAGCCCCGCGCTGGCGCTGGTGCCGATCAACGAAGAACCGGTGATCCACGACAAGCTGTTGCAAGGCTTTATCGCGGATGCCATCGACGACAATTGCGACACGATGGAGGCTCGCAAGCTGCGCGCCCTGGGCGAATTGAACGACCTGCGCACCTATGCGCTTGAGGCGGGCTATGACCGCGACGTGGTGAAGGACTTTGTGACCTCGAAGGACGAGAAGGCCAAGTTCAAGGTCGAAGCCGCCGAGTTCTTGGCCGCGCTTGGGGCCGTGCCCGGCAGTCAGGACGCCTATTGCAAGATCGGCGAAGACGAAATCGCCAAGGACAGCCTGATCGGCCAGCTTCTGAGGTCGACGAAATGATGGCACCCGCCACGCACCTGGCCGAGTACAACTTTGGCACCCTGCGTCATGGCTGGGATGCCCCGGAAAGTGCAGGGTTCGTGGCGGGGCTTGATCTGGTGAACGGGATTGCCCGGTCCTCAGCCGGGTTTGTCTGGATGGACAGTGACGATGCGCCGGGCACCGACGGGGCGGGCGAGGGTGATCTTCTGCCCGAGGACCGCGCGCGGATGGATGAGGACAGCTTTGCCTCGACCCTTTCTGTCTGGCAGTCCGCCGAAGCGCTGGAGCATTTTGTCTGGAACACGGTTCACCGCCAGTTCTATGGCCGCAAGGCCGAATGGTATGACGCGGTGGGCAATGGCAATCTGGTCCTGTGGTGGGTGCGCGAAGGCGCCCGCCCCAGTGCTGCCGAGGGCATGGCCCGCTGGCGTCACCGGGAAACCCATGGCGACAGCGACCAGGCCTTTGGTTGGAAACATCTGAAAGACGCGCAGTTGTGGCGGACCCGCAATTGCGCGCAAGTGGCGGCGGAGTAGGGCGATGTGCTACGGCAATCTCGATCCGAAATTCATGATGCGCGATATCGAAGCGCGGGTGAAACATCTGTCATTCGAACAGGATACGACGAAACAGGCGGCCCCCGTGCCGCAGATGGGCCTGTTGGTCCGCCTGCGCGCCATTGTGATGGGGCTGCTGCGGAAGGACCGGGCGCATGTCTAACTTGAAGAAAATCAGCATCGACGGGATCGAGGTCGAGGTCGATGGTGCAATGACCATCATCCAGGCGGCCGAGGCGGCTGGGGTGGAAATCCCGCGCTTCTGCTATCATGAACGGCTGTCCATCGCGGGCAACTGCCGGATGTGTCTGGTCGAGGTTCAGGGCGGCCCGCCGAAGCCCGCGGCATCCTGCGCGATGCAGGTGCGCGACTTGCGCCCCGGCCCGAATGGCGAGGCTCCGGTCGTCAAGACCAATTCGCCGATGGTCAAGAAGGCCCGCGAAGGCGTGATGGAGTTCCTGCTGATCAACCACCCGCTGGATTGCCCGATCTGCGATCAGGGTGGCGAATGCGACCTGCAGGATCAGGCGATGGCCTATGGCGTCGATTTCAGCCGCTACCGCGAGCCGAAGCGCGCGTCGGAAGACCTGAACCTTGGGCCGCTGGTCGAGACCAAGATGACGCGCTGCATTTCCTGCACCCGCTGCGTCCGCTTCACGACGGAAGTCGCGGGCATCACCCAGATGGGCCAGACGGGCCGGGGCGAAGACAGCGAGATCACCAGCTATCTGAACCTGACGCTGGACAGTAACCTGCAGGGCAACATCATCGATCTTTGCCCGGTCGGCGCGCTGACCTCGAAGCCCTATGCCTTTACCGCGCGGCCTTGGGAGCTGACCAAGACCGAATCCATCGACGTGATGGATGCGCTGGGGTCGAACATCCGCGTCGACACCAAGGGGCGCGAAGTGATGCGCATCCTGCCGCGCAACCATGACGGCGTGAACGAGGAATGGATTTCGGACAAGACCCGCTTTGTCTGGGACGGTCTGCGCCGGCAGCGGCTGGATACGCCTTACGTCCGCGAAAACGGCAAGCTGCGGAAGGCTTCGTGGGGCGAGGCGCTGTCGAAGGCCGCCGCTGCCATGAAGGGCAAGAAGGTTGCCGGTCTGGTCGGCGATCTGGCCCCGGTCGAGGCGGCCTATTCGCTGAAGCTGCTGGTCGAATCGCAAGGCGGCAAGGTCGAGTGCCGCACGGACAACGCCAAGCTGCCGATCGGCAACCGTTCGGCCTATGTCGGCACGGCAAGCATCGAGGACATCGATACGGCGAAGGTGATCCTGTTGATCGGGACCAATCCGCGGGTCGAGGCTCCGGTCCTGAACGCCCGGCTGCGCAAGGCCTGGACCAATGGCGCGATGATCGGCCTGTTCGGCGAGAAGGTCGATCTGACCTATGATTACAAGCACATGGGCACTGACCGGGCCGCACTGGTGGAACTGGTGGGCCGCGTGACCGAGAAGCCGAACACGCTGGTCATCATCGGCCAGGGCGCGATCAACGAGGCGGATGGCGAGGCCGTCCTGTCGCAGGCGATGGCCTATGTGCAAGGCTCGGGCGCGAAGTTCATGGTCTTGCACACGGCGGCGTCGCGTGTGGGTGCGATGGACGTGGGGGCTGTGACCGAAGGCGGTCTGGCAGCGGCAACCGAAGGGGCCGAGGTGATCTTCAACCTTGGCGCCGATGAAGTTGAAATCGCGGCGGGGCCGTTTGTGATTTATCAGGGCAGCCACGGCGACCGGGGGGCAAACCGGGCGGATGTGATTCTGCCGGGTGCGGCTTATACCGAAGAAAACGGGCTCTTCGTGAACATCGAAGGCCGTCCGCAACTGGCGTTCCGCGCCGGGTTCGCGCCGGGTGAGGCCAAGGAAAACTGGGCCATCCTGCGGGCACTTTCGGCGGAACTCGGGGTGCAATTGCCATGGGATTCGCTGGCGGGTCTGCGCTCGGCCCTGATCGCGTCGCATCCGCATCTGGGGCGCATCGACGAGGTTCCGACGAATGACTGGCAACCGCTGGCAGTGAAAGCCCCGGCCAAGGCGACGTTCCGCAATTCGGTCAAGGATTTCTATCTGACCAACCCGATTGCGCGGGCATCTTCCGTCATGGCCGAGCTTTCGGCGATGGCCAAGGCGCGTTCGGCGCAGGCGATGGCGGCGGAGTGACCCCGTGATGCATCCCCGCACCTTGCTGGCAACGCTTGGCACCGCTTCGGCGGCGCTTGGTGCTTGCACCCCGGCGGTAGAGGTGACAGAGGATCGCGGGCGCGAAGCGGTGTATGAGGGGGTCCAGGTGATCCTGCTTGATGAAGGCCTTGTCAGCTTTTCGGTTGCCATGCGTGGCGCGAAGGATGAGGCCGATGTCGAGGCTTTTGGCCGCTGTGCAGCAGCGCAATATGCGCTGGACAAGGGGTTTGGGTTCGCGCGGCAAGTGCGGACCATCGTGACGAAGGACGGGCAGGAATGGTACGGGGATGCAGTCTATCTGGTCTCTTCCGCCCTGCCGGAGGGACTTCGCACCGTTGACGCCGAAGTGGCGGTGACGGAATGCGAAGAGCTTGGAATACCGACGACGTAAGGCTGGCGGTTTGAGGATGAGGGACTGACATGGACGGGTTCTTTTCCACGGGGTTCGGATTGGCTGTGCTGATTGCGGCACAAAGCCTTCTGGTCGTGGGTTTCGTGATGATCAGCTTGCTTTTCCTTGTGTATGGCGACCGGAAGATCTGGGCCGCCGTGCAGATGCGGCGCGGCCCGAACGTGGTGGGGCCGTTTGGCCTGCTGCAATCGGTGGCCGACGCGCTGAAATATGTCGTCAAGGAAATCGTCATCCCGGCTGGCGTTGACCGCCCGGTGTTCTTCCTTGCCCCCATGCTGTCCTTTGTGCTGGCGATCCTGGCCTGGGCAGTGATCCCCTTCGATGACGGCTGGGTGCTGGCCAACATCAACGTGGCGATCCTGTTCGTCTTTGCCGTGTCGTCGCTTGAGGTCTATGGCGTGATCATGGGCGGCTGGGCCTCGAACTCGAAATACGCGTTCCTTGGCTCGCTGCGGTCGGCGGCACAGATGATTTCCTATGAGGTTTCGCTGGGTCTGATCATCATCGGGGTGATCATCTCGACGGGCGGCATGAGCTTCTCCTCCATCGTTCAGGCGCAAGAAGGCGACTGGGGCCTCTTCAACTGGTACTGGCTGCCGCATTTCCCGATGGTGTTCCTGTTCTTCATCAGCGCCTTGGCCGAAACAAACCGCCCGCCCTTCGACCTGCCGGAAGCTGAATCCGAACTCGTCGCCGGGTTCATGGTGGAGTATTCCTCGACCCCCTACCTTCTTTTCATGGCCGGCGAATACATCGCCATCTTCCTGATGTGCGCGCTGACCAGCTTGCTGTTCTTCGGCGGCTGGCTGTCGCCGATTCCCGGACTGGCCGACGGCTGGTGGTGGATGGTCGCCAAGATGTGGTTCTTCTTCTTCATGTTCGCCATGGTGAAGGCGATCGTCCCCCGCTACCGCTATGACCAGCTGATGCGGATCGGCTGGAAGGTCTTCCTGCCCCTGTCGCTGGGCTGGGTGGTCGTGGTGGCGTTCCTTGCGAAATTCGAAGTGCTGGGCGGCTTCTGGGCCCGCTGGGCCGTGGGGGGCTGAGGGTGCGCGTTAGTCTTATCCTTGCGCTTACGGCGACGACGGCTACGCCCGTACTTGCAGAGACTCCTGATCAGGAGCGCTTGGCGGTTTGCTATGAAGCGCGGGATTGGAACTGCGCCTTTGATGGTCTGGCGACTTTGTTTGAGACGCCAGATTACGTCGAGGGCTGCCATGCCGACGACACGCCCGAAGGATGTGGCTATGAGGGTCTAATGATCTTTGTTTCCGGCATTGGTGCAGCAGAAAAGTCGAGCGCATCTGATCGCCGCGTGATCGCCGAACGCGCGCTTGCAGTGATGAATTCGATGAGCGACGGCGAGATCGAGGCGGAAGGTGAAATCCATTTTAGTGCCCTGCGCTACGACGCATGCAAAGCGGTAGATGATAAGGCTTGTATGGCGGAAAGCATCAGCCTGATGCGGATCGCAATTGCGAACGGCTACGGCGATGACGATTGGATCCGCGAAATTGATGGGATGCTGAGTGAAGAGGGCGTCCGATACCCGCTTGATCTTGCGCAAGTCATGAACGAGGTCGTCGGAATGGAGAAGCAGGAATGAGCAACATCGACTGGACCCGTGCCACCAAGTATTTCCTGCTGATGGATTTCATCAAAGGCTTCGGCCTTGGGATGAAATACTTCTTCCGCCCGAAATCGACGCTGAACTACCCGCATGAAAAGGGGCCGCTGTCGCCCCGCTTCCGCGGTGAACATGCGCTGCGCCGGTATCCGAACGGCGAAGAACGCTGCATCGCCTGCAAGCTCTGCGAGGCGATCTGCCCGGCGCAAGCCATCACCATCGACGCCGAACCGCGTGACGACGGCTCCCGCCGCACCACGCGCTATGACATCGACATGACCAAGTGCATCTACTGCGGCTTCTGCCAGGAGGCCTGCCCCGTGGATGCCATCGTCGAAGGCCCGAACTTCGAATTCGCCACCGAGACGCGGGAAGAGCTGTTCTACACCAAGGAGAAACTCCTTGAGAACGGCGCCCGTTGGGAGGCCGAGATTGCCCGCAACCTTGAACTTGACGCGCCGTACCGCTGATCCCATGACCGAAGACTTCACCAAGATGTTCGCCGCGATGATGGAGCAGGGCCAGAAGATGGCCGCTGCCTTCGCTCCGGCCATGGAGAACGTCGATGTGAAGGCGTTCGAAAAGCTGTTCCCGGCGATGCCGAAAGAGCTTTTGGAAATGTGGTTCGGAAAGACTTTCAATCCCGAAGGTCTGGACGCCCGCACCCGGTTTCTGGTGACCATCGCGGCGCAGACCGTGCTGGGGCCGCTGGGCGAGCCGCAGTTGCGGATGACGATCAAGAATGCTTTGGCCGCTGGGGCCACCAAACGCGAGGTCGCGGAAGTGATCTGGCAGATGTCGATGTTCGGCGGCGTTCCCGCCATGCAGAAGGCGCTTGAAATCGCGCAAGCCGTCTTCACTGAGATGCCAGAGGAGAAAGACGCATGACCGTCTTCGCATTCGCCTTCTACATGTTCGCCGTGATCACGGTGCTGTCGGGCCTGATGGTCACGCTAAGCCGCAACCCGGTGCATTCGGTGCTGTGGCTGATCCTGGCATTCCTTTCCACCTCGGGCCTGTTCGTGCTGCTGGGCGCCGAGTTCGTGGCGATGCTTCTCGTCATCGTTTACGTCGGCGCGGTGGCGGTGCTGTTCCTGTTCGTGGTGATGATGCTGGACATCGACTTTGCAAGCCTGAAGGGCGAAATGGCGCGGGCCATGCCGTTGGGCCTGCTGATCGGCGTCGTCCTGTTGATGCAGATCGCCATCGGTGTCGGCGTCTGGACCGTGGCGGATGGGGCCGATGGCCTGCGTCAGGCCGTGGCCCCGGCGGAAATCGAGAACACCCGCGCCTTGGGCAAGCTGCTCTATGACCGCTATTTCCTGCTGTTCCAGCTTGCCGGCCTGATCCTGCTGGTCGCCATGATCGGGGCGATCCTGCTGACGCTGCGGCACCGCAAGGACGTCAAACGGCAGAACGTGCTGCACCAGATGTGGCGTGACCCCGCGAAGGCGATGGAGTTGAAGGACGTCAAGCCGGGGCAGGGGTTGTAGGGTGGGCAATCTGCCCACGTTCTGAGACGATGGTGGGCAGATTGCCCACCCTACGAAAACAGGCCAACGCGCCCAAGAGGGACCAGACGATGATCGGACTTGAACATTACCTGACGGTGGCTGCGGCCCTCTTCGTCATCGGGATCTTCGGGATCTTCCTGAACCGGAAGAACGTGATCGTCATTCTGATGTCGATCGAACTGATGCTTCTGGCGGTGAACATCAATCTTGTCGCCTTCTCGTCCTTCTCGGGGGACCTTGTGGGGCAGGTCTTCACCATGTTCGTTCTGACCGTCGCCGCCGCCGAGGCTGCCATCGGCCTTGCCATCCTCGTCGTCTTCTTCCGCAACCGCGGGACGATCGAGGTGGAAGACGTCAACGTGATGAAGGGCTGAGGCGATGGAAACCGCACTGGTAATCAGCAGTTTTTCGACAAGCCCTGTCATTGTCCTTTTTGCACCCCTGATCGGGGCCCTGATCTGCGGCTTCGGCTGGCGCTTTATCGGCGAGAAGGCCGGTCAGGTCATCACCACGGCGATGATCTTCCTGGCGGCGGCGCTGTCGTGGCAAATCTTCCTGACCTTTGACGGCGAGACGCAAGCCATCCCGCTTCTGGACTGGATCGCGTCGGGGACCCTCCATTCGGAATGGGCGATCCGGCTGGACCGGATGACGGCGATCATGCTGGTGGTGGTGAACACCGTGTCGGCCTTGGTTCACCTTTATTCCTTCGGCTACATGGCGCATGACGACAACTGGCATGAGGGCGAGGCTTACAAGGCCCGCTTCTTCGCCTACCTGTCGTTCTTTACCTTCGCCATGCTGATGCTGGTGACCTCGGACAACCTGGTGCAGATGTTCTTTGGCTGGGAAGGTGTGGGCGTCGCGTCCTACCTTCTGATCGGGTTCTACTATCGCAAGCCTTCGGCCAATGCGGCGGCGATCAAGGCGTTTGTCGTCAACCGCGTCGGCGACTTTGGTTTCGCGCTGGGGATTTTCGGGCTTTACTACCTGACCGACAGCATCAAGTTCGATGATGTGTTCGCTGCCGCCCCGGCGCTGGCGGAGACCAGCCTGCATTTCCTGTGGGCGGACTGGAACGCGGCGAACCTGATCGGGGTGCTGCTGTTCATCGGGGCCATGGGGAAATCGGCGCAGCTGATCCTGCACACCTGGTTGCCGGACGCGATGGAAGGCCCGACCCCGGTGTCGGCGCTGATCCACGCCGCGACCATGGTCACCGCCGGGGTGTTCCTGGTTTGCCGGATGTCGCCCCTTTATGAATACGCGCCGGATGCGGCGTCGATGATCGTGGTGATCGGGGCGTTGTCGGCTTTTGTCGCGGCGACCATCGGTCTGGTGCAGAACGACATCAAGCGCGTCATCGCCTATTCCACGATGTCGCAGCTTGGCTACATGTTCGTGGCCGCGGGCGTTGGCGTCTATTCGGTGGCGATGTTCCACCTGTTCACCCACGCCTTCTTCAAGGCGATGCTGTTTCTTGGCGCGGGCTCGGTCATCCATGCGACGCACCATGAACAGGACATGCGCAACTATGGCGGCTTGCGGAAGAAGATCCCGCTGACCTTCTGGGCAATGATGATCGGCACGCTGGCCATCACCGGCGTCGGCATCCCGCTCACCCATTACGGCTTTGCCGGGTTCCTGTCGAAAGACGCGGTGATCGAGAGCGCTTGGGTCGGGTCAAGCTTTGCCTTCTGGCTGTTGGTCGCGGCGGCCTGCATGACCAGCTTCTACAGCTGGCGGCTGATGTTCCTGACCTTTTTCGGCACCAACCGCGCGCATGGGCATGATGACCATGGGCACGATCATGGGCATGGCCACGATGCGCATGGCCACGACGACCACGGGCACCACGAACCCCATGAAAGCCCCGCCGTCATGCTGATCCCGCTTGGGGTACTGGCGCTTGGCGCGGCTTTCTCGGGCATGATCTGGTACAACAGCTTCTTCGGCGATGATGCCAAGATGCGCGATTGGTTCGGGATGGAGCCTGCGGCAGAACATGCCGAGGCCGCGACCGAGGAAGCCGCAACGACCGAAGCAGTTACGACCGAAGCAACCGCCACCGAGGAAGCAAACACCGAGGCCGCACCGACTGAGGAAGCCACGACCGAAGTCGCGACGACCGAGGCGGCAACGACCGAGGGTGATCATACCGCCTTGGTCGCCGGGGCTGCGCCGCAGGGTGCGATCTTCATGGGGCCGGAAAACCACCGGATCCACGAGGCACATGACGCGCCGAAATGGGTCAAGGTCTCGCCCTTCATCGCAATGCTGATCGGTTTCGCGCTGGCATGGCTGTTCTACATCAAGAACCCCAGCCTGCCGGGCCGTCTGGCCGCGCAGCAGCGTCCGCTGTACCTGTTCCTTCTGAACAAGTGGTACTTCGACGAACTTTACGACGTGATCTTCGTCCGCCCGGCCAAATGGCTTGGCAACTTCCTGTGGAAGAAGGGCGATGGCAAGGTCATCGACGGGACGTTGAACGGGGTGGCGATGGGGATCATCCCGTTCTTCACCCGCCTCGCTGGCCGCGCGCAGTCGGGCTATCTGTTTCATTATGCCTTCGCGATGGTGCTGGGGATTGTTGCCCTGGTCACCTGGATGACGGTCTTCGGCGGCGCGAAGTAAGGGGCGCGGCACCATGGAAAACCAGCTTCTCTCGATCATCACCTTCCTGCCGCTGGTTGCGGCGGCGATCCTGGCCCTGTTCATGCGTGGCGATGACGCTGCGGCACAGAACGGCGCGAAGTGGCTTGCGCTGTTCACCACAAGCGCGACCTTCGTGATATCGCTTTTCATCCTGTTCCGGTTCGACCCGTCGAACACCGGATTCCAGTTCGTGGAAGAGCGGCCCTGGATCCTTGGCCTGTCCTACAAGATGGGCGTTGACGGGATTTCCGTCCTGTTCGTGATGTTGACGACGTTCCTGATGCCGCTGACCATCTGGTCCTGCTGGGGTGTGGAAAAGCGCGTCAAGGAATACATGATCGCGTTCCTTGTACTGGAAACGCTGATGCTTGGCGTGTTCTGCGCGCTGGATCTGGTGCTGTTCTACCTGTTCTTCGAGGCAGGCCTGATCCCGATGTTCCTGATCATCGGCATCTGGGGCGGCAAGGACCGCATCTACGCGGCCTTCAAGTTCTTCCTTTACACCTTCCTCGGCTCGGTCCTGATGCTGGTCGCGATGATCGCGATGTATCTGGACGCAGGGACGACGGATATCGTCAAGCTTCTGGCGCATGACTTCGGGCATGAGACGTTCAGCCTTCTGGGATTCCAGGTCGTCGGCGGGTTGCAGACCATGCTGTTCCTCGCGTTCTTCGCCTCGTTCGCCGTGAAGATGCCGATGTGGCCCGTTCACACCTGGTTGCCCGATGCCCACGTTCAGGCCCCGACCGCGGGCTCGGTCATCCTGGCGGCGGTGCTGTTGAAGATGGGCGGCTACGGCTTCCTGCGGTTCAGCCTGCCGATGTTCCCGGTCGGGTCCGATGTGATGGGGCCGATGGTCCTGTGGATGAGCGCGATTGCCATCGTCTATACCAGCCTTGTGGCGCTGGCGCAGTCGGACATGAAGAAGCTGATCGCCTATTCATCGGTCGCCCACATGGGCTATGTCACCATGGGGATCTTTGCGGTGAACCAGCAGGGCGTCGATGGTGCGATCTTCCAGATGATCAGCCACGGCTTCATCTCGGGTGCCTTGTTCCTTGCGGTCGGCGTGATCTATGACCGGATGCACACCCGCGAGATTGACGCTTATGGCGGCCTTGTGAACCGGATGCCTGCCTATGCGCTGATCTTCATGTTCTTTACGATGGCGAACGTGGGCCTTCCGGGCACCAGCGGATTTGTCGGCGAATTCCTGACGCTGGTCGGGATCTTCCAAGTCAACACCTGGGTGGCCGCCGTGGCAACCAGTGGCGTGATCCTGTCGGCGTCCTATGCGCTGTGGCTGTATCGCCGCGTCGTGTTCGGCGCGCTGATCAAAGAGGCCTTGAAGACGATCACCGACATGACCGCCCGCGAAAAGGCGATCTTCTCCCCGCTGATCGTGATGACGCTGGTTCTAGGCATCTACCCCAGCCTTGTGACCGATATCATCGGGCCGTCTGTCACTGCCCTGATCACTGATTACCACGATGCCCTGCCGGTTTCGGCAGCGCTCGTCACGAACTAAGGACCGAGACCATGACCTCTGCAGATTTTCAGACCGTTCTGCCCGAGATCCTGCTTTCGGGCTATGCGATGGCAGCGCTGCTTGCCGCCGTCTACACCACCAAGGACAAGCTTGCACCGACGCTCGTCTGGGCGACTGCCGGGCTTTTCGTGGCGATGGCGCTGTATATTGGCGTGGGCGGTGTTGGCGAGCGGACGGTGTTCGCGGGCCTTTTCACCGACGATCCCTTCGCGCGCTTTGCCAAGGTGACGATCCTGCTGTCGGCGGCGGCTGTTCTGGTGATGAGCCAGGATTACATGACCCGGCGCGACCTTCTGCGATTTGAATACCCGATCCTGGTGACGCTGGCCGTTGTCGGCATGATGGTCATGGTCTCGGCCGCTGACCTCATCACACTTTACATGGGGCTGGAGCTGCAGTCCCTGTCGCTTTACGTGGTCGCGGCGATGCGGCGGGACAGCGCGAAATCGTCCGAAGCCGGCTTGAAGTACTTTGTCCTTGGGGCGCTGTCGTCGGGTCTGCTGCTGTACGGCGCATCGTTGGTCTATGGCTATGCGGGCACCACGCAATTCGCAGGCATCCTGACCACGGTGCAGGACGGCGTGCCGCTGGGGCTGCTGTTCGGTCTGGTGTTCATGCTGGCTGGCCTTGCGTTCAAGGTCAGCGCTGCCCCCTTCCACATGTGGACGCCGGATGTTTACGAAGGCTCTCCGACCCCGGTGACGGCATTCTTTGCGACCGCCCCGAAAGTGGCCGCGATGGCACTGATCGCCCGCCTTGTGCAGGACGCCTTTGGCGGCGTTCCGGGGCAGTGGGGCCAGGTTCTGGCTGGTCTGTCGGTCGCCTCGATGTACCTTGGCGCGGTGGCGGCAATCGGTCAGCGCGACATCAAGCGGCTGATGGCCTATTCCTCGATCGCGCATATGGGCTTTGCGCTGATCGGTCTGGCTGTGGGCACGGCTTACGGTGTGCAGGCGACGCTGATCTACATGGCGATCTATGTCACGATGAACGTCGGAACCTTCGCCTTCATCCTGTCGATGGAACGCGACGGTCGCCCGGTGTCCGACATCGCGGGCCTGAACCAGTTTGCCAAGAAAGAACCGTTGAAGGCGCTGGCGATGCTGGTGCTGCTGTTCAGCCTTGCCGGGGTGCCGCCGATGGTGGGCTTCTTCGGAAAGTTCTATGTCCTGAAGGCCGCTGTCGATGCGGGCATGGTCTGGCTGGCCGTTGCAGGTGCCATCGCAAGCGTGATCGGGGCCTTCTATTACCTGCGTCTGGTCTACTTCATGTACTTCGGGGCCGAGCAAGAGCCCGTCGACAGCCGCATGGGTCTGGTGCAGTCCCTGATGCTGGTTGGTGTGGCGGCGATCATGGTGCTTGGTGTGGTCAACCTCTTTGGGCTTGAGCCGATCGCGGCTTCGGCGGCAGAAGCGCTTGTCCGCTAAGGACCTTGGGGCAGGGCAGATTGTCCTGCCCGAAACCGACAGCACCAATGCCGAAGGCTTTCGGCGCGCTGTCGAATTGACCGGGCCGACCTGGATCATCGCTGGTCTGCAGACGCAAGGACGCGGGCGGCGGTCCCGGCCTTGGGCCAGTCCGTTGGGCAACTTCTACGGCACTTTGGTCTTGAAGCCTGCCGAACCCCCCGAAGCCGTGGCGCTGCGGTCCTTTGCGGCGGCGCTGGCCTTGCGGGATGCGTGCGTGGCCTTGACCGGGCTGCCGGGGGCCTTTGCGCTGAAATGGCCGAATGACGTGCTGCTGAATGGCGGCAAGCTGGCGGGGATCCTGCTGGAAAGCGCGGGGCTTGGGCAGTCCAAACCGGTCCTCTGCATCGGGATCGGCGTCAACCTGATCGCGGCCCCCGATGCTGCGATGGTGGAACCCGGCGCGACGCCCCCGGTTTCGCTTTTGGGTGAGACCGGGCTTCGTGTGACACCCGAGGCGTTCCTGGACGCGCTTGCCCCGGCCTATGCGCATTGGGAGGCGACCCTGACCGACCAAGGCTTCGCCCCCCTGCGAGAGGCTTGGCTTTCCCATGCCGCCCGTTTGGGTGAGGTGATCAAGGCGCGGACCGGAACCCTGACCCGGGAAGGCGTATTTGAAACCATCGACGCCACGGGCAATCTGATCCTGCGGATGTCCGACGGACGGGTTGCCATTCCTGCCGCCGAAGTG
Source organism: Pseudomonadota bacterium (assembly GCA_963205235.1). Taxonomy (GTDB): domain Bacteria; phylum Pseudomonadota; class Alphaproteobacteria; order Rhodobacterales; family Rhodobacteraceae; genus Tabrizicola. The sequence continues at coordinate 56,691 of CAUJIP010000053.1, forward strand.
TTCTTCTAAGCCAAGCGGAGGGTCAGCCCATGCTTCTCGCCATCGACTGCGGCAATACCAATACCGTCTTCTCGATCTGGGACGGCGCGCGGTTCCTTGCCACCTGGCGCATTGCGACCGACCACAAACGTACGGCGGATGAATATTTCGTCTGGCTCTCCAGTCTGATGCTGCTGACCAAGACCGAAGCCAAAGTGACCGAGGCGATCATTTCCTCGACCGTGCCGCGCGTGGTCTTCAACCTGCGTGTCTTGTGTGACCGCTATTTCGGGTGCCGCCCGCTGGTTGTGGGTAAACCCGATTGCCGCTTGCCTGTCGCCCCGCGTGTGGATACCGGCACGACGGTTGGGCCGGACCGGCTGGTCAATACGGTCGCCGGATTTGACCGCCATGGCGGCGATCTGATCGTCGTGGATTTCGGCACGGCCACCACCTTCGACGTGGTTGATCAGGACGGTGCCTACGTCGGGGGGGTGATCGCCCCCGGTGTGAACCTGTCGCTGGAAGCCTTGCATATGGCCGCCGCCGCCCTGCCGCATATCGATGTGGCAAGGCCGTCGAAGGCCATCGGGACGAATACGGTGGCCTGCATGCAATCGGGTGTATACTGGGGCTATGTCGGTCTGGTCGAAGGCATCGTGCGGGAAGTCCGCCGCGAACGGGACCGCCCGATGAAAGTTATTGCGACCGGGGGCCTTGCCTCCCTTTTCGCGCAGGGAACCGAGCTATTTCATTCCATAGAGGACGATCTGACCATGCACGGCCTCGTCCTGATCAACGCCTTCAACAAGGAAACCCCATGAGCGCGAACCGCCTGATCTATCTTCCTCTCGGCGGTGCCGGTGAGATTGGGATGAACTCCTATGTCTATGGCTATGGGCCGAAGGGGAAAGAGCGGCTGATCCTTGTCGATCTTGGGGTGGCGTTTCCCGACATGGACACCTCGCCCGGGGTTGATCTGATCCTGCCCGATATCGGCTGGCTTGCCGACAAGCTGGACCGGCTGGAAGCGATCTTCATCACCCACGCGCATGAAGACCATATCGGCGCGCTGGCGCCCCTGTGGCCCCAGCTGGAAAAGAAGGTCTATTGCCGCCGCTTTACCGCGACCATCGGTCGGCTGAAGTTCGAAGAGGCTGGACTGCCCGTCGACCAGATTGTTGTGGTCGAGCCGCGCCCTGCCACGGTCGAAGTCGGGCCGTTCAAGGTGCAATTCGTGCCGGTGTCGCATTCGATCCCGGAATCTTCGGCATTGGTGATCGACACGCCCGCAGGCCGCATCTTCCATTCTGCCGATTTCAAGATCGACCACAACCCGGTGGTCGGCGAAGCCTGGGACGATGCCCGCTTTGCCGAGATCGTGGCCGAACGCCCGGTCAAGGCGATGACCTGCGATTCAACGAACGTCTTTTCCACGCATGAGGGGCGGTCCGAAAGCACATTGGGCGAGCCCCTGACCGAGTTGATCCAGGCGGCGACGGGGATGGTTGTCGCGACCACCTTCGGCTCGAATGTCGCACGCCTGAAGACCTTGGCCGAGGCGGGACGCGCGGCGGGCCGGACGATCTGTGTGCTGGGTCGGTCAATGAAGCGGATGCTCTCTGCCTCCGTGGAAGCGGGGGTTCTGTCGGGCTTCCCACTGACGGTCTCGCCCGAAGAAGCGCTGGAAGTGCCGCGCCGCAATCTGATGGTGCTGGCAACCGGGTCTCAGGGCGAACGCCGCGCCGCCAGCGCGCAGCTTTCGCGCGGCAAATATCTTGGGCTAGAGATGAAAGAGGGCGACACCTTCCTCTTTTCCTCGAAGACCATCCCCGGCAATGAACGCGACGTGCTGCGGATCTGGAATGCCTACTCGGAAATGGGCGTCAATGTCGTGGATGACCAGGCGGGCAAGTACCACGTCTCGGGCCATGCCAACCGTCCCGATCTGGAACATGTGCATCGGCTGATCCTGCCCGACATGCTGATCCCGATGCATGGCGAACACCGGCATCTGCGCGAACATGTCCGCATCGCGACCGAAGCCGGGATTGCGGCGGCGGTTGCGCCGAATGGCACGATGCTGGACCTGACCGGCGATGTGCCGGAAGTGGCGGAATTTGTGGAAACCGGGCGGCTTTATCTGGACGGTAGTGCCCTGATCGGTGCCCTTGACGGGGTGGTGCGTGACCGGATCCGAATGGCACTGAACGGCCTTGTGACCGTGACGCTGATCCTGGACGAAACCGACAAGCCGATGGGCGAGCCCTGGGTCGAACTGATGGGCCTGCCCGCGACCGGGCGCGGAGAGCGGCCGTTGGCTGAAACGCTGGAAACCGATCTTGACGAGGTGATTGGCAGGCTTGGCCGCAAGGTCATGGCGGATGACGACAAGCTTGAGGAGGAAATCCGCAAGGTCACCCGTCAGGTCACGATGGAAGAGATCGGCAAGAAGCCGGAGGTAACGGTCGTCATCAGTCGACTGATGGCGGAATAGCCGCTTTACGCTTCCCTGCGGGCGCTTCTCGCTGAGGTTCAGCGAAGACCGTCCGCAAGGAAGGGATGAGCGTTGCCTTAGCCTTCGGTGCCGGTGGCTGCCTCGTCGGCGTCATCGGTTTTCGACGGCTTGATCGCAAAGCTGCGCAGGATGAAATCCGGCACATGTTCGCCCATGCCGATCACGGCGGGGCCAAGGTCGCGGTCGCGGCGATAGTCGCGACGGTCATCGCGCTGCTCACGCCGGTCGCCGGAGCGTTCATTTGAACGGTCGTTGGTACGATCATTCGGGCGTTCGGTCGCGCGTTCTGCGGGCCGCTCTTCACGACGCTCGCGGCTTTCGCCACGGTCGCGACGTTCGCCGCGTCCCTCATTGCGCCGCTCAGTGCTGCGCTCGTCCCGGCGTTCCTCGCGCCGCTCTTCGCGGGCTGGTTCTTCACGGACTTCGGCCACAGGTGCGGCCACAACCGGTTCCATCGAGGCCACTTCGTCATGTGGCTTGACCGGGCGGTCCCGACCCTTGCCGCGTTCGCGACTCTTTGCCCCCCGGTCTTCACGCGGGCGGTCGGCGCGATCCGGGCGACCTTCACCCGAATCCGGCACATAGCCTTCGGGAAGGGCACCGCGCGGGATTTCCGACTTGATCAGGCTTTCGATGGCCTTCAGGTATTTCTCGTCTGACGGGACCGAGATCGTATAGGCCTTGCCCAGACGCCCGGCCCGGCCCGTGCGGCCGATGCGGTGGACATAGTCTTCGGGGTGCGAGGGCACGTCAAAGTTGAAAACATGGCTGACCGCCGGGATATCCAGCCCGCGCGCGGCCACGTCAGAGGCGACCAGAAGGTGCAAGCTTCCGTCGCGGAAGCCGTCCAGCGTCTTGGTGCGGACCGACTGGTCAAGGTCACCATGGATCGGGGCCGCGTTGAAACCATGCGATTTCAGCGACTTCGCCACCACGTCCACATCCATCTTGCGGTTGCAGAAGATGATGGCGTTGGTGCAAGCCTCGCCCTCGGCCTTGATCAGCGCGCGCAGGACGGCGCGCTTGTCGGCGAAGCTGCGGTCCTTGCGGACGGGCTTCACCTCGATCAGGCTTTGCGTGATGGTCAGCGAGGCGGTGGCCTGCCGGGCAACCTCGATGCGGGCCGGGTTGTTCAGGAAGGTGTTGGTGATCCGCTCGATTTCCGGGGCCATGGTGGCCGAATAGAACATCGTCTGGCGGGTGAACGGGGTCAGCTGGAAGATGCGCTCGATATCCGGGATGAAGCCCATGTCGAGCATCCGGTCGGCTTCGTCCACCACCATGATCTGCACGCCGGTCAGAAGAAGCTTGCCGCGTTCGAAATGGTCCAGCAGGCGACCGGGGGTGGCGATCAGCACGTCGACGCCACGGTCGATCAGCTTGTCCTGTTCGCCAAACGCGACGCCGCCGATCAGCAGGGCCTTCGTCAGCTTGGTGTGCTTGGCATAGATGTCAAAGTTTTCGGCCACCTGGGCGGCGAGTTCGCGGGTCGGCGCGAGCACAAGGCTGCGCGGCATCCGGGCACGGGCGCGGCCCTGACCGAGAAGCGTGATCATCGGCAGCGTGAAGCTGGCCGTCTTGCCGGTGCCAGTCTGGGCGATCCCCAGCACATCGCGGCCTTGCAGCGCGTGCGGGATGGCCTCTGCCTGAATCGGGGTGGGGGTCTCGTAGCCTGCCTCAGTGACAGCCTGCAGCACGCGCGGGTCCAGCGCGAGGTCGGAAAATTTGGTCATAAGCGTCCTATGAATGCGGTATCGGACCGCATGGATGATGGGACGCATGTTTCCGGGCGCCCCGGCGTCGCGACCCCTTTGGCCGCCAAGGGCGCATAGCGGAAAAGCACGCAAGGGTCAAGGCGGCCTTGGTCTGAAGGGGCGAAGGCGCGCGCCTGGCCCCTGATTTCCTCAGTGGGCAAGCCTTGGGCGCATTCACAGCGGTCTTGGGATCGGCGACAGACCGTACGGCATAAACCAAAGGGTCGCTTCCGTCTGACAACACTTGCGCTTATGGCGCGCATGTCCACAACCTGCAAGAAGGATCGGGAAATCTGCAGGCAGGCCGCTGGTACCCCATACCGCAAAAAGCCTGCCATCCTGATTGCTGGTGCGAAAGTCCGCGACATGCCCATAGAACGCCTGCTTCGAACGCTTCACTCGTGGCTTGGTCTTTTCATCCTGCCTTGGGTCATCATGGCCGGGCTGACTGGCCTATATATGAACCATGAAAGCCTGGTCCTTTCGGTCTTTCCCCAAGGTGATGTCAGTGCCAGCCAATTCAGTCCGGGTGGCACGCAACAGACCGACGCTTCGGCTCGCGCATTGGCAGAAGGGCTGTTTGGACCACTCGGGAATGCCCGTTCGAAGGAATTTCTTGGGCGGCCCGTGGTGGCATTCAAGGACGCGGATGGCAAATCGGTCATGGTCGACGTTGCGACCGGCCATATCTGGACCAATGACCGCTATGTCGTGACGCTTTATGCCCCGACCGGTGAACAACTGGCCAGCGACCGGAACTGGGGCCGCACACTGTCGTCGCTGCATCAACGGGGTTGGGTCGGAACCGTGCTTGGTGTCTGGTTGGCCGATATAACGGCCACCGCGCTGATGGCGTTCGGGACAACCGGGCTGTTCCTGTTCTTCGCCCCGCGCTTTCGGCGCTGGAAGAACCGGCGGGCGCGGCTGGCTTATCAGCGGCAGGCGGCGAAGTCCGCCGGAACCTGATCCTAGACCATCATCTCCTTGGTCGCCGTCAGCCTGACCTCGGGATAGTCGCGCACGACGCGGTCGATGTCCCATTGCAACCGGGTCAGGAAGACAAGGTCGCCGTCGCTGTCATGGGCGATGTGGCCTTTGTTTACATTGACCAGCTTTTCAATCTCGGCCTTGTCGCCGGAGATCCAGCGGGCGCTTTGGAAGTTCGAAGGTTCAAAACGGACCGGAAGTGAATATTCCTGTTCGATCCGGCTGGCCAGCACGTCGAATTGCAAGGCCCCCACGACGCCCACGATATAGCCCGACCCGATCATTGGCTTGAAGACCTTGGCAGCGCCCTCTTCGGCGAACTGGGTCAGGGCCTTTTCCAGATGCTTGGCCTTCATCGGGTCCATCGCGCGGATATTCTGCAAAAGCTCGGGCGCAAAGCTTGGGATCCCGGTGAAACGCAGGGTCTCGCCTTCGGTCAGGGCGTCGCCGATCCGCAGCTGCCCGTGGTTCGGGATGCCGATGATGTCACCGGCCCAGGCTTCCTCGGCCAGCTCGCGGTCGGCAGCAAGGAACAGGACCGGGTTCGTGATCGACATCGGCTTTTTCGACCGGACGTGATGCAGCTTCATGCCGCGTTCGAAATGACCGCTGGCCAGCCGCACAAAAGCCACCCGGTCGCGGTGTTTGGGGTCCATGTTGGCCTGGACCTTGAAGACGAAACCGGTGACGGGGGTCTCGTCGGCGCTGACCTGGCGCTCGGCGGCCTTCTGCGGCTGCGGCTCGGGGCCATATTCGCCGATGCCGTCCATCAGTTCCTTGACACCGAACGAGTTGATCGCAGACCCGAACCAGATCGGGGTCATATGGCCTTCAAGGAAGGACTGGCGATTGAAGGCTGGCAAAAGCTCGCGCGCCATTTCCAGCTCTTCGTGGAATTTCGCCAGCAGGTCCGCCGGGATATGTTCGGCCAGTTTTGGGTCGTCCACGCCGGAAATCTGGATCGATTCAGCAACCTTGTTCCTATCGGCGCGGTCCATGATCTCTAGCCGGTCATGCAAAAGGTCATAGGCCCCGACGAAATCGCGGCCCGTGCCGATGGGCCAACTGGCAGGGGTTACGTCGATGGCAAGGTTCTGCTGGATTTCGTCGATGATGTCGAACGTATCACGGCTTTCCCGGTCCATCTTGTTACAGAAGGTCAGGATCGGCAGGTCGCGCATCCGGCAGACCTCGAACAACTTGCGGGTCTGGGATTCGACGCCCTTGGCCCCGTCGATCACCATCACGGCGGCGTCGACAGCGGTCAGCGTCCGATAGGTGTCTTCGGAAAAGTCGCTGTGGCCGGGGGTGTCGACCAGGTTGAAGCGGTACTGGCGGAAGTCGAAGGACATGGCGCTGGCGGAAACCGAGATACCCCGGTCCTGTTCCAGCTTCAGAAAGTCGGACCGGGTGCGCCGCGCCTCGCCCTTGGCACGGACCTGGCCGGCCATCTGGATCGCGCCGCCGAACAGCAGGAACTTTTCGGTCAGCGTGGTTTTCCCGGCGTCGGGGTGCGCGATGATCGCGAAGGTCCGGCGGCGGGCGATTTCGGGCGGAAGAGGGGCGCGGTTTGTCATGCGCGCCCGTATAGGCAAAGCGGCCCGGTTCTGCAACGGCACGCCCTGGGGGCCTGTGGTGCAAGATGAGTATTTGGGCCAAGAGGAAAGCGCAGGTCGGGCTTGTTCACCGGGGCGGGGATGCTAGGCTTGCGGCAACAATCGGAGGGTTCCATGGATCTGGGGATCAGGGGAAAGCGGGCGCTGGTCTGCGCGTCGTCCAAGGGGTTGGGGCGCGGCTGTGCCGAAGCGTTGGCCGAGGCGGGCGTTGATCTGGTGATGAACGCGCGCGGGGCCGAGGCGTTGGAGTCGGCGGCGGCAGAGATCCGGGCGCGGCATGGCGTCAAGGTGACTGCGGTTGCCGGGGACATCACGACTGAGGTGGTGCGGGCGGCGGTGCTGGCAGAAGGTCCGTTCGACATTCTGGTCACCAACGCCGGGGGGCCACCTCCGGGCATGTGGTCGGACTGGAGCCGCGACGATTTCATCAAGGCCTTCGACGGCAACATGCTGACGCCGATTGCGCTTATGCAGGCGGTGCTGCCGGGGATGATCGCCAAGGGCTGGGGCCGGGTGGTGAACATCACCAGCGTCTCGGTCAAGGCACCGATCGGGGTTCTGGGGCTGTCGAACACGGCGCGCGCCGGATTGACCGGCTTTGTCGCGGGAACCTCGCGGCAGGTGGCGGGAAAAGGTGTCACGATCAATAACTTGCTGCCCGGCATCCATGCCACCGACCGCGCCATTGCGCTGGACGGGGCGGTGATGAAGGCGCGCGGGATGAGCATGGAAGAGGTCATTGCCGAGCGCGCGGCGACGATCCCGGCCGGGCGCTATGGCACTGCGTCAGAGTTCGGCGCGACCTGCGCCTTCCTGTGTTCGCAGCATGCGGGCTTCATGGTCGGGCAGAACGTTCTGCTTGACGGTGGTGCCAGCAATACGACCTTGTAAAGTCAGGCGTTTCGGCCGCCGCCAAAGAGGCCCATGAGAAACAGAAGCGCGCCGCCACCAACCCAGGCCCAGGCCCCGACGCCAAGCATGCGCGAGATTTCCTGCGCGACCTGCATCAGGTCATTGCTCGAAACCGGCAGTCCCATGGCATTGCCCTGGTCCATTGCCGAATAGACCGCCCAGGCCACAAGCCCGACAGGCAGGGCACCGGTCACGAACACGATGGGGCGCGGGCTTGCCCCCATCATGCCGAGCAGAACGAGGAGAGCGGCAAGGGCGAAAGAGCCGAAAAAGGCCATGCCTTCGGGCGGAAGGTTTGTCAGCATGTCCTTGATTTGCGCGTTGTCCAACCCCTTCACCGCGTCCCAGGGGACAAGGTCCCCCCCAAGCGGTGAGGCGAACCAGGGCAGGAAGAAGCTGCCGACCATGGCGGCCGCGGCGATCAGGACAAGAGGACGGGCGGACATGGCGAGGCTCCTGCTGGTTACCCCACAAGGCAATCACGGGGCCGTGAACCTGTCAACCGCGCGTCGATGGCTTGCTGAAAAGTGCAGCCGTGCTTGCCGTTCGCAGGCGAGGCTGCTAGGGAAAACCTGAGAAAAACGGTTGAGTTACATGGCCGAGCCTGCCCCCATCCGTCTGGAGGTCAAGAACCTGACGCGCGCTTTTGGCGGGCGACCAGTGGTTGACGACGTGTCGCTTTCGGTCGCCGCCGGGCAGGTGACTTGCCTTCTGGGGCCGTCGGGCTGCGGCAAATCCACCACCCTGCGGATCATTGCCGGGGTCGAGCGGGCAGATTCGGGTGAAGTGCGGATCGATGGCCGACTGGTCGAGGGGCCCGGCGTGCATGTGCCGCCCGAGGCGCGGTCGGTGGGTCTGATGTTTCAGGACTTTGCGCTTTTTCCGCATCTGACGGTGGCGGAGAATGTCGGTTTTGGCTTGCGAGGCGATCGGGGCGAAAAGGCGCGGCGCGTCAATGAACTTATTGAAAAGGTAGACCTTTCCGGATTCGGCCAGAAGCATCCGCATGAGCTTTCAGGCGGTGAGCAGCAGCGGGTTGCCTTGGCGCGGGCGCTGGCGCCGCGGCCCTGTGTGATGCTGATGGACGAGCCGTTCTCGGGTCTGGACAACCGGTTGCGCGACGGGATCCGCGACCGCACGCTGGAGCTTTTGAAAGAGGAAGGCGCCGCTGTTCTTCTGGTCACGCACGAGCCGGACGAGGCGATGCGCATGGCCGACGAGATCGCGCTGATGCGGGCGGGGCGAATCGTGCAGGGAGGCGCGCCCTATAACGTCTATAACGCTCCGGTAGATCGGGCGGCGGCGGCGTTCTTCAGTGATATCAACGTGATCCGGGGTTTCTCCAAGGGGGCCCTGACCCAGACGCCCTTTGGGGCCTTTCTGACGCCCGGTCACAAGGACGGGGCGATGGTCGAAATCGTGATCCGGCCCCAGCATTTGCGGATCGATTTCGACCGGGGTGGACGTGGCCCGAACCCCACGCCCGAAGAAGGGGTGCCAGCCCGTGGAACCGTGCTGCGCAGTCGGTATCTGGGACGGGAAAGCCTTGTCGATTTTGCGATGGACTTTGAAGGCGCAAAGCTGACGGCTTCGGTGCCCGGCGTGTTCCTGCCCAAGCCGGGCACGGTGCTTTGGCTGATGATCCGGCGTGATCGGTGCTTTGTGTTCGGGGTTTGAACACTTTCGGGCGATCTCTGCGTTAATTCAGTAGGTTACACGGAAGACACCTGTCTTCCTTCCGTCTTCCTTCTGTCTTGCTTTCGTCTTCCTTTTTCGGCCTCGCTTGGCACGAGCCGGGCGGTTAACCCTGTTTGCCGAATCGCGGGCAGATTTCCCTTGTCGGTTGAGTGCATCCGAATAGAGTGCGACGCGACAGAGCTTCGTGCCCCTTGATCAAGGGGCGGGCTCCAGGGGCCTTGATGGGGTAGACATGATTTGGCGAATTGGCAGGGGTGCGGCACGTAATGGCTGGGCGGCTTTGGCTTTGGTTGCGCTAAGCCCTGTGCTGGCGGTGGCACAAGAGGCCTGCACGACCTATACCGTTCAGGACGGCGACACGCTTGGGTCGATTGCGGATGCGGCCTATGGCACCTTTGACTATCAGCGGATCTTCAACGCCAACCGCCAGCTTCTGACCGAAAGCGCGGGTGCCTTGAATGCGGGGATGCAACTGGTTCTACCCTGCGAGGATGGACGCCTGACGCCGGATGCAGCCCTTGGCACCGTGACCGAGACGCAGGAGACCAAGGCGGCTGTCGCGGCAGCGACCGGCGACACCTATGAACGGCCGATCCGCATCCTGTCGGCCAATGGCTGGGCGGCCTTTACCGATGAAAGCCTGACGGGCGGTGGCATCTTTGTGCGCCTTGCAGAGACAGCGCTGCAGCGGGCGGGCAACGACGAGCCGTTCAAGATTTCCTATGTCGATGACGTGGTATCCCATATCGACGTGCTGCTTCCGTCGGGGGCGTTCGATCTGGGCATTGCCTGGGATATCGAGGATTGCACCAATGTCGACCTTCTGCCCGATCTGTCCCGCAAGCTGTGCCTGGACTTCGACTTTACCGACCCCATCTATGAGATCGTCTACGGCTATGCGACGCTGACCGACAACAAGTATGCCGAAGCCCGCAGCTATGAAGACTTTGCCGGGGCGCGGATGTGCCGTCCGGCGGCCTGGGCCAGTTCGGACCTGATCCGCAACGGGCTGGTCGAGCCGATGGTGACTTGGACACGGCCCGAATCCTTTACCGAATGCTACGAGTTGCTGTTGAAGGGCGAGGTCGATGTCTATGCCATGGATGTCGAATTCATCGCCGACAACATTCGCAACCTGGGCGGCGGCGACAAGGTCACGGTGAACAGTTCATTGACCGAATTCATGCCGCAGGGGTTCATCGTCCTGAAGACCAACCCGCGGCGGCAGGAGATTCTGGACGAGGTCAACTCGGGCTTGCGCGAGATGCGGGAGACCGGCGAGTGGTATGACATCGTGGCAACCTCGCTGACCGAGTATAACGCGCAGGGGCAGTAAAGGCGGGCGTCGGATGATGGGCTCGCTGGTCCGGTCTGGCGAGTGACCGCGCCCGGGTGATTGCAAGGCCTAGTCGTCGCGATGTCGGTGAATGGCGTTGAAGGTCGCAAGGTCGCGCCCAAGGCGGTCTTTGCGGGTCATGGGGTTTCAGGCTCCAGCCCGGATTGCGGCAACAGGGTTGCGACCTTGTAAAGCAGGCTTCTGGCCGCCTTGGCCCTTGGGTTGCCGTCTTGCGCCACATGCCGCAGGCCTTCGGCCAATGCTTCAAGCTCTTCCGGGGTCAGCATCGTGGGCGGCAGCATCAGGGGCGAGCGGAGGATGTAGCCAAGGCCGCGTTCACCGGTGACGGGCAGGCCGGTGGCGGCCAGCATGTCCATGTCGCGCCAGATCGTGCGGGTCGAAACGCCAAGCGCGCGGGCAAGATCGGCGGCGGTGTGCAGCCGACCGTCGCGCAGCGACTGGACGATGTCGTAAAGGCGCGCGTCGCGTTTCATGGCGGTCCGGAGCAGAAGCTGGGCAATATTGCCCGACTTACTGACAAAATACTGTCAGTTGAGTGCAGGAGGCAAGCCGCTTTGGACTTGGAACCCCCGGCCAGCCGGTCTTTAACGGGTGCTGGACATGAGGTTTGGCCGGTCTGACGGCCCTGGTAAGGAGAATAGACATGCACATGGGTAGCCCGCTGCAGCTTTTGGTGATTGCGATCGTGGTTCTGGTCCTGTTCGGTCGGGGCAAGATTGCCGGGATGATGGGTGAATTCGGCAAGGGCATCACGGCGTTCAAAAAGGGCGTCAAGGAAGGCTCGGAAGAAGTCGAAAAGCAGTCCGCCGAAGTTGCGAAGGACGTGACGCCGAAAGACAACGACAAGGCCTGAGTCCGACGTGCTGACGTACTGTTTCCGGGAAGGCGCGTGCCATGTTTGATATCGGCTGGATGGAGCTTCTGGTGATTGGCGTTGTCGCGCTGATCGTCGTGGGTCCGAAGGATTTGCCCGAGATGTTCCGCCAGCTGGGGCGGTTCACGGCGAAGCTGCGTCAGATGGGGCGCGAGTTCAGCAAGGCCATGGA
>CAUJIP010000054.1 GCA_963205235.1 Pseudomonadota bacterium
TTTGGTTTCGTTGAACCACTTCACGGTGCCCTTGGCCATCGTGAATTCTCCTGTCTAGTCTGCCGCCCGCGAGATTGCGGCGGCCTGGCCCCGTCAGCTTGGTGTCGATTGCTGTGGCCGATGGTCGGAGACAGTGGTCGAGAAGATAACGTCGCGGAGCGGAAGGTCGCATACCTGCGGAAAAAAGAAAAGAGGGCAGATGTCCACGCGGGACAGGCTGGTGGCCGCAAGCGATTCCAAGGGGTTAGCTGTGGACGTTAGGGCGCGGTTAACGATCTTTGCCGGGCCATGCGCAGGCTGAAGGTTGCGGGCGTTGTGGGAAGGTGGAGGTTTTGCTTGCCTGCCAAACGGATGGAGCGAGAGGTTACGCATCCTGCGTTTGCTTGCGGCATTAGCTGTGCGGTGGGCACCGAATGATGCGTCAGATCACGCTACATTCCGGGGGAAAACCCCCGCATGAGCGAACCCAGCATGGCTTGGAATGGGCTTGTCTTTAAATTCGACGGGTTGCTTCAGGTTGAAATGGGGATGGTGGATTGGCCCCCACGCTATAGGTCGCTGGTATTCCTGCAGATTTGATGCGTTCTAGGTCTTTAAGTCGCGTTCAGGCTTCAGAAATCGGGCGAAACCGGACGCCGCTCAGTTCCAGGGCCTTCAGCCGCTCGGCAAAGGCATTGGAAAAGAACAGGACGCCATGGAACTTGTCGACCCACGCGTGGTGAGCGCCGATCTTTTCGCGCGACAAGACCAAACGATCGTTTTGTTGTTGCCCAAAGAGGCTGGCTTTGAAAAAGCCCCGCTCATTCAGCGGTGGATAGCAATGTTCCGCCGATAGTGTGGCAATGCGGGTGCAACAGACGAACCAGTAATAGGTCGCAACCTTCGCACCATTGACCAGCAGATCCATCGGGAAGAACTGATGCACGCCCGGCTCCATCTCCTCGACAAGATCGCGAAAGGCTCTGCAGGCCAGAAGGTTGCTGCCCGAATAGGAAATCACGTCCAAAAGCGGGTATTCCTGCAGCGTCGGTCCGGTCCGTTCCAGCCTGGTCGGAACGTTCTTGTCCTTGAGAGGGCGTCCTTGTTGGGGGCTGCCTGGGGTAATCCGCCCGCCGTTATCTGGCGACTCGTCGATCAGTTCCAGTTGCCACGTATCGCCGTCCAGATTCCTCCACGGGTGCGACATTAGTATTTCGGGATAGCGCGCCTTGTCTTCCTCGGTCCATTCTTCGCCGAAAATCAACCATGCCATCAGTTCTGCCCTCCTTCGGGTTGCGCCAGTCTGCTGCCCCCCATCTTCTCCAACCGCTCCTTCTCCACAAGCCCGCCGATCTGGGGATGCAGTCGCAAATCGCCCGTCTTCACCACCCGGGCAAAGTTCGCGGCCACCCTGCCCGCCGTCTTCTGGTCTGGCGCGTTCGGCTTGCGCTTTGAACCGGTGGGAATGCGGGACTTTCCGTCCAGAGGCCAGCAAGCGTAAGGTGGGCGATTTTGCCAAGCTTGCTTTGGGGCGCGCAGCGGGGTCTTGAGGCAAAGAAAAAGCCCCCGTGCAGGTCCACGGGGGCATCTCGGGTCGGCGGGGCAATCAGGGGACAGGCGGGCCCGCCGGGCGATGGGGACGTATCGCATTTCCGGATGCCTGAGTCGTAGTCCGGGCATGAATCACGCGTGTGACAGTTTGCCCGAAGCCACCCGTTGGGCGCGCTTACCCCCGGCGCGAGCGGATCATGCCGGTGATGTCATAGACCTGATCAAGGATCGGGCGCGCGATGGCATCGGCGCGGTCGGCACCATCGCCAAGGATGCGGTCGATCTCTGTCGGGTCGGCCATGAGGCGGTTCATTTCCTGCGTGATCGGGGAAAGCTTGGCCACGGCCAGATCGGCCAGCGCGGGCTTGAAGGTGCCGAACTGCGCCCCGGCGAAATCGCGGATCACCTGATCGACGGTGTGGCCTGCAAGGGCGGCGTAGATGTTCACAAGGTTGCGCGCCTCGGGGCGGTCTTTCAGACCTGCGATGTTGTCCGGCAGGGGTTCCGGGTCGGTCTTGGCCTTGCGGATCTTGGCGGCGATGGTGTCGGCGTCGTCGGTCAGGTTGATGCGCGACTGGTCCGACGGATCGGATTTCGACATCTTCTTGGTGCCGTCGCGCAGGGACATGACGCGGGTGGCCGCGCCTTCGATCAAGGGCTCGACCACCGGGAAGAAGTTCACCCCGTAGTCGTTGTTGAACTTGATCGCGATGTCGCGGGTCAGCTCCAGGTGCTGCTTCTGGTCCTCGCCCACCGGAACCATGGTGGCGTGATAGAGTAGGATGTCGGCGGCCATCAGCGACGGATAGGCGAACAGGCCAAGGCTGGCCGCTTCGGCGTTCTTGCCTGCGGTCTTGTCCTTCCACTGGGTCATCCGACCCATCCAGCCCATGCGCGCGACGCAGTTGAAGATCCAGCCAAGTTCGGCATGCGCGCCGACCTGGCTCTGGTTGAACAGGATCGAGCGTTTCGGGTCGATCCCGGCGGCGATGAAGGCGGCGGCCCCTTCGCGGGTCTGCTGGCGCAGTTTCACCGGGTCCTGCCAGGTGGTGATCGCGTGCATGTCGACCATGCAGTAGATCGTCTCGATCCCCTCATCCTGCTTTTCGACAAAGCGCTTCAGGGCCCCAAGATAGTTGCCAAGCGTCAGCCCGCCCGAGGGCTGGATCCCCGAGAAGATGCGGGGTTTGAAGGTCTTCGGCGTTTGGACCGCCGATGCCGCCGTGGTCATGTCAGGCTCCGTCTGGATAAAGCTTTCGAACCCGCGTAATCCAAGGGGCAACAGGCGTCAATCTGGCAGAACTCATGGACAGCGACCACAACGCCCCGCCCTTCAACCCGCTTCCCCCCATCGTCTGGCTGATGGCATTGCCCTTGATCGGGGTGGAACTGGCGATCCAGTTGCAATCGGCGGGCCTATTGGGTGCAGGTGCGGCGATGGGCTGGCGCGAGGCGATGTTCCGCCATGTCATGCTGCTGCCCGAGATGTTGCGGCTGCAATGGGAGACCGGTGGCCATCCGACAGACGAGCTTTACCGGCTTGTCAGCTATGCGCTGGTTCATGCAAGCTTCAGCGACACGCTGTTTGCCACAGTGCTTTTCCTGGCGCTGGGAAAGGCGGTGGGCGAAATCCTGCACTGGTGGGCGATGCTGGTGGTGGTCCTTTGCGCCCTGGTCGCCGGAGGGTGGGCCTATGGGCTGTTGATCCCCGACATAAAGGCGCCTCTCGTCGGGGCCTATCCGGCGGTTTACGGGCTGATCGGGGCGTTCACGAGCCTGATCTTCTCGAACCTGGCGCGGGTCGGGGCAAGCAAGTATCGGGCCTTCAGCCTGATCGGGTTTCTGATGGCCGTGCAGCTGATCTTTGCGCTGGTGTTCGGCGGAAACTGGAAATGGGTCGCCGAACTGTCGGGCTTTGCCGCCGGGTTTGTGGTGACCTTTCTGGTCGCCCCCGGCGGGTTTCAGCGGATTCGCGACCAGATCCGTCAGCGCTGACGGCGAACGGCGGCACGAAGCTCGGCCAGGCTCATGCCGCCGGTCAGGATGACGCTGCCGAAATAGATCACCATGCCAAGCAGCACCGTCACACCCAGGGCCAGCGTGCGCGATCCGGGTTGCAGCAGGTGATCGCCAAGCCCCCACATCAGACCCCAAAGGGCCAGCCCCATGATCAGCGAGGACGCGATGATCCGGGGCACGCGATGGCGAAAGCGCGAGTCAAGGCGCGCGGCCTCGCCCATGTCACGGGTGCCGCGCCAAAGCTGGCCGACCATGACCCAGGAGGAAATCGTCGTGCCAGCGGCGGCGGCAAGAAAGCCGATAAGCGGCACCAGACCGACGGCGGCGGCGATGTTGACCACCATCGAGATCGCGGCAAAGACAAACGGGCGGCGGGTGTCTTCGCGCGCGTAGTAAAGCGGTTGCAGAACCTTGTGCAGGACAAAGGCGGGCAGGCCAAGGGCATAGACCGCCAAGGCCCAGGCGGTCATCTGGCTGTCGGCGGCGGTGAAGGCCCCGCGCTGGAACAGGACGGTGATGATCGGCAGCGCGATCACGGCCAGCGCCACGGCGGCGGGAAGCGTCAGGAACAGGGCGAATTCCGCGCCACGGTTGAAACTTTCGCGACCGCCCGCCTCGTCCCCGGCGCGAAGACGGCGAGAGAGGTCAGGCAGAAGCACCACGCCGATGGCGATGCCGACGACGCCAAGCGGAAGCTGGTACAGCCGATCGGCATAGGTCAGCCAGGCGACCGCGCCTTCGGTGAAGCTGGCGACCT
Source organism: Pseudomonadota bacterium (assembly GCA_963205235.1). Lineage (GTDB taxonomy): Bacteria > Pseudomonadota > Alphaproteobacteria > Rhodobacterales > Rhodobacteraceae > Tabrizicola. The sequence goes on from CAUJIP010000054.1 coordinate 4,307, forward strand.
GGCGACCGACGATAAGGTTGATCTGGACGACACCTCCGGCCAGGACCGCAGGGGCGGCGATGATCGCAAGGCGGCGCAGGTCGGGGGTGAGGGCGGGCCAGCGAAACGGCACGCGAAAGCCGGTGCGGCGCAGGACGGCCCAGATGAACAAAAGCTGCAGCACGCCCGAGGCCGTGACCGACCAGGCCAGCGTCTGGCCCATATCCCAGCCGAACCGAACCGCCGCGACCATCGCTAGGACGAGAAAGACGTTCATCACCACCGGGGCGACGGCGGTGGCAAGGAAGTGCCCCATCGCGTTCAAAACGCCCGACAGCAGGGCGGTGAGCGAGATGAAGAGGATGTAGGGAAAGGCGATCTGGCCAAGGACGACCGACAGGGCAAAGCGTTCGTCCCCGACAAAGCCTGAGGCCATGGCCAGGACCAGAAGCGGCATCGCGAAATGCCCGATCACCGAAAAGACGGTCAGAAACCCCGCCATGCCCCAATAAGCATCGCGGGCGAAGGTTTCGGCGTCTTCGTGGCCTTCCAGTTTCTTGGCGAACATCGGCACGAAGGCCATGTTCAGGGCCCCTTCGGCGAAGAACCGGCGGAACATGTTGGGCAGGGACTGGGCGATGAGAAACGCCTCGGCCACGGGGCCCGAGCCTAGGTAGTTGGCGATCATCACATCGCGGATGAAGCCGACGGCGCGGGACAGCAGCGTCCAGAGACCAACGGTCAGAAAGCCCCGGACAAGGCGGATCGGTTTCATGGGCGCTCTGGCTTTGCAATTTGGGGGAGGCGGGGGCGCTCGTCATGCCTGACGGCTTTCTTCGCTGGTCGACGTCCCCCCAAGCGAAGAAAGCCGTCAGGCTTGATGAGCGGCACGATCATCGCGGCGGCGCGGTCAGGCCTGGGCACGTTCCGCCCCTTCGACAATCGCGGCGCGAAGCTTCTTTTCCAGCGCTTCTTGCCGGTGTTTCTGGTGCAGTTTCAGGCCGAACATGTCCTTCACATAGAAGGCATCGACCACCTGCGCGCCAAAGGTCGCGATCACGGCGGATGCGATGTAGATGTTGTTGACTGCCAGCGTCCGGGTCAGGTCGAACAGCAACCCCGGACGGTCGCGCGTATCAACCTCGATGATCGTGTAGATGTCGGACCCTTCGTTGTCGAAGGTGATATGGGTCGGAAAGCGGAACTCACGTTCCCGCTTCTTGATCTTGTCGCGGTCCTTCAGCGCTTCGCGCGCGACGACTTCGCCTTTCAGGGTCTTGTCGATCATCTGGCGCAGGCGGGGCAGACGGTCGACCTCATAAGGGTGGCCCTCGATGTCCTGCACCCAGAAGACCGCGGTCGCATAGCCGTCCTTGGAGGTATAGGTTCGGGCGTCCACGACGTTGGCCCCGACCAGTGCCAAGGCCCCCGCCAGACGGCTGAAGATACCCGGATGGTCATGCAGGGCAAAGCAGGCGCGGGTGGCGTCGCGGTCGGCATCGGGGTGCAGGTCGATGCGGATCTCGTTATCGCCAAGGGCCTGAAGCAGGCGCGCAAAGACCAGATGCGTGTCGGTTGACAGGCCCTGCCAATAGGGCGCGTAGTGCCGCGTCACCTCGTGGTCGAGCGCGGCTTTGTCCCAGTCGGACAGCCGTTCCCGCAGGGCGCGGGTCGCATCGCCCATCCGGTTTTCGCGGTTCACCGATTCAAGCCCGCCTTCAAGCGCGTCGGCGGTCTGTTTGTAAAGCTGCCGCAGCAGCATGGCCTTCCAGTTGTTCCAGGTCCCCGGCCCCACGCCACGGATATCGCAGACGGTCAGCACGGTCAGCAGGTCCAGCCGTTTGCGCGTTTTCACCGCCTTGGCAAAGTCGCGCACGGTGCGGGGGTCGCCGATATCGCGTTTCTGCGCCATGTCGGACATCAGCAGATGATAGCGCACCAGCCATTCCACCGTCTCGCATTCCTCGGCATCCAGCCCCAGCCGGGGGGCGATGCGACGGGCCATCTGCGCGCCGATGATCGAGTGATCCTCGGGGCGACCCTTGCCGATGTCGTGCAGAAGCAGCGCAACATAGATGATCTTGCGGTTGATGCCGGCCTTGAGGATGCCGCTGGCGACGGGCAATTCCTCGACCAATTCTTCGCGTTCGATCTGGGCCAGACAGCTGATCGTCTGGATGATGTGTTCGTCGACCGTATAGTGGTGGTAGACGTTGAACTGCATCATCGCGACGATGTCTTCGAACTCGGGGATGAAGCTGCCCAGCACCCCAAGTTCGTTCATCCGGCGCAAGCTGCGTTCGGGGTTGCCGTGTTTCAGCAGCAGGTCAAGGAAGATGCGCTGCGCTTCGGGGTCGTCGCGCATGTCGTCGTCGATCAGATGCAGGTTCGAGGTGACGATCCGCATGACATTGGGGTGCAGCAGGTATTTGGTGCGCAGCCCCTCTTCGAAGACACGCAGAAGGTTCAGCTTGTCCTTGAGGAAGACTTTCGGGTCGGCCACATCGATCCGGCCCTGCACCAGTTTATAGCCCTTGGCCACGGGCTTGGTCAGCTTGAAGATGCCGAAAAGACTGGCTTCGCGCTTGGCATGGCGGGCTTCAAGTTCGGTCAGGAAGATGCGGGTCAGTTCGCCGACGCGGGTGGCCATGCGGAAATATTCCTGCATGAATATCTCCACCGCCCGCCTGCCGCCAAGGTCGCGATAGCCCATCCGGCTTGCCACCTCGACCTGCAGGTCAAAGGTCAGGACGTCGCTGGGGCGTTTGGTGATGTAGTGAAGATGGCAGCGCACGGCCCATAAGAAATCTTCGGCCTGGGCAAAGCCTTCGAATTCCTCACGGCTTAGAAGGCCCGCGCCGACCAGACCTTCGGCATCGGGGACGCGGTGCAGGTACTTGCCGATCCAATAAAGCGTCTGAAGGTCGCGCAGACCGCCTTTGCCTTCCTTGACGTTCGGTTCCAGCACATAGCGCTGGCCGCCCTGCCGTTTGTGCCTTTCGGCCCGTTCCTGAAGCTTGGCTTCGATGAATTCCGGGCCCGTGCTTTTGAAAAGCTCGCCCCAAAGCCGTTCCCCCAGGTCCACGGCCAAGGGGGCATGACCGCAGATGAATCGGTGTTCCAGAAGGGCGGTGCGGATCGTGATGTCGTCGCGCCCCAGCCGCAGGCAATCGGCCACCGTGCGGCTGGCGTGGCCGACCTTCAGCTTCAGGTCCCACAGCATGTAAAGCATCGTCTCGATGACGCTTTCGGCCCAGGGCGTGATCTTCCACGGCGTCAGGAACAACAGGTCCACATCCGATTGCGGCGCCATTTCGGCACGACCATAGCCGCCGACGCCAAGAACGGCGATCCGTTCCGCCTCGGTCGGGTTTGGAAGGGGGTGCAGGGTCATGGCGGCGGCGAAGGCAGCTTCGACCAGCGCATCGGTGGCATGGGCCTGCGCCTGGATCAACGCCCGGGCGCGGCGGGGATCGACGGCAAAGGTGGCCTCGTTTTCGGCAACGGCTTCGGTGCGGGCCGCCTGCATCTCGCGCACGGCGGCGGCGCGGGCCGCCTTGCCATCATCGACATCGGCCAGCGCCAGGCGGACGCGCCGCGCCAGCGCTGACGGCAGGGGCGCGACAAAGCCGGACCCGGTCGAGACCAGAATGCCCGTCGGGACCGAGTCCGGTTCGCTCACCTGATCAGAGCCCGGCAGCGCCAAAGCTGCGCGGAGCCGAGTCGATCACCACGACCTGGTTTTCCCGTATGGCGGCGATGGCAAGGCCACGTTCGTTGGTGCCGTTGGCAAGGAACCGGAAGATCCCCGAGACGCCGACAAAGCCCGAGGGCTGGGTCAGCGCCGCATGGCTGATCGGCTGGCCATTGGCGGTGCCCGCAAGCGCGCCGATGGCGGCGATCCCGTCATAGGCAAGCCCTGCCACCGCGACCGGGGCCGAGCCATAGGCCGACATGTAGCGCGCCTGGAACTGGCTTTGCAGTCCCGGGTCCGGCAGCGCGAACCAGCCACCCTGCACGCCCGGCAGCGCCAGCGTTGCCGCCGGAACGTCCCAGCGGGTCAGGCCAATGAACTGTGTGCTTGCCCGGTCGATGCCGTTTTCGACCAGAAGCTGCGACAGAAGCGGCAGCGCCCCGGCGGTATCGGCGGTCAGGAACAGCGCATTCGCGCCGGTCGCCTTGGCCGCCTCGACAATGCCGCGGGTCGCTTCGACGATGCCGTTCTGTGAGAATTCATACGAGCTGACCCCGGCAACCGACCCACCCGCCGCGGTGATGCCGTTGGAAATGGCGGTCTTGCCAAGCTCGCCCGCGACGTTGCGGTCATGCACAATCATGATCTTGCCCTTGCCGCTGCGCACGGCATAGCTGGCAAGGCGTTTCGCGGTGTTGTCGAAAGTCTGGCCAAGGACAAAGACGTTCCCGCCGGCAATCGAGGCGTTGTTCGAAAACGCCAGCACGTTGACGCCCGAGGCCGCGACCGCGGCGCCTGCGGCATTCGCCTCTTCCGAATAGAACGGCCCCAGGATCACCTGCGCGCCTTCGTCCACGGCCTGCTTGGCCATGGCCGCCGCCGTCGTGGCATCACCGCCGGTGCGATAGACTTTCAGGTCGATCTCGACCCCGTTCAGATCGGCGATGGCCAGCCGGGCGGCGTTTTCCAGGTTCAGACCGAAGACTTCGTCCTGTTCCTTGCCCGAGCCCGAGGGGATCAGCAGCGCAACCTGCACCTTGCCGCCCGTGCCGGTCGAGGGCGCAGGGCCGGTCGAGACGCAGGCAGAGAGGACCACGGCAGACAGAACAAGGAAGATCTGGCCCAGCGACTTGCGGGCCCGGCGAATAACGGACAACATGGAACTTCCTCACTCTGCAGCTGCGTGACTGTTGCGGGTCAGGGTAATGGGTTCGCAAAGGGATGTAAACTTGTGCAGCCGCTGTCTGGACCGTCGCCCCCCCCTTTGAAACTTGACACACGCGCGATTCCGCCGGGGCTGCACCTGATTGCCACGCCGATCGGGGCTGCGCGTGACATCACGCTGCGGGCGCTGGATGTGCTGGCCGGGGCAGATGTGCTGGTGGCCGAGGATACGCGGACCCTGAAGCACCTGATGGAAATCCACGGCATCGCCATCAACGGTCGCCCGATGGTCGCCTATCATGACCATTCGGGCGAGGGCGTGATCACGCGGATTCTGGCTGTGCTGCGCGAGGGGAAAAGTGTCGCCTATGCGTCCGAGGCGGGAACGCCGCTGATTTCGGACCCCGGCTTCGAACTGGCGCGCGCCGTGGCGGCGGCCGAACTGCCGATGACAGCCGCCCCTGGCCCCTGTGCCGCAATCTGCGCGCTGACCCTGTCGGGCCTGCCATCAGACCGGTTCCTGTTCGCGGGATTCCTGTCCAGCGCACAGTCCGCCCGGCGTTCGGCATTGGCCGATGTGGCGCAGGTACAGGCGACGCTGATCTTTTACGAAAGCCCAAAGCGGCTTTCCGCCCTTTTGACCGACATGACCGCGACGCTGGGTGGCGCGCGGCAAGCGGTGGTCTGCCGCGAGCTGACCAAACGCTTTGAAGAAGTGGCGCGGGGAACTTTGGCCGGATTGGCCGAGGAATTTTCGGAACGGGACGTGAAAGGCGAAGTCGTGGTGCTGGTTGACCGCGCCGCGCCAGAAGAGGTCACCGACGAGGTGATCGAGGCGGCGCTTGATCAGGCGCTGAAGACGATGCGCGTTAAGGATGCCGCAACTTTTGTGTCGCAAACTTTGGGCGTGTCGCGCAAAATTGCGTACCAGATCGCGCTTTCCCGACCCAAGGATTAGGTCCGATGCCC
>CAUJIP010000055.1 GCA_963205235.1 Pseudomonadota bacterium
GAAGGCGAGGGCCTCGCTGAGGCCCTGCATCAGGCCCGCGATGCAGATCTGGTTCATCATCTTGGCAACCTGCCCTGCGCCCGAGGGGCCGATCAGGCGGCAGATGCGGGCGTAAGCCGCCATGACGGGTTCGGCTGCGGCATAGTCGGCGGGGTCACCGCCGCACATGATGGACAGCTGGCCGTTTTCCGCCCCAGCCTGCCCACCCGATACCGGCGCGTCAACAAAGGCGAGGCCAGCGGCGCGGGCGGCCCCGGCCAATTCATGCGTGACCTTGGCGGAAACCGTGGTGTGATCGACGAAGGTCGCCCCCTTGGACATCTCGGCGAAGGCCCCATCAGGACCAAGGCAGACCGAGCGGAGATCATCATCGTTGCCGACGCAGGCCATCACGAATTCGGCCCCCATGGCGGCGTCACGCGGGGTAAGGGCATGGCGGTGGCCGTGGCTGGCAACCCAAGCCTCGGCCTTGGCGGCGGTGCGGTTATAGACCGTCAGCTCGTGACCTTTGGCGGCAAGATGCCGGGCCATCGGTCCGCCCATGACTCCCAGGCCAAGAAATGCGACTTTCGCCATGCGGTCCCCCATTCACCTTGCGTGATCATTGCCCTTTGTGACCGTCTCGACTAGGAACCGATCCCGATCCCGCCGTCAAGGACAGGCCCGATGCTGACCGTTTTTCGCTGGCTTATCCGCATTGTGACCGGACTGATCGGCCTGATGCTGATCGTCGGGCTTTTGGCCTATTACATCCTGACCCGGTCACTGGTCGATTATGACGAGGATTTCACCGTCGCGGGCATCACGGCCCCGGTCGAGATCGTGCGCAACAACGACAATATTCCGCATATCTTCGGGGCGAGCGACGAGGATGTGTTCTTTGCCCTGGGCTTTGCCCATGCGCAGGACCGGTTGTGGCAGATGACGATGCTGCGGCGGACGGCGCAGGGGCGGCTGTCGGAACTGTTCGGCCCGGCGACGCTGAAGACGGATGAATTGCTGCGGCGGCTGGACCTGTACGGGCTGGCGCTGACCTCGGTCGCGGCGCAGGACCCGGCGACGCGACAGGCGCTGGAGGCCTATGCGGCGGGGGTCAATGCCTGGATCAACGAGGTGAATGCCGGGGCACGGGGACGGGGCGCGCCGGAGTTCTTTCTGTTTTCCAACGAGATCGCGGCCTGGGCCCCGGCGGATTCGATCGCGATCCTGAAGCTGATGGCGTTGCAGATGTCGAGCGCGGCCGAGAGCGAAGTGCTGCGGGCGCGGCTGTCGCTGATCCTGCCGCCCGAGCGTTTGGCCGATATCCTGCCGGATGATCCCAGTCAGGGGATTGCCGCCCTGCCCGACTATGCCTCGGTCGTGCCGGGTGTGGTGCCGTTGATGCGCCCGGTCGATTTTGCGCAAGGCTATTTGTCGCCGGTGGCCGATCCTGGTCAGGCGGGGGCGTCGAATTCATGGGCGGCGATGCCGGAACGGTCGGCGGCGGGGGGCAGCCTTCTGGCCAATGACCCGCATCTGGGGCTGACGGCGCCGTCGATCTGGTATCTGGCGCGGCTGGAGCTGGCGGGCGGCGGGGTGATCGGGGGGACGATTCCCGGTGTGCCGGTCGTCCTGGTCGGGCGCAGCGAGACGATGGGCTGGGGGCTGACCACGGCCTATGTCGACGATCAGGATGTCGTGATCGAGGAGTTGAACCCCGAGAACCCGGAGGAATACCGCACGCCCACAGGCTGGGCCACGTTCGACAGCCGCGAGTCGATCATCACCGTCAAGGATGCCGAGCCGGTGACGCTGAAGCTGCGCTGGTCGAAGAACGGGCCGATCCTGCCGGGGGGGCATTACGACCTGGGCTCGATCACGCCGGAGGGGCATGTGGCGGCGTTAAGCTGGACGGCGCTGAGCGGGTCCGACACCTCGCTTTCCGGGGCGATGGCACTGATGAAGGCCAAGGCCATTCCCGAGGCGCTGGCGGCGGGCAAGCTGGTGATTGCCCCGGCGCAGAATGTGATGCTGGCGGATGAAACCGGGATCGCGCTGAAGGTGATGGGGGCAATTCCGGCGCGGGACTCGGGGCACCCGACGATGGGGCGGATGCCGGCGCTGGGGTCGGACCCGCGGGTCGGGTTCAAGGGGGTGCAGGACTATGCGGCGAACCCGAGTTTCGTGAACCCCGACAGCGGGCTTCTGGGCAATACCAACAACAAGACGGTTGACCGGCCCTTCCCCAACCATGTCAGTTTCGACTGGGGCGATACGCAGCGGATCCAGCGCTGGCTGACGCTGATGAAGGCGCGCGAAGTGCATACGCGGGAAAGCTTTATCGAGGCGCAGCTGGACACGGTGAACCCGACGGCGCGGTCGCTGTTGCCGCTGATCGGGGCGGACCTGTGGTTTACCGGCGAGGCGGCCCCGGACGGCACGCCGGACCACATGCGGCAAGTGGCGCTGGGGATGTTGTCAGAGTGGAACGGCGAGATGAACGAACATCTGCCGGAACCGCTGATCGCAGAAGCCTGGATGCGGGCGCTGATGGACCGGCTGATCCGGGATGAACTGGGGTCGATGGCAGACAGTTTCACCGCCGTCTCGCCGGTGTTCATCGAGCGGGTCTATCGCAATGTCGACGGGGCTTCGGTCTGGTGTGACGTGATCCAGTCGGCGGCGGTGGAGAATTGTTCGGACCTGGCGCGGATGGCGCTGGATGATGCGCTGTTGTCGTTGACGGAAACCTATGGGCCGAACATCGAAAGCTGGCGCTGGGGCGATGCGCACCAGGCGGTGCATGAGCATCCGGTGCTGGGGGAAGTGCCGTTCATCAAGTATTTCGTGAACATCCGGCAATCGACCAGCGGCGGCGATGATACGCTGATGCGGGGCGTGTCGCGGGGGACGGGTCCGGCGCCCTATGAGAATGTGCATTCGGCGGGGTATCGCGGGGTTTATGATTTCGCAGACCCCGACAGTTCGGTCTTCATCGTCGCGACCGGGCAATCGGGGCATCCCTTGTCGCGCCACTATGACGATCTGGGCGAGTTGTGGCGGCGAGGGGAATATATCCCGATGTCGCTGGACCCGGAACTGGCCCGCGCGGCGGCGACGGGGATCATGGTGCTGACCCCGGCGGAGTGAGGGGCCAAATTCCTTAAGGAAGGAATTTGCAAATCTTTTCGAAAAGATTTGGGGCAAGGGCGGCAGCGTTGTGGCCGTCTTCGATGGCGGTTTTAGAGTGGTGCGGCTGCGCCGCTGGTCTTTTGTCTCGCCCCTGCGCGTGAAGAACGCGCCGGGGCTCGGGGTGCCTCCGGCGGGGATATTTGGGCAAATGTGAAAGGGTTGGGGGATGATCGAGCAGGAGATCAAAGCTCGCGGAAGCGTTTTTCCTGACGGGCAGTCCAGCGGAGAGTGAGGCGGTAGCCATCCTCGGTCGCCTCTTCCGACTGGACGACGCCTTCCTGATGGAGCCAGGCGCGTTTGCGGCCTTCGGCGAAGGGCAGCGTCAGGGTACGGTCGGACTTTTCTTCGTCAAAGGCCTGCGAGATTGCGGTCAAGAGGGGACCGGTGCCTTCGCCGGTCAGCGCCGAGATCGGGAAGACCGTGTCGCGGTGTTCGGCATTGACGGCAAGGGCGGCGCGGGCGGAGGGATCGACGAGGTCAAGCTTGTTCCAGACCTCATAGACCGGGACTTCGGCCCGGACGCCAAGCGCGGTCAGGATATCGGCCACGTCCTGCGCCTGTTCGGCGGTTTCGGGGTGGCTGATGTCGCGGACGTGGAGGATGAGGTCCGCTTCCAGCACCTCTTCCAAGGTGGCGCGGAAGGCGGCGACAAGCTGGGTCGGCAGGTCCGAGATGAAGCCCACGGTGTCAGAGGCGATGATCTTGCGGCCGGAAGGCAGGACGATGCCGCGCATCGTGGGGTCAAGCGTGGCGAAAAGCATGTCCTTGGCCAGAACCTCGGCCCCGGTCATGCGGTTGAAAAGGGTGGATTTTCCGGCGTTGGTATAGCCAACAAGGGCCACCAGCGGGAACGGCACCTTGCGGCGGGCAGCGCGATGCAGTTCGCGCGTTTTCACCACGCGATCGAGCTGGCGTTTCAGCTTGATCACCTGATCGTCGATCGCGCGGCGGTCGCTTTCGATCTGGGTTTCGCCGGGGCCACCGACAAAGCCAAAGCCGCCGCGCTGGCGTTCAAGGTGGGTCCAGGCGCGGACAAGGCGGGTGCGCTGGTAGGAAAGGGCCGCAAGTTCCACTTGCAGCACACCTTCGCGCGTGCGGGCACGGTCGGCGAAGATTTCCAGGATCAGGCTGGTCCGGTCCAGAAGCTTGACGCCCCATTCCTTTTCCAGGTTCCGCTGCTGGACGGGCGAAACTGTGCCATCGACGATGACAAGGTCAATCTCGGCTTGCTTGAAGCGGTCCTTGAATTCGGCAACCTTGCCGGTTCCAAGCAGCGTTCCCGGTTGCACCTTGGCAAGACGCACCACTTCCGAGCCGCGCACGTCAAGTTCGGGCAGGGCAGCGGCAAGGGCCACGGCTTCGGCAAGGCCATGTTCGGGCAGGCGGCGGGCCGTGCTGGATTTCAGCGAGGGATGGATGACAAAGGTGCGCGTGGCCTGAGCGGCAGTGTCGCGCAGCCGTTGTCTTGCCCGTTCGGACAGAAGATCGTCATCATCCTGCGGATCCAATCCGATCAGTCTTCCCCTTCATAGAGGCTGATCGGCGCACCCGGCATGATGGTCGAGATCGCATGCTTGTAGACAAGCTGCGACTGGCCATCGCGGCGCAGAAGCACGCAGAAATTGTCGAACCAGGTGATCACACCCTGCAGCTTGACGCCGTTGATCAGGAAGATCGTGACCGGAACCTTGGCCTTGCGGACATGGTTCAGGAAGGCGTCCTGCAGGTTCTGCTTGTCGTTGGCCATTGTTTTTGCCTTGTTTTTCTTATGCTTCACTGTCGTCGCGCTGTCGGACCCTAAAATCCCGGTCCGAACCGCCTTGGTCGTGGGCGAAGTATGAAGCGGCTTTGGCGGAGTTTCCAGCGCAAAAAGCGCGGATCAAGCTGGTAACCCGTGAAATTGGTTCGTGATCAGCTGTCGCGGCGGGCCAAGGGAAGGAACAGCGCGAACAGCGCCAGTGTTTCCAAACGGCCAACAATCATGGCAAAACCAAGAGTCATTTTCACCGCTGACGGCAGATCGGCATAGGAAATCGGCGCGGCTCCGGCCAGATCGGCAAGGGGCCCGGTCGTCGTCAGGGCCGATAGACTGAGAACCAGCGCCGGTTCGAACTCTTGCCCCGACAAGAGAAGGGCGGCCATGACGATGGCGATTGCAGTCGCAAAGAGCACGAAGAAGACCCAGGCCAGTTGCGCCCCGTCACTGCGCAGCCTGCGCGCGTCGCTGCCGCTGCCCGCGACGGAATTCGGGTGGATGATGCGTTCAAGCTCACGCTCTCCCTGCCGCAAAAGCGCGTAGACCCGCAGAAGCTTGACCCCGCCCGCCGTGGTTGCGACCCCGCCTCCGACCAGCGCGAGGCCAAGCAGAAGAAGGCCCGGCGCGCCCACCCCTGACCCCTCAAGCGCCTGCGGCCAGTGGACCGAGACATAGCCCGTGGTCGACAGGAACGAAGCGGCGGTGAAAAGCGCCCCCCAAAGGGCGGACAGAAGCCCGGAAAGCGGCGCACCATCCGGATCGATGGCCGCCATTGCGTGCAAAAGACCGAAGATCAGCGTGACGGTGGCAATCAGGGCGGCGGCAAGCCTGAGTTCGGGGTCGCTGTGCAAGGCCTCGGTCCGGCCGATGCCAAGGCGTTTCAGCGCGCGGTGGCTAAGTGCGAAGACCAGGAAGACCAGGACCAGGCCTTCGCCCAGAAGGCCCGCATCGCCCGTGCCAAGCCCAGAGCGCCCCGCGATGCCCGAGGTCGACAGCGTGCCCATCGCGTGGATCAGCGAGGTTGTCGCCGTTTCGCCGGCCAGAAGCAGCCCCAACCACAGAACCGCCGTCAGCGCGACATAGATCGGCAAGAGGCGGAAGCCGATCCTGGTCAGGCGCAGGGCTGGCCCCATCTCTCCGGCAAGGGGAATGGTGCTGGCCGTGCCACGACCGGGAACCCGGCCACTGGCCACTTCAAAGCCGCCAAGGTTCAGCGGCGCAAGGATCGCATAGGCGCCCAGCAGGATCAGGTAACCGCCGAACCAGCCCATGGTGGCGCGCCAGAGATGGACGGTGTCGGACAGTCTTGCCGGGTCAAAGACAGTGGCCCCGGTGGTGGTCAGGGCCGAGGTCATTTCGAACCAGGCATTCATCAGACTGGTGTCGGGGACGGCTTCGGCCAGCGGCAAGAGCATCGCGAAGGGCAGCAGCAGATAGGCCCCGACCAGCGAGGCAAGCTGGCTGCGGCTGACATCGCGGGGGCTGAAGCCTGCGGTCGCAATGCCAAGCATGATCGCCAGAAGCAGCAGGATGAGGGCCGAATAGAAGAAGGCCCGCGCCAGTTCATGATCGTCGAAGGCCAGGGCATGCAAGGCAGGCAGCAGCGCAAGGCAGCCCGTCACGCCCAAAAGCACGACCAGAAGCGGCAGCCGGGCGATGCGGGCGAACATCAGAAGAAGTCGATCGAAACTTGCAGGAGGCGTTCCACCTCGGGCACGTCCTTGGCCATGGCGAACAGGGCGACGACATCGCCGGGGTCGATCCGCAGATCGCCGGTCGGCTTCATCACCTTGTCGCCCTTCATCACGCCGCCGACAAGGACACCTTCGGGAAATTCGATGTCGCGGATCAGACGGCCCGCAAGCGGAGAGGTCGAGAGGACCTGTGCCTCGATCAGCTCGGCCTCGGCATTGCCGATGGAATAGACGGCGCGGACGCGACCGTGGCGGATGTGGCGCAGGATCGAGGAGACGGTGGTGGCGCGGGGGTTGATATAGGCGTCAATCTCCAGCGGGGCCATCAGCGGCGCAAGGGTGGGGTCGTTGACCAGTGCAATGGTCATCGGGCAACCGGCCTGCTTGGCGCGGACGGCGACCAAAAGGTTGGTCTTGTCGTCATCGGTCACCGCAAGCACCGCGTCGGCGCGGTCGACGGCGGCTTCCAGCAGTAGGTCCATGTCCATGCCGTCGCCATTCAGGACAATGGTCCGCTGCAAGGCATCGGCGGCGCGTTCGGCGGTGGCGCGGCTTTTCTCGATGATCTTGGCGCGGATACGGTCGGTCCGGGCCTCAAGCGCGCGGGCGACGGCAAGGCCGACGTTGCCGCCCCCGACGATGATCACCCGTTCCTGTTTCTTGGTCTTCTTGCCGAAGATTTCCAGCGTGCGGTTCAGGTCCTCGATATGGGCGAAGACATAGATCTGGTCGTCGGCCAAAAGCTGATCACCGGGATCGGGCGCGAAAAGCCGGTCTTCGCGGCGAACCCCGACAACGATGGCGCGAAGGCTGGAAAAGAGTTCGTTCAACTGGCGCAAGGGCGTGTTCAGGACCGGGCAATCCTCGGTCAGCTGGATGCCCAGAAGCTGCGCGCGGCCGCCCATGAAGCTTTCGGTGTCAAAGGTCGCAGGCGCCGCCAAGCGTTGCAGGGCGGCTTCGGCGACCTCAAGTTCCGGGCTGATCACCACGTCGATGGCCAGCCGTTCGTGGTTCATCAGCGCGCTGTATTCATCGGCAAGATAGTTCTGCGCCCGGATGCGGGCGATCTTGCGGGTGATGTTGAAGACCGCGCTGGCCACCTGACAGGTGACCATGTTCACCTCGTCGGAATGGGTCGCGGCGATCAGCATGTCGGCGTCGCGCGCCCCAGCCTGGGCCAGAATGTCGGGATGGCTGGAAAAGCCGACCACGCCCTGCACATCCAGCGTGTCAAGCGCCCGGCGCACGAGATCGGCGTTGGTGTCGACAAGGGTGACGTCGTTCTTTTCACCGGCCAGATGGCGGGCAATTTGCCAGCCGACTTGTCCCGCCCCGCAGATGATGACTTTCATCGCTTTCCTCGCGCCCGGACATTGGCCCCGGACATGGGCCGGATCAGGGCTGATTGAATGTCAGATCGGGCCCAAGCGGTCAACCAAGGCCCGGTGTCTTGCGCGCATTCACTCTTCACCCAGATCGCCAAAGCCGCGGCCACCCCGGGCGTGGTTTGCCAGACCCAGCGATTTCAGTTTTCGGTGCAAGGCCGAGCGTTCCATGCCGACAAAACTGGCGGTGCGGCTGATGTTGCTGCCAAAGCGCGAAATCTGGGTCAGAAGATATTCGCGTTCAAAAAGCTCGCGCGCTTCGCGCAGCGGCAAGGCGGCGATGGCAGAGGGCAGCATCAGGCTGGGCCGAAGGTCGGATTTCGGCTCCGCCTCGGGCAGTTCGGCGGGGTCGATCGGACCGGTTGAATCGCCAAGGATCAGCACCCGTTCGATCACGTTGCGAAGCTGGCGCACGTTGCCGGGCCAGGGCATCGCTTTCAGTTGCGCCTCGGCGTCGGCGGAAAGATCGCGCACGGGAAGGCCCTGGGATTTGTTGAACCAGTCGATGAAATGGCGGGCCAGCGCCGGAATGTCGTCGCGCCGTTCGGCCAAGGCGGGCACCGGGATCGGGACGACAGTGAGGCGGTCGTAAAGTTCCTGCCGAAAGCGGCCCATGCCGATATCGGCGGCAAGGTTGCGACTGGTCGAGGAGATGACCCGCAGATCGACGCGGACCTTGTCGGTGCCGCCAAGCCGGGTGAATTGCTGTTCGGTCAGCACGCGCAGGATCTTGGACTGGGTGCCCAATGGCATGTCGCCGATTTCGTCGAAATAGACGATGCCGCCGTGGGCCTGTTCCAGAAGCCCCTGTTCGACGCCCCGGTCAGGGGTTTCGCGGCCGAAAAGCACCTCTTCCATCCGGTCGGGTTCGATAGCCGCCGAGGCCACCGTCACGAAGGGCGCATTGGCGCGGGCCGAGTTCATGTGGATATAGCGCGCGGCCATTTCCTTGCCGGACCCCGGCTCGCCCGTCAGCATCACTCGGGCATTTGACTTGGTCACCTTGTCAAGGTTCAGCTTCAACAATCGATAGGCGCTTGAGGCACCGACCATGTTCGACGAGGTCACGTCGCGGCGGCGGAATTCCTGGTTCTCGCGCCGCAGGCGGCTGGTTTCCATCGCGCGGCTGACGACGACCATCAACTGGTCGATGTTGAAGGGCTTTTCGATGAAGTCATAGGCGCCCTGCTTGATCGCCGCGACGGCGATTTCCACGTTGCCGTGACCCGAAATGATGATGATCGGGATATCCGGGTTGTCGCGTTTCACGGTCTTGAGGATGTCGATCCCGTCCATCCGGCTGTCTTTCAGCCAGATGTCCAGAATCATCAACGCCGGGGGTTCGGTGTTGATCTCGGCCATGCAGTCGTCGGAATTCGCGGCCAGCCGCACGGCAAAGCCTTCGTCGCGCAGGATGTCACCGATCAGCTCGCGGATGTCCTGTTCATCGTCGACGATCAGAATGCTCATCTTTCAGCCTCCTTTGCCTTGGGGGCGACCCCCATGGGCACATGCGTTCTGGACCGTTTCTTCACGGCGCGCGGCAGACGGATTTCCGCCATCGCTCCGGGATGGTCGTTGCCTTCGAAGACGGGGGCGTCAAGTAGGGCAAGCGTACCCCCGTGTTCTTCAATGATCTTCTTGACAATCGGCAGGCCAAGGCC
>CAUJIP010000056.1 GCA_963205235.1 Pseudomonadota bacterium
GTGTCGGCATACCAGGGCTTGGCCAGAACCATCACATAGTCGATCCGCCCCGCCGCCACCTGCCGCTCTTCTGCCGTCAATATCCGCGACATTGTCGTCGATGTCCCATCCTGCCCGGCCTGCCACAGTTCCAGCGGCAGATCGGCCAACGCCAGCGGCTTGCCGGTTTCCAGCCCCTCCAATGCGCCAAGCGGCAGGCCATAGGCCCCCGCCGACCCGCGACCGGAAAGCGCCAGACCGCAGGGATTGTAATAGCAGGCCTCGACCCCGTCCGAGATCAGAAGCAGCACCCTGCCCTCAAGATCGGGCAGCGTGCCCGCCACTTCACGGGCTTCCATCCCACGCAGCTTCCAGGCCGCCCAACCCTGCGACACCAGCGGCAGTCCTACCGCCAGCAGGACTGCGGCGATCAACAGCCTTACCCCGGCCCGCCGCCATTTCGCCCGGATCAGCATGACCAAAAGCACGATGCCCAGAATGCCATAGCCAAGCATCGCCAGAAGCGCGCCTTCCAGCGCCTTCGCGCAGGACCCCAGACATTCCGCCCTTGCCGCAGCCGCCGAAAGGCTTGTCCACAGCAGCACCGTTGCCCAGATCATCCTGTGCCGCATCACTGCCTCCCAAGCCATTCCGGTCCATGATTTACCCAAGCGCCCCGCCAATCAAGGCCGCCGTCGCCTGCAATCTTGGATCACTCCCCAAGGTGCTTTCACCTGGCTCCAAATATCCTCGGGGGGAAGGCGGTGGTTTCCCCGAAACCATCGCCGTGGGGGGCGAAGCGCCCCCATGCCCGAGGAGGAGGGCGCAAGCCCCGACGACGAGACAAGGGCAACGCGCCCGCAAGGGCGCTCAGGTTGAAACCAGCCCAAAACGCCTCTCCGGCCAGAGGTTAAGAAATCCCTAACAGAAAATGCCAAGCCCTTGGCTTTACGTCACTTTCAGAAACTGTCCAGCGTGGACAGATTCGTCAGACATAGTCCCCGCGGCTCAGCCCATACTTGGCCATCTTCTCGTTCAGGGTCCGGCGCGGCAGGCAAAGCTCCTCCATCACCGCGACAATCGACCCCTTGTGCCGCCGCATCGTGTTGTCGATCAGCATCCTTTCGAACGCCTCGACATAGTCTTTCAGCGGCTTGCCTTCCGTGGTCAGCGCCGGCCCCGAAGCCTCGTTCTCGGCCATCAGAAGGCTGGTGATCGACCCCGACCCCCGCCGGTTCTGCAAGACCGCCCGCTCCGCGATGTTGACCAGCTGCCGCACGTTGCCCGGCCAGGGGGCCTGCAACAACTGCGCCGCCTCCTGCGCCGTCACTTGTGGGGCATCGCAGCCATATTCTTCGGCGAACTGTTCCGACAGGCGGGTGAACAGCTGCAAGATATCCTCGCCCCGGGTCCGCAAGGGGGGCAGGACAATCGTCATCGCCCCCAGCCGATAGAAAAGATCGGGCCGCAGAAGCTGTTCCAGCGTCGTATCCGGCGCGTGGTGGTTGCAGATCGCGATGATCCGGGTTTCGGGCGGGGTGCCCTGATCGTTGATGAAGGTCAGAAGCCGCGCCTGCAAGGCACCCGGCATCGCCTCGATATCCTCCAGACACAGGGTCCCGCCCCGAGCTTCCTCGACCAAAGGCAGGGCACCATCCTCGGCAGGTCCGAACAGACGTGCGGCAAGCTGATCCTCGCTCCAGGCCGCGCAGGAAATCCCGACGAACTTCTTCGAGGCCCGCGGCCCGACCGCATGCAGAGCGTGGGCGACCAGGGTCTTGCCGGTGCCGGTTTCACCGTCGATCAGGACGTGACTGTCCGCCTGCCCCAGATCCAGGATGTCCTCCCGCAGCCGCTCCATCGCGGGGGAAGACCCGATCAGCTTCTTGATGATCGTCGACCCATCCGACAGCTCCTTGCGAAGCGCCCGGTTGTCCAGCGTCATCCGCCGCGCCTGGGTCGCGCGCTTGGCAAGCTCGGTCATCCGGTCGGGGTTGAACGGCTTTTCCAGAAAGTCGAACGCCCCCACCCGCATCGCCTCGACTGCCATCGGCACGTCGCCGTGGCCGGTGATCATGATCACGGGCAGACCCGAATCCTGCCCCATCAGACGTTTCAGGAACGCCATCCCGTCCATCCCCGGCATCTTGATGTCGCTGACCACGACGCCCTGGAATTCCGGTCCGATCACCTTGAGCGCCTCTTCCGCGCTGGCATAGGTTTCGGTGTCGAACCCCGACAGGGCCAGCCATTGGCTGATCGACTGCCGCATGTCTGCCTCGTCATCGACGATTGCCACTTTCATTGCGCGGGCCATTTGGTCCTCATCATTCTGCTGCTTCTTGTTGCTTGCCGTGCAAGGGCAATTCCATTTCAAAGACCGCCCCGCCACCATCGGCATTGTGCGCGGTCAGACGGCCGCCAAGGTCGGTCACGATCCCGGAAGAGATCGCAAGCCCAAGGCCAATGCCCTCGCCCGGTTTCTTGGTCGTGTAGAAGGGTTCGAACAGCGTCTCGAGATTCTCGATCCCGTGGCCGTTGTCGCGGACAGTCAGCGTCGCCGTGTCACCGGCAGCCAAGAGGATGTCGATCTGCGGGTCCTTGCCGTCTTTGGTGGCATCCAGCGCGTTACGCAGCAGGTTGATGATCACCTGTTCCAGCCGAAGCCGGTCTGCCATGACCAGAACCGCCTGCCGGGGCATACCGCGACTGATCTTGACCACGCGGGCGCGAAGCTGCGGTTCCATCATCGCAAGGGCCGAGGATACGCAGGCGCGAAGATCAACCTCTTCAAAGGCTTCTCCACCCTTCCTTGCGTAAGATTTCAACTGCCGGGTGATCGCGCCCATCCGCTCGATCAGGTCATCGATGCGCTGAAAACTGGACAAGGCCTCATCCGGGCGGCGGCGTTGCAGCAAAAGCCGGGCCCCCGCCAGATAGGTTTTCATTGCCGCCAATGGCTGGTTCAATTCGTGGCTGACGGCAGCCGACATTTCACCCAGCGCCGCCAGTTTCGACGATTGCAGCAGCGTCAGTTCGGCCTCTTCCAGGTCTCTCTTGACCTTTTCCCGTTCGGCAATCGCGCGTTGCAGGCGTGAGTTCAACAGCCGCAATTCCGCCGATTCCCGCTGGAACGAGATTGACCGTGACCAGGCCCGGCGCGACAGCAGGTAGAAGCTGAAGGCCAGCAGGATGGCAAAGCCCATGATCATCAGCGCCAGGATCCCGTTCACCTGATCGCGGACCGAGGCATAATTGGTGAAGCTGGCGATCTTCCAACCCCGGAACGGCACCCGGGCTTCGGTTTTCAAGACCGCCACGCCGCTGACATAGGCGTCCACGGGCTGCTGCGCCCAGTCGGTCGTCGCCTGAAGCGCGCGCGACAAGGCAGAGGGCACATCCTTTCGCGCCAGCGCCTCTTCCACGGTCTGCCCACGCCAGCGCATTTCGGTCGACAGGATCACGATGCCGTCGTTGTCGGTCACCAGAACCGCATCCTGCAGCCCCGACCAGGCACGTTCATATTTCATCAGGTCGACTGAAACCACGATCACGCCCAACGTCACGCCGTCGGCCAGAATCGCGCGGGAATAGACAAAGTCATAGCCACCCGAATCGCGCCGCGCCGCCGTGAAGAATGTGCCTTCCGTGCGCAGCGCCTCGACAAATTGCGGATCGGTGCCCTGACTGGAGCCAAGGATGTTGCGGTTCGTCGCCCCCACCACCGTGCCGTCCTGCGACAAAAGCCGGATCGACAGCACGCCGATTTCCGATTGCAGGGCGATCAGCTTGGCCGAGGTCTGCGAGAAATTGCCTTCGCGCAGCGCCTTGACCAGTTCGGGGTCGCGCGCCAGCAAAAGCGGCACGACCGAGGTCCGCTGCAGTTCGGCCATCAGGTTCCCGGTGTACAGCGCCAGACGCAGTTCGGCCCTGTTACGGGTGTCCGCCGTATACCGTTCGGTCAGCAGCCGATTCGACACCAGAATCGCGCCGATTGCCACCATGATCAGGAAGGCGATCGCGAACTTGGCGCGCAGCGGCAAGCCTGCGGCTGCAGCGGTTTCCGGTTTCGGCGGGGTTACAATCATGCGCCAAGATTAGGCCCGCCTCCGGCTGGCCTCAAGCCAATGGCCCTTAGGCCAGCGCCATCCCGCGCATCAGGCCAGCGAACATGGGGCGACCATCCGCACTGCCCAGCAGCGCCTCGGTTGCGCGTTCCGGGTGCGGCATCATCCCCAGCACGCGGCGGTTTTCCGACAGGACGCCCGCGATGTCGGCCATGCTGCCGTTGGGGTTCTGGGCATAGGTAAAGGCGATACGATCCTCACCCTTCAGCCGGGCCAGACCTTCGGCGTCGATGGTGTAGTTGCCGTCATGGTGCGCAATCGGAACGCGGATTTCCTGACCCGCCGCATAGGCGCTGGTGAAATCCGACCCCGTGGTCGCGACCTTCAGCGTCACGGTGCGGCAGACGAATTTCAGCGTGGCATTCCGCATCAGGACGCCCGGCAGCAGGCCCATTTCGGTGATGACCTGAAAGCCGTTGCAGATGCCCAGCACATAGCCGCCCGCCGCCGCATGGGTGCGAATCGCGGCCGAGATCGGAGATTGCGCGGCAATCGCCCCGCAGCGCAGATAATCGCCAAAGCTGAACCCGCCGGGGACGCCGACCACATCAACGCCCTTGGGCAGGTCGCTGTCCTTGTGCCAGACCCGTGTCACGTCAAAGCCCGCGCCTTCGAAGGCCACCGCAAGATCACGGTCGCAGTTCGAGCCGGGAAAGGTGATGACGGCGGCTTTCATGGGCGCTCTCCCTGTACGGATGGCGGCGTTCTAGCCCAAGCCGGGGCAAAGGGCCAGAGCTTGCGCCGCCTGTTCCAGCCGTTAGGTTGGCCGGATGCTGACCGATACCGCCCTTGCCGATTTGCGCGCCCTTTTCGGGGATCGGGTTTCGGTGGCTGGGCCAGTACTTGCCGAACATGGCCAAAGCGAAAGTCTGGTGACGGCGGGCCTGCCGGATGCCGTGGTCTTTCCCTCCTCGACCGACGAGGTCGCAGCCTTTGCCCGCTGGTCCACCCAGCATCGGGTGCCGCTGATCGGCTGGGGGGCCGGAACCTCGCTTAAAGGGCACGCGCTGGCGCTGCATGGCGGGGTCGTGGTGGATTTCCGGCATATGGCGTCGGTGATTGAGCTGCGGGCCGAGGATCGTCTGGTCCGCGTCCAGCCCGGCATCACGCGCGAGGCGTTGAACCATGAGTTGCGGACGACTGGCCTGATGTTCCCGGTCGATCCGGGGGCCAATGCCACATTGGGCGGAATGGCCGCCACCCGCGCTTCGGGCACGACGGCGGTGCGCTATGGCACGATGCGCGACAATGTGCGCGGCCTGACCGTGGTTCTGGCCGATGGGCGGGTGATCCAGACCGGCACCGGGGCGCCCAAGTCTTCGGCGGGCTATGACCTGACAGCGCTTTTCGTCGGGTCCGAGGGCACGTTGGGCCTGATCACCGAACTGACCCTACGCCTGCACGGTCAGCCCGAGGCGGTGGCGACCGCCGTTGCCACGTTCGGCACGGTCAGTGCCGCAGTCGATTGCGTGATTGCCACGATGCAGATGGGCCTGTCCCCTGCCCGGATCGAGTTTCTGGACACTGACACGGTCGCCGCCTGCAATGCCTTTTCCGGCCTTGCCCTGCCCCTTGCGCCGCAGCTTCTTGTCGAATTCCATGGCCATTCGGAAGCCTTGGCGGAAGATCTTCGCCGGTTTCACGACATCGCCATGTCGCACGGGGCTAAGGACCTGCAATCCGCCGACAAACCGGAAGACCGCACCCGTCTTTGGGCCGCACGTCATGCCGCCTATCGCGCGATCCTTGCCTCACGCCCCGGCGCAAAGGCCGTCGTCACGGATGTCTGTGTGCCGATTTCGGCCCTTGCCGAAGCGGTCGAGGACACCCGCGCCGACATTGCTGCGTCGGGCATCCGGGGGCCGATCCTTGGGCATGTCGGGGATGGGAATTTTCACGCGATCCTGCTGGTCGATCCGGCGGATGCGGGCGAGGTTGCCACGGCAAAGGCCCTTGCCGCGCGGATGGCAGAACGGGCGTTGCGCTTGGGCGGCACGATCACGGGCGAACACGGCGTGGGCTTTGGCAAGCTGGGCCTCATGCCCGCCGAACATGGGGCAGCGCTTGGGGTCATGGCGGCCCTGAAACACGCACTTGACCCGCTTGGTCTTATGAACCCCGGCAAGGTCCTGCCGGGTCAGCCCTGATCAGAGCGCAAAGCTTGGGCGGCGCAGCATGCCCCGTTCGATATCGCGCTGACGGCGTTCAAGGTCGGCCAGCGAGACTGAGGCGTTCAGATAGGCCAATTCACGTTCCGCATCGGTTGGGGCGGAATAGCGTGAGAACAGCGACTTGATCATGGTGAACATTGGTTCTCTCCATCTCTTTCGGATGGAATCTAGGATGCTGCATTGCAGCACAACAGGCCCAATGCGGAAGTCCGGTTATGCGATGGGCGCATGGGTCTTGTCTTGCTGCCGCAACAAAGGGCAGGCACCCTGCCCGCTGCCGAAATCAAGGGCAGTCAGCCCTGCAACAGCGACCGCGCGGCGGCACGGGCCGCTTCGGTGACGATGTCCCCTGCCAGCATCCGGGCGATTTCTTCGATCCGCTCGGCCTGCCCCAGCCCGGTGACGGTGGACAGCGTCTGATCGCCCGACACCCGCTTTTCCACCCGCCAGTGCTGCGCGCCAAAGGACGCGACTTGGGGCGAATGGGTCACGACCAGCACCTGCGCACCCGTTGCCAGCGCCTTCAGCCTGCGCCCCACGGCATCCGCCGTAGCCCCACCGACACCCCGGTCAATCTCGTCGAAGATCAGCGTCAGGCCGGGGCTTTCGCCGGTCAGACAGACCTTCAGCGCCAAAAGGAACCGGCTAAGTTCACCACCCGAGGCGATGCGGTTCAGCGGACCAGACGGCGCGCCGGGGTTGGTGGCAACGGTGAAAGTCACCGCATCCACGCCTTCCGGCCCCGGTTCGCCTGCCGTGATCTCGGTTGCGAAAACCGCGCGTTCCATCTTTAGCGGGGCCAGTTCTGCCGCCATCGCCGCATCCAGTCTTCCGGCAGCTGCGCGTCTTGCCTCGGTCACCCGCTGGGCTTCGGCCTGATAGGCGGCCTCGGCCTCGGTGACCGCTTTGGACAGCCGCGCCAACCCCGCCGCCCCGCCGTCAATCGCCGCCAGCCGCTCGCGCAGCGCGTTGGCAAAACCGCCCAGATCGTCGGGCAGAACGCCATGCTTCCGCGCCAAAGCCCGGATCGCGAACAGCCGCTCTTCGATCCGCTCCAACTCGCCCGGATCGAAGTCCAGGGCCTCAAGGGCCTGCTCCACGCCGCCCTGCGCCTCGCCCAATTCGATCAGCGCGCGTGCCAAAGCTTCCAGCGGCGCATCCAGTCGGCCCTCGGCCTTGTCGGCGGCACCTTCCAGCCAGCGCAGCGCATCGCGCATCCGGCCTTCGGCCCCGTCTTCCGACAGGACGGCCAGCGCCTTGGCCACATCGTCACGAATGCGGCCCGCGCCCTGCATCAGGCGGCGGCGAGCGTCCAGGGTCGCCTCTTCGCCGGGTTCTGGGTTCAGCTTGTCCAGTTCGGCCACGGCATGACGCAGGAAATCCTCTTCCGCCGCAGCCCGGGCCAGAACCGCCTCGGCCTCGGCCAGGGCCGACCGCGCCGACCTTTGCGCAACCCAAGCCGACCGCAGGGCCGAAAGGTCCAGCCCCGCAAAAGCGTCCAGCAAGGCCCGATGCCCGCGCGGATTCAGAAGTCCCCGGTCGTCGTGCTGGCCATGCAGTTCCACCAGATGATCGGACAGATCCCGCAGCACCTCACCCGACACGCGGCGGTCATTGACCCAGGCCGTCTTGCGCCCGTCTGCGGAATTGACCCGGCGGAGGATCAGGTCATCTTCCGCCTCGATCCCGGCCTCGGCCAGAACCTCGCGTGCGGCATGACCGGCTGGCAGATCGAAAACCGCCGTCACTTCGCCTTGCGCGGCCCCCTGCCGCACCAGTTCGGCCCGACCGCGCCAGCCAAGGACAAAGCCCAAAGCGTCGAGGAGGATCGACTTGCCCGCCCCGGTTTCCCCCGTCAGCACGTTCAGACCCGGGCCAAGCTCCAGGCTCAGCCGGTCGATGATCAGCACATCGCGGATTTCAAGCGCGCGCAGCATGGCCAGCCTCGTAGGGTGCGCGACCGCGCACCATTCCTACAACCACTCGCCCTTGACCATCTGGCGATAGATCTTGCGCAACCAGCTTTCGCCCTTGGCTTCGGGGGACAGACCCTTGCCCTTCAACAGGCGATAGGTGTCGTCATAGAAGGGCGACGACTGGTAGTTATAGCCCAGGATCGCGGCAGCCGTCTGCGCCTCATCATTCAAACCCAGCGCGACATAGCATTCGACCAGACGGTGCAGCGCCTCGGCGGTGTGGGTGGTGGTCTGGAAATCCTCGACCACAACGCGGAACCGGTTCAGGGCGGCGGTATAGTGGCGGCGCTTGAGGTAATAGCGACCGACTTCCATTTCCTTCGCAGCCAACTGGTCGAAGGCGAGATCGAACTTCAGCATCGCCGACCGGGCATATTCGCTGTCGGGATATTGCTCGATCACGTCCCGCATGCCGACCAGCGCCTGGAAGGTGATGCCCTGATCGCGACCAACATCGTCGATCTGGTCGTAGTAGGACAGCGCCATCAGATACAGCGCATAGGGCGCGTCTTCATCGCCGGGATAGAAATCCAGGAACCGCTGCGCCGCATCGCGGGCTTCGGGGTATTCCTTGGCCTTGTGATGGGTGAAGGCCTGCATGATCAGGGCACGCTTGGCGTATTCGGTATAGGGATACAGCCGCTCGACTTCCTGGAAATAGACCAGCGCATCCTTCGGACGCTTGCCGGTTTCCAGCTCAAGCTCACCCAGCTTGAAGATTTCTTCGGCAGTTTTCGCTTCAATCGGCTCTTTCTGCATCCGACCACCGCAACCGGCGACCAGAACGACCAGAATCATCGCCTTCAAGAACCCTGCGCCGGGCTTTGTGCCTGACATCTTCCGCCTATCCAAACCTGCTGCCCAATTCGGCCAATCGGGCGATTTGCCCCGTCTTTGCCTCGTCCTAGCACAGAAAAATCCGGGGCGCAAAACGCCTTTCACGACTTTCTTGGGATGAGGATCATCAAGCATTCCGCCCAGGAAGGGCGTTCAGTGCCGTTTTGCAGGCAGATCGCCGGAATGAACCCCGACACCGGGCAATTTGCCCAGGGTCTGCGGCCCGCAATCAACCTCGTTCCAGGCCGAAGGATCGGCAAAAAGCGCGCGCAGCAGCTGATTTGTCAGCGCATGGCCCGCGCGATCCCCGGTATAGCGGCCAAGAATCGGCCCCCCGGCCAAGGCAAGGTCGCCGACCGCATCCAGCATCTTGTGCCGCACCGGTTCATCCGCATGGCGCAGCCCGCCCGGAGACAACACGGCGTCCCCGTCGAAAACCACGGCGTTTTCCAACGTGCCACCCAGCGCAAGGCCAGCTTCGCGCATGGTGTCGACATCCGACTGGCGGCAGAAGGTGCGGCTGTCGGACAGTTCACGCACAAATGCCCCGTTGGCCAGGTTCAGCCGCCGGGTCTGGGTGCCGATCGCCTTTTCGGCGAAAGAGATGCGGAAGTCGATTTCCAGCATGTCAGCCGGTTCCAGCCGCGCCAAAGCCTCGCCCTCGCGCACTTCGACCGGCTTCAGCACCCGGATCGCACGGACCGGGGCGGAAAGTTCCTCAAGCCCAGCTTCCAGAAACCCCGCGACGAAAGGTGCCGCCGACCCGTCAAGGATCGGAACTTCCGCACCGTCAATCGTGATCAGGGCATTCTGGATGCCACAGCCAGCAAGCGCGGCCATGATATGTTCGATTGTCGAAACCGAGGTTCCGTCCGCATTTTCGACCACGGTGCACAGACGCGACGGAGTGACTGCATCCCAGATCGCGGGAACCATCGGATCGCGGTCCACGACATCGGTCCGGTGAAACCAGATGCCATGCCCCAGCGCGGCAGGCTTCACAACCATGCGCACCACGGCGCCCGAGTGAAGGCCTTGACCAACAAAGCTTGCTTCGGATTTCAATTGGTTCTGCACGTCGCGCCTGATGGTTCGGATGGAGTTCGGGTTAAGCCGATCTGCCTTGGGCCTTAGCTAAGCATCCAGACAGCCAAGCTCAACTCACTCTTTGTGACCGTCTGTAACAAGCCTGAAATATGGTAAGCCATTGAAAGAAAATCAAAAGGCCCGGTCTCCCGGGCCCTTTGTAACAGTCCTGACCGCCGACTCAGTTGGCCTGACGGCGCAGGAAGGCCGGGATTTCGATCCGATCCTGATCGCTGCCCATGTCGTGATCGTCGTCATAGGCTGTGACCGGGGGCTGCACGCGACCGGGGGCCGGGGCGACACGTTCGGCCTCGGCATGACCACCGGCCATGCGGTTGATCAGCGACCCGATACCAAAGCGCGGCTTCGCAGCAGGGGCCGGAGCCGGAGCGGCAGCAGCCGGGGCCGCCCCGCCATTGATCGGGGCCGGACGCGCGAACTTGGGTGCAGCGGCTGCGGGACCTGGGCGGGCAACGGCGGCCTGAAGCCGGGCCAGCGCCTCGGGCGTCGGCTGACCGGCCGGGCGCGGACGCGGGGCGACGAAATCGCCAGCATGCCCTTCGATCGCGGCAGGCGTCGGACGCGCCATTGCGGGCTGCGCTGCCGGTTGCGGCTGATAGGCCGGCGGCGGCATGTCTTCTTCCATCACCGGCTCGGCCGTCATTCCGGCCTGCGCACCCATCGCGTCGAAATCGCCGTGCATGGCAGGCATATCGTCAACCACCGGCGCAGCTTCCATCACCGGCTGCACCATGACCGGGGCAACGGGCTGCGGACGCGGCGTTTCAACCTGCTGCGTCTGCGACAGGGCCAAAGGGGCAGCCATCGACCGGCGCTGGATCGGCTCTTCGACCCGGCTCATCGAGGCGTCGATGCCCGTGGCCACCACCGAAACCCGAATGCGGCCTTCCATCGACGGATCAAGCGTCGAGCCGACGATGATGTTGGCGTCAGGATCGACCTTTTCGCGTATGATGTTGGCCGCTTCGTCCAGTTCGAACAGCGTCAGGTCATGGCCGCCGGTGATGTTGATCAGAACACCCTTCGCGCCATGCAGGCTGATTTCATCCAGAAGCGGGTTGGCAATCGCCTTTTCCGCCGCCTGAACCGCGCGATCCTCGCCCGAGGATTCGCCGGTGCCCATCATCGCTTTGCCCATCTCGTCCATCACGGCGCGGACGTCGGCGAAATCAAGGTTGATCAGGCCGGGACGGACCATAAGGTCAGTCACACCCTTGACGCCCTGATACAGCACATCGTCGGCCATCGCGAAGGCTTCGGTAAAGGTCGTGCGTTCGTTCGCCAGCCGGAAGAGGTTCTGGTTCGGAATGATGATCAGCGTGTCGACCACGTTCTGCAGCGCATCAATGCCCATTTCGGCCTGACGCATCCGCTTGTTGCCTTCGAACTGGAAGGGCTTGGTTACGACGCCCACGGTAAGCACACCCAGCTCTCGCGCGGCTTGCGCGATGATCGGGGCAGCACCTGTACCGGTGCCGCCGCCCATCCCGGCGGTGATGAAACACATATGCGCCCCGGCCAGATGGTCGACGATTTCTTCGATCGTCTCTTCCGCCGCGGCAGCGCCGACTGTCGGACGCGCACCCGCACCCAGACCCTCAGTCACCTTGGCACCCATCTGGATGCGTCGTTCGGCCCGGCTTTGCTGCAGGGCCTGCGCATCGGTGTTCGCCACGACAAACTCGACCCCTTCCAGGTTCTTGTCGATCATGTTGTTGACCGCGTTGCCGCCCGCCCCGCCAACACCGAAGACGGTGATGCGCGGCTTCAGCTCTTCACGCTCGGGAGTCATCGTCAGATTGAGTGCCATGGGTTTGCCTGTCCGTTTCCGCCGCCTGTTTTTATCCAATCTTCGCATAATTTGCCTGCGAAAGACTGAGTTATCCCTGATTCTATCCACAACCCGCGCAAAGGTCACGAAAAAAACTCATCCTTGACGCGAAATCTGGGGGCATATCCGCGTTTTTACGCGGTATTTCGCCAGTTATGCCGGATATTGTGGTCACCAGTTATCCTTGAACCATTTAACCGCCCGCCGCAGCGACCGCGCCGGATAGCGATCAGCGGGAATTTCGAAGTCCCACCATTCATCCTGCGGATGCGCCGCGAACAGGCAAAGCCCGACCGCACTGGCAAAAGCCGCGCCGGTTGCCGCCTGCGGCAGGCCCTGCACGCGCAGGGGCCGACCAAGCCGCACCCGCTGACCCAGAATGCGGGTCGCGATGCCGTCCAGCCCCGGAATCTGGCTGCCGCCGCCGGTCAGCACGATCTGCTGGCTGGGCAGCGTGTCAAAGCCCGCCACATCCAGCGTCGCGCGCACCTCTTCCAGGATCTCCTCGACCCGTGGCCGCATGATGCCGATCAACTCGGTCCGGCTGATCTGCCGCCGGTCGGTTTCCCAGTCCCCGGTATCGCCGCCGATGTCGATCATCTCGCGGTCGTCCATTCCGGTGGCGTAAAGCCCGCCATGCCGGGTCTTGATCCGCTCGGCCGTCGTCAACGGAATCTGCAGGCCCTTCGAAATATCGCTGGTCACATGATCCCCACCCATCCGGACGGAAACCGCATAGATCATGTGCTTTTTCATGAAGATCGAAATGCCGGTCGCGCCGCCGCCCATGTCGATGCAGGCGGCCCCCAGTTCCTGTTCATCCTCAACCAGCGCCGCAATGGCCGACACATAGGCCGAAGACGCCAGCCCGGCGAGTTCCAGGTCACAGCGCTTGATGCAGTAAAGCAGGTTCTGCACTACGTCGCCGTCGACCGACAAAAGGTGCATGTCCACCGCCAGCCGATGCCCGATCTGCCCGCGCGGGTCGCCCAGGCCCGACCGATGGTCCAGCGCAAAGTTGACCGGCTGGGCGTGCAGCACTTCGCGCCCCTGCCCCAGATCGGGCACATCGCACGAGGCCAGCACCCGGCTTACGTCCTGTTCGGTGACAACGCTGTCCTGCAGGTCCAACTCGCCCGCAAGGCCATAGCTGCGGGGGTCCGCCCCCGAGAAGCAGGCGATCACGTGGTCAACCCGCACGTTCGCCATCTTCTGCGCCGCCTGAACCGCCGTGCGAATGGCACGCTCGGTTTCATTCATCACGGCAATCTCGCCGAACCGAACCCCGCGCGACCGGGTGGTCGCCGCCCCAATGACCCGGAACTGGCTTTGCCCGGCCATCGGCCCGACGCCATCCTGTTCGCGCAGCTTGTCCGGCCCGTCGAACCGCAGGATCAGGCAGGCGATCTTGCTGGTGCCCACATCCAGAATGGCGATCACGCCACGCTGCATGGCAGCCCGACGCATGTTCCGCATGGCACGTTGCGAGGTATAGAGATCGGTCACAGTTCGTTCTCCACAGTTTCCAGGCCTTGCGCACGCCGCGACGCGGCAAGGGCTTTGGGGGTCAGGCGAAGGGTTGGCCGGTGGTCAGACCGCAGATCAACGGTCAGAATGTCTCGATTCATCAGGTCCTGGGCATGGTCCAGCGCCAGAAGACGCTCCAATGCCTGAACCGGGTTCTTTTCGGGAAGCTGGATCTTCTGGTTCCGGTCCAGGATCAGGTCCCAGCGCCGGTCGCCCATCCGCACCAAACCGCGCAGCCGCTGGGTCAGGGGACCGGCGGCCGCGACCAGATCAAGCGCTTCGGCAGTGGCCAGGTCGGCACCTTCACCGGCAATCAGCGGCAGGTCCGGGCGATCGCCCCGCGACAAAAGACCCGCGACCCGGTGGCCGTCTTCGTCGATCAGCGTCAGGTCTTCGCCCATCCGCCAGACCGCAACCGGCACCCGTTCGGTGATCATTACCTCAAGCACGCCACCCGACCGCACCCGAAGCTGGGCGGATTTGACCGCGTCCAGCGTCTCGATCCGGGCCTGCGCAGCGACAAGGTCGATATCGAACGACGACATCGGCAAGGTCAGCGCAAGCTTGCCGCGCACCGCTTCGGCCAGATCCTGCGACGCGCCATCGACACGCGCCAAGGTCACCTGAAACTCGGGGCGGCTTTCGAATTCTTCCCGCAGATGCGTCAGCCCCGCTATCAGCGACTGCCGGTTCGCGTCGTGGCTGAACCAGGCCCCTGCCCCGCCCAGCACCAGCAAAAGCGGCAGACCCCGGCGCAGGAAGATGCGCACAAACGGGGTCAGCATCCAGCGCTGCGCCTTGTAGGCCCATTTCGACGGCGCCGGGTCGCGGCGCGGTGCATTGCGGCGGGGGCCAGTGCGAAGGGGGGCGGTCAGCGATTGCATGATGCATCCCTTACCATCCAGTCGCAGAAGTCAGGAAAGCTGATGCCCTGATGCGCCGCCTGTTCAGGGGCGAGCGAGGTGGGCGTCATCCCCGGTTGGGTATTCGTCTCCAACAGGATCAACCCGGCAAGTCCCCGGCTTTCATCCCAACGGAAGTCAGTGCGGGAAACCCCCCGGCACCCCAGCGCCCGATGCGCGCGCAACGCAAAGTCCAGACACGCCGCCTCGATCTCCTTCGGCAGCTTTGCCGGGCATTCGTGGCGGCTGCCACCGGGCTTGTACTTGGCGTCATAATCATACCAGCCGTCAGTGATGATATCCGTCACCCCCAGCGCCCGGTCGCCCATCACCGTCGTCGTCAACTCGCGGCCCGGTGCGTAGGTCTCGACCATGACCTTTTCAGGCATCGTCGCCGCCAGCCTTGGCGCATTCGCACCCTCGCGGACGATATAAACCCCGACCGACGACCCTTCGTTATAGGGCTTCACGACATAGGGCGCGGACAGCACATGCCCTGCCTCGACCTCTTCCCGCGTGGCAAGCTTGCTTTCGACCACCGGCAGACCGGCAGCCTTGTAGACCTCTTTGGTCTTGATCTTGTCCATCGCCAGCGCCGAGGCCAGCACCCCGGAATGCGTATAAGGAATACCAAGCCATTCCAGAATGCCCTGAACACAGCCATCCTCGCCCCAGCGGCCATGCAGCGCGTTGAAACAGACGTCGGGTTTGATTTCGGCCAAACGCAACGGCAGATCGGGGCCGCAATCGACCTCGACCACCTGATATCCTGCCGCCCCAAGGGCATTGGCGCATGCGCGCCCCGAGACAAGAGAAACCTCCCGCTCAGCGGAAAGCCCACCCATCAGAACTGCCACTTTGGGGGACATCCTGCTCGATGCGCCCGCCATACACTGCCTCATCCGAGCCTTATGCGGCCCGTGATCTGTTATTCCTGCGGGTATTCTCCGACCCGCATGATTTCCCACTCTAGCGTGATACCGCTTGATTGGTAAACCTTTTTTCGCACTTCTTCACCCAAAGTCTCAAGATCCTTGGCAGTAGCCCCACCTGCATTGATCATGAAATTTGAATGCATGACCGACATCTGCGCCCCGCCGACCCGCGCGCCGCGCATTCCTGCGTCGTCGATCACCTTCCAGGCCTTCAGTTCCTGGCTGTCATCGGCCCAGCCTGTCGAGCTGAACCCCGCCGGATTGCGGAACGTCGATCCCGCGCTGCGCTCCTTGGTCGGCTGGCTGGCATCGCGCTTGGCGATCTGGTCCAGCATCCGCGTCTCTAGCGCCACGGGGTCGCCCGGTTTGGCCCGGAAAGTCGCCGAAACCACCACCGCGCCTTCGGGCAGATCGCTTTGCCGATAGCGCAGGTTCAGCGCCGACGCAGGCAGGGTTTCCACCCGGCCGTCCCGCGTCACAACCCGAATTTCTTCCAGCACGTCGGCAACATAGGCCCCATAGCAGCCCGCGTTCATCCGCACAGCACCACCAATGCTGCCGGGGATCGTGCGCAGAAAGGTCAGGTCCAACCCCGCCTCCGCCGCCCTTTTCGCCACATGCGCATCCAGCGCCGCAGCGCCCGCCGTCACCCGGTCGCCGTCAACCGAAATCCCGTTGAACCCCCGGCCCAGCCGGATCACTACCGCGCGGAGGCCGCCATCCCGCACGATCAGGTTCGACCCGACCCCCATCGGAAAGACCGGGACCACAGTGTCCAGTGACGCCAGAAACCCGGCCAGATCATCCTCATCCGCAGGCTGGAACAACCAGTCCGCAGGCCCGCCGACCCGCAGCCAGGTCAGGTCGGCCAACGGGCGATCCGGCGTCAACGCGCCGCGCGGGGTGGGAAGCGCTGTCATGCCTGCCGCCCGGTGCGCCCGATCAAGCCGCCCACCAGCACTCCAACGGCTGCGGGGGCGGCAGCGAAGCCAAGCACCATGGCCCGCATCGACCCGCGAAAATCCAGGTTACCCGGAAAGGCCAGCGCACCAGCCGCCAGGACCGCCATCACCAAGGCAACCGCCGCTACTGGCCAGAAAGGCAGGAACCGCCCTCCCAACCAGCCGCCAAGCAAGGCCAAGACAAGGCTTGCTCCAGCGATGATAAGCAGTTGGGCGATCATCCTGTCCTCATGCGCATTCTGTCTGCCATCGGGACCGCGATCCAGGCAACGGCCCGGACCGCCGGAACCGGTCCGAACTTTCGCTGCATGGTAACGCCCCGCTGACAGGCAGGCAAGGCAGGCCACCCCAGCTATTCCGGCTTGCGCCGCGCCAGCAGAATGCCGATCACGCAGCCAAGCAGTATCGGAGACGAGGTCGCCACCGCCCACAGGGCAAGCTGCACCCCGCCATCCCCCGCGTCCGACTGCCACATGACCCCCACCGCCAGGATAAGACCCATCAGCGGCATCAGCATCGCGAACCGCGCGTTATAGCGCCGGGTCAGGACAAAGGCGATCACCGCCGACACACACAGGATCCCTGACCCTGCCACCAGAAGGGGTGTCATCATCTAGCCGATCCTTTTCCTGACCCAGCGCCACAGAAAGAACACCGGCCAGCGCAAGATCGAGGCGGCAGCCGCCAGAAACACCAGCCCGACAACCGGCCCCGCCGCCCAGGTCAGCCAGCCCAAAAGCGGCACGCCTATCGCGATCATCCCATAGGCCGCCCGCCAATGCTTGTCGCGCGACGGCAACATGCCGATCAGATTGGCCGCGATCAGCCAGATCAGACACAGGGCAAGCGGCAGGGTCACTTCTGCAACTCTTTCGGCACGGGCGCAGGGCGTCCCAGCGCCCGCCACAGGAAATAGCGCAACGGATGGCGGAACATCGACGCAAAGGCGAACAGACCAAAGGCCAGCCAGTACCAGCCATGCTGATACCCGATCCAGACCAGCAGGACCGGAGCCGCGATCAACAGCGCAATCCCCGGCGGAAACTGCCGCCGCATCGGCAACATCGCCACCAAGGCCGAGGCGATGACCCACAGACAGCCGAGGATCAGGGGCGTGCTCATCCCCGCCCCCCGACCCAAAGGCAGGCCCACCCGCTAGCGCCGCGCATGGGCAAGCCCCCCCCGATCAAGGCCGAAATCAGCGCAGGCAGCGAAATGCCGAAAGCCGCGAAAAGATTGTTCATGGCAGCCCCGTCATACCATTGCGCCCCCGACGCCCGCGACATGAAGAACACCCCCGACCCCAAAGCCGCCAACCCAAGGATCACCCCCGGCCACACCGATTTCAGGACTCGCCCCAAGACAAAAGCCACCAACCCCGGCAGGGTCAGCGAGACGAGAGGGATCAGGATCATCGTGTCAGGCATCGGTCCCCGGGCTTTGTGCAGCCCCGACTAGACAGGCCCCAAGGCCGGAAATCAAGATGTGCTCAACCAGAGGGAGTGGTCAGAGGCCCAGCCACCTCAGGAAATTCTGCAATGCTGATTTCAGCGTTTCGAGAGCAACCGGGCCAAGATTGGCAAGAAACCAGTAACCTCCAACGAGCAAAGTTTCCGCTGCTGCAATTTCGCCAACCCACTTCAAGATCCGCAGCATCCGGCCAGTCAAACGAACCGACGCGACCTTGCGCAACTCCGGATCGGCCTGCGGATCGGTCGCCATTTGCCCATCCAGCGGCAGGGTGTCGGCCAGACGCCCTTCGGTCGCGGGCAGGACTATCTGAACCGCAAGGCTGATCGTTGACGCACCCTCGATCAGCGCGTCGTTGCCTTTGATCCGGTTGCGACGATCCAGCACGTCCTGCGTCATCGGATCATGCGCAAGGATGTCGGCGGACACATCCACCAGCCGGTTGCGGTAGTCGGCAAGCAACGGGTCCATGTCCGGCGACGGGCATTCGCCCCCGCCCGCGCGGATCGTCAGACGCCGGGACGCGCTGGCGCAGGCGTCATACAGTTCGACCGGCAGGTTGCCCGCATCCGCCACCGCCGCGCGCAGCATCGCCAGATCGGGGGCAATCGCCCCATATTGCTGCCGCGCCGCAGGGTCATCGAACAGCTCGGTGGCCTTAAGCATCTTGCGCCGCGCATAATCGCCAAGGTCGGCTGGCAAGGTCGAGGTCGGCACCAGCCGCAGCTTGCCGGTCTCGGGATTCGGCTCGATCACCTCGGCATTGTCGGTCACGGCGAGGGCATACCGCGCCTCGATCTTCGCGATTTCCGCGCCGACCGCCTTGGCCCCGGCTTTCCAGACTTCCTCCGGGATCAGCGCCACATCGCGCTGGAGCGCCCAGTCCATAGGCTCCCCCCGCTTCATCGCGAACCACCAGCGGTGCCAAAAGGAATTGCGGTCGCCGGTTTCCTCGGCCAGATGCTCCAGCCCCTCGGTTTCGGCTTTCGCCAGTTCGGGAGGGATATCGCCGGGCCAGAGGGGATGGGTCAGAGGGTCAAGTCCGGCCTCAAGTGCCATGGCATCGAGCCTGACGACTTCCCAAGCAGGAATAGCCACCTCAGAACTGGAGGCTAGGGCGGCCGCGTAGACAGCATTAGCAGCCGAGCGTATGGCCATGTGTGGGGCAGCTTCCATTGCTGCGTAACAGACATTCGCGACTGCGTTGGCGACTGTGCTAATGTCTACTGCATGGTATTTTTGCGAAGCAGCTTTGACGGCTTGAACGATGCCATCAATAGGTTTGACAAAACCGTCTGATGCATATCCTTTTCTTAGACCTGACGTTAGGAGAGCCCTATGAATCGATAGAGACGGCAGGGTCCGATTGCGCGACGGCAGCCGCCCAGTTACTCCAAGCCAAATAGGCAGGACCCTTAAAACAGCCCGATGGGCTATCCCAGTAGCGTCTGAACAGCGTTCAGAATCTGGCCTCGCTTCCAGCCACGCCTTAAGACTCTCCCGATCATGAATCTCATCCGCCCGCATAGCATCAAACTTGGGAGCACCCCCCGCCAAACGCAAGTGCTAGCAGCAACCCTACCCCTTCAACCTCCCCGGCAACCCATTCGCCCAAGCGGAAATCGACCCGGCCCCCAGACACACCACCATATCCCCCGGCTTGGCATTCTCGCGGACCAGCCGTTCCAGATCGGCCTCCCCAGCCAGCACTTCGGCGTGGCGGTGGCCGTGGGCGATCAGGCCTGCGACGAGGTCATCGCGGGAGGCACCGGGAATGGGGTCCTCGCCCGCCGCATAGACATTGGCGATGGCGACCACGTCGGCCTCGTTGAAACAGGTGCAGAACTCCTCGAACAGGTTCGACAGGCGGGTATAGCGATGCGGCTGGTGGATCGCGATGATCCTGCCCTTGGTCGCCTGCCGAGCGGCCTTTAGCACGGCGGCGATTTCCACCGGGTGGTGGCCGTAGTCGTCGATGATCGTGACGCCACCGACTTCGCCGACCTTGGTGAAACGGCGGTTCACGCCAGTGAACCCGGCCAGCGCCTCGCGGATCTCATCCCGCTTCATCCCCAGATGCCGGGCCACCGCCACCGCCGACAGGGCATTGGAAACGTTGTGGTTCCCCGGCATCGGCAGGGTGCAGCCTTCGATCACCGTACCTTCGGCCTGCAGGGCGATATCGAAATGCGCCACTCCGTTCTCATAGCTCAGGTTCTGCGCCCGTACATCGGCCTGCGCGTTGAAGCCAAAGGTCACGACCCGGCGATCCGTCACCCGGCCGACCAAAGCCTGCACTTCGGGGTGATCGGTGCAGCAGACCGCAAGGCCATAGAACGGCACGTTCGACACGAAATCGAAGAACCCTTTCCGCAAGGCATCGAACGTATGCCAATGCTCCATATGTTCCGGGTCGATGTTGGTCACGATGGCAATCGTCGCGGGCAGGCGGTTGAAGCTGCCGTCGCTTTCATCCGCCTCGACCACCATCCATTCCCCTGCCCCGGCCCGAGCATTCGAGCCATAGGCATGGATCACCCCGCCGTTGATGACCGTCGGATCGAACCCGCCCTTGTCCAGAAGCGTGGCGACCATCGTCGTCGTCGTCGTCTTGCCATGCGTCCCGGCAATCGCGATGTTCGACTTCAGCCGCATCAGTTCGGCCAGCATCTCGGCCCGGCGCACCACCGGCAGCTTGCGCCGCCGCGCCTCCTCCAACTCCGGATTGCCCTTCTTGATCGCGGATGAAATCACCACGACCGACACGCCGTCGCCGATATTCTCGGCCTTCTGCCCTTCGAAGAACTGCGCACCCAAGCCTACCAGCCGGTCGGTGATCTTCGAGGCTTTGCTGTCCGACCCCTGCACCTGATAGCCCAGCGTCATCAACACTTCGGCAATCCCCGACATCCCGATCCCGCCGATGCCGACGAAATGGATCGGCCCCAGCTCCAGCGGCAGTTTCGTTGCTGCGTTCATCATGCCTCTCCGCCAAGCGCTTCGACCAGCGCCACCAGTCGCGCGGTTGCGTCCGGCTTGCTGATCCCCAAAGCCGCCCGCGCCATGGTCTCGGCCTTGGCGGGGTCGTTCAGGATCGCGGCGATCTGGCCCGCAAGCCCCGCAGCGTCAAGCGCCTTTTCGGCAATCGCCACGGCCCCCTCGGCCTCGACCAGCCCGCGCGCATTGGCGGTCTGGTGGTCGCCGGTCGCCGCCGCAAACGGGATCAGGATCGCAGGCCGCCCGATGATCGAGATATCGGCGACGGATGAGGCGCCAGACCGGCTGATGACCAACTGCGCCTCAGACAGACGCCTCGGAATGTCCGCGAAGAACGGCGCGATCTCGGCCCGGACCCCTGCCGTCTCATAGGCCGCCGTTGCCCGCGCGCCGTCTTCGTCGCGCGCCTGATGTGCCACCCGCAGGTTCGCGCGCAAGGCTTCGGGCAGCAAGGCCACCGCCGCAGGCACCACGTCCGACAACACCCGCGCGCCCTGACTTCCGCCAATCACCACCATCGACATCGGGTAATCCCCCGGCGGGATATAGGGGGCGGATGCGCGGTCAAGCACCGCCTGCCGCACCGGGTTTCCCACCGGTTCGCCCATCACCCCTTCGGGCAGGTCGGTGGGCCAGGTGCCACAGGCCACCTTGTCCACCCGGCGCGCGAAGATCCGGTTCACCCGGCCAAGCACGCCATTCTGTTCATGAATCATCCGGGGCCGCCGCAGTACCCAGGCCGCCGACAGGGCCGGGATCGACGGATAGCCGCCGAAGCCCACGACCACATCCGGCTTGTCGCGGAACTGTGACCAGATCGCGCCGATCACCCCGCCCGCAATCCGGAACGGAACCAGCAGCTTCGCCGCCGCCCCGCCCCGCGCAAAGGTGGCCGAAGCCACACGCTCGATCTTCACCGCCTCGGGGAACCCGCCCGCATAGCGCGCGCCCCGGTCATCGGTCGACAGCTTCACCCGCCAGCCGCGCGTCAGCATCACCTCGGCCAGGGCCTGCGCCGGGAACATGTGCCCACCCGTGCCCCCGGCGGCGATCAACAGCAACTTGGCCATCACCGCCCCCGCCGGAAGACGTCGCTCATCTGTCCGCGTGGCCGTGCCCGCGTCAGCGCCAGAAGCATCCCCATGGTGATCCCGGCAGCAATGATCGACGACCCGCCATAGCTGACGAAGGGCAAGGTCATCCCCTTGGCCGGCAACAGTCGCACCGCGACGCCCATGTTGATCATCGCCTGCACGCCAAACACACACGCCAGCCCCGCACCCGCCAGTCGGGCAAAGGGGTCACGTTCCGGCAAAAGCCGCGCCAAGGACCGCACGACGATCACGCCGTAAAGCGCAAGGATGCCCAAAACCAGCAACAGCCCATACTCCTCGGCCGCGACGGCGATGATGAAGTCGGTATGCGCATCGGGCAGCGACCATTTCACCTGGCCCTCGCCCACGCCCACGCCAAAGAACCCACCCTCCTGGATCGCGTTCGCCGCATAGCCAAGCTGGGTGCGCGGGTCCACGTCGGGCGACAGGAACCCGTCGATCCGGCGCGCGAAATGTTCCGAGCTTTCATAGAACAGCAGCCCGCCGCCCGCGACCAGCGCCGCGACAACCCCAATCAGCAGCATCGGCGCACCGCCAATGAAATAGACGACACCCCAGGCAAACAGCACCAGTGCCGACTGGCCGAAATCCGGCTGCATCGCCAGAAACCCGACCACGATCACCGTCAGCACGAAAGACAAGGTCTTGCCGGGCGGGCCGGTCAGTTCCTGACTTGCCGCGATCAGCCAGGCCACGACGATCACAAAGCCGGGTTTCAGGAATTCCGACGGCTGGATCGAGGCGAAGCCGAAGGAAAACCAGCGCACCGCGCCCTTGCCAAAGTCGGTTCCCATCACCGGCAGCAGCATCAGCGCCACCATCGCCACCGCAAAGCCCATGACCCCAAGCCTGCGCACCATGTCGGGCGGCATCATCGAAATCGCGATCATCACGACCAGCGCGATCCCGCCAAAAAAGGCCTGGCGCTGGACGTAATAGAACGGCTCCAACCCATTGCGCGACGCCAGCGGCACCGAAGCCGCAAGGCCCAACAGCAGCCCGACCCCGAACAGGACGAAGACCGAAGTCAGCGTCCATTTGTCGATCGTGCGCCACCAACGGGGCAACACCGGCTCGCTGACCCTTACCGGGTTCGAGCCATAGACCATTTCAGTCATGGAAATCCGCCTGTCACGCTGCTTTGCCCAAATGCCCGGATGTCCCCCCGGGTCTGGTGAAAGAGTAACGGCAAATCCGTCCCAAGGCTAGCGCGAAGTCAGACGGACATGGCAAAGGACTGCCGACGCCGGGTCCGGGGCTGGAAGGGCACGCGGCAAACAGAATTGCTGCGGCTTTAACCTTGTTGAAAGGGAATCACCCTAAACCTTGATCCTGTCGGGTCTACCCAACCTGATCATGCTGCTACCCACAGCATGCCCACACACCCCCCGAAGCACCCCGTCGCAGGCTCCCTGCGGCGGGGTTGTTCATTCCGCCAGCACCGCTCCGGGGTTCATGATGCCAAACGGATCCAGCGCCGCCTTGATCGCCCGCATCGCCGCCAACTTGCCCGGATCGCCATAGCGCGCAAGGTCCGCCACCTTCATCCGCCCCACCCCATGTTCTGCCGCGACCGACCCGCCCAGCCCGTGCACCAGGTCATGCACCCGCGCCTTCACCGCGTCGCGCACCGCGTGATGCCGGGCCGCCGCGTCTCCCTTTGCCGGGAAGACGTTCCAATGCAGGTTGCCATCGCCCAGATGCCCAAAGCAGTTCACCCGGAACTCCCCCAAAGGCGCAACAATCGTCGAGGCCCGTTCAATGAACCCCGGAATTTCCGACAACGGCAGCGAGATGTCATGGCTCGACACTGCCCCGACCTTCCGGTTCGCCAGCGGGATCGTCTCACGCAGTTGCCACAGCCCCGCGGCTTGCGCCTCGGATGTCGCGATCACCCCATCCGTGACCAGCCCCGCTTCGGCCCCCGCCTCATAAAGCGCAGCCATCCGCACCTCGGCCTCGACGCCCGCAGGCAGTTCCAGTTCCACCAGCACCAGCCAGTCCGGCACCGGATCGAACGGCGCGCGCAGGTCAAACCCGGTCTCGGCCAGAAAGTCGAACCCCATCCGGTGGATCAGCTCGAACCCGGAAACCATCCCCGCCGCCATTTCCCCGGCCAGCCCCAAAAGCTCCAGCGCCGCAGCAGGCGACGGCACCGCCAACAGCGCCACCACCCGCGCAGCAGGCTGCGGGAACAGCTTCAGGCTTGCTGCCGTGATCACCCCCAAAGTGCCCTCGGAACCGATCAGAAGATGCCGCAGATCATACCCCGCATTGTCCTTGCGCAACCGCGTCAACCCGTTGAAAAGTCTGCCATCCGGCAGAACCGCCTCGATCCCCAGACACAGGTCCCGCGCATTGCCATAGCGCAGAACCCCCGTCCCCCCCGCATTGGTGGCAAGATTGCCGCCAATCCGGCACGACCCTTCCGACGCAAGGCTCAACGGAAAATACCGCCCCGCCGCCACCGCTGCCGCCTGCACATCGGCCAGCACCGCCCCGGCCTCGACCACCAGCGCGTTCTCGTCCGGCCAGACACCGCGCAAGGCGCTCATCCGCTCCAGCGACAACAGCAAGGGCAAGGCCCCACCCACCATGATCTGCCCGCCGACAAGCCCGGTGCCGCCGCTGACCGGCACGATCCCGACCCGGGCGGCCGCACAGGCCCGCACAATCACCTGCACCTCTGCCACCGTGTGTGGCCGCGCCAGGACACCCGCCCGCCCCTGCAGCCGCCCGCGTGGTTCCTCCAGATAGCGCGGTTCCGGGTCCGACAACACGCCCGAGGGCATAAGCCCGGCCAGCGCCGTCACGAAATCCGCGTCGCAGGGGTTCAGCATTCCATTACCTCCGCCGCCAAACTAGCCCGCACACAAAGCCCCGACCAGAGGCGCTAGTCGATGAATTCCGGTTCCAGCACAAGGATCGTGGGCTCTGCCGGCAAATCATGGTTCGACAGCACGATCTGCGCGCCCCCGGTTTCCACCACGGTGAACCCGTCCGACATCTCGGTCAGGAATGCGTCCAGCGAGGTGGGCGAGAACCAGTGCATGGAATGACGACCGAAGATCGGAAATGCCGCACCACCCCCGCCATATCCTCCAGCCGCATGGTATAGCCACCATCGACCGGCACCATCACCACGTCCAGCCGCCCGATCGCTGCATATTGCGCGTCCGAGGGGATCTGATGCAGATGCCCCAGATGCCCGATGCACAGCCCCGCCACCTCGAAGATGAAGATCGAATTGCCATCCTTCCGCGCGTCTTCGCCAAACGGCCCCCGCGTGTCGGTGGTGACATTCCTGACCAGCATCGACCCCAGATCCAGCCAATGGCTTGCCGGGTCTGACCCCTCACCCCAGCCTTTCAGCACATGCGCAATCCGGGGATCGGGGGTCGATGTCCAATGCGTGTCATGCGCGATGTTCATCGTGACCACGTCCGGCACGATGTCCTGCGTACCAAGATAGCCGGTGTAATCCGTGACCGCGATGGTGCCATCCGCCGCGACAATGGCGAAACTGGCGTGATCAAGATAGCGGATCAGCACCGTGTCAGGCTCCAGCCCGTCCGACAGGGCCGCAGGCATGACTGTGGGCTCGGCCGCAGCAATGGCAATGCAATGCGATGGCGTGCGGTCCTGCCCGAAGGCAGGCGCCACCAGAACGGCAAGGATCAGCGCAAAACGCATGCTCAGGCTCCAAAGGCCCCCAAACCTAACGCGGAACCGGCAAAACTCACGCGAAATCCCTCAGGCCCGCGCCTGAACCATGCCGACCAGCGCCGCCACCGTACGCAGGTTCCGCGCTGTCATTGGTGCAGGCAGAAGACGCGGCAGCTTCTCGGCCAGTTTCGAGATGCCAAATCCCCCCGGCGTATGTAGCGTAAAGCGCTTCGCCCCGACGTGCCAACCGTCCCCCGGCAGGGCCAGGGCGCGCAAGCTGGCCTCATCCGGCGCGGGCGTTTCACGCAGGAACACCACATGCACCCGGCTCCCCTCGGCCCCCTGAAACGGATGATCCGTCAGGGCCGCTCCGATCTCGTTCGCCGTCAGCACGAAACACTCCGACGCAAAGCCGAACCTGTCGGCAATCCCACCCCGGATCGCCCCTTCCAGCTCTGCCGCACTCAGATCGCTGTCAAAGACCGCATTGCCCGACTGGATATAGGTTTCGACCCGGCCCAACCCCAGACCTTCCAGAACCGCGCGAAACCCCGCCATCGGCAGCTTGCGCGCCCCGCCCACATTCACCCCGCGCAACAGGACAACCCAGACCGCCATCGCCCTCTCCTGATCCATTCACCTGTTCCCAAATATCCTCGGGGGGAAGGCGATGGTTTGCCTTCAAATCATCGCCGTGGGGGGCGAAGCGCCCCCATGCCCGAGGAGGAGGCGAAGCCCGACGACGAGACAAGAAAAACGCGCCAAAGGCGCTCAATCTGAAAACCGCCCGCAGCGCTCAGCCGACGCCAGTCTTGCCGCGCCGGTCGCTGCGCAGGTTGGCGTAAAGCACATGATTGCGCCAGCGTCCGTTGATCTGCAGATAGCTTTGCGCGACCCCTTCATACTTGAAGCCGCACGTTTCCAGCACCCCGCGCGAGGGCGCGTTTTCCGGCAGACAGGCTGCCTCAAGCCGCGACAGGTCCATCCGGGTAAAGGCGTGATGCGTCAGCGCCAGGATCGCCTCGCGCATATAGCCCTGCCGCGCGAAATCCGCCCCGATCCAATAGCCGAAAGTCCCGGTCTGCGCCGGACCCCGCCGGATATTGTCCAGCGTCAGCGCGCCAAGAAGCTGCTGGTCAGCCCGCCGGATCAACAGCATTGCCAGCGCGGTGCCCTGCGCTTCGGCGCGCTGCGACCAATAGACCCGGTTGGTAAAGCTGCGCCGCGTCAGGTGATCCTCGGCCCGCACCGGCTCCCATTTCGTCAGGAACTCGGTCGAGGCGGCCCGAACTTCCGACCACTGCCGCCAATCGCCATGCTCGGGCAAACGCAGGGTCAGCCGCTCGGTCTCGACCCTTGGCCGGATCTTGCGGGTCAGTCCCAGCATCAGCCGGCCAATCCCTTCCTGACCGCGTCAATGCCGGGTGCCGCCGCCACCGGCCCATAGATCGCCAGCGCCGACCGCGCCGCCGTCAGTTCGGCCGCATAGGCCCGGACCGCGCCCGTATCGACCGCGTCGATCTTTGCCACCGCCTCGGCCACGTCCGGCACCCGGCCCCAGATCGACAAAAGCCGCGCATTGCGTTCGGCCCGCGACGAGGGGCTTTCCAACCCCATCAACAGCCCCGCCCTAAGTTGCGCCCGCGCCCGCGCCACTTCGGCCTCGGTCATGTCATCGGCGGCGCGCTTCAACTCGTCCAGCGTCAACCGCGTCAGATCGCCGATCTCGGCCTCGGACGTGCCGGCATAAATCGTGACCTGCCCGGTATCTTCATAGGCTGAAGACTGGGCATAGATCGAATAGCACAGCCCCCGATCCTCGCGGATCTTCTGGAACAGACGGCTCGACATGCCGCCGCCCATCGCCATCGAATAAACTTGGGCGGTATAAACCTTGTCGTCGCGATAGCCCGGCCCTTCGAAGGACAGCGCGAAATGAACCTGCTCCAGGTCCTTCACTTCCCGCCGTTCACCCCCTGCAAACCGCGCAGGCTGCACCGTCGACCGCCCCAGCGGTTTCAGCCCGCCGAAAATCCGTTCCGCCGCCGCGACGATGGCATCGTGATCAACACCCCCCGCCGCCGACAGGATCATCTGGTCCGGGCCATAATGCTGGCCGGTGAACCCTTCGAAATCTGCCTTCTTGAACGAGGCGACCCGCTCTTCCGGCCCAAGGATCGTGCGCCCGAAAGGCTGATCAGGATAGCTCACCTCATGCAGCCAGTCGAAGATGATGTCGTCGGGCGTGTCCAGCGCCTGACCGATTTCCTGCAGGATCACATGGCGTTCCGTCTCGATATCCACCTTGCGGAACACCGGGTTCAGCACGATGTCGGCAATCACATCCAGCGCCATCACCACATCGCCCGACAGGACCCGCGCGTAATAGGCCGTCATCTCGCGGCTGGTATAGGCGTTGATATAGCCGCCCACGTCCTCGATTTCCTCGGCAATCCGCAAGGCGCTGCGCCGCTTGGTGCCCTTGAAGGCCATATGCTCCAGGAAATGCGCGATGCCGTTTTGTTCGGGGGCCTCATGCCGCCCGCCCGCTTCGACCCAAAGGCCGACGCTGGCCGATTGCAGGCCGGGCATCGCTTCGGTGACAATCCGGAATCCGTTCGGCAGACGGTGCAGGC
Organism: Pseudomonadota bacterium; assembly: GCA_963205235.1. GTDB lineage: Bacteria > Pseudomonadota > Alphaproteobacteria > Rhodobacterales > Rhodobacteraceae > Tabrizicola. The sequence continues at coordinate 28,239 of CAUJIP010000056.1, forward strand.
GTTCGCTCAACGCGCGGTCCTTTCGCGGACAAGGGCCTGCAGCGCGGCCAGATCATTCGGCACCCGCGTCACCCGCTCGGCCTTGTCGAAAAGCCCCGCCATATGCGGCGGCAGGCCGGGACGCAGACCCGTTGCCTTCTCCACCGCATCGGGGAACTTGGCGGGATGGGCCGTCGCCAGCGTGATCATCGGCGCCTCGCCGATATGATCCTCGGCCACCTTCACCCCCACTGCGGAATGCGGGCACAAGACCTCGCCCGTCGCCGTTAGGCAGGCCCGGATTGTCGCCAGCGTCTCTTCCTCGCTGCACCGACCCGACGCGAAGGTCGACCGCAGCATGTCAAGCGCCCCATCGGCGATGGTGAACCCGCCCGACTGCTTCAACTGGTCCATCAGGCGCACAATCGGTTCCCCCTCGCCGCCATAGGCATCGAACAACGCGCGTTCGAAGTTGGAGGAAACCTGAATATCCATCGACGGGCTGATCGAGGCCTGCACCCCGTTCGTCCGGTATTCCCCGGTCTTCAGCGCCCGGTCAAGAATGTCGTTCTGGTTCGTCGCAATCACCAGCTTTTCAATCGGCAGGCCCATGCACTGCGCGATATAGCCCGCGAAGATGTCGCCGAAATTGCCGGTGGGCACGGTGAACGCAACCTGCCGGTGCGGCGCGCCAAGGGCCACACCCGCATAGAAATAATACACGACCTGCGCCAGCACCCGCGCCCAGTTGATGCTGTTGACCCCCGCCAGACGCACCCCGTCGCGAAAGGCAAAATCGTTGAACATGTCCTTCACGCGGGCCTGACAATCGTCAAAATCCCCATCCATCGCCAAGGCATGCACGTTGCTTTCCGACGGAGTCGTCATCTGCCGCCGCTGCACATCGCTGACCCGGCCATGCGGGAACAGGATGAACACATCCACATTCGCCAGTCCCCGGAACGCCTCGATCGCAGCCGATCCGGTGTCACCGCTGGTTGCCCCGACAATCGTGATCCGCTCACCCGTCTTGGCCAGCGCCGCCTGCATCATCTGGCCGATCAACTGCATGGCAAAGTCCTTGAACGCCAGCGTCGGGCCGTGGAACAGTTCCAGCAGGAAATGGTTCGACGCCAGCTGCACCATCGGCGCGCGGGCGGTATGGTGGAACCCGGCATAGGCCTTGGCGATCAGGCCCTTGAATTCATCGTCCGAAAAGAACCCGCCCAGATAGGGCTGCATCACCCGGAACGCCACTTCTTCATAAGGCAGCCCGGCCAGCGCGGCGATTTCGTCCGTTGACAGGGCCGGCACGATTTCCGGCACATAAAGCCCACCGTCGCGGGCAAGGCCTGTCATCATCGCCTCGCCAAAACCAAGGATCGGGGCGGTCCCACGGGTCGAGATGTAGTTCATCGCGTCGCCTTCAAGCTGTCCGGCGCTTGATACGCCAGAGGAGATAGACTGTCATCCCCGCCCAAGTCGCCGCAAGCAGGAACCATTGGATCGCATAGGCCCAATGGTTGTTGGGTATAGCCGAAGTGTCAACCGGAACCGGCGTGATCCCGTCACCAAGTTGCTTGCTGGCGACAATAAGTGTCGCTTCCGTGTTCAGCTTTGCCGCTATCGCCGGAACATCGCGGGCAAACCAGATCCCGGTCTTTGCATCCGGCGGCGGGGTCGAACTGTCGGCATCCTTCGGCCAGTGCAGATTGCCCTCGACCCGCGCCTCGGTCACCGTGCGCGGCAGGGAACGCTTGTCATCCTCGATGAACCCACGCTGCACCAGAATCCGCCGCCCGTCCGGCAGGGCGAAGGCCTCTATCACCAGAACGCCGGGGCTGGCCCCGACCTGCCCCGCCAGCACCTCGACATACTCGCCGGTAAAGCGCCCTTCGGCAAAGACCGCCTGGAACTTGTCGCGCGCTTCCTCGGGCACTGCGGGCAAGGGGATCGGAGCCTGGGCGATCCGCGCTTCCATCTCGTCCAGATAGACCCGCTTTTCCTCCATCCGGCGCATCTGCCAAAAGCCAAGGCTCATCAGGATTGCAACCCCGACAACGCCCATGAGGACCGGAAAGAAGTAGCGGCGCATCGCGGCTCCCGGAAATGAAAGCGCAGGCCCGAAGGCCCGCGCCATTGGCTTCAGATCAGGCGAAAGATCAGCCCTGACCCCAGACATAGACGGCCGCGAACAGGAACAGCCAGACCACGTCGACGAAGTGCCAGTACCAGGCCGCAGCCTCGAACCCGACATGCTGCTCGGGCGTGAAATGGCCCTTCAGTGCGCGGATCAGGCAGACGGTCAGGAAGATCGTCCCGATGATGACGTGGAACCCGTGGAAGCCCGTCGCCATGAAGAACGAGGCGCCATAGATGTTGCCCGCAAAGCCAAAGGTCGCGTGGCTGTATTCATAGGCCTGCATGCCGGTGAAAACGATGCCAAGCGCCACGGCAAGGATCAGACCGTTCACCAGGTCCTTGCGGTTGTTTTCATGCACCAGCGCATGGTGCGCCCAGGTCGCCGCACAGCCCGACAACAACAGGATCAGCGTGTTCATGAACGGCAGGTGCCAAGGGTCGAAGGTCTCGATCCCGGCGGGCGGCCAGACGCCGTCGATATGCGGGCTGTCCGGCCCCATCGGATACATGCGGTGCTTGAAGAAGGTCCAGAACCAGGCCGAGAAGAACATGACTTCCGACATGATGAACAGGATGAAGCCATAGCGCAGGCCCAGACGGACAACCGGGGTGTGATCGCCGGTCTGGCTTTCATGCACCACTTCCGACCACCAGGCGAACATGACGTAAAGCACGCCGGCAAAGCCGATCAGACCCATCCAGGGGCCGGAACCGTGCATCCAAAGGACAGCACCGAACAGCATGATGAAACCGGAGAGCGAGCCAAGAAGCGGCCAGATCGACGGCGGCAGGACGTGGTAGTCGTGGTTCTTTGCGTGGGCCATGGCCGACGTCTCCCTTATTCTCGTCTATGCACCGCAGGTGCGGGCTTCTCAGTTCACCGCGGCTGCGTCTTCCGCGGGCGTTTCAAGGGCTGCCTGTTCTTCAGGCAGCGGCGTTTCGTGGAAGGTATAGCTTAGCACGATCTCATGCACAAACTTCCCTTCGGGGTCTTCCACCATTGCAGGGTCGACATAGAAAGTCACCGGCATCTGCACCGTTTCGCCGGGCTGCAGCACCTGCTCGGTAAAGCAGAAGCATTCGATCTTGGTGAAGTACCCACCAGCCGCATCCGGGAACACGTTGAAACTTGCGGTTCCCCCGATCACACGGTCGGTCGGGTTGTGCGCCTCATAGAACGCAAGCACCGTTTCCCCGATCCGCACATCGACCGACCGGACCACGGGCTTGAAGGTCCAGGGCATTCCCTGCTCCAGCGAGGCATCGAAACGCACCTTCACCGTCTGATCAAGGATCAGGTCCGACGCAGTCTCGGACACCGACGGCGTGCCGCCATAGCCTGTCGTCCTGCAAAACCAGTCATAGAACGGCACAGCCGCAAAGGACAGCGACACCATGGTAACGACCACGACGACCAGTTTGGCCAAGGTCCGGTTGTTGCCCTGAAGACGGCCCAGGATCATGGCTGCACCTTCACCGGCTCGGCCTGGGGATCAAGCTTGTGGTCAAACGCCTTCATCGGATCGCCGCGCGTGACCTTGACCACCGTCAGCGCGAAGACCAGCACCACAAAGGCCCCAAGCACAAGGCCAAGACCAAGGTTCCGGCTGAACCGGCGCTTGTGCAATTCATGGGCGGGACGAAAGGTCATCTTACCAGCCCCCAAGCCCGTAAGGCTTCAGCGCCGCCTCGGCCAGGAAGGCCGCGAAATGCAGGAACAGATACAGCAATGAGAAGCTGAACACCTGCTTTTCCGTGGCGTATTTGTCAGCCCCGGCCACAGCCTCGTCCCGCAGCCAGATGCGCCAGGCCCCATAGACGAAGCCCGCGTTCAAGGCCACCGCCACCGCCAGCGTCAGCGGCCCGCCGATCGAGGTCAGCGCCGCCCCGATCGCCACCGGCACCAGCAGCAATGTATAGACCAGGATATGCGTCCGGGTGACCTTGCGGCCATGGGTCACCGTCAGCATCGGCACCCCCGCCGCGTGATAGTCTTCCTTCATGAACAGCGCCAAGGCCCAGAAATGCGGCGGCGTCCACATGAAGATCAGCGCGAACATCAGGAACGCCTCGACCGAAACCGACCCGGTCGCCGCAACCCATCCGATCATCGGCGGAAAGGCCCCTGCCGCCCCACCGATCACGATGTTCTGCGGGGTCGAGCGTTTCAGCCACATCGAATAGACGACGGCATAGAAGAAGATCGTAAAGGCCAGCAGGCCCGCCGCCAGCAGGTTCGTGGCCAGACCCAGCATCACCACGCTGATCCCCGACAGGCCAAGCCCGACTGCCAGCGCCTCTCCGGCCTGAACCCGACCTGAGGGCACAGGGCGGCCCTGCGTGCGTTTCATCACCGCGTCGATGTCGGCATCCCACCACATGTTCAACGACCCAGAGGCACCAGCCCCCAGCGCGATGAACAGGATCGCGGCAAAGCCTTCCACCGGATGCAAGGAAACCGGTGCCACCAGCAAACCGACCAGCGCCGTGAACACGACAAGCGACATCACGCGCGGCTTCAGAAGCTGCACGTAATCGCCGAACCCCGGTTCATAGGGGGTATCGGTCACGCCCTGATATGCACCCAGATCGCTCATTCCGGTCCCGGATCAATGTTGAAGATAGTCTTCTTGCAGATACGGGGCCCGACCCACGGCCAAGCCCCGTCACGCATTCCAAACGCCAGCCTCAGTCGTTCGAGGCAACTTCCGTCGCCGCGGGGGTCGCGATGCTGGAAAGCTGCACGTCGCCCGCCTTGGCCTTGACCAGCCACTCGGCATAGGCCGCTTCCGACACGACCTTGACCGTGATCGGCATGAAGGCATGCATCTGCCCGCAGATTTCCGAGCACTGACCGAAGTAGATGCCTTCCTTTTCTGCCTTGAACCAAAGACCGGCAGTCCGGCCCGGCACGGCATCCTGCATCACGCCAAACGCGGGCACTTTCCACGAATGGATCACGTCGGTCGCCGTCACCTGCACCACGACGACCTTGCCCACCGGCACGACGACGGCGGTATCGGTGGCCAGCAGGAACTGCTCTTTCGAATAGCCGGCGGCCTTGAGCTGCGCCTCGACATCCGGGGTCATCATGTTCGTGCCGCCCGTCGCGGGCGAGCCGATCATGTAGCTGTCGAAGGACACACCCTCGTCGACATATTCATAGGACCAGTACCACTGGTTGCCCGTGGCCTTGATCGTGACCTCGCCAACCGGAATTTCCTGCTGCTTGAACAGGATCGGCAGCGAGAACGAGCCGATGACCACCAGGATCACGATCGGGATCAGCGTCCATGCCACTTCAAGCGGCGTGTTGTGCGTGAACCGCTTCGGCACCGGGTTGGCCTTCGAGTTGAACCGCACCATCACAAAGATCAAAAGCAGGGTCACGAAGATCACGATGGCGGTGATGACCTTCAGGATCGTCCCGTCAAGCCAGTGGATATCCGAAGCAAGTTCAGTTCCGGCAGGCTGAAAGCCGATCCCACCCGGAACCGGTTGCCCAATGATTTCAAGGGCTTGCTGCGCGAAAGCGGAAGTGGCAGCCATCGTGGCGATCCCTGCCGCCGCAACTTTCAGCATCACAGTCGAAAGGCGCATGTCTTTTATCCCGTTTGCGTCGCGGCTTTGCGCCGCCTTGTCAGGACCGCCCGTTGGGCAGAATCCCGCTGTTTCCCACGGCCCTCAAACCATATTAGCTTGGCCACGACAAGCAAAACCGTTGCACTTTGGCTCTCAGCTTTGGTCGCAGCAGGATGGAAGGCGTCTTCCCCATGGGCCTCATCAAACTGACCTTCGTCTTCTGCGGCATGCTCTACCTCTCGGCGGCGGGCGGCATGTTCCTGCTGCAACGCTCGCTTCAGTACTTTCCAACCCACCGCGACCCCGCGCCCGAAGCCCTTGGCCTGACTGACGTCACGCGGCAAAGCCTTGCCACCCCTGACGGCGAAACCCTTGTCCTGTGGGTCGCCCCGCCCACCGGCGACAGGCCCGTGATCCTGTTCCTGCACGGCAATGGGGGCGAGATTGCCGACCGTGCCGACCGCTTCGCCTTTTATCAGTCGCGGGGCTATGGCGTCGCCTTCCTGTCCTGGCGCGGCTATGGCGGATCGACCGGCAAGCCCAGCGAAACCGGCCTCTTGATCGACACCAAGACCGCCTATGACCACCTGCGCGCCCAAGGCATTGCGGCCGACCACATCATCCTTGTCGGCGAAAGCCTTGGCACCGGCCCCGCCGTCCAGACCGCCGCGCAAAACCCGGTCGGCGCGCTGATCCTCGAAGCCCCCTATTCCGCCGCCGTCGACATCGCCCAGGCGCAGTATCCCTGGCTTCCCGTCGGCCTGCTGATGCTGGACCAGTACCGCTCCCGCGACCATATCGCCAAGGTCCGCGCCCCGATCCTGATCCTGCATGGCCAAGGTGATCAGGTCATCCCCTATACGTCCGGCAAATACCTTTACACTCTGGCGAACCAGCCCAAGACGTTCCTCTCCCTCGGCCCCGCCGGACACGAGGCCCTCTCCGACCCCGCCACCTGGACGACCGAAGCCGAATTCATCGACCGCCTCTTCCCGAACTGACGACTGGCACCGTAATCCTTGTGTCATTCGCGCAACGCCCGATCCGCGCCAAGCCAGCCAAGCTTGCAATTTTCTTGCACAACGTTTCACCACCCGGCACACATTCATAAATCACTTGCCCAGATTGTGAGCTTGCCGTGACCGCTGTTGATTGCCGTAAAAAAGCCTATGAGTTGATCGGCTTGAAATCCCTTACCCTTCTCGCAGCCCTTTCGGCCCTGATCCTGCCCCCCGACACCGCCCGCGCCGCAACTGCCGCGGAATGCTATGACCCCGCCTATGCCCAGACCATCGGCCAGCCAGGCTGGACCGGTTGCGAAGGCATGTACATCGTCAAGGATAGGACCGATCTTCTGGCGGGCCGGGCCAACGGCTACAAGTTCACCGTCGCGGCCACCTTCTATACCTTTGCCGATGGACCGAACCGGATATTTACCGGTCAAATTACAAATATGATCACCGTCTTTAAAGACCAACCGACTTTCAACGACGACATCGGCTATTGGGACATGTCGAATGTGACAACCATGCTTGCGATGTTCGAAGGCGCGGAAGCCTTCAACCAGGATATCGGGAATTGGGACACCTCGAAGGTGACAACCATGTTGGCGACATTCACCGACGCTCAAAGCTTCAACCAGGGCATCGGGAATTGGGACACATCAAAGGTGACCAATATGTCCAGCATGTTCTATGGTGCCAGCAACTTCAATCAGGACATTGGGGACTGGGACACGTCCAAATTGACCAATATGGCTTCGATGTTCCGAAGAGCCACCAGCTTCAATCAGGACATCGGCGCCTGGGACACGTCGAAAGTGGCCAATATGAATAGGATGTTCAACGAGGCGAGCGCCTTCAATCAGGACATCGGCTCTTGGGATACGTCCAACGTGACGCTCATGGATTTTATGTTCAGCGAAGCCACCAGCTTCAATCAGGACATTGGCGGTTGGGACACCTCGTCAGTGATCAGTATGGCTGCAATGTTCGGCGACGCCACCAGCTTCAACCGCGACCTGTCGCGCTGGGACGTGCATCTGATCCCCTCTGAACCGGATCAATTCGACGGGTCCGCCACTTCCTGGACCAATGACCCCGCCTGGCGGCCGCAGTGGGGAACAGCCGGCCAGCCCGACGTCAAGTCGGTCGGCTCTACCGATGGCAGTTACGGGCTCGGCGACACCGTCATCATTCAGATTGTCTTCGACCAGCCGGTCAACGTCGCCGGCGCAGGCACCCCCGCAGGCTTGACGCTGGAAACCGGCACCACCGACCGCGTTGCCAACTATACCGCTGGCAGCGGCACCAACACGCTGACCTTCACCTACACCGTTCAGGCCGGGGATGTCAGCGCCGACCTCGACTATGTGTCCACAACGGCACTCGCTCTTAACAGCCAGACGATCCAAAGCGTTGACGCCGCCGACGCCGACCTGACCCTTCCCACCCCCGGTACCACCGGTTCGCTTGGGGCGACCAATGTGATCGAGATCGACAGCGAAGCCCCCACCGTGACACTGACCGGTCCCGCCACGGTTGGTGGTACGGCCTTCACCGTCGATGTCGTCTTCTCCGAACCCATGAACGGGCTGGATGAGGCCGACTTCACCGTCACCGGCGGCAGCGTCGTTCCCGGCTCGCTGACCGGCAGTGGCGATACCTATGCTGTCAATATCCTGCCCGACCTCAGTGGCGAGGTCACCATCTCGCTGGCCGCCGATGTGGCCGAGGACGCAGCCGGGAACGGCAATTCTGCCTCGACACCGCTTGCCATCACCCTTCAATCCCCGCTCGCCGAATTCGAGGCCAAGAAGGACGAAATCCGCCGCATCATCCGCGACGATGCCCGCCGGATGCTGGCCAGCGCCATCGACTTCAACCAGAAGACCGTCCGTTCCGCCCGCGACCGCCTGCGCGCCTCGCAGGACCTTGCCGCAGGAAACACCGAACGCAGCGCCAATGTGCCCTTTGACGTGACCGGCGGCATTCTGGCCGATGGCGTGACGCTTTCGACCAGCGGCAGCTTCTACGGCCAGACCGGCAGCGCCGATGGTGCCACCCGCCGCCTGACCTTCGGCGATTTCGACCTCCGCCGGGATGAGGATGGATCGACCACCGCCACCTTCCGCGCCAATGTCTCGTGGGAGCGGATGCTCTCGGACAACACGATGCTCGGTTACTACCTTGGCGCAGAAGTCGGCCAGTCGCAGATCCGCGACAGCTTTACCGGCAAGCGCAAAGGCTATGGCGTGAACGCTGGAACCTACATCGTCTCGGATATCGGCAAGGGCCTGATCGCCGATGGCTTCCTTGCCGTCGGTTTCGGTCGGCACAAGATTGACTTGACCGATGGTATCCTGACGGTGAACGGCGACTATGACACCGCCAGTGCCATCGCCGGGGCAAGCCTGTCTGGCCTTGTCGAATTCCAGGGCTTCACCCTGTCACCCGAGCTTTCCGCCGTCTGGGGCCGGATGGACATTGGCGAGGTCGCCTTCACCGGCCATGCCTTTGGCATATCGGAAAGCGGCCTCTCGCTTGATGCCGGACAGGTGACGCTGGCGAACCTCGCGCTTGCTTCGGAAATCCGCATCCCGCTGATCCCCGGCAGCGACACCACCATGCTGACGCTTACGCCCAAGCTCTTCTGCCAGCGCGTTGACACCGACAAGGATTGCAACGCGGGCGGAAGCGTCGGCTTCAGCCACAACTCGCCCAACGGCCTGACGCAGATCAACGCCCTGATCGGGGCCGAACGGTTCAGCGGCAACACCCAGACCAGCCTCAGCTTCAGTCTGGAACACCGGTTCTAAAAGGGTCAGCCCGCCACCGCCCAGAACCCCCGGTGCGGCTCCAGAAGCTCGGCCTCCAGTTCGGGGAACGGCCCATGCACCTCGATCGCCTTCTGGCCTGCCGCCAACACGCGGCGGGCCGGCAGATGCATCGTCGGGTTTTCCGGGTCGGCCCCGGTCAGCGACAAGAGCGCGGTTTCGTCGCAGCCATAAACCAGCCGCCCGATATTCGCCCAGTACTGCGTGCCCGCGCACATCGCGCAAGGCTCGAAGGTCGACACCAGCGTGCAGCGCCACAGGAACTCTGGCCCGTAAGTCTCAGCCGCACGCCGTGCCAGTTCGGTTTCCGCATGACGCACGGTGCCAAGGTTTCCCTGCCGCATCAGAACCGCCCCATCCGGCCCGACCAGCACCGCGCCAAACGGATGCCGCCCATGCGCCATCGCCTGCAACGCCACCACATTCGCCGCCAGCAGATGGGCCAGCATCTCGTCATGGCTCATCGGGGGCAGTGCCTCCAGGGTCGGTTCAGTCGACATCGACGATCCCCTACGTTCCAGATCCTGACAATAGCACCCGGACGACCCATCGCAAACGACCCGTTCCGATTCGGCAATCTTGGTGAATCGCGAAAAGGCGGGGATTGGGGCAAGACAAAAGGAAGACGAAAGCAAGACGCAAGCAAGACAGCCGAAAGCGGCCGATGTCCGACATTTAACGAAGCGTTCCCAATAGGTTGTAGCGCAGAAAACGCCCCGGCCCCCTCTGCCCGCCTTCTCCCGCTTCACCTTTCCTTAACCCCGCCCCTTCCCGCCTTGCGGCCCCCCGTCCCGCACCCTACCTTCCCCTCAGACCTGCGAGGATCCGATGACCGAAGCCCCCTTCCGCCCCTTCGACACCCATCTCGACGAAGCCGCCGCCCTTGCGACCTTGCGCGCAGCGGCCGATGGCGCGGACGATGGCGAGCTGTTCCTGGAACGCCGCCGCGCCGAAAGCATCGTGCTGGATGATGGCCGGATCAAGCAGGCGACCTATGACGCAAGCCAGGGCTTCGGCCTGCGAGCGGTCCGAGGCGAGGTCGCTGGTTACGCCCATTCCACTGAAATATCAGAGACTTCGCTCCTCCGTGCCTCGGAAACCGCCCGCCTTGCCGTGGGCACAGGCGGGGGCACCATGGCCGCTGGCCCGCGCGGCACCAACATTCGGCTTTACCGCCCCGATGACCCGATGGCCGACGCCGCCTTCCCCGTGAAGATCGAGCTTTTGCGCGAAATCGACGCCTATGCCCGCAACCTTGACCCGCGCGTGGTGCAGGTCTCGGCCGCCCTGTCCGCCAGCTTGCAAGAGGTGGAAATCCTGCGCCCCGACGGACTGCGGCTGACCGACATCAGGCCCATGGCGCGGCTCAATGTCTCTGTAATGCTTGAAGAAAATGGCCGCCGCGAACAGGGTGGCATGGGCAAGGGCGGCAGGCATGGGCTGGCCGACCTGATGAAACCCGAGACCTGGAAACCGATGATCGCCGAAGCCCTCCGCATCGCCCGCGTTAACCTTGGCGCCGTCGACGCCCCGGCGGGCGGAATGGACGTGGTCCTTGGCCCCGGCTGGCCCGGAATCCTGTTGCACGAAGCCATCGGCCACGGGCTGGAAGGCGACTTCAACCGCAAGGAAACCTCGGCTTTCTCGGGGCTTATGGGAAAACAGATCGCCTCCAAAGGCGTGACCGTGCTGGATGACGGCACCCTTCCGGACCGCCGTGGCAGTATCAGCATCGACGACGAAGGCACCCCTTCGGGCAAGAATGTCTTGATCGAGGACGGGGTGCTGGTGGGCTATATGCAGGACCGCCAGAACGCGAGGCTCATGGGCGTCGCACCCACCGGCAACGGGCGGCGCGAAAGCTTTGCCCATATCCCGATGCCCCGGATGACCAACACCTACATGCTGTCGGGCCAGGACGACCCGGCAGGGATCGTCGCCAGCCTGAAGGATGGCATCTACGCCGTCGGCTTCGGCGGGGGACAAGTCGATATAACCTCAGGGAAATTCGTCTTTTCCTGCACCGAGGCCTACCGCGTTCGCAACGGCAAGGTGGGTGAGGCCGTCAAGGGTGCCACCCTGATCGGCGATGGTGCCACCGCGCTGAAAGGCATCCGCGCCATCGGCAACGACCTGGCCCTTGACCCTGGCATCGGCAACTGCGGCAAGGCGGGGCAATGGGTGCCCGTGGGTGTCGGTCAGCCGACCCTTCTGATTCAAGGACTTACGGTCGGGGGCGCTGCCGCTTGACCGCACCCGAGCCAAATTCCTTAAGCAAGGAATTTGTCAAAATCCTTCCTTAAGGAGTTTGAGTGTCAGCGCCCAAACTTGCCCTTCAACGCATCCGCAAAGGCGTTCCCCCCGCCCTGCGCCCCTGCCTGCATCGGGCCCTTCACCGGTTTCGCAACAGGCTCCCGTTCCCGCGCCTGATCCTTGGCGCTCGCCCCGCCGTCTGACTTCATCGTCAGCCCGATCCGCTTGCGGACCACGTCCACCTCGACCACCCGGACCTTGACCACATCCCCGGCCTTCACCACAGCATGTGGATCTTTCACGAAACTGTCGGACAGCTGGCTGACATGCACCAGCCCGTCCTGATGCACGCCCACATCGACAAAGGCCCCGAAGGCCGCGACGTTGGTCACCGTGCCTTCCAGAACCATGCCGGGGCGCAGGTCCTTGATGTCCTCGACCCCATCCGTGAAAGTTGCAGTCTTGAAGCTGGGCCTTGGGTCGCGACCGGGCTTTTCCAGTTCGGCCAGAATGTCCTTCACCGTCGGCAGGCCAAAGCGGTCATCGACGAAATCGCGCGGCTCTACCCGGCGCAAGGCGCTGGGGTCGACCATCACCGCCCGCAGGTCGCGCCCGCAGGCTGCGACAATTTTCCGCGCCAGATCATAGGCTTCCGGGTGAACGGATGAGGCATCCAACGGCTCTTTTCCGCCCGAAATCCGCAAGAACCCCGCCGCCTGTTCAAAGGCCTTCGGCCCCAGCCGCGCGACTTTCAGCAACTCCCGCCGCGTCCCGAATGGCCCGTTCTGATCGCGGTGCGCCACAATCGCCTCGGCCAGCCCCGGCCCCACGCCCGACACCCGCGCCAGCAGGGGGGCGGAGGCGGTGTTGAGGTCCACCCCAACCGCGTTCACCGCGTCTTCCACAACCGCCTCCAGCGACTTGCCCAGCCGGTGCTGGTCGACGTCGTGCTGATACTGGCCGACGCCAATCGCCTTGGGTTCGATCTTCACCAGTTCCGCCAAGGGGTCCTGCAAGCGCCGCGCAATCGACACCGCCCCCCGTATTGAAACATCCAGATCGGGAAACTCCCGCGCCGCCAATTCGCTGGCCGAATAGACCGAGGCCCCAGCCTCGCTGACCACCACCTTTACCGGCTTGTCCGGCCCCGGCAGCAGGGCCAGAAGGTCGGCCACCAGCTTTTCGGTCTCACGGCTGGCGGTGCCGTTGCCGATGGAAATCAGCCTGACCCCATGCACCCCGATCAACCGGGCGATGGCGACCTGCGCGCCCTTCAGGTCATTCTTCGGCTGGAACGGATAGACGGTATCGGTCGCCACGACCTTGCCTGTCCCGTCCACCACCGCGACCTTGACGCCGGTCCGAATGCCGGGGTCCAGCCCCATCGTGGCCTTGCCCCCGGCGGGTGCAGCCAGCAGCAAGTCCTTGAGGTTGCGCGCGAAAACCCGGATCGCCTCGGCCTCGGCGCCCTCACGCAATTCGGCCATCAGGTCCAGCGTCAGGCTGGTCCTGATCTTCACCCGCCAGGCCCAGGCCGCCGCCTCGCGCAGCCAGCGGTCACCGGCACCCTGCCCCGCAGACCCGATAGCCGCCGCACAGGCCCGCTCACTGGGGCTTTCGCCGCGCGGGGATTCGGCATCGATTTCCAGGTCCAGGGTCAGAAATTCCTCGTTCCGCCCCCGGAACATCGCCAAGGCCCGGTGCGACGGCACGCGCGAGAAATCCTCGGTGTGGGCGAAGTAGTCCGAAAACTTTGCCCCCGCCGCCTCTTTCCCCGTCACGACCTTGGCCGCAAGTTTCCCCACCTTGCGCATGTGATCGCGCAACCGGCCCAGAAGGGCGGCGTTTTCGGCCAGACCTTCGGCCAGAATGTCGCGCGCACCTTCCAGCGCGGTCTTGGTGTCAGGGAAGGCCTCCGACAGATGCCCGCCCGCCAGGGCAACCGGGTCCGCCGCCCGATCCGCCAGAATCGCGTCGTAAAGCCCCTGCAACCCCGCCTCACGCGCAATCATCGCCTTGGTGCGGCGCTTGGGCTTGAAGGGAAGGTAGATATCCTCCAACTCGGCCTTGGTCACCGCCCCGGCAATCGACCGGGCCAAGGCATCGGTCATCTTGCCCTGCTCGGTGATCGAGGCGGAAATCGTCCCCCGCCGCGCCTCCAACTCGCGCAGATAGGACAGGCGTTCCTCCAGCTTGCGAAGCTGGGTGTCGTCCAGACCGCCGGTCACTTCCTTGCGATACCGCGCGATGAAGGGGACGGTCGCCCCGCCATCCAGAAGGTCCACCGCCGCAGTCACCTGGGCGGGGTTTGCGCCGATCTCGGTGGCAATCAGACGGGGGATTTGGGCCAGGCTCATGCGATTCCTCGGGGGTCAGGGGCGGGCACCATAGCGCCCGACCCCGGCAAGGTTAAGCCCGTGGTTGCCAAAGCTTTCCGGCGGCATCCTTGATCTTGTAGGCAATCGCGGCGTTGAACCGGTAGATCAGCCAAAGCAAAGCCAGCATCGGCACCGATACCCACCAGCGGGCACAAAGGCCCTCGACCCAAGTCACGGTCCAGCCCGGCAAAAGGCCGCCCAAGACCTGCGCTACCCCGCGCACAAGGCCGACGGGCTTGATCGCCGTGCCGATCCACCAATCCCAGACCGGCAAGGCCGCAAGGCCAAGGATCAGCAGGATCGACAGCCAGTTCGTGCCCTTGCGCCGCCGGATCAGACCTTTCAGCACGGCAAAGCGCTGCTCGTCGCGGGTGAAGGGACAGGGCTGCACCCCGACCAGCCCCGCCCCGTTGGGCGGATAGACGCGGAATCCTTCGGGTAGGCCAAGGGGCACATAGCCACTGGCCCCGCTGACCATTTTCTCGACCACCGAATGATGGGCAATCGGTTTACCGTCATAGTCGGGATGATCACGCACCATGCGCGGGCAATAGCGATAGATGCTTGCCAGACCCTGCCGCGAGTCGTGGATCAACGCCTGCGGATAAAGCCGGTTGCGATAGCGCGCCAGTTCCTGATCGTCAAAGACCAGCTCTTGCCGCGCCGCTTCGCCTGCGATCCACAAAAACGGCTCGTATGAGGTTTCGTCATCGGGATAGCCGCCGCCGACATCGGAATGCACCCCGGCGAACCACAGTTCCTGCGTTTCGGGAACCGGCTTGCCATCGGGCCTTGGACTGACATTGAACCGGATCGGGCGAAAGCTTTTGCGTTCATCATCCAGTGACAGCGCATGCCGGATCTTCTGCACCACCGGCGAGGCGCGCCCGTTGCGGAACTTGATCGGCCAGATCAGCCGGTTCCAGATCGAGGTCAGCTCTTCCACCGGCATGCCATAAGCCTCGACCGTGTCGAACACGCCCATGAAGCGGATTGGTACTTCCCCGGCCTGCCGTTCCTTGGGCAAGGCGGCCAGAACCTGCCCGTGGGTCGCCTGCCCGAAGGCGTGGCGTTTCAGAGAAACGATCCCGTCCCGGGCCGCGCGGATCACTGAAATCAGCGGGTTCATCTGCCAGTTCAGCGGGTTAAGCGGCGATTTGCCCTTGGCCACCAAAGGCGCTGTCTGGGCCCGGTAGGCTAGCCATGCCGCCATGGCGTTGCGGCTCATCTCGGGGCCGGTCACCCGGCGACCATCCACCTCGCGCGGCATCAGGCCCTGCATCGCCACCAAGGACGCCAGCGTGCGCACCGTGAAGGCCCCGCGGGAAAAGCCGAAAAGATAGATCTCGTCGTCTGGCATCCAGTTCCAGCACAGGAACCGGTACAGCTTGCGCACGTTGGAAGGCACACCAATCCCGGTCACCCCGTCGATCATCCGGATCACCGCATTGCCCGACGTGCCCACCCCCGGAATATAGCGCGCAAGCTGCATCGCCTTGCCGTTCTGTTCCGTCGTGTCCAGCGCCCGATACAGCCGCCAGACATTGGATTCCTGCACCGAAAAGCTGTTGCCGGTGCCATCCGCGAAAATCACGATCTTGCGGCCTTTTCCCTTCGGGGCTGAGGCGGGCAAAGCGGTGTTGGTCATCAAAATGCACTCCGATCCGGAAAACGGACCCGACCAGAATTGCAAAGACCCACCGCCACACAAGCATTTTCTTCTGACCGCCGGACAGGCCGAAACCGGCCATGGTCATGGCCTTAGGCGTAGAACGATGCGGTAAGGAAGGAATGGTACAGCTTCCCCGGCTCGAACGGGGGACCCCCAGATCCACAATCTGGTGCTCTAACCAACTGAGCTAAAGCTGCACGGCCGACATGCGGTTAGCGTCCGATTACGGATTTCGGCGGGCAGGGTCAACCGGAAAAAGGCAGGACCGGTCGCTGATCGCCCTGCAAAAGATGCCTCATCGACGGAACAGGCCTGTCGTTCCCCCCTGACCCCATGCGACGGGCTTGACAGCCTCGCCAAGCCACAGCAGACCCGCATAAGGTTCGCGACCCGCCGGACCGGTCACGTCAAGGAGAGACCCGATGGGCATCGACAAGGAAAGCGATATCGCGGCGAATATCCAGATCGGGCCCACCGAACTTGGCATGGTGCGGATCTATATCGAGGCCGAGGGCGGGATCGAACTGCCGCTTGATTTCGATCCGGACGAGGCCGAAGAAATCGCGGAAGAACTGCGCGCAGCAGCCGAAGTCGCCCGCGCGGCAGGACAGGGCGGAAAGAAGAAGCGTTAATCCGCGCCTTATCGCGGCGGTTGGATGTCGGTGACCCAGGCTGCGGTGCCGGGGTCCCGGAACCCCTGCAACCGGCTGGCAGCTGTGCGGGCAAAAGTCCGCAGCACCACCTTGCGCCGCGCGCCTGACAGCGGCGTTTCGGGGCCCATGCGAACGACTTCCGCGTCAAAGGCATCGGCGAGGATCAACCCGGTCTCGGCAGGCAACAGATCGACCGGGAAATCGCCATCCACCGCCCAGAAGAACCGGTCGCACCAGTCAAGATAGCCCTGCCACTTGCGATCCGCGCGAAAATCGGCCCGACCGGATTTGCATTCGATCACCCAGATTTCGCCACGCGGACCCAAGGCCATCACATCGACCCGCAGGCCAGGCGCGGGAACAAGCTCTTCCACGCAAACGAAATCCAGCCCGCGCAGGCCCCGGCTGACGCCGCGCTGCAGGCGCTGCCCCGACAGGGCGGGCAAAAGCTCATCTGGGGCGATGCTATCCATCCCGCAATCATGAACCAAAGGTGAACATCTGTCGAGAGCGGATCATCGGCGATACGCTCATGCCTTGCGGCCCACCCCCCGGCCCCCTATGTTGGCAAGTGGCGGGTGCTGCTCTTCGCGTGTGGGGCCAATTTTCCAGTGGCCGATAAGCAAGCGAACGGGGGCTGGCTCTGGCAGGATCCTGGTCCTGCTACCTGGCGCCCACCTGAGACCTCTGGCTCTCGGGAAAACCCCGGCTCTCACGGTTGCTGCGGGCCCGCCACCCTATCGCCGGACGCGCGGGCCAGT
>CAUJIP010000057.1 GCA_963205235.1 Pseudomonadota bacterium
GCCGGAATGCCGAAATCGGCTGCACGCTCGACGATCTTTTTGGCCACGGCAAAACGGACATCGGGATCGGGCGAAATGCCGGTGTCGTCGTTTGAAATCGCCACGACCGGCACGTTGTATTTCTTGACCAGCGGCAGGACGAGTTCCAGACGCTCTTCTTCCCCGGTGACAGAGTTCAGGAGCGGGCGGCCTTCGCAGGCCTGAAGGCCAGCTTCCAGCGCGCCGGGAACCGAGCTGTCGATGCACAAGGGCACGTCGACGGTCTGCTGAACAATCTCGATCAGCTTCTTCATCAACGGGGGTTCGACAAAGTTGTTGTCGGCATAGCGCGGGTCTTGCGCCATCTTGTTGGTGAAGACAGCGCCGGAGTTCACGTCGAGGATCGTGGCGCCGCAGGCGACCTGTTCAAGCGCGTCGCGGATGACGGTTTCAAAATTGTCGGCCTCCATCTCGGCCGCCAGTTTCTTGCGGCCGGTGGGGTTGATGCGTTCGCCGATGACGGCGAAGGGTTCGTCAAAACCGATGATGACGGTTTTCGTTTTGGATTCAACGACGGTACGGGTCATTCTTGAAGCTTTCTGTCAAGCGTTTGCAGGCACGCCCGAGGCGCCGCCATTTTCGGTGACCCACTGGGCGTTGGTCTTGATGCCGCCAAGCGGGAAGAAGTGGACCTGTTCGATGCCGAAATCCGGGTTTGCGGCCTTGTGGGCGGCAAGTCCAGCCAGGATTTCGGTCGGTTCATAGGGCAAGAGCAGTTTGGTGACATCCATCGCGCGCTTTTGCAAGACGCGAAGGGACGGGCCGACGCCGCAGGCGATGGCGAACTTGATCAGGGTTTGCAGCTTGGCCGGGCCCGCGATGCCGATATGGACCGGCAGCTTGATGCCTTCGGCGGCCAGGCGGTTGACCCAGGCGATGACGGGATCAGCTTCAAAGCAGAACTGGGTGGCCATGGCCATCTTGGCATCGGTGCGTTCGTTGAAGGCGGATTTCCAGCGGGCGGCTTCCATGACCATGCGGTCGGAGCCATCGGGGTCGATGTCCTTGTTGCCTTCGGGGTGACCGGCGACGTGCAGGCGGTCAAAGCCGGTGAAAGCGCCGGATTCCAGAAGCTGCATCGAGGTCGAGAAGTCGCCATGTGGGGTGGTGACGCCACCCGCAAGAAGGAGGCCCTGACGCACGCCCACGTCCTTGTAGCGGCCAACCCAGTCCAGAAGGGTGGCCTTGTCCTTGATGATGCGCGCCGGGAAATGCGGCATCACGTCAAAGCCTTCGTCGCCGATGCGCTTGGCGGTGGCGACCATCTCTTCGATGGGGGTGCCTTCGATATGGGCGATGTAGACGCGGGTGCCCTTCGGCAGGATCGCGCGGAAGCTTTCGACCTTTTCGGCGGTGCGGGGCATCACCTCGATGGAATAGCCCTTGAGGAAAGCCTCAAGCGACTGGGGTTCGGCTTCGGTTTTCTTGCGACCGAAATTGAAGAGGGCCATGGGATGCTCCTGTCTTGATTGCGGTCAGGCCTTGGCCCAACCCTCGGCGTCGATCAAGGTCTTGATCCGCGCGGTGTCGTATTCGGATTCCAGCTTTGCCGCGTAGTCGGCGGCGATGGTGTCAGGCTCGCCCTCGATGTCGGCGACGGCAACCTTGCGCCATTCGGCAAGATAGGCGTCGGCATCCTTGGCGCCGATCTTCATGGCGCAGCGGTCGATGGCCTGTTCAAAGCGTTCGGGAAGCTGGACTTTCGATCCGCGACGGCCCTTGCCGACGATGACCTGGGCCGGGATGTCGCGCCAGTAGACGACGGTAACTTCGGCCATGATCCTGATTCCTTCGGCAATTTGCTGTGCCTTCATTAGACGTCGCCAATCGACAAGCGGTGTCGGATTTCGACATTGGGGAGTGTGGAAGCGACCCCTGACGGCGCGGCGTTGAATTGGGGCGTGCCGGAAAGGCGATCTGCCCGCAGGTTTCGGTCAAACCGGGGGAGGGGACGCGGGCTGACGGGAGGCATGGGCCGATGCCGCCGTGGCATTCGGACGGCGACCTGATCGCAGATATATGACCCGCAGCAATGCTTGTCAGTTGACCCAAAGACCACTACCTTGGATGCAACCACAGTTGGAGGGCGATCATGGCGCCCGAGCGTCCCCGTAGGGCGGACGCGACAGACGCGCAGGTCGAGGCGGCCCAGGTCGATATGGGGCTTGCTTCCCGCGCGGATGAACCGTCTGCCCTTACCGACCCGGGGTCGGCACCGCTTTATGCGGCGCTTGACCTAGGCACGAACTCTTGTCGCATGCTGATTGCCCGACCGGAGGGCAGTCAGTTTGTGATTGTCGACAGCTTCTCGAAATCGGTCCAGCTTGGTGCCGGGCTGGAAGCGACGGGGCGGCTTAGCCGTGCCTCGATGCTGCGCACGGTGCAGGCGCTGCGGATCTGCGAGAAGAAACTTCAGGCCCACAAGGTGCGCCGGATGCGGTTGGTTGCGACCGAAGCCTGCCGCCGGGCCCGGAACGCCCGCGACTTTCTGCGTCAGGTTCGGCGCGAGACCGGGCTGGCGCTGGAGATCATCGCGGCAGAAGAAGAAGCGCGGCTTGCCGTCATTTCCTGCGCGCCGCTGGTCGGGCCTTCGACCGAGCAGCTGCTGGTTGTCGATATCGGCGGCGGGTCGACCGAGCTGGTCTGGATCGACCTTTCGGCGGTCAGCCCGGAAAACCGGCCAAACGCGATCATGCGGTTGCATATGGGGTTCAACGCCCAAGGCGAAGGGGCGGTGGCGCGGGTGGTGGACTGGATCTCGGTGCCGCTTGGCGTGGCGACGCTGAAGGACCAGTTCATCGATGTCGATGATGATGCTGCCCGCTTTGCGTTGATGAGCTGGTTTTTCGAAGAGCATCTGTCGAAGTTCAGCCCGTATAATTCGGAGAACCCGCGGGAAGGGTTCCAGATCATCGGCACAAGTGGGACCGTGACGACGGTTGCGGCAAGCTTTCTTGGCCTGCGCCGTTATGACCGAACCAAGGTTGACGGGCTGGAGATGTCGACCACGCAGATCGATCAGGTGATCCGCGAGTATCTGTCGCTGGGGCCAGAGGGGCGGCGGAACGACCCCAGGATCGGGCGCGACCGGCAGTCACTGATCATGTCGGGGGCGGCAATCTTGCAGGCTTTGATGCGGATCTGGCCGACTGACCGCTTGTCGGTGGCCGACAGGGGCCTTAGGGAAGGGCTTCTTTACGCGCAGATGAGCGCGGACGGCGTTCTGGGAGACGGGCCTTACAGATGACGGAGAAGCCGAATTCAGGTCGGGGCCAGCGCGAGTTGCGGGTCAGGGTCAAGACAGCGAAGGGGCGCAAGCTTTCCTCGACGCTTTGGCTGGAGCGGCAGTTGAATGACCCCTATGTCATCCGCGCCAAGAAAGAGGGCTATCGCGGGCGCGCGGCTTTCAAGATTCTGGAACTGGATGACCGCTATGGCTTCCTGAAGCCGGGGGCGCGGGTGGTTGACCTTGGTTGCGCGCCGGGTGGCTGGTGTCAGGTGGCGGTGGTGCGGGTGAATGCGCTGGCGCAGAACCCGAAAAAGCCGGTGGGCACGGTGTTGGGCGTCGATCTGCAGGAAGTGGAGCCGATTCCGGGGGCCGAAATCCACGTGCTGGACTTTCTGGCCGATGATGCGGACGAGAAGGTCAAGGGTTGGCTTGGCGGTCGCGCCGATGTGGTGATGTCGGACATGGCGGCGGCGGCAAGTGGGCACAAGGGCACCGATCACTTGAGGATCGTGGCGCTGATCGAGGCGGCGCTGGCCTTTGCTTTTGACGTGCTGGAAGACGGCGGCACCTTTGTCGCCAAGGTTCTGGCCGGTGGGGCAGAGATCGAGATGCAGACCATGCTGAAGCGCAACTTCCGCAAGGTGGCGAATGTGAAGCCGCCAGCCAGCCGGGCCGACAGTTCAGAAAAGTTCGTGGTGGCGCAAGGCTATCGCGGTCGCGAGATCGAGGGCGGGGCAGGGCGGGAGGACTGAACCCTCCACTCCTCGTGCGATGTCGTCTTCTCGTCGCAAGGTCAGCACGGAGTGACGATGTGATCGACGCGCCGTTGCCATGAAAAAGGCGCCCGAAGGCGCCTGTCATCAGGATTTCATGACCTTGACGCGGGATCAGCCGCCCCAGCTGCGCACGGCACCGCAATCCATGTGGACGAAGTCCGAGCGCGAATACCGACCGACGCCGCCAGCCTGACAGGCAAGGGCTGCCTTGGCCATCTGCCCCACGCTGCGCGATTTCAGACGCAGATCGGCAGCCTGACCCTTCATGTGCAGCGAGTTCTTGGCGACACCTTTCGACTTGGACCGCAGCATCGCGTTGGTTTCCGGCGACCGGTAGCCCGAGAGCAGCATGTAGGGTTCCGAGACATCCATCAGCCGGTGTGCGGCGGCCATGATGTCAAGGTTGCGAAGGTCCATCTCGACCGCGCCATCGGTGCGCCAGTCGCGCATGAAGTGATTGATTTCCTTGGCAACTTCCGGGATGTATTCGCCTTCGACCCAGTAGATCGTGTCCATCGCTTCGCCGGTGCGACCGGAATACATCCGGATCCGGCGAATGTCGCCTGCGCCTTTGAGGATGCCGAAAGCCCGAGAGTAGGTTGGTGCGGCAATCACCGCCGTTGCGGCAAACACGCCCAGAAGGCCACGCCGCGTAAAACCAGAAGTCGCTTGGTCAGTCATTCAGTCTGTCCCCGTCGCTGTCATTGACCGCGTCACCGCAGCTTTGCAACTTCTTCCCCAAGTGCAGCATTCTTATTGCACAGGCCGATTCGAAGCCCAAGCGCAGATTGCCCGCCGAATGGTAAGCACAACCTGAATCGGCAAGATTTCGCTGAAAGGTCAGGTTTTCCGCCTAATGTTGCCGCGATGCCTCACCTTCATGCCGGATTGCAACAATGATGCCGTGGCCAGGGGGGCGTGGAGGCCTTTGATCGGTTTGTGAATGGACAAACGCCCGATTTCTTGGCCAAGTTTATGCAAGGCTCCGGTTTCATGGCTGCATGGTGAGTGAGAGAGAAATGCGTAGGTCTTCGTCAAAACTGCTTAAATCCCTTTGCATTTCCGCCGCGCTGACGGTGGGGCTCCCGGTTGCGGCCATCTGGGCCGAAACGCCGTCGACCGCCTTTACCCAATCGCTGGCAACGGCGGCGTCGGATGATGCGGCGATTGCCGACTGGTATCGCGAGACCGGATATGAACCGCTTTGGACCGGGGCAGATGACGCCGAGCGGCGGTCGGCGTTTCTGACGGCGATCCTTGCGGCACCTGACCACGGGCTGCCGGTGGCGCGCTATGATGCGGTGGCGCTGATGTCAGCCATCCGAGGTGCCGAGTCCGAGGGTGACCGGGGCCGGGTCGAGCTGATGCTGACGCGGGCCTATCTGGCCTGGGCGCATGACCTGACCTCGGGCGTGCTGGACCCGTCCAAGGTTGATAAGGGGATCGTGCGCGAGATTGCGGTGATCGACCCCAAGACGCTGCTGGCGCGGATTTCGGCCGGGAACCCCGAGGCGGTGCTTGATTGGCTGTTGCCGGAAAGCCAAGCCTATCTGAACCTGATGAAGGCGAAGATCGGGCTTGAGGCGCAGATTGCGGCAGGGGGCTGGGGCGCACCGGTTGATGCGGGCCGGCTGGAGCCGGGGGCCACGGGGCCCGAGGTCGTGGCGCTGCGCGACCGGCTGGTGACGATGGGCTATCTGGGCGCAACCTCGACCGCCACCTATGACAAGGCGATCGAGGCGGCAGTTGTGGCGTTTCAGGCCGACCATGGGCTGACGGCGGATGGCATCTTTGCCGAAGCCACGCGGGACGAGCTGAATATCCCGGCGGACGAGCGGCTGAAATCGGTGCTGGTCGCGCTGGAACGCGAGCGCTGGTTGCACTTTGACCGCTCGACCGAGATGGTCTGGGTCAACCTGCCGGATTTCCACGCCAAGATCCTGGACAAGGGCCGTGTGGTTTTTGACACGCGCGTCGTCATCGGCAAGGCCAGCGGCAATACCCAGAGCCCCGAGTTTTCGGACGTGATGGAGCATATGGTGGTCAACCCGTCCTGGGGGGTGCCACGGTCGATCATCGTCGGGGAATATCTGCCGCAGTTGCAGCAAAATCCGAATGCCGCCGGGCATCTACGGATCATCGATTCGCGGGGGCGGGTTGTGGATCGCGCCTCGGTCGACTTTACCGCCTATAATGCATCGAATTTTCCGTTCGACATGATGCAGCCGCCGTCGGATGGGAACGCCTTGGGCAAGGTGAAGTTCATGTTCCCGAACCCCTATAACATCTATCTGCATGACACGCCTTCGAAGTCCTTGTTCGACAAGGAAGTTCGCGCGTTCAGCCATGGCTGCATCCGGGTGGCGCGGCCGTTTGATCTGGCCTATTTCCTGCTGGGGCGGCAAAGCTCGGACCCCGAGGGCGAGTTTCAGGGTTATATCGACACCGGCAAGGAAACGACGGTGCGTCTGGAAACGCCGCTTCCGGTGCATCTGGTCTATTTCACCGCCTATCCTGACGCCAAGGGCAAGATCACCTATCGCCGCGATATCTATGGCCGCGATGCCAAGCTTTACGATGCGTTGGTTGATGCCGGGGTGGTCATGCCGGGGCTTCAGGGATAAGTCTTTGGCGTAGGAATCTGCCTGAGGCCCGACATGCCAATCACGATCCGCGATATCGCATTGGCTTTGGGGGCCGAGGCTGAAGGCGATCTATCGCTTGAGGTGCTGCGCGCGTCCGAGCCGCAAAGCGCTGGACCGCAGGATTTGGCGCTGGCCATGGACCCGCGCTATGCCGATGGCATAGCCAAGGGGCAGGCGCAGGCGGCGATGCTGTGGCCGGGGGCGGATTGGCGCGGGATGGGTCTGAAGGCCGCGATCTTTGCGCCACGGGGGCGGCTTGCAATGTCGGGGCTGACGCGGATGCTGGATCCGGGGCCGGATATCGCGCCCGGCATTCATCCGATGACGGTGATTGATGCAACTGCGCGACTTGGTGTGGGGGCTTCGGTCGGACCCTTTGTCACCATCGGCGCGAATGTCGAGATCGGTCCGAATGCCCGGATTGCAAGCCATGTGTCGATTGCCGAAGGCGCGCGGATCGGGGCGGATGCGTTGATCCTGCAAGGCGCGCGGATCGGGGCGCGGGTCAAGATCGGCGACCGGTTCATCTGCCAGCCGGGCGCCGTGATCGGGGTGGACGGGTTTTCCTTTGTGACACCCGAAAAATCCGGGGTCGAGGAAGTGCGCGAGACGCTTGGCGCAAGGGCCGAGATCAAGGCGCAAAGCTGGACGCGGATACACTCACTTGGTGCGGTAAGCATTGGGAATGATGTGGAAATCGGTGGAAACTGTGCGATAGATCGGGGGACGATCCGCGATACAGTGATTGGCGACGGGACCAAGCTGGACAACCTTGTCCATATCGGACACAACGTCCAGATCGGGCGGGATTGCCTGCTTTGCGGGCAAGTTGGCATTGCCGGGTCGGCGCGGATCGGCGACCGGGTTGTGATGGCCGGGCAGTGCGGGGTTTCCGACAACATCTTTGTCGGCAATGACGTGGTAGCGGGCGGGGCGACCAAGATCTTCACCAATGCGCCTGCGGGGCGGGTGCTTTTGGGCTCGCCTGCCGTGAAGATGGAAACGCATGTCGAAATCCAGAAGGCGCTGCGGCGGTTGCCACGGTTGGCGGCGCGCGTTGCGGCGCTGGAGGAGGGGCAGGCGGTGCCGCCCGACAGCGAATGACAGCCCTTTCGATTTGTGAGATCGAAGAGGACGTGATTGCCATTCTGGCACGCCAGCTGCTTTTGCCGGTCACTGACATTGACCCAAAGGCGCGGATTGATGAGCTTGGGTTGGACAGCCTGGGCAAGGTCGAGGCGATCTTTGCCTTGGAAGAACGCTTCGGCATATCCATTCCCTTCAACGCCAATGCACCCGACCAGCCGGATTTCGGCTTTGCCTCGGTGCCGGAGATTGTCGACGGGGTGGCGCGGCTGGTGGCCGGGCGGGCATGAGGCGGGTCGTTGTCACCGGCATGGGCACGGTGAATGCGCTGGCCCATAACGTGCCGGGGTTTCAGACCGCGCTGATGGCGGGGCAATCGGGGATCGGGCCGTTGGGGTTTCGCGATGCGGAGCGGCTGTCGATCCGGATCGGGGCGGAGGTGCGGGACTGGGAGCCTTTGGCTTATCTGCCTGCGGCAAAGCTGCCGCTTTATGATCGGGTGACGCAATATGCCCTGGTCGCGGGGGCTGAAGCGATGGCGATGGCCGGTTTGCCAGCGGGGCTGGGGCCGCGCGCGGGTGTCATCATGGGCACGGCAGCGGGGGGGATTTCGACCTGGGA
This sequence comes from Pseudomonadota bacterium, assembly GCA_963205235.1. Lineage (GTDB taxonomy): Bacteria > Pseudomonadota > Alphaproteobacteria > Rhodobacterales > Rhodobacteraceae > Tabrizicola. Next base: position 8,397 of record CAUJIP010000057.1, read on the forward strand.
GGACAGCTATCGCGCGGTCTTTGCCGAGGGGAAGAACCGGGTTTCGCCGCTGACCGTGCCGCGATTGATGCACAATGCGGCGGCCTCGCATCTGTCGATTGCCTGGGGGCTGACGGGGCCGGTGTTTTCGGTGTCGTCCGCCTGCGCCAGTGCCAATCACGCGATGGGGTTGGCGTTGCAGCAGATCCGGGCGGGAGTCGCGGATGTGATGCTGGCCGGTGGCTCGGAGGCGATGCTGTGCTTTGGCGGGGTCAAGGCCTGGGAGGGGTTGCGCGTGCTGGCCCCGGATGCGTGCCGCCCGTTCTCGCTTGGTCGCAAAGGGATGGTGATCGGCGATGGGGCCGGGGTGCTGGTCTTTGAGGCCGAGGATCATGCACGGGCGCGGGGGGCAAGGGTTCTGGCTGAGGTTGCGGGGTTCGCAATGACGGCGGATGCCGGTGACATCGTGGCGCCGAACCCGATGGGGGCAGCGGCGGCGATGCGGGCAGCGCTGGCGGATGCGGGGCTGGTGGCCGGGGATATCGGCCATATCAACGCGCATGGCACCGGGACGCTGGCGAATGACCGCAGCGAGGCGGCGGCGATCCGGGCGGTCTTTGGCGATGAAGGGCCGCCGGTGTCGTCGACCAAGGCGGCGCATGGCCACGGGATCGGGGCGACCGGGGCGTTCGAGGCGATTGCCGCCATCATGGCGCTGACCGAGGGGCTGTTACCGCCGACTCTGGGGTGCGAGGCGGTTGACCCGGACTGCGCGCTTGACCTGGTGTTGGGGGAGGCAAGGCCTGCGACTGTACAAGCCGTGATGAGCAACGCCTTCGCCTTTGGCGGGCTGAACGCCGTTCTGGTTCTGGCCAAAGGCTGACGAAAGAGGCCGGCCCATCGGGACCGGCCTTGGAACCTGCGATCTTCAGATCGGATCAGGGGGTCGTGGTCGCTTCTGCGCCGGCAGCGGCTGCGGCAGCGGCGGCAGCTTCGTCGGCGAGCTTGTTTGAGGCATTCACGGCTTCCAGACCCGCCGTGAACCCCTTGAGCGACATCTTCAGAGTAACTTTCTGATCGGGCGCAATATAGGGAACCAGCGTGATCGTCACTTCGCCGCCCTGCTTCAGCGCCTCGATCTCTTCGGCGGTAAAGCCAAGCCGGGCCATGCAACCCGCCGTGGAGCAGACGCTGAACGGATAGGCCTTGGCCTCGGCCGCGTCGATCTGCAGCGAGATCCCGGCGGTCAGCAGGGTTTCCAGCGGCGCCATGAAGGTTGCACCCGCCACGGCGGGGCCTTCGGTGTCCGGCGGCAAGCCGTAGATCGAGAATTCGGCGACCGCAGACCCCTGGTCGTCCTTCAGAAGGGTGTAAAGCTCGCAGGGTTCGATCCCGGAGTCGGTCTTCATGCAGCGCTGTTCCCAGGCCTCGAAGTTTGCCTTGACATAGGGCCCGGTCTTTTCGGCCGGGACACCCATCGCCAGATCGTCCGCAGGCGATGCTTCGGTTGCCGGATCTTCAGTCGCAGGTGCTTCGGTGGTCTGGGCCGAAAGCGGCGCGGCGAGAGCGAAAAGCAAGGCAAGCGCGGTGGTCTGGGTCTTGGCCATCTTGGGCAAATCCTTTGATCGTCGGTTTGGTCGCCGGGTCTCTAACATGCCCTCAAACGGGTGTCAGGCGGGAAAGTTGGGCTTCGGCGTTCTTCTGCCCGCAAAATCAAAAGGGCCGGTAGACCCGGCCCTTTCAGATATTATTTTTGCTCCCTGTCGGACTGGCCGACTTCATGGGCCAGACGCTAAGGGGGAATGTCGGGGTCGTCAACGGGAATTTCACGGCAATTCACGCTGGCATCGGCGAAAAAAAGCCGCGCCTTTTCAAAGGGCGCGGCCAGTCAACAGGGAGGAGGTCACCACCGGCGGCTGCGAAACGGCAGGACCGGCAGGTTCAGGCTGGCAGAAAGAGGTTAAGAATGTATCTTTGCGTTGCGCGGTCGGGGCATTCGCAACCCCCGCACCGCACCTATGGAAAAAGCGCGTGAGGTGAGTGGTGGCGGACGCAGGGGCAGTGGATCGGATTTTCGTCGGTGGCGGTGGGGCAGGCTATGGCGTGCCGCAGCATCTTCTTTTGGGATATGGCAACCGTCACGGGCTGATTGCGGGCGCGACGGGGACCGGGAAGACGGTCACCTTGCAGATCCTGGCCGAAGGATTCTCGGCCGCCGGAGTGCCGGTCTTCATGGCGGATGTGAAGGGCGACCTTGCCGGGATCGCGGCCCCGGGATCGGCCAATCACAAGCTGCACGATGCGTTCATGAAGCGATCGGCCACGATCGGGCTAGACCTGCAGTATCGCGGGTTTCCGGTGATTTTCTGGGACCTGTTCGGCGAAAAGGGTCATCCGGTCCGGGCCACGGTAACCGAGATGGGGCCGCTGCTTCTGTCACGGTTGCTGGAGTTGTCCGAGCCGCAGGAAGGCGTGATGAACGTGGCGTTCCGGCTGTCGGATGACGAGGAGTTGCCGCTTCTGGACCTGAAGGACCTGCAGGCGCTGCTGACCTATGTCGCGCAGAATGCCAACGAGATTTCCGGGCGGTACGGGCTGGTTTCGACGGATTCGGTCGGTGCGATCCAGCGGCGGCTGCTGGTGCTGGAAAACGAAGGCGGGGCGGGGCTGTTCGGCGAACCGGCGCTGGAGTTGGCCGACCTGATGCTGACGGATGCAAGCGGGTTTGGCCGGATCAGCATTCTGGCGGCGGACAAGTTGATGAACTCTCCGCGGCTGTATGCGACATTTCTGCTGTGGCTTTTGTCCGAACTGTTCGAAAGCCTGCCCGAGGTCGGCGATCCGGAAAAGCCGAAGCTGGTGTTCTTTTTCGACGAAGCGCATCTTCTGTTCAAGGACGCGCCACGGGAACTGGTGTCGCGGGTGGAACAGGTGGCGCGGTTGATCCGGTCCAAGGGGGTCGGCGTGTATTTCATCACCCAGAACCCGGCGGATGTGCCGGATGACATTCTGGGCCAGTTGGGCAATCGGGTGCAGCACGCCTTGCGGGCCTTCACGGCGAAGGACCAGAAGGATCTGGCCAAGGCGGCCGAGACCTATCGCCCGAACCCGGCCTTCAAGATTGACGAGGCGATCCGCGATGTCGGCACGGGTGAGGCCGTGACCTCGTTCCTTGAGGCGAAGGGCATCCCCGGTGTCGCGGAGCGGACGTTGATCCGCCCGCCGTCAAGCCAGCTTGGACCGCTGGAGCCAAGCGTTCGGGCTGACGTGGTGCGAAACTCTCCGGTTGCGGGGAAATATGACAAGGTGATCGACCGCGACAGCGCCTGGGAACGGCTGCGGGCACGGGCAGGGGCGGCGGGAGGGGGTGCGAAAGACGCAGCCTCCGCGCCAGAGGGTGAGCGCGAGTTTGGCCATGGCAAGCGGTGGAGCGGTGGTCGCGACGAAGACGAGCCCAAGGCCGAGAAGCCACGGGCCAGCCGGTCGGATTCGATCCTGACCACGTTCACGAAAAGCTTTGTCCGCCAGTTGGGCAACAAGACGGGTCAGAAGGTCGTGCGCGGCGTGCTGGGCACATTGTTTGGCAAATGACACCACGGGCAATGCAAGACCTTCGGGTCGGGTCACCGGAATATTGAGGAAAGAATGAAACGATCACGCATCAACGACATCATGCGCGCGGCGGACGATCTGATCCGGCATCATGGTTTTGTCTTGCCGCCCTTTGCCTACTGGTCGCCGGATGCCTTCAAGGCGCGCAAGGATTCGCGGGCGATCATCGAGGCCCGGATGGGGTGGGATATCACCGACTACGGTCAGGGCCGGTTCGACACGATGGGGCTGTTCCTGTTCACCTTGCGCAATGGGCGGCTGGCCGATCTGCAGCGCGGCGGCGGCATGTGCTATGCCGAGAAGCTGCTGATTTCGCGGCAGGATCAGCTTAGCCCGATGCATACCCATGTGATCAAGGCCGAGGATATCATCAACCGTGGCGGGGCGACGCTGGTGGTCGAGCTTTATGGCTCGGACGATCAGGGGCGGTTTGCCCCGGACCGGGGCGGTGTGGTGGCCTGTGACGGGATCACGCGGACCTATGGACCGGGAGAGAAACTGCGGCTGGCACCGGGAGAAAGTGTCACGCTGATGCCGGGCGATTGGCATGCCTTCTGGGGCGAAGGCGGCGATGTGCTGATCGGCGAGGTGTCGACCGTGAATGACGACGTGACCGACAACGTGTTCCGCGAGCCCATCGGGCGGTTTGCCGAGATCGACGAGGACGAGCCACCCTTGCATCTTCTGGTCAGTGATTACGACGCTTGGCTTCGGTAAATGACAAAGGGCCCGCAAATCTGCGGGCCCTTTGGTTTGCTGGGTCTTGTCGGATCAGTTCATTACCTGGTCTGGCGGACAGACGCCGTTGACCAAGGCAACCTTGCATTTGCCTTCATCCGTCACAGCGGGTGCAACCGCAGGCGCGGTCGTGGTGGTCGCAGGTGCAGTTGTCGTGGTCGAGGCGGCTGCCGGGGTGACGGTCGGCGTGCCAGTCACGATGGCTGGCGGCGGCAGGACAGCAAGCGTCGGGATGGCGCTGGCCGGGACTTCCGGCTCGGCCTTCTTCGGGGCAATCGTCGGCGGGATATAAAGGCCCGTCGGCATTTCGCCCGACGCGGTCAGCACGATGACCTTTTCGCCACCGGTCAGACGGCCATAGAGGTCGATCACGTCCTGGTTGATCATCCGGATGCAGCCCGACGAGGCATTCTTGCCGATCGACTTCCATTCCGGGGTGCCGTGGATGCGGTAGCCATAGTCGCGCCCGCCCGAGGTCAGGTAGATCGCCCGTGCCCCAAGCGGGTTGGTCGGGCCGCCGGGCTGACCAACTTCGTCGAATTTGGCCAGTTCGGGTTTACGGGCAATCATTTCCTTCGGTGGGATCCAGGTCGGCCATTCTTTCTTTTCGGCAACGACGGCCTCACCCGACCATTCGAACCCGGAACGGCCAACGGCGATGCCGTAGCGGATCGCGCGGTTCTTGCCGATGACATAGTAAAGCAGCTTGGTCTTCGGGTTGATGATGATCGTGCCCGGCGGCTGGTCGGTTTCATAGTCGACGACCTGGCGGCGATGGGTTTCCGGGATCTCGTCAACCGGCAGAGCCGGGATCTGGATGCCCGCGTCCATCGATGCGACATAGACATTGTCGCCGGGTTTGGGCAGCGCGGCATTGCTTGCGGACCCGGCAGTCATTGTCGGATCGACGCAGCCAGACAAGGTTGCAAAGGCCAGAACGGCGGCGAGCGCCGTTGCTTTGCGGGAAAAGGCACCAGACAGACGCATAACGTTGCTCACATGCTAAAGTCCCGCAGGCAGGCTACCTCGGGCATCTTGTGGATAAGTAACGCAGGCGTGAGCACCAGTCAAACCATGCAAGCCGGGGAAAGTGATCACAGGCTTGTGATTTACGCCAAAATTCCCCCCCCCGAGGCCGCAACCGGCCCCAGAGAGGGTGGTAGGAGGCCCTAAAGCCCGGTGCGCAGCGACCAGAGTTCGGGGAAAAGCTGAACCTCAAGCATCCGGCGCAGATAGGCAACACCGGAGGTGCCCCCCGTGCCCCGTTTGAAGCCGATCACCCGTTCGACCGTGGTCACATGGTTAAAGCGCCAGCGGCGGAAGTAGTCTTCGAAGTCCACCAGCTTTTCGGCCAGTTCATAAGCCTGCCAATGCGCCTGTGGGTCGCGGTAGACGGTTTCCCACACCGCCTGAACGCCGGGATCAGCGGCCCAGGGTTGGCGCAGGTCGCGGGTCAGGACATGGGCGGGAACCGGCAGACCCTGTCGGGCGAGAAGGCGCAGCGCCTCGTCATAAAGCGTTGGGCGGGCAAGTTCGGCCTCAAGCTTGGCGGTAATGTCGGCGCGGTGAGCATGCGGGGCCAGCATCGCCGGGTTGCGGTTGCCGACGGCGAACTCGATCAGCCGGTATTGCCAGGACTGAAAGCCCGAGGACTGGCCCAGCGTTTCGCGGAAAGTTGTGTAGTCGGCGGGGGTCATCGTGCGCAGCACGTCCCAGGCATTGTTCAACTGTTCGAAGATGCGGCTGACGCGGGCCAGCATCTTGAACGCCTCACGCGGGGCATCCGCAGCTATCTTGCGGCGGATCGCGTCCATTTCATGCAGCGCCAGCCGCATCCAAAGTTCGGATGTCTGGTGCTGGATGATGAACAAAAGCTCGTCGTGCGCAGAAGAAAGCGGGGATTGTGCGCCAAGGATCTGGTCGATCCGCAGATAGTCGCCATAGGACATCCGGCCATCAAAGGCCATCTGGGCGCCGTCGTTGGCGGGGTTTTCGGGTGTGTGTGCCATGTCTCTCTCACTTGAATTGGATTGGGGGTCAGCGAGGGAGAGCGGCCTTTCTGTCCTGCACGGAAAGATTGCCGATCCGCCGCCACTGCGCGACCCAGCCCGACGGGCGGCAAAGGGGTGGCAAACGGGGTGTCATGCGGCATCCTCAAGAGCCATCAGGCAGATGTCAAAGACCTGATCGCCTTCCTTTAGGCGGTCGTGCCCGGTCACGGTCCAGCCACGGCGCGACAGGAACCGGCGCGATTGTTCGGCGGCGCGGACGGTAAAGCGGGTCAGGCCGCGGGCCCGCGCGCGGGCCATCAGCGTATCGTAAAGCTGTGCGGCGGTGCCGTCGCCCATCACTTCCGGGATGACAAAGGCCATGTCGAGATAGCCCGTCGGGTCCATGGAAAAGAACCCGGTCATCCGGCCATTCTCTTCGGCCACCAGACAATCCTGATCAAGAAGCTTGTCAGGCCGATCAGGGTTCGGGCTTTCCGAAGGGGCCCAGGCAGCGCGTTCCGCTTCAGTGTAAAACGCAGCGGACCCTTCCCTTACCGCCCGAAAGTAGACCAGCGTGGCGGCGGCGCGGTCTTCGGGCTGGTAGGGGCGGATTGCACGCATCAGGTCACCTTTGCGCGCTGCTTGAATTCGGGCTTGTCCCAGGTGGAATACTCCATGACCTTGCCGATCACGCTGACGGCGCGGGCGACATCGTCTTCGTCCAGATACAGCGGGGTAAAGCCAAAGCGCAGGTTGTCGGGCGCGCGGAAGTCGCCGATCACGCCTTCGGCAATCAGCGCCTGCATGATCGCATAGCCTTCGGGGTGTCGGAAGCTGACCTGAGAGCCGCGCATCAGGTGCGAGCGCGGGGTGTTCAAATGCAGCATCGGCGCGCGGGTTTCCAGCCCTTTGATGAACTGGTCCTGCAGGCGCAGCGACTGGCGGTGCACCTCGGCCAGATCGACGCCTTCCCAGACATCCAGAGCGGCCTCAAGGGCTGCAAGCTGCAGCACCGGGGGCGTGCCGACGCGCATGCGCTCGATCCCCTGGCCGGGACGGTAATCGAGGTCGAAGGCGAACGGGCTTTCGTGGCCCAGCCAGCCGGACAGGGCAGGGCGAGCGGTGTCAGCGTGGCGCGGGGCGACATAGATGAAGGCCGGACCGCCGGGGCCGGAGTTCAGATATTTGTAAGTGCAGCCGACCGCGAAATCGGCTTTGGCGGCGGTCAGGTCCACGGCGACGGCCCCGGCGCTGTGGGCCAGGTCCCAGACCGTCAGCGCCCCCATTTCATGTGCGCGCTTGGTGATGTCGGTCATGTCGTGACGGCGACCGGTGCGATAGTCGACTTCGGTGATCAGCGTCACGGCGACGGTGTCGTCGATGGCGGACATCACCTCTTCCGGGGCGACAGTCTTGAGCCGGTATTGGCCGCCAAGCGTGCGGCACAGGCCCTCGGCCATGTAAAGGTCGGAAGGAAAGTTGCCGGTATCCGACAGGATCACCCGACGCTTGGGGTTCATCTCAAGCGCCGAGGCCAGCGCCTGATAGACCTTGATCGACAGGGTATCGCCCATGACCACGGTTCCCGCTGGGGCACCGATCAGCTTGGCGATCCGGTCGCCGACCAATGCCGGTTGCGCCATCCAGCCCGCCTTGTTCCAGCCGCGGATCAGAAGGTCTTGCCATTCGTGCATGGCTTGAGCCATCCGCGCGGGGGCAGCCTTGACCATCGGGCCAAGCGAGTTGCCGTCAAGGTAGATGACGCCTTCCGGCAGGTCGAAGAGGGCCTTCTTGGCGGCGAAATCTATGCTCATCGTCTGATCCTTCACGCTTTGCAGCAGGTATGCCGGGGGTGAGCTAAAATTTCAAGCTTAAAATGATTGCACGGGATCCGTTTGGAATAGCCCGTGGGGACCGGCCTTGTCCTCCCGTCCCGACTGCGAAAGAGTGGGGGCATGACGGATGATACGATGGAAATGCCTGCAGACCCGATGCGCGCAGATCCTTTTGCGCCCGGCGTGATCAGGCTGCGGCAGGCGGTGCGTGCCACGTTTCGCGCCGTGGTGGGCGAGGCGCCGTTGATCCTTCGCGTCGACCAAGGGCGAAAGGTCATTCGCGGAGTGAGATATCCGCACAGTCAGGGGGGCATCGACGTGCCCCAAGGCGCGATTGGCCTGATGCCGGCGCAGGTGGCGCTGGATGTGGAAAACCATCCGGCAAGCGACGGGCCCTATCGGGCGACTGGTCTGTTGATCCCTTCGGGGATTGCAGTGCCGACTGGAGCTTCGAGTTCCGGCGCAACGTCGGAACAGCGCACGATGGCAGCCTTTGACCGCGCGCTGGACCTGATGCGCCGGCCGGGTGTGCCGCAGTCGATCAGGGATCATGCGGTGCTTGAGGTGCTGCTGTGGCTGGACGCGGTGGGACTACGCCTGCCACCCGCCGGGCCGGTGGGATTGGCCGACCGCATTCGCCAGCTGGTGGCGCAGGATCTGGCGCATGACTGGACAGCGCCCGAACTGGCGCTTGCGCTGGCAACCAGCGAAGCCACCTTGCGCCGCCGTCTTGCCGCAGCCGGGACCGGGCTTTCGCGGCTGCTGACCGATTTGCGGATGAACCGGGCGCTGGGGCTGTTGCAATGCACCGACCTGCCCGTGGCAGTGATCGCGCTTGAGGTTGGATACGCCTCGCCCTCACGCTTTGCGCTGCGGTTTCGGGAACGGTTTGGCCTGTCGCCACGCGATGTGCGTGGCGATTGATCGGATCGGCACTTTGGTTGATCGGCAAGGGGCAGGGATCACACCGGCAGTCCGCTAACGTGAAGGTCCAACCAAAAGGAGCCTTCGATGATCCGCGTTCTGCCCGTTTTCGCCCTTTGCCTTGCGCCCCTGCCGGGCTTGGCCGAGATGACCCTGACCTCACCAGACTTTGCCGATGGCGGCAGTTTGCCCGAAGCGCAGGTCCTGAGTGGATTTGGCTGCGCCGGGGCCAATCTTTCGCCCGCGCTGGAATGGTCGGGCCTGCCCGAGGGGACCAAGAGCTTGATCCTGACCCTCTATGATCCTGACGCACCGACGGGTTCGGGCTGGTGGCATTGGACGGTCGTGAATATTCCCGCTGATGTTGCGGGTCTGCCAGCGGCGGCAAGTTCCGCCAATCTGGCCGAAGGCGCCGTCGAGGGACGCACTGACTTTGGCGTGCCGGGATTTGGTGGTGCCTGCCCACCTGAAGGCGGCGACCCGCATCGCTATGTCTTCACGCTCTATGCGATCCCCGAGGCGGTTTTGCCTCTGGATGCCGATTCTTCGGGCGCGATGGTCGGGTTCTATGCCAATTCGATGGCGCTGGAGCGGGCCACGCTGACCGCCATCTACGGTCGATGATCTGAATGGGATCGGGCGCGTCCGGGTTTTCGATGCGTCCGATCCATGGCCCTGGGCGCCCGGTTTCTGGTGCCAGAGCGTGGCCTGTCCGATTTGCCACAGGCGCAAGGACAGAAACCAGGGTTTGAAATACTGGTCCGTGATGGTAAGTGCAACGCGACAGGGCGTGAACCAACCAACAGGATCGGGGGCCAAGCTTGAAGATCGGGGCGCTGACAGAGGTTTTTCCGGGTGAAAACCGGGTAGCGATGACGCCGGAATCGGCGATCCAGCTGGCGAAACTTGGGCATGAGACGTGCATCCAGGCCGGGGCAGGCGTCAAGGCCGGGTTTGCAGACGCAGCCTATGCGGCGGTGGGGGTTACGGTCCTGAAGGACCCGGCGGCTGTCATCAAAACGTCGGACGTGATCGTCAAGGTGCGTGGCCCTGAAGCGGACGAACTTGGCAAGCTGAACGACGGGCAGACGCTGATCAGCTTCTTCTGGCCGGCACAGAACCCCGAACTGCTTGATCAGGCGGCGAAGAAGAACCTGTCGGTCATCGCGATGGACATGGTGCCGCGCATTTCCCGCGCGCAGAAGATGGATGCGCTGTCGTCGATGGCCAACATCGCCGGCTATCGCGCGGTGATCGAGGCGGGGGCGAACTTCGGTCGCTTCTTTACCGGTCAGGTGACGGCGGCCGGCAAGGTTCCCCCGGCCAAGGTGCTAGTGGTGGGCGCGGGCGTGGCGGGGCTGGCAGCGGTTGGCACGGCGACCTCGCTTGGCGCGATTGTCCACGCCTTTGACGTGCGCCCCGAAGTGGCCGAGCAGATCGAATCGATGGGGGCGAATTTCGTTTTCCTCGACTTTGCCGAACAGCAGACCGATGGCGCGGCCACCGGGGGCTATGCGGCCCCGTCCAGCCCGGAATTTCGCGAGGCGCAGCTGAAGAAATTCCGCGAACTTGCGCCCGAGATGGACATCGTCATCACGACCGCCCTGATCCCCGGCCGCCCGGCACCCAAGCTTTGGACCGAGGACATGGTGCGGATGATGAAGGCGGGTTCCGTCATCGTCGACCTTGCGGCGGAACGTGGCGGCAACTGCGACCTGACGGTGCCCGACCAGAAGATCGTGACGGAAACCGGCGTGACCATCGTTGGCTATACCGATTTCCCCAGCCGTATGGCCGCTCAGGCCTCGACGCTTTATGCGACCAACATCCGCCACATGCTGACCGACCTGACCCCTAAGAAGGACGGCGTCATCCTGCACAACATGGAAGATGACGTGATCCGGGGTGCCACGGTGGCGCATGTCGGTGCGGTGACCTATCCGCCGCCGCCACCAAAGATCGCGGCGATTGCGGCGCAGAAGCCGAAGGAAAAGGCAAAGGAGCTGACGGTCGAGGAACGCCGCGCGCAGGAAGTTGCGGCGTTCAAGGCGCAGACGCGCAATCAGGTGGGCCTGCTGGCGATTGGGGGCGGGCTGATGCTTTTGGCGGGCCTTTATGCTCCGGCAAGTTTCATGTCGCACTTCATCGTCTTCGTGCTGTCGGTCTTCGTCGGGTTCCAGGTGATCTGGAACGTTTCGCATTCGCTGCACACGCCGTTGATGGCGGTGACGAACGCGATTTCGTCGATCATCATCTTGGGCGCTCTGATGCAGATCGGCTCGGGGTCGTTCCTGGTGATCATCCTGGCGGCGCTGTCGGTCTTCATGGCCGGGATCAACATTTTCGGCGGCTTCATGGTCACGCGGCGCATGCTTGCCATGTTCCAGAAGTCGTAAGGAGAAGCAGCCATGGCATACGGATTCACCACGGCGGCTTATGTCGTTGCAGCCGTTCTTTTCATCCTTTCGCTTGGTGGGCTTTCGGGCCAGGAAAGCGCAAAACGTGCGGTCTGGTACGGGATCGTCGGCATGGCGCTGGCGGTTGCGGCCACGCTGTACGGCCCCGGCCTTGGCCTTTGGTGGCTTTCGGTCGCGTTGATCGTCGGCGGTGGCGCACTTGGCTGGATCGTCGCGCAGCGCGTCCAGATGACCGAGATGCCGCAGCTTGTGGCCGCGATGCACTCGCTGGTCGGCCTTGCGGCAGTGTTCATCGGCTATAACACCCATATCGAGATGATCCGCGTCGGCGGCATGGATGAAGCCGCCCGTGCGGCGTTGGATGGGTTCGCGGCGGTTGTTGCGCACAAGACCGGAGTCGAGATTTCGATCCTGCGGATCGAGACCTTCCTTGGCGTCTTCATCGGGGCCGTGACCTTTACCGGATCGGTCATCGCTTTTGGAAAGCTGGCGGGCAAGGTTGACGGCAAAGCGAAGAAACTACCCGGCGGACATCTTCTGAACGCGGCGGCGGCACTGGCCTCGATTGCGCTTCTTGTGGTCTATCTGCAGTCCGGCAGCACGCTGGCGTTGATCGGTATGACCGCAGCGGCCTTGTTCATCGGCTATCACCTGATCATGGGGATCGGCGGAGCAGACATGCCGGTCGTGGTGTCGATGCTGAACAGCTATTCCGGCTGGGCGGCGGCGGCGATTGGCTTTTCGCTGTCGAATGACCTTCTGATTGTCGTGGGCGCGCTGGTCGGGTCTTCGGGCGCGATCCTGAGCTATATCATGTGCAAGGCGATGAACCGGTCGTTCGTCTCGGTCATTCTGGGCGGTTTCGGTGGCACCAGTGGGCCGCAGATGGAAGTGACGGGCGAGCAGATCGCGATTGATGCCGAAGGGGTTGCGGCAGCGCTGAACGATGCTGACAGCGTCATCATCATCCCCGGCTACGGCATGGCGGTGGCGCAGGCGCAGCAGTCGGTCAGTGAACTGACCCGCAAGCTGCGCGCCAAGGGCAAGAACGTCCGCTTCGCGATCCACCCGGTCGCCGGGCGTCTGCCGGGGCACATGAACGTGCTTCTGGCCGAGGCGAAGGTGCCCTACGACATCGTCCTGGAGATGGACGAGATCAACGAGGACTTCCCGGAGACCGACGTTGCCATCGTCATCGGCTCGAACGACATCGTGAACCCGGCCGCACAGGAAGACCCGAACAGCCCAATCGCTGGCATGCCGGTGCTGGAATGCTGGAAGGCCAAGCAGGTCTTCGTGTCCAAGCGCGGGCAGGGCACAGGCTATTCGGGGATCGAGAACCCGCTCTTCTACAAGGAAAACACGCGGATGTTCTATGGCGACGCCAAGAAGTCGCTGGATTCGCTTCTGCCGATGATCGAGTGAGTGAAGCGGGGGGCGATATCGCCCCCCATTATTTTTCGGTGATTTCGTCCAGACGGTCCAGCAGGATCGGAGTGACCGCAAGCAGCAGCCCATCAAGCCGGGTACGAAACTCATCCATCGCCGCCGCGGTCGTTGCCCGATCGTAAGCTTTGGTGGTGGCGGCAGCAAATACCGCGGCCCGAGCCTCTCCTAGATCGTGAACCAAGGGAAGAAGTGTTTCTGCCTTTTCCGTGATGGCCTCGCGCAGTTGCAGGCGTAAATCTCGTGGCAGGACCGTCGCTGCCGATGCCTCGCCCATGAAGATTTCCCTGACTTCGCGGAACCGCAGCCAGACCCCGACGCACATAGCATTGAACAGCATGGATGCAATCAGCGCGACAACGAGCGCGATGCGGCCCCAGGAGCGGCGATGCGGGATCGTCGTTGCATTCATGTTCGTCATGTCAGATTCCCGATCCGATGAGAGAAATGATCGTCATCGCCTCGGTCAGATCGGACGAGACGAAGATGTGGCCGATGGCGCCTGCAAAAAGAAGGGCCGCAAGGAATAGACCGGTCAGGGGCAGGTGGGTGACCAGAACCTCTGTCAACTGCGTGCGGGGTGACGCCGTGTCCAGCGCCATCCGACTTAGAACCGCGCGTGAAAGGGGGGCGGTGTCGTCGGCACCTGGCCCAAGCGCCTTGGCAAGTGCAGCCTCAAGTCGTGCATCGGACATCGGCTCTGGATTGGTCATAGCAGTTTATCCCCCATCAGGGCCCGCAGGCCCGAACGGGCGCGGACAAGCAGTTGTTCCACGGCTCCGGGGGTGCCCCCCAGAACGGCAGCAATTTCGGCGGTCGACATTTCGGTGACCGCGCGCAGCAAAAGTGCCCGGCGTTGTCGGTCGGGCAGAGCAGCAAGGCCCGCGCGGGCAAGGCCAAGGGCCTGGCGGGCCGCAAGACTGGATTCCGCGCCGGGGGTTTCGTCTTCGGGTTCCGGTGCCGCGTCCAACCCCAGAAAGCGACGAAAGCCGGTGCGACGGTTGCGATCTATCGCCAGACGCAGGGCGATCCGGTAGATCCAGGTCGAGGGCGAGGCTTTGTCAGGGTCATAGCGCGTGGCCGCCGACCAGACGCGCAAAAAGGTTTCCTGGGCAATATCCTCTGCCTCGTGCGGGGCGGCCAGCATGCCGGCAAGAAACCGGCGAAGACCAGGCCCGTGACGGCGGATCACCTGCGCCATGGCGTGACGGTCACCCGCCGCCAAGGCCGCCATGACGCACCGATCATCCTCTGCTGTCACCAATATCCCCTTGTCCGTCGTGCGAACCTGCGCCGAAGCGGGCCGGACTGGCAAGCCCGACCCGGCCAGGTCAGTTGCCCCAGGTGATCAGACGCTTGCGGGTGCGTGTGTTCCCATCCGGTCCGGTCAGGATGATTTCGGCCTCGGACGCCCCGGCGACAGTGGTGCGCAATCGCGACTTTGTGGCAACTTCGCCGTTGGCTGACGTAAAGATCGTATCCGTTTGACATTGCACCATCTGGTCGCCGCGGGAGCAATCGCGGGACTTCTCGATTGTGCCGCCATTGTTGCCGCTGATCGTCACATCGGAAATGGCCGGTAGGGCGCTGGCAAGAAGGATCGAGAAGGCAAGAAATCGGGTCTGCATGGTGTCCTCCATCGGGTTCACATCATGCAATACGCAAGTGGGGCGGCTTTCCTACGCCAGGGATGAAAGATTTGTCCGGGCTGGGATTGTATGCAAAGGCATGCCGATAAAGCTATGGAAAAGATAGGTTTTCTTGGCTAGAGCCGAAGTTGCCCGACTTGGCCTAGGACAGGACCGATGCCTGATTTTGACCATCCCCTGCGGTACGCGACCGTGAACGAGCTGCACGCGCGGCCCTTTCCGGCGCTGGAGGTGCCGTCGACGGCGCATTATGTGGCGATCAAGGAGCCGGTGCAGGCGCATAACCGGGACCGTGATGCCGATCAGGCGCATCTTCTGGCGATCCTTGACCGGCACGGCAGCCCGCATCCGCAACCGGGGGCCACGCATTTTCAGGGCCCGATTGGACGGGCCGAGTTGAAATGGGAAAGCCACACCGAATTCGTGACCTATTCGGCCTTTACCAAGGGCTTGTCGGCACGGGCCTTTGATCCGGCGGATGCCGAGGTTCTGCCCGAGGATTGGCTTTTGCAGGCACCTGGAAAGCGAATGGTGTCATTGCTGATCCGGGTAGAGGCGATGCCGGACAGTGACGAAAGGCTGTTGGCGCGGATCGAGGACTGGTTCGTTCCGGAAAGTCTGGCAATCGCGAAGGTCGTGGATGGGGCCGCCGTGGTGGCCGGGGATTTCAGGATCGACCCAGCGGGACACATGCGTTTTGCAGTCTTTGTCCAGCCCGGCACCGGGCCGCGCCGAGTGGGGCGTATTGTGCAACGTCTGTGCGAGATCGAGACCTATCGCGCGATGGCGATGCTGGGGCTGATGCGGTGCCGGACGCTGGTGGCACGGCTGAATGCTTTGGACCCCAAACTTGCGGCGCTCGTGTCGGGGCTGGATCGGGTGGAACCCGCCTCGGAGGCTGCACTGCATGAGCTTTTGAGCATTTCGGCCGAATTGGAAAGCCTTGCGGTGCAGTTTTCGTTCCGTTTCGGGGCCACGGCGGCCTATGAGGCGATCGTGACCCAACGGATCGAAGCGCTGCGCGAGCAGAGGATCGGCGGACGGCAGAGCTTTGGCGAGTTCATGGCTCGCCGCTTCGATCCGGCGATGCGGACGGTGCGGTCAACCGAGGGACGGCTGAAGGCAATGGCCGAACGGGCGGAGCGGGCGGCAGAACTGTTGCGGACGCGGGTGGATGTGGAACGCTCGGCCCAGAACCAGAGGTTACTGGAAAGCATGGACCGGCGGGCCGATCTGGCGTTGCGGCTGCAGCACACGGTCGAAGGCCTGTCGGTGGTGGCGATCAGCTATTATGCCGTCAGCCTGGCGGCATATCTTGCCGCTCCGCTGGCACATGCCGCGGGCATCGCCAAGGAAGGGCTGTTGGCCCTGCTGGTCCTGCCGGTCATTGGGCTTGTCTGGCTGATGATCCGGCGGATCCGCAACCATCTGCACTGATTGGGCTTAGCGGCCTCGGATCCGGGGATCCAATGCGTCGCGCAGCCCGTCGCCGATGTAGTTCACGCTAAGCACTGTCAGCGATATGGCGACGCCGGGCCAGATCACCCGCTCGGGATAGATCTGCAGGTATTGCAGTCCGTCGTACAAAAGCCGTCCCCAGGTCGGAAAATCGGGCGGGAAGCCCAGACCAAGGAAGGACAGCACGGATTCCGTGATGATCGCCTCGGCCACGCCAAGCGTCGCGGCAACCATGACCGGGGAAACCACGTTTGGCAGGATATGACGCAGGATGATACGGTTCGAGCGCGCGCCGATGGAGCGAGCGGCAAGAACGTATTCACGCTCTTTCAGGGTCAGAACCTCGCCCCGGACGATACGGGCAGTGGCCATCCAGGACGTGATGCCGATGGCAAAGACGATGAGCGTGAAGGCCCCGAGTTCCGGCCCAAGGATGCCGGCGACCTTGTCGCGGAACAACATGACCATGACCAGAAGCAACGGGATCAGCGGCAGGGCAAGGAACATGTCGGTCAGCCGCATCAGGGGGCCGTCAAGCTTGCGGAAATAACCCGCCATGATCCCGACGAAGGTGCCGAAGACAATGGCGATCAGCATCGCGATCAGCCCGACGGCCAGCGAGACGCGGCCCGCCTGGATCATGCGAAGAAGCAGGTCCCGGCCCAGTTGGTCCGTCCCGAATGGGGCGGTCAGGGATGGTCCCTGATTCTTCATCTTGATCGTATCCGAAAGCCGCTGCGGCGGGTCCCAGACAAACTGGCCGAACACGACGAACAGGATCAGGATCCCCAGAACGATCAGCCCGAACAAGGCGCCCTTGTGCGTGCGGAATTGCTGCCAGATCTCGCGCAGCTGGCTGGCCGGTTTTGGCGGGGTCGTGGTTGCGTCAGTCATAGCGGATCCGGGGGTCAAGGAAGCCGTAAAGTACATCGGCGATCAGGTTGAAAAGCACGATGAGCACAGCAAAGATGAAGGCCAGCGTCTGGACCATCGGCAGATCGCTGGCATGGATCGCGCCGATCAGAGCGGCCCCGATTCCGTTAACGCCGAAGAGGTTCTCGGTGATGATCGCTCCGCCGAAGATCGAGGGGATGCCAAGGGCGATGACCGTGACAACCGGGATCAGCGAATTGCGCAGGACGTGCTTGAGGACAACGGTCCGCTCGCTCAGCCCTTTGGCGCGGGCGGTTCGGACGTAATCCATCGACATGTTGTCCAGCATGGAGGATCGCATGTAGCGGCTGATTGCGGCCGCGTTTGCAAGGCCCAGTGTCATCACCGGCATCGCCATCTGGCGCAACTGTTCCAAAAAGCTGGCCCAGTCGGTGACCTCAAGCGTGGTGTCATATTTGGTCGGGAACCACCCTAGCCACACGGCGAAGATGATGATTAGCAGGGTGCCTGAAAAGAAGGTCGGCACCGAAAAGCCGATCATCGCGACCAGAGTTCCGGCCTGGTCAAAGATGGAATACTGGCGGTAGGCGGAATAAATACCGATTGGCAAGGCAATCAAGATGCCGACCAGATAGGCCGTTCCAATCACGATCAGGGTCTGGGGAAGACGCTCACCGATGATGGAAAAGACCGGGCTGCGGGTCTGCCACGACAGGATGCGCTGTTCGCCTTCCATGTAGCTTGTCCCGAACCAGTAGTCGAACTGGGTCATCGGTTCGATCCAGAAGAACTGTTTCAGCCACAGGAGATAACGCACAAAGACGGGTTGATCGGCCCCCATCGCCTCGATCATCTTCTGACGGACATCGGGGGGAACGGTCAAAGGAATATCCGAGAGTGGCGAGCCCGGAGCATAATCAACCAAAAGGAAGATCACGAGGCTAATCGCCAGCAGGGTCGGGATGGCCAGCAGAAGCCGGCGAAGCGTGAAGGTAAGCATTCGGCGGATCGCCCGGCAATTGGGGAAGGGGGGTTGCGGGGCCGGTGGACCGGCCCCGCAACGGGTGGATCACTTCACGCGGAACCAGTCCGCGACGTTCCACAGTTCCGAGTCCCAGGCGTTGATCTGGACACCGCCCAGGGCGTTCGAATGCGCCGAGAGCGTACCACGGTGGACCAGCGGGATCACGGTCATGCTGTCCTTGGTCACCATGTCGTTCAGCTTCTTGGCGATTTCCTGACGCTTGGCCAGATCGGTGGTGGTGCCGAGTTCGACGATCAGCGCATCATAGGCCGGGTCGCAGAAGCGGTTGATGTTCTCACCCTGCCACTGGCTTTCCGGGGTCGGCGCCTTTTCGCACATGTACTGGCTCAGATAGCTTTCCGGATCGGGGCTTTCCGAGTTGTTGGCGTACATCTCGACGTCAGCATAGAACTTCTGGAAGGTGTCGGGCGAACCCGGGTCACCGCCGAAGAAGACGCCCGGATCGACCGACTTGAGTTCGACTTCAACGCCGATCTCGGTCCACCAATCCTTGACCAGCGCCTGGAAGTCCTGGCGGATCGGGTTCACAGTGGTCTGGTAGAGAAGCTTGAGCTTCTTGCCATCCTTGTCGCGCACGCCGTCGCCGTCGGTGTCGGTCCAGCCGGCTTCTTCCAGAAGCGCCTTGGCACCTTCAAGGTCCTGAGTCAGGCAGCCAGTGTTGTCCGACGCCCAGCCTTCCGGCCCCGGGATGACGTTGCAGGTCGGCTTGCCGCCCGCGCCATAGCCGACTTCAACCAGGATCGACCGGTCGATAGCCATGGAAAGCGCGGTCCGCACCTTGATGTCCGACAGGATCGGGTGGGGATGCTTGGCGGTCGAGCGTTCACCTTCCGGCAGGTCAGCCGACGGGTCGGTGGTGTTCATCTCGATCCGCTCGACCAGCGTACCGAAGGCAACCACGAATTCGCCCTTCCCAGCGGCGGCCATTGCGGCCTGGCTGTCCGGAGGAATTTGGGTATTCCAGGCATAATCGAATTCGCCGGTTTCCATGACCGCGCGGGCCGAGCTTTCCGCATCGCCGCCGCCCTTGATCATCGCGGTGGCAAAGGCAGGCTTTGCCGGGTCGCGATAGTTCGGGTTGGCTTCCATCGACACGGTGTCGTTGACGGTAAAGCCGACAACCTTGAACGCACCGGTACCAATCGGCATGTTGTTCGCGTCCGTGCAGGTCGGAGCCGCAGCACCGAGGCAGGCTTCGAACTGGGCCTTCTGGATGACCGGCGACAGGGCCGAGACGAAGGCGGTGTAGGGGTTGGCTTTCGGGCCGTCGAAGGTCACCTTGATCGTGCTGTCATCGACAGCTTCGACATTGGCGACGCCTTCGTATTTGGTAGCCTGAGAGCAACCGCCTTCGGGATGGGTGCAATACTGCCAGGTGAAGACCGCGTCAGCCGCAGTGACCGGGGTGCCGTCCGACCACAGCAGGCCGGGAATCAGCTTCCAGGTGATCGAGGTCATGTCCGCCGAAACGCCGCCGTTTTCCACGGTCGGGATTTCGGTGACCAGTTTCGGAATCAGCACGCCCTCGGGCGACAGGCCTGCCAGCGGTTCCAGCACCATCGAAGCGGCATAGATGTCCTTGGTGCCGCCCGACAGATAGGGGTTCATGATCGACACGGCTTGCGGGAAGGTGAGCTTCACCTCGCCGTCAGTGCCGCGATCGGCAAATGCGGCGGGCGCAAAGCCCATGGCCGCGACTGCGCCCAGAAGGGCAGTTCTTAGTTTCATTGGTTCACTCCTTGTTGGTTAAGCTCGATCGCCTCGGGTCCGCCGGTTGATCCGGCGGCAGTTTTGGGTTCGTAAAGGTGGCAGGCGACCAGACGACCGGGCTCGACTTCGGCCAGATCGGGTTTCACTTGCCGGCAGATGTCCATCACCTTGGGGCAGCGCGAACAGAAATTGCAGCCCTTTGGGGGATTCGCGGGAGATGGGACATCGCCCTTCAGGATGATCCGGTTGCGGCGGGCCGCAAGTTCGGGATCGGGTTCGTTCACCGCCGACAACAGCGCCTCGGCATAGGGATGCAGCGGGCGGGCATACAGATCCTTTGAAGGCGAAAGCTCGGCAATCCGGCCCAGATACATCACCGCGACCTTCTGGGCGAGGTGGCGGACCATCGACAGATCGTGGCTGATGAACAGGTAGGTCAGCCCCAGCTTCGCCTGCAGATCCTCCAGCAGGTTCACAACCTGCGCCTGGATCGACACGTCCAGCGCTGCGATCGGTTCGTCGCAGACGATGAATTTCGGTTTGAGCGCCAACGCCCGAGCGATGCCGATCCGTTGTCGCTGGCCGCCGGAAAATTCATGCGGGAAGCGGTTGACGAAGCGGCGGTTCAGCCCGACCTGATCCATCAGTTCGTAAACCCGTTCCAGCTTTTTGTCGCGGCTCCAGTCGGTGTGTTCGTCCAAGGGTTCGCTGACGATCTCGGACAGGGTCATCCGCGGATTCAGGCTGGCCTGCGGGTCCTGGAACACCATCTGCATCGTCGGGCGCTTCTTGCGCAGCGCTTCCGGGGCAAGGCTTGCAACGTCTTCGCCACCGATCAGAACGCGGCCAGCAGTCGGCTCGTACAACCGCAGCATGGCGCGGCCCACGGTCGACTTGCCACAACCGGATTCGCCGACAAGGCCCAAGGTCTGCCCGGCCATGATCTGGAACGACACGCCGTCAACGGCCTTCACATCGCCTGTGTGCTTGCGGAAAAGCCCGGTATAGATCGGGAAATGCATTTTCAGGTCTTCAACCTGGACCAGCGGAGTGGTTCCGGCGTCAAGCATTGGCCATCTCCGCCTTGGCTGGGGCATGCCAGTGGCAGGCAACGTCATGGCCTTCGCCGACCATTCGTCCGTCAATCGCCCTGCGCGGGGGATTTGCGGCGTCGCAGGCATCATGCCGGTATTCGCAGCGCGCGCGGAACGGGCAGGCAGTCAGCGGACCGGTCAGAATCGGTGGTTGACCCTCGATGACCTTCAACCGCTCGCTCCGCTCTCCCGAGATGCGCGGGATCGTCTGCAGCAGCGCGCGGGTATAGGGATGCTGCGGATTGGCGAAAAGCTCCTTGACCGGAGCCTGTTCGACAACCTGACCGCCGTACATGACCATGACCCGGTCGGCGATCCCGGCAATGACGCCAAGGTCGTGGGTGATCCAGATGATCGCCATGCCAAGCTTTTGCCGCAGCTCTTTCACCAGTTCCAGAATCTGGGCCTGGATGGTTACGTCCAGCGCGGTCGTCGGTTCATCGGCAATCAGCACATCGGGGTCGCAGGCCAGGGCGATGGCAATCATCACCCGCTGCCGCATGCCGCCGGAAAACTGATGCGGATATTGATAAAGTCGCCGCCGGGCATCCGGGATGCCGACAAGGTCCAGAAGTTCGACCGCGCGGGTTTCGGCCTGACGCTTGGTCATTCCCTTGTGCGTGATCAACGGCTCCATAATCTGGTTGCCCAGCGTGAAGACCGGATTGAGCGAGGTCATCGGGTCCTGGAAGACAAAGCCGACGCGCGCGCCCCGGGTGGCGCGCAATTCGGCATCGGTCATGGCCAGAAGGTCACGCCCGTTGAGCATTGCCGTCCCGCCACGGATATCCGCAGGAGGCGCGGGCAGAAGCCGCAGCAGCGACATCATCGTCACCGATTTGCCTGACCCACTTTCTCCAACGACGCCCAAAAGCTCACCCGGGCGAAGGGTGAAACTGACATCATTGACGGCATGGATTTCCCCGCCACGGGTGCGGAAAACCGTCTTCAGGCCCCTGACATCAAGGACTGGCGCGGCCCCATCGGCCATTCAATACTCCCCGCGGCGTTCTTCGTTATTGTTATTGCTTGTTTTTTCCCAAGAGGAGGTTCTGACGCCCCATCCCGGAAGCCCAAGTCTTCACGATTCCTGATCGTCTATCAATCCCGAAATGATGCGTCATTCCAGCCAACACTGCTGGCAGATTGATTGGTGACCGCTTCATTTCGCCAGATGTTGACAGGTTGCGTCCCGCCGGTGAGGCTGACCGCTACATCTGGGAGAAAAAATTGTGCCTGACAGTGATGACCTGACCCCGCGGCAACTTCTTGATCGACTGGTCAGATTCCCGACGGTGAGTCGCGAATCGAATCTGGATCTGGTCGACTGGCTTGAGAGCTATCTGACTGACCACGGGGTGAAGTGCTTTCGCCACTGGAATAAAGACCGGCAAAAGGCGGCGCTGATCGCCCATGCCGGACCCTGGGTTGAAGGGGCGGTGGTGCTGTCGGGCCACTCTGACGTTGTGCCGGTGGATGGTCAGATATGGACTTCGGATCCGTGGACGGTGACCGAGCGGGATGGACGGCTATTTGGTCGCGGCACCTGCGACATGAAAGGGTACGTGGCGCTGGCGGTTTGGACGCTGGTGCAAGCACAGAAGCGCGGAGTCTCTCGCCCCGTGCAACTGGCGTTGTCTTATGACGAAGAAGTGGGCTGCACTGGCGCACCGCCGATGATTGCGACGATGCAAGAGGTGGTGCCGAAAGGATCGGCCGCGCTGATCGGTGAACCTTCGGGGATGAAAATCATCACAGGCCACAAGGGCGGGACCGGCTATGCCGTGCATGTGAAAGGCTTCGAAGTCCATTCATCCCTGCTGCCCGAAGGTGTCTCGGCGGTCATGGAGGGGGCGCGGCTGATCCAATGGGTGAATGACAAGAACACCGAGATCATGGCTGAAACACCCGGTCCGATTGCCGCCCGCTTTCGCCCGCCGTTCACAACCTTGCATGTCGGCCAGATCCAGGGCGGCACGGCGGACAACATCACCGCCGCCGACTGCCGTTTTTCCGTCGAGATGCGCTGTGTGCCCGGCGAAGACCCCGATGCAAGGGCCGGGGAGTTTCGCGATGCAGCGACGCGACTGGATGAAAGCTTGAAGGCAAAGCGTCCTGAAGCCGGGGTACACTTGCGGAAATTCTTCGACGTGCCCCCCCTACGCCCGGAAGAGGACGGCGAGGCGGAAGCTTTGGCCCGCGCGCTGACCGGGGACAATGCGACGGGCGTGGTTTCCTATGGCACCGAAGCCGGGCAGTTTCAGGACGCGGGCTATTCGGCGGTGGTCTGTGGCCCCGGCGACATCGCTCAAGCGCATCAACCGGATGAATTCCTTGAACTGTCCGAGTTTCTTGCCGGACAGCGGTTCATGGAAAAGCTGCTGGAGCGTCTGGCATGAGCTTTCCCATCCATGACGGCAGCCCGGTCCGGTTTGCCGGGCCTTTACCGCAACGGGTGGACGTCGCCATCATCGGTGGCGGCATCATCGGGGTGATGACTGCCTGGTTTTTGCGGGCGAAAGGTCTGTCGGTCCTGATCTGCGAAAAAGGCAGGATCGCGGGGGAGCAGTCCAGTCGCAACTGGGGTTGGATTCGGCAGCAGGGCAGGGACCCTGATGAATTGCCGATCATGGTCGAAAGTCTTGCGATCTGGCGGCAGCTTGCCGCTGACATGGGCGACGTGCTGGGATTTCACCAGACCGGTGTCCTTTATCTGGCCAAAACCGACGCCGAATTGGCCGGCTTTGAGGCCTGGACAGCCCATGCCAAGGCGCATGGCGTGGGCAGCGTCCTGCAGAGCGCAGGGGATGTCTCAGCGCGTCTGAAGGGGGCCTCCGCCCAATGGAAGGGCGGGCTGTTCACAGCGTCAGACGCACGTGCCGAGCCTTGGGTTGCAGTTCCGGCCCTTGCAAAGGTTGCTGCGGGACGCGGCGTGATGATCCGCGAAAATTGCGCTGTGCGCGCGCTTGATATTGCCGGGGGCAAGGTGGCTGGTATCGTCACCGAAGCGGGTCGCGTTGGCTGCGATCAGGTCGTGCTGGCTGGCGGGTCATGGTCGCGGCTGTTCCTGCAGCGGTACGGCGTCAAGATTCCCCAGCTTTCGGTGCTTGCCTCGGTCGGGGCGACCGAGCCTATGCCGGAAATCTTTCCCGGTGGGGCGGCAGATGACGACTTTGCTTTCCGTCGACGTGAAGATGGCGGTTACACGATTGCACCGGGTGGGGCGCAGCATGATTTCTTCATCGGGCGCGATGCCTTTGCCTCGCTTTTCACCTATCTGCCGACACTGCGTGCCGAGGCGGGCAAGACAACCTTCAGGTTGCGATCACCCAAAGGCTATCCGGACGCATGGGGAACACCTCGCCACTGGTCCGAGGAAGGGCCAAGCCCGTTTGAAGCGCTGCGGATCCTGAACCCTACGCCAAACATGAAATCGCTGGGGAAGGTACAGGATGCCTTTGCTCGCGCCTTCCCGTCGCTTGCGCGGCCCAGGTTGCAGACGGCTTGGGCCGGGATGATCGACACGCTGCCTGATGTGGTGCCGGTTGTGGATCACGTGCCGATTCCCGGTCTGACGCTGGCGACCGGCATGTGCGGCCACGGCTTTGGCATCGGTCCAGGTATTGGGCGTGTGGTTGCCGATCTGGTCACCGGCGGGACAGTTGGACATGACCTGCACAGGTTCCGCTTTGCGCGGTTTTCCGATGGCAGCAAGATCAACCCTGCGACGGGCCTTTGATCCCCCTTGCCGACACCGCCTGAAAGGATCACCCTTCGCGTCAAAGGAGATCACCATGCCGCCCAAGAACCGTTTTGCCGAGTTGCTTCCCGAAATCACCGCCTGGCGCCGCGATTTTCACGAGCATCCAGAGCTTCTGTTCGATGTTCACCGCACTGCCGCCCGCGTGGCCGAGCTTTGCCGCAGTTTCGGCTGCGATGAGGTGACCGAAGGGATCGGGCGGACTGGCGTTGTCGCCATGATCCGGGGACGGACAAACAGCAGCGGTCGAGTGATCGGGTTGCGCGCCGACATGGATGCCTTGCCGATCAAGGAACAGACCGGGGTACCCTACGCCTCGAAGACCCCCGGCAAGATGCATGCCTGCGGGCACGACGGGCATACCGCGATGCTGCTGGGTGCCGCAAAGTACCTTGCCGAAACGCGCAACTTTGATGGCACCGTGGTCTGCATCTTTCAGCCCGCCGAAGAAGGTGGCGGCGGCGGGCGCGAAATGGTGCAGGACGGGCTGATCAAGCATTGGAAGATCGATGAGGTTTACGGCATGCACAACATGCCGGGCATTCCCGTAGGCCAGTTTGCCATTCGGCCCGGTGCCATGATGGCTGCCGCCGACCAGTTCGAGATCGTGGTGACCGGCAAGGGTGGCCATGCCGCCAAACCGCATGACTGCATCGACACCACCGTTGTCGCCGCCCATATCATCGTGGCGATCCAGACTATCGTCAGCCGCAACACCGACCCGATGCAGCAACTGGTGATCTCGGTCTGCACGGTCGAAACCGACAGCCCGGCGCATAACGTGATCCCTCAGGAAGTGAAGATGAAGGGGACGGTGCGGACGCTTGACGGCAAGCTGCAGGATTTCGTTGAAAAGCGGCTGGCCGAAGTGGTCGAAGGCACGGCGCTTGCTTTGGGCGCACGGGCAGACATCCATTACCAGCGCGGCTATCCGGTGACGGTGAACGCCGAAGAGAACACCGATTACGCGGCCGAAGTGGCGCGGCAAGTTTCCGGGCATTGCGACACCAATACCCCGCCCTTGATGGGGGCCGAGGATTTCAGCTTCATGCTGAACGAACGGCCCGGCGCCTATATCTTCGTCGGCAACGGGGACACGGCGATGGTGCATCACCCGGCCTATAACTTCGACGATCAGGTGATTCCCTTCGGCTCCAGCTGGTATGCCGGCATGGCCGAGGCGCGGATGCCCATCGCATGATCGGCGCGGCGCTGGTCCTTGTGGTTGCCCTGATCCACCTGGGGATCCTGTTCATGGAGATGGTTCTGTGGCGGACCGCCTTGGTGCGCCGGATCTTCGGGACCAGCCCGGAATTCGCCGAGGCAACCCGGGTACTTGCCGCCAATCAGGGGCTTTACAACGGCTTCCTTGCGGCAGGCCTTGGTCTGGCCCTGCATCAGGGCATTCCGGGTGCGGGGCAGGGACTGGCGCTGTTCTGTCTGGCTTGCGTTGCAGTCGCGGGGATTTTCGGCGCTGCCACGGTGTCGCGCCGGATCCTCTATGTGCAGTCCGCCCCGGCTTTCGCCGCTGCCGCAGCCGTGCTGTTGGGGATCTGATGCCAGCGCGCAGTTCAGAATTGCCTTTGACTTGGCGGATGGTGCTTTGCAGTCTGCGGTCAGTACCCCTTGCGCAGGCGAAGGCAGTGAAGCGATGAAGCACCCCACCAATCCGATTGACCGTGCCCTTGCCCTGCCGATCTGGTCTGGCAAGGCATCCGGAGTGCCACTAGGTGGCGGGATCACCAACCTGAACGTGCTGGTCACCGACGATGTGCGCCGCGCGGTGGTGCGGATCGGTGACGATATACCGGTGCATCAGATCATGCGGTTCAATGAACTGGCCGCCAGCCATGCCGCCCATGCGGCAGGCGTGTCCCCTGCGGTGCTGTACCACGAACCGGGGGCCTTGGTGATTGACTTCATCCAAGCCCGGACCATGACCGCCGAGGATCTTCAACAGCCCGAAAACCTTAAGCTCGCGCTGCAACTGGTCCAACAGACGCATCGGGACATTCCTCGCCACCTACGAGGCCCGGCGCTGACGTTCTGGGTGTTCCAGGTCCTTCGCGACTATTCAGGAACCCTGCGGGAAGGGGCGTCGGTTCATCTTCCCGTGGTGCAGCGACTGCTGGACGAAGCGGTCGAGCTGGAAGCCGCAGTTGGCCGGATCGAGCTGGTCTTTGGTCACAACGACCTACTTCCGGCGAACTTCCTGCATGACGGCACCCGGATGTGGCTGATCGACTGGGATTATGCCGGTTGGGGATCGCCGCTGTTCGATCTTGGCGGGCTTGCAGCGAATAACGGTCTGGACCCTGCGCAAGAGGAATGGCTTTTGGCCAGCTATTACGGCCACAGCCCCAACGCCGATCTTTGGTCCCGCTACCGCGCGATGAAGGCCGCCGCTGCCCTGCGTGAAGCGATGTGGTCCATGGTGCAGGAAATCCACTCGGACCTCGACTTCGACTATTCGGCCTATACGGCCAGCTACCTTGACACCTACCGTGCGGCCCTTGCCACCTACAGGACTTTGAAATGACCGAACTTCCCACTTCCGCCCGCGTCGTCATCATCGGCGGCGGCATCGTCGGCACCTCTGTCGCCTATCACCTGGGCAAGCTGGGCTGGTCGGATACCGTTCTCTTGGAGCGCAAGAAGCTGACCTCGGGCACCACTTTCCATGCGGCGGGGCTGGTGGGGCAGTTGCGCACCTCTGCCAACATCACCCAGCTTCTGGGCCATTCGGTCGCCCTTTACAAATCACTTGAAGCCGAAACCGGCCTGCAGACCGGCTGGAAGATGAACGGCGGATTGCGCCTTGCCTGCAACGCCGAACGCTGGACCGAGGTCAAGCGGCAGGCCACGACCGCGCACAGCTTCGGGCTGGAAATGCACCTTCTGACGCCGAAAGAGGCGCAGGACCTCTGGCCCCTGATGACCATCGACGACCTTGTCGGTGCGGCCTATCTGCCGACTGACGGACAGGCGAACCCCTCGGACATCACCCAAAGCCTTGCCAAGGGCGCGCGGATGTCGGGCGTGAAGATTTTCGAGGATACGCCGGTCACCCGCATCATCGTCGAAGACGGCAGCATCCGGGGCGTCGAAACCCCCTTCGGCACGGTGGAATGCGAAAAGGTGGTCTGCTGCGCCGGTCAATGGACCCGCACCTTGGCGGCGACCGTGGGCGTCAACGTCCCCCTCGTTTCTGTCGAACATCAATACATGGTCACCGAAAAGATCCCCGGCGTGACCCCCGGCCTTCCCACCCTGCGCGACCCCGACCGGCTGACCTACTGGAAGGAAGACGTCGGTGGCCTCGTCTGGGGCGGCTATGAACCCAACCCCAAGCCCTGGGCGCTGAACGGCATCCCCGAGGGCTTTCACTTCGAGCTTCTGAACAGCGACTACGACCACTATTCCCAGTTCATGGAAGACGCGATCGCCCGCGTCCCCGCGCTTGCGAATGCGGGCGTGAAGCAGCTGATCAACGGGCCGGAAAGCTTTACCCCTGACGGCAACTTCATCTTGGGCGAGGCACCGGAACTGCGCAATTTCTTCGTGGGCGCTGGCTTCAACGCCTTTGGCATCGCCTCCGGCGGCGGGGCAGGCATGGCGCTGGCCGAATGGGTCGCCAGCGGTTCGGCGCCTTATGACCTCTGGCCCGTCGACATCTGCCGCTTCGGCCCGATGCACCGGTCAACCGACTATGTCCGCACCCGCACGATGGAGGCCTACGCCAAGCACTACACCATCGCCTGGCCCTCCGAGGAGATGAAGTCGGCAAGACCCGCCCGCCGCTCGCCGCTCTACGCACATCTGAAAGCGGCAGGTGCCTGCTTCGGCGAGAAACTCGGTTGGGAACGCCCAAACTGGTTTGCGGGACCGGGCGAGGAACCGGTGGACCGCTACTCCTACCAACGCCCCGGTTGGTTCAATGCCGTGGGCCGCGAACACCGCGCCGCGCGGGAAGCCGCCATCGTCATCGACCAGACGAGCTTTGGCAAATTCCTGGTCAAGGGCCCGGATGCCGCCAAGGCGCTGAACTGGATCGCCGCCGGGAACGTCGACCGCCCCGTGGGCAGCCTGATTTACACCCAGATGCTGAACCCCAAAGGTGGGATCGAGGCCGATGTGACCGTCGTCCGCAAGGCGCGGGATGAATTCTACATCACCACCGGCACCGGCTTTGCCACCCATGATTTCGACTGGATTGCCCGTAACTTGCAGGGCAATGCTCAGGCAATTGACGTGACATCCGGCCATGCCGTCCTGTCCCTCATGGGCCCGAAATCGCGCGACATCCTGCAGGCCCTGACCCCTGACGATCTGTCTAACGCGGCCTTCCCCTTCGCCACCGCGCGCGAGATTTCCATCGCCAATTGCCCGGTCTGGGCGCTTCGCGTGACCTATGTCGGCGAGTTGGGCTGGGAACTCCACATGCCGACCGAAGTCGCCGTCACCGTCTATGAGGCGCTGATGGCCTCGGGTCAGGCGGTTAACGCGGGCTACCGGGTGATCGAAACCCTGCGGCTGGAAAAAGGCTACCGCGCCTGGGGTGCCGAGATCGGCCCCGACCATACCCCGGTCGAGGCGGGCCTTGCCTGGGCCATGAAGATGAAATCGGGGCTTCCCTTCCAGGGCCGCGAGGCCGTGGCCGCCCAACTGGCAAGCGGGGTCAAGAAACGGATGGCCACCTTCACGACCGCGCCCGATGTGGTGCTTCTGGGCCGCGAGACGATCTACCGGAACGGCGAACGGGTGGGTTGGCTCTCATCGGGCGGCTTTGGCCATACGATCCAGAACTCCATCGGCATGGGCTTTGTTCGCCATCCGGGCGGCGTGACGGAAGATTTCGTGATGTCAGGCACTTACGAACTGGAGGTCGCCTCGGAACGGGTTCCGGCTGAGGTCACTCTGGCACCGCTTTACGATCCCAAGAACTTGAAGGTAAGGGCCTAGGCGACAGCCCGGGCCAAAGCACAGAATGCCTCCAACCCGATCTCCTCGGCCCGTGCGGTCGGGGGGATGCCGACGCTTTCCAGAATGCCCTCGATCCCCGGTGCCAGTCCCTTAAGGCTGGCCCGCACCATCTTGCGCCGTTGGTTGAAGGCCATGGCAGTTATGCGCTGCAAAACCTTGAAGTCACAAGGAAATCGCGGCTGGGGCAGGGCGGTCAGATGCACAACTGCCGAATGCACTTTGGGTGCTGGGGTAAAGGCTTCAGGCGGCAAGGTCATGACGATCTTCGCGTCGCAGCGATATTGCGCCAGCAGGGCGAGCCGCCCGTAATGGTCAGTCCTTGGCTTTGCCACGATCCGCTCGGCCACTTCCTTTTGAAACATCAGCGTAAGTGATGACCACAGGGGCGGCCACGCTGCAGGCGTCAGCCAGCGGATCAAAAGCTCGGTCCCTACATTGTAGGGCAGGTTGGCCACGATCTTGACCGGGGCCGTCAGATGCGCGGCAAGGTCCAGTTCCAGCGCGTCGCCATGCAGCACGGTAAGACGACCCGGATAGGCGTCCGCGATCTCTGCCAGCGCTGGCAGACAGCGTGCGTCCTTTTCCACCGCCACTACCCGCCGCGCGCCTTCAGCCAGAAGCCCGCGCGTCAGGCCGCCCGGACCCGGCCCGACCTCCAGAACGTCGCATCCCGACAGGTCCCCCGCCGATCGTGCGATCTTGGCGGTCAGGTTCAAGTCGAGCAGAAAGTTCTGCCCAAGCTGCTTTCTTGCAACCAGCTCATGCGTCCGGATCACATCACGCAGGGGGGGCAGGCCGTCGATGGTTCCCACGATCAACCCTTGCGCACCGCGGCCATCTCGCGCGCCATCCTCAGCGCTGCAATCAGGCTGGAAGGGTCTGCAATCCCCCGTCCGGCAATATCATAGGCCGTGCCATGGTCGGGCGAGGTGCGCACGAAGGGAAGGCCCAGCGTCACGTTCACCCCTCCTGCGAAATCGATGGTCTTGATCGGAATCAGCGCCTGATCGTGATAGGCGCAGATTGCTACGTCATAGGTATTGCGGGCTGCGGCATGAAACATCGTGTCTGCCGACATTGGCCCACGGATATCGATGCCTTCGGCCGCCAGCCGAGCCACGAGCGGGCGGATCATCCGCTCCTCCTCCCAGCCCATTGCACCGCCTTCGCCCGCGTGGGGGTTCAAGCCAGCGACAGCCAGTCGCGGCGCGGGAATCCCGAAATCGCGCATCAGGCTGGCATGGGTGATGCGGATCGTGTCTTCAAGCAGAGCCTCGGTCAGGGCAGCGGGAACCTCGGACAGCGCGATGTGGATCGTTGCCGGGACCACACGCAACTCGGGGCAGGCCAGCATCATCACCACGCGGTCAACCCCGGCAAGATGCGCCAGAAACTCGGTATGACCGGGGAAGGCAAAACCTGCACCGTCTTTCAGCGCCTTTTTGTGGATCGGGGCCGTGCAGATTGCGCCGGCAATTCCCGACTGCACCAAAGCAACTGCGCGTTCGATGACCTCAATCACGCCCCGGGCGTTGGCGGGGTTGGGCTGGCCGGGCTTTGCGGGAGCGGCAAAATCGTGGCGCAGGATCGGCATCGGGCCCGGTCGCAGCACCTCGGCCAGATCGGCAAGCTCCCGCCATTTGCAACCGTCAGGCAGATGTCGGGGATCACCGATCCAGATAAACCTCTCGCCCGCCTCCCAGGCTTTGATGGCGATCTCCGGGCCGACGCCAGAGGGGTCGCCCGAGGTCAGAAGGATCGGTGCCGCGCTCACGGTTCGCGGATGACGGCGGCCGAGCGGAGCTCTTCCAAATAGCCTTCCGCCATTGCCTCGATCTTGCGGTTGATAAGCTGCTCGCGGACAACTTCCCGATTGATTGGTTCTTCCTGCGTCGGTTCGCGGCTGCACAGCATCAAGAAGCGGCGGAAGCCCAACCTTGTCAGCGCGACCGAGCTTTCACCAGGGTCAAGCCGCGCGAGTTCCAGACCGACATCGGCAGGCAGTTCGGACGCGGGTTGGGTGGTCATGGTCAAGCGGTCTTCCGGAAGACCATTTGCCTGGCCGTTCAGGTCATAGCAGGTATCGACCGCGGCCCGGATGCGGCCGATTTCGGCGGCGTCGTCCGGCACCAGAAATTCGGCCCACTTGACCGTGACCGCAACCGGTTTCACGCTTTTGTCCACTGCCACATCGCGCAAGAGGAACAGAACGACCGCCCCCGGAACGATGACAGGGTCAGAAACCTCACCGGGAGCAAGCGAAAGGATCTTCGCGCCAAGCTCTCCGGGCAGGTTGGACAGCGGCATCCAATCAAGCCGTCCCCCGTTCGCAGCGGTCGGGGATTTTGAATATTCCTTCGCCGCCGCAGAGAAAGAGCCTTCGCCGGCCAGCGATGCCGAAAGATCACGCGCCAGATCAAGGGCGGCGGCCTTCTCTTCGTCGCTTTGCACCGGGATGACCAGTTCGGACACCAGAATCTGCAGCGCCTGTTCCCGCGCCGCCGCGGCAAGCGCCAGATCGATCTCATTGTCGCTTATTGACACTGCGCCGGCGAATTTTGCGCGCACGACCTTTCGCCAGACGACACCCGCGAGGATGAAATCGCGATAGGTTTCCCCTGCGATTCCGACCTTTTCCAGTTCCGCGATCAGACCGTCGGCCGTTAGGTTCGCACGCGCTGCAAATTCATCCATCCCGGACTTCAGCTCGGCTTCGGTCGCGGACATATCATATTTTTCGGCCTCGACCTGCCGCAGCCGGTCTTCGATCAGGGCCTTCAGCGCTTCTTCCTCGGGGTCGCCCGGCGCGCCAAGTATTTCAAGGAACTTGGCACGCTGGGTCACCTCATATTGGGTGACGACCTTGTCATTCACATAAATCCGAGGCGAAAAGAGGTCCTGCGCAAGAACCGCGCCGGAAAGGGCAAACCCACAGACCAGAGCCGCCGCCTGACGTTTCAGAAAGGAGAGTGTCATCGCCTCAGCCGTTCTTTCCTTGATCCCGCGAGTCTTTGCCCGCCGTTTCCTTCATTCCGTCCGTCACTGCCTGCAGGTGCGTGCCGGCCCACCGGATGCGCCACTGCCGAACCCGATCAGGTCGAGCGACAAGGCAAAATCCGTTGTCGGCGTCACACTAGTCGAGGACGTGAAGCGACGCGAGAGGGAAACGCCAAAGCGCACGCATTCGTTCATGTATTCGACACCAAGCCCGGCCACCGTGCCCGCATCGGCAGCAAAATCATAGCGACCGGAAAGCTTGCCAACCCAGTTCGGACCGAATTTGCGCTGCGCATCAAGCGCAAACTCCTGCGTCGGGTCGGGCCGGTTTTCGGTCGGGTCGGCCACAGCCCAGATGATCGAGCCGGAAAGCGAAGTCTTCGGTCGCACAAGGCTAAGTCGCGCCTCGCCTTTGGTCAGGGCCAGGTCCTGATCAAAGACAGCGCGCGCGGTCAGGCCAAGGCCGTCCCCCGTGTCAAGGCTAAGGGCCGCCAGCCAGTCGGACTGTTGCCCTGCAAGGCCCGAGCCGGGGCCGAATTGCCCAAGATCGGCGTTGCGGTAGACGCGGCCCAATACGACCCCAAGGGTCCAACCGTTCGGGTCATAGCGGGTCCAGCTGATGCCGACATTGGCACGCGGACCTCGTTCAACGGCGTCCGAACCGGGGAAACGGTCAAGCTGAAAGAGACCGCCTTCATCAAACTCGACCAGGACCGAATCTTCATTCGGCAGGGTCTCGAAGTTGGATGGTGACCAGATGAACTGGGCAACCGGTTCGATCACATGGGTGACGCCCGAGTCAGTGGCCTTGACCCAGGGCCAGCGCAATTCGACCCCGACACTGCCATGGCTTCGTGTTGTCTTGCCGTTGAACACGGCATCTTCCGAAATCCGATAGGCGTCAGCCGTTGCTTCGCCCAGAACCACCCCTTCGATCCCGCCGGGAAGAAAGATGCTGCGGCGCCAGTCGATGCGGGCAGAAATCCGGGCAAGGTCGCGGCCATCGGCAATCGTGTCACTGTCGGCCCCGTCCAATGGGCTCGACGAGGTGCGAACATGGTTGTGGGTCTGGAACCTTAGCCCGCCTTCGCCACCAAGGAAACCCAGCGAAAACCGGCGGTGGAACGTCAAGTCCGAGATGATCGACGGAATCGTGGTGTTGTCTTCGCTGTCGCGCAGGGTCTGGAAGCTGATGATCCGGGCCGAGATATGTTCATTACGGCGGGTGCGGCTCGCCTCGATCCGGCTGTCCAAGCGGTCTGCCGTATCGATCCCATAGTCAAGCAGATAGGCCGGGTCGGTAACGGTCTGGCCCTTTACCGTAAGCCCAAAGTTCAGCGGCAGCTTGAAGGCCGCATCGACAAACAGATAGCCACGGGTCGACCCCGGCACCAGACTGTCACGGGATATGGCACCGTTCATCTCGATTGTGCCGTTGGCGAACACCCGGCGATAGCGAAGATCGACGGTCTGGCTGCCTTTGGTCGTGATGTAAGGTGTCAGGGTAAGATCGGCCGACCGTCCAAGGGCTATGAAATAGGGAATCTTGATGCCCGTCCCAAGCTCCGAGGTAGAGCGGACGCTTGGCATCAGAAAGCCGGTCGCGCGGTCCTTTGTCGGGTCCGGCATCCGAAGCCGGGGGATATAGAAGATCGGCACGCCAGCCAGCCGCATTTGGGCGTGATCGAAGGTCAACTCTTGCTGTGCCTCGTCGTGCGTTACCTTCCGGGCCCGGATTTCCCAAAGCGGGATCGGGTGTTCCTTGCAGACCTTGCAGGACGACGCCGCGACGGTTTCCAGTGTCGTGCGACCGTTGCCGGTGCGCATGATACGTTCTGCGGCAATCGTCAGTTGCTGGTTCAGCACCATCTTGGCACTGGTCAGGATGCCTTCGTTCAGGTCGGCATCCAGCTCTGCCTGCGAGGCCAGGATCATGATCTTGCCGCTGGCTTCTGTCAGCGTGATCGGCCCGATGATCTCAAGGCGACCGGTTGCCTGGTCATAGACAATGCGCGATGCGGTCAGCTTGCGGCCTTTGAAGAAGACTTCGACATTGCCATCCGCGATCAGCGCGGTGTCACCGGTAATCTCCAGCCGGTCCGAGACGAGGGTTGCAAGATCCTGCGCCCGGGCGGGAAGCGCCAGAGCAAGGATCAGGGCAAACAGGGCGAGGAAGCGGGTCATCAGCCATCCTCAAGATGCAGGAGGAACCCAAGCGACATCAGCATGGCAATGCTTGGCGGGCCCCAGGCGGCAAGCGCAATCGGAATTTGTCCGGTATCGCCCATCGCTTGCGCAAAATTGCGTAGAAAGAAGATGCCAAAGCCTGAAAGCATCGCGTAAAGCACCATTCGCCCGGTTCCGCCAAACCGGACATGCCGCATCGTGAAGCCCGCTGCAACCAGAACCATGGCGGCCATCAGCAAGGGCTGGGCAAGTTCCATCTGGAACCAGAGTCGATAGGCCAGCGACGAAAACCCGGCGCGTTCAAGGTCACTGACATAGCCGGGAAGGTCCCAGATCGCGATGTCGGATGGACTGCCAAAGCCGTCGCGAATCCGTTCCGGCGTCAGGTCCGACGCAAGGGTCACGGGGCCAGTCGCCGTCGTTGCCGTCAATTCCGGGTTGGCGTCACGCAGGTTCCAGGTCTTGATCCCGGTCAGGGTCCAACCCTCGCCCCCAAGCCTGGCGGTTTCGGCTTCGATCCGGGTGATCGGCTGGCCTTCCGGGCCAAAAGTCAAGAAAGTGGCGCCGAAAAGTTCGGTGCCATCCGGTCCCGACCGTGCGGCCTGAACCACAGTTTGACCGGTCTCGCTTCCCTGGCGCAGCCAAAGCCCGGTGTCTGACACCGAAAGTACAGAACCACCACCTTGGCTTAGGGCCGCGCGCTCGGCGTCATAGCGTTTCGAGGTTGCCGCAACCAGCGGATTGAAAAGCGCAATCGTGACGGCGCCCAGCAGAACGGCGACGATAAGCGGGGTCAGAAGAAAGCGAAGGCCGGACCGCCCCGCTGCCCGGACCACCACAAGTTCAGATGACCGGGCAAGGCCAAGGAAATTCACGATTGCCCCCATGACAAGGATCAGGGGCAGGATCCGGTAGAGTGACTCGGGTACATTCAACAGGGCAAAACGCCCGGCCCGCGCCAGACCGATGTCGGCATCAGAAAACCGGCGCAACTGGTCAATGGTGTCGACAAGAAGCAGGATGCCGAAGAAAATCAGGAAGACCTGAGTGATGTTCCAAAGAAATCGTCTGGCGAAGTACAGGCTTAAGGTCATGTCGCAACCCTTCGCAGGCGTTTGGGTTGCTGGCCATACCAAAGAAGCGCAAGCGCGGTAAAAAGCCCGACCAAAGGCGCAAGATAAACCGCGGGCCAGGCCCCTTCGGTCTGGATCGCTTCACTGCCGCCCCAAGTCCACAGAAGCTGCATCCCGATCAAGAGCCCGACCGCCAGCCCCATCTGCCGCCAAAGGCCAAAACGCGAGAATCCACCCAGCATCAATGCCGCAAACCCCAGAAGCGGGGCGGCAAGCCCCATGAGCGGCGAGGCCAACCGGGTATGACCTTCCTCATGCATTTCACCCACATTTGCCCCGACCCGATCCATTGCGGCGGGGTTTGCGGTCAAGAGGTCACGAGTTGGCAGGGCGGCAATCGAAGTGCGGTCAGAGTCCGCAGCCTTCACAAGACCGGCAAGATCAAGGGTAAAGTCGGAAAACCGGGTAACCGCCAATCGTCCGTCACCCCGCACCAGACCTTGGGTCGATCCGTCCAGCATAACAAGTTTCGGGGAAGACTCCCCCCGGACCAGAAAGGCCTTGCGGGCGGAATATGCCAACCGCTGCGCTGGATCCCGTTCATCGGCGAGGAAAAGATTGTTCAACTCGCCCGTCGGGCTGATTTCACCGATAAATATGGTGATGCCTTCTGCCGGATGCATGAACTGCCCGGCATTCAGAAACCGGGCCGTGACGTTCTGCGCGATTTCGGCGCTCCGGGTGCTGAGGATGCGCTGGCTGGCGGGGACAAGCACATTGGCCAGAACCAGCTGCATCAGCATGACCAGCAGCCCGAAATAGGCCACGGGGCGGGCAAGGCGAAACCCGGAAAAGCCGGTGGCCTGCACCACCACAAGTTCGCTTTCCTGCATCATGCGGTTCACCACATAGGCCGTCGCCGCGAAAGCCGCGACCGGAAGCACCAGCCGGATCGCGTTTGGCAATGTCAGAAGCGAGAATTCCAGAAAGACCAGTGCCGATTGTCCATCGCCGATCAACTGGTCAAACAGCACCACCGCCCGGTTCACCCAATAGACTGCGACCAGCACAAGGGCAAAAAACCCAAACAACTGCATGAGTTGCGACAGGAGATATCTGTCGAATCTGGACATGTCAGCGCTTGGCCCCACAAGATGTTGCGATGACCCTAGCGGAATTCTGGGGCGGCGAAAACTCATATCTGGCCAATTCCCCGAGCCGATTGTAGCCTGCGGCAAAGGCTCGCCGACCACCGGCATGCGCAGAAAGACGAAGGTTTCGATGTCCCATCCCCTACCGATCCAGTTCCAAGCCACCGCGCTGGAAACCCTTGCCACCGCTACCGGACGAATTGCCGTTCTGGCCGAGCCGGACCAGACCCCAAGCCCGGCCTTCCGCCGTCTTGACCGGCTGACACGCGGCGCCCTTGGTCGGGCATTGGCGTCCGAGGCGTTTGGCAAGCTCAAGGCCGGTGACGCGATGGAACTGGCCTTTCCTGCAGGCCTTGCCGCGGAGACCGTGCTGATCCTGCGTTTGGGCAAGAAGGCCGATGCCGCGCAGGCCCGCAAGGCAGGGGCGGCTGTCGGCAAGAGCCATGCGGCAGGGGCATCGCTCGTGCTGGCCGAGGGGCATCCCCGTGCGGCCGACATCGCCTTTGGTCTTGCTATGCGGGCCTATGAGTTTGATGCGCACAAGACCGGGGAAAAGACTGCCAAGGGTCCGGTGCATCTGATGGTCACCAACCCCGAAATCGTGGCCCGCGCCGCCGCCCCGATGGCCGCCGTTGCCGAAGGCGTGTTCTTCACCCGCGATCTGGTCAACGAACCCGCAAACGTGTTGACCACGCATGACTTTGCAGCCCGGTTGGCGGCGATGCAGGAACTGGGCCTTGACGTCGAGATCCTCGAGGAAGACCAGCTTGGCAAGCTGGGCATGGGCGCGCTTCTGGGCGTGGGGCAGGGGTCGGAATGCCCCTCCAAGGTTGTTGTCATGCAATGGCACGGTGGTCCGAAGGGCGAGGCACCCTTTGCGCTGATCGGCAAGGGCGTCGTGTTCGATACCGGCGGCATCTCGATCAAGCCCGCAGCGGGCATGGAAGAGATGACCATGGACATGGGCGGTGCAGGTGTTGTGGCGGGCGTGATGCGCACGCTGGCACTGCGCAAGGCCAAGGCCAATGTCGTCGGTCTGGTCGGGATCGTCGAAAACATGCCAGATGGCCGCGCACAACGGCCGGGCGACGTTGTGAAATCGATGAAGGGCGACACGATCGAAGTAATCAACACTGATGCCGAAGGTCGTCTCGTGCTGGCCGACGTGCTTTGGTACGCGCAGGAACGGTTCAAGCCGACGGGCATGATCAACCTGGCCACCCTGACCGGGGCGATCATCATTGCGCTTGGGCATGAAAACACGGGCGTCTTTTCCAACAATGACGACCTCTGCAATGCCTTCCTTGCCGCCGCCAAGTCGGAAGGCGAAGGGGCATGGCGGATGCCGATGGGCGATGCCTATGACGCCAAACTTAAATCGCGGATTGCCGACATGATGAACGTCGGTGGGCGCGATGGCGGCGCAATCACCGCAGCGCAGTTCCTGCAACGCTTCGTCAAGCCGGATGTGCCGTGGTGCCACCTCGACATCGCCGGAACCGCGCTGCTGAAGTCGGACACGGCACTGGCACCCAAAGGTGCGACAGGTTGGGGCGTGATGGCGCTTGACCGGTTGATCCGCGACCGGTTCGAGAAGGGCTGACGCAATCATGGGGCCGCTCGTCCCTCCCGTGCGGGCGGTCCTCGCTATCGTGGTGACATACCGGTTGGAGCGTTCATGGGCACCGTGATGTTCTATCATCTCCGGCAATCCTCGGTTGCCGAAATGCTGGCAGTGAATGCCCCGCGTGCCTTGGCGCAGGGCTGGCGGGTGATGGTCCGTGGCACTGATCCCAATGCGCTGGAGCGTCTGGACACCGAGCTGTGGACCGTCGGCGGCGATGAGTCGTTCTTGCCGCATGGGTTGGAGGCTGGGCCGCAGGACGCCGATCAGCCGGTGCTTCTTGGGCGCGGGCAGGGTGCAAACGGGGCCAGGGTGCTGGCACTTGTGGATGGGGCGGAGGCCACCGACCCCGAGCTTGCCACGATGGAACGGGTCTGGATCCTGTTCGATGGTGGGGATGACGCACGGGTCCAGGCCGCGCGCCTGCAATGGAAAGAGATCACCGCCGCAGGTCATCAGGCGCAGTATTGGTCAGATGAAAGCGGTCGATGGGAGAAGAAGGCCGAAAGTGCCGCCCGCTAAGGCAAAGCAGCGGCCCCAAACCTCCGTTACCTCTAACGTTGCAGGATCATCCTGTCGCCTTCAAGCTCGATCCGGAACTTGCCCAGATAGTCCATCCCCAAAAGCGATTCAAAAAGCTCGCCTTCGTTGACATAGGCGCGG
The DNA here is from genome assembly GCA_963205235.1 of Pseudomonadota bacterium. Classification (GTDB taxonomy): domain Bacteria; phylum Pseudomonadota; class Alphaproteobacteria; order Rhodobacterales; family Rhodobacteraceae; genus Tabrizicola. The sequence goes on from CAUJIP010000057.1 coordinate 47,627, forward strand.
AAATCCGTGTCACGAAACGGGCCAAGCTTGACCAGGGGCAGGGTGACCATCGCCGTTCGGACCATGCCGTTTGCCGTGTAGGATTCACCCAGAAATGCAAGACTGTCGGGATCAAAGCCAAGGCGCCGCGCATCTTCCATCGTCAGAACCATGCCCGAGGCGCCAGTGTCGATCATGAAATAGACATCGGTCCCATTGATCTGCAGCGTCACATAGTAATGCCCGTCCGGCATCCGCTTCAGCTCGATTTGGCTCCCGTCGCCAACATCCATCGCGGTCATCGCTCGGCGGACATCTTGCCAAAGGCCATACCCCGCAACAGTAGCCAGGAAGATCATTCCCCAGGCCAAAGCCATCCGCAGGCCCTGACCCATGCGTTGGCGAAATTCTACGACGACCCAGCCACCAAGCGCGGCAAGGATCAGTCCAAGGTAGACAAGTCGGGGAAGGTCTTCACTATCCATGGGCATCACAGGTTCTGTCGGGTTTTGGTCGGGTCAAGATCAGCCAATCAGACCCGTGCCCCGCACGCCGTCTATGACGAACTGGACGGAAAGCGCTGCAAGCAACATGCCCAAAAGCCGGGTGATGACAATCGTTCCGGTCCGGCCAAGCATCCGCTCCATCGGTGGCGAGGCCAGAAGGAAAGCATAGGTCACAACCATCATGAAGACCAACAATGTCAGGACCGCAAAGGTCCCGGACCAACTGTCACCGGATTGTCCAACCAAAAGGATCATCGTGGCAATTGCCCCCGGCCCGGCAATCAGCGGCGTCGCCAGCGGGAAGACCGAAGGATCGTGGTCCGGTTCGGCCTGCTGGCCTTCGCGACGTTGAGTCCGACGTTCAAAAAGCATGTCCAACGCCGTCAGATAAAGCAGCATCCCCCCGGCGATCCGGAAGGCGGGCATCGAGATGCCGATGAAGGTCAGGATCGCTTCGCCCGCCACGCCGAATAGGAGCAAGAGGCAGGTCGCGATGATGCAGGCCCGCAGCGCCATCGCCTTGCGCCTCTCGGCATCCATGCCCCTGGTCAGCGCGATGAACAGCGGCACCAGACCCGGCGGGTCGATCACCACGAACAGCGTGGCGAAGGCGGTGATCAGGAAGGCGGTCTCGGGCATTCTGGCTCCTGCGTTGGGGGCAGGGTAGGCGGTGGCCGGGTGTTTGGGAAGCGGAACCTGCGGCGGCGAACTGGCTCAGATGATCGAAGGACCGAGGGTCGCGGGGTCGATGCCGGGCGTGGACCAGAAGTCGGCAGCAAAGGCGGGCAGAGTGGCCAGCACGCGGTCAAGGTCTTCGCGCAGGACCGACTTGCGAAGCGCAAGCGCCGTCGCCGCCACGCAGGATTGCGGGGTCAGGTTGTGATGGGGCCGCAGCGCCATCGCCTCGGCCGTCCAGTCGGAGCGGGTGCCGGGGGCGGCGGGATCGGCCAAATGCCAGTGGGCCACGAAAAGCGCGCGCAAGACCGAGGGCAGGACCTGCGCAAAGTCGATGGCCTGTTGTGGGGTCAGGCGGCGGCGGAAGGCCTGCAACACGCCCTGCACGGCGGTAAAGGTAGCGTTGTCGCTTTCAAGGTTCATCGCGTCGCGCGCCTCGGCCAGAAAGGCCTGCCATTCGCGGGTTGCTTGGCGGTAGGTCCAGGGCATCGGCATCGGTGGCCTCGGGTCCGGTCAGCCTGCAGAGCGCCCGGCTTTCAAGGGTTTGGAAAGCGGAACCTGCGGGTCCAGATGAACCCTTGGGTTAACCCGACCCCAATTGTGCCAATGCGGCCAGATACTTGGTCAGCCTGCGGCCGTCCTTTTCGCTGACGTGCGGCAGCCGTCGGACATCCAGATTGTCCAGAAGATCGGCCCGTTTCACCCGAAGCGCGATCGGGTTCTGTGCCGCCCGTGCGATGAAGGCGGGGTAGTCTTCGTCTTCCGAAAGCTTGGTCACATGGGCCAGCGCCGTCAGCACCGCAGGCGAGAAGCCCTCATCGCGAAGACGTTCGGGCGTCCAATCGGGACAATCCTCGATCACGTCATGCAGGACGCCGACGATCCGGTCCTCTTCGCCCTCAAGCGCCAGCATCACCCGCAGCGGATGCAGGATATAGGGGGCTCCGGCCTTGTCGGTCTGCCCGGAATGGGCTTCGACGGCAATCTCGATGGCGCGGGCGAGGCTGGTCAAGTAGCAGACTCCAACTTCTCTTGCGCAGAAAGCCAAAGGGCCTCTGCCTTGTCCAAAGCGTCCATCACTTCGGCGTATTTCGCGTTCCAGGTGGCCAGTTCCCCCTTGCGGGTGTCTTCGTACAATTCCGGGTCGGCCAGTTTCTTCGCCAGCTTGTCACGCATGTCGTTCAGCTTGGCCAGCCGGTCCTCGCATTTGCGGACCTCGGCTTTCAGGATCAGAACTTCGTCGCGGCTTGCTTTCTTCTGCTTCGCAATGGGTTGCGTGGCGGTCTTAACCTCGTCATCCCCGGCCAGAAGCTGACGGCGATAGGCCTCAAGATCCTCGGTATAGGGGGTAACAGCGCCGGCCTTGACCAGCCAAAGCCGGTCGGCCACCAGGCCCAGAAGGTGCATGTCGTGGCTGACAAGGATGACCGCGCCGGAATATTCGGTCAACGCCTCGACCAGCGCTTCGCGGGATTCGATGTCAAGGTGGTTGGTCGGTTCGTCGAGGATCAGGAGGTGCGGGGCATCGATGGTGGCGAGCAGGAGCGACAGGCGTGCCTTCTGGCCGCCGGACAGGCGCGCGACGACGGTATCGGCCTGATCGGCCATCAGGCCAAAGCCCGCGAGCCGGGCGCGCAGTTTCGGCGGCGCCTCGGCGGGGCGAAGCCGCATGACGTGCTGGAGCGGCGTTTCGTCCAGATGCAGTTCATCCACCTGATGCTGGGCGAAATAGCCGATTCGGAGTTTCGAGGACTTGGCCATCCGGCCTTCGGAAGGTTGAAGTTTGCCCGCCAACAGCTTGGAAAGGGTGGATTTCCCTTCACCATTCCGGCCCAGAAGGGCGATCCGGTCGTCCTGATCGATCCGCAGGTTCAGGCGGCGCAGGATGGGCGGGCCGCCGTAGCCCACCGCCGCGCCGTCAAGGTTGATGATCGGGGGCGGCAGTTCCTCGGGCTTGGGGAAGGTGAAGACGACCTTCTTGGCATCCTCGGGCGCAGTGATCGGGGTCAGCTTTTCCAGCATCTTCACGCGGGACTGTGCCTGCACGGCCTTGGACGCCTTGGCCTTGAACCGGTCGACAAAACTTTGCAGATGGGCGCGCCGCGCCTCGACCTTCTTCGCCTCGGCCTGCAGGACCGCGCGGCGTTCGGCCATCTGGCGGGCAAACTGGTCATAGCCGCCCTGCCAGTAGGTCAGTTTCCGGTTGTCCAGATGCAGAATGCCCTGCACGGCGCGGTTCAGAAGGCCGCGGTCGTGGCTGATGATCAGGACGGTGTGGGGGTATTTCTGAAGGTAGCTTTCCAGCCAGAGCGCGCCCTCAAGGTCCAGATAGTTCGTCGGTTCGTCGAGAAGCAGGTAGTCGGGTTGGGCGAACAGGACGCCTGCCAAGGCCACCCGCATCCGCCAGCCGCCGGAAAACGCGCTGCAGGGCATCAACTGCTTTTCGGCATCAAAGCCAAGGCCCTTGAGGATCGCCGAGGCGCGGCCTTCGGCGGACCAGGCATCGATATCCGACAGGCGGTGCTGGATTTCGGCAATGCGGTGCGGGTCATGCGCGGTTTCCGCCTCGGCCATCAGGCTTGCGCGTTCGGTGTCGGCGGCAAGGACCGTATCCAGAAGCGAGGTGTCGGAGGACGGCACCTCTTGCGCCACGCCACCGATCCGGGCGCGCTGGGGCAGGGTGATCGCACCGCCCTCCAGCGCCAGTTCGCCCCGGATCAGGCGGAAGAGCGTGGTCTTGCCCGCGCCGTTGCGCCCGACAAGGCCAACCTTGTGGCCGGTGGGAATGGTGGCAGAGGCGCCCTCGAACAGGGGGCGGCCTTCGACGGAATAGGTGATGTCTTCGATCTTCAGCATGGGGGCGGGATTGCCCGAAGGCGGCCCCAAGGTCAATGCCGCAGGACCTTTCCAATCGGGGCAGGGCGTGATAGCAGCCGCGCCATCCGAAAAGGGCCACGATGGCCCCAACCTTATGGAGTGCCAAATGGCCGTTGAACGTACCCTGTCGATCATCAAACCCGATGCCACCAAGCGCAACCTGACCGGCAAGATCGTTGCCAAGTTCGAAGACGCAGGCCTGCGCGTCGTCGCGTCGAAGCGTATCCGCCTGTCGACTGAAACTGCTGGTGCCTTCTATGCCGAGCACAAGGAGCGCGGCTTCTATGGCGAGCTTGTGGCCTATATGGCGTCCGAGCCGGTCGTCGTGCAGGTGCTGGAAGGCGAAGGCGCGATTGCCAAGAACCGCGAAGTGATGGGCGCGACCGACCCGGCCGCCGCCGCCGCTGGCACGATCCGCAAGGAATTCGCGCTGTCGAAGGGCGAAAACTCGGTCCACGGGTCGGACTCGGAGGCTTCGGCCGCGCGCGAGATCGCCTTCTTCTTCTCGGGCCTTGAACTGGTCGGCTGAATATCGGCTTTGAAATGACGGAACGGCCCGGTCAGCGCGACCGGGCCGTTTTCGTTTGTGGGGTCAGGATCGCAACCGCGCGCCCTCGGGGTCGAAGAAGGGTTTGCGGGTGACGGTGGCTGGTTGGTCCAGAACGGTCACGATCTGACCTTCAACCGCAAATTCCCGCGCGATATGGGCGCTGGCCAGCAGCTTGCCGACCGAATAGCCGTGATCGGAATAGGTGATGTGGCCGATCTGGCGACCGTCCACCATGACCGGGGTCAGGTCCGGGGCAGGGGTTTCGCCTGTCAGAGTCAGACCGACCCAATTGGTTGGCGTACCCTGATCGCGCACCCGCATGAGCGCGTCGCGGCCTATGAAATCGCCTTTGTCGAACTTGACGAAAGCGTCGGTGCCGACGTGGAAGGGCGTGTTGCTTTCGTCCATGTCGATGCCATGCGCGGGATAGAGTTTCTCCAGCCCCAGCGTGAACATCGCCTTCACGCCATAGGGTTTCAGACCAAAGGCACCGCCTGCGGCGAAAAGGGCGTTCCAGACCCCGGCAGCCTCATCCGCGGGGACGAAAAGCTCGAAGCCCAACTCGCCCGTCACCCCGGTGCGCGAGATCATCACGCGGGTTCCGTCAAGAGTTCCGGATGTAAAATGCCAGCGTTTCAGGGCGGTTAGATCGGCATCTCCAATCAAGGATTGAAGGAGGGCGCGGGAATTAGGGCCCTGAATGGTGGGAAAGGCGATGGCGGCGGTGATGTCGGTGACATAGGCGCGGCGGCCCGTGGCATGGCTGGAAAACCAGTCGCGCATCTTCAGACGGTTGCGGGATCCAGAGACGACGAGGAAATGTTCAGCGCCCAGACGGAACAGCGTCAGGTCGTCCATGATCCCGCCATCGGGGGCGCAGACGCTGGCATAACGCGCCTGTCCTGGCGCCATTGCGGCGGCATTGTTGACGATCAGGTGGTTGACCAAGGCTTCGGCCTCGGGTCCCTTGATGTCGATTTTCCCCATGGTGGAAAGGTCTTGCACGCCGACGTTGGTTCGCGTGTTCAGATGTTCGGCCTGCACATCGCCGTAGCTGTGGACATTCAGGAACCCGCCGCCAACAGGGCCCATCTGGGCGCCCATGGCAGATGCCAAGGCGTGAAAGGGGGTGCGGCGCAGGGTCATGTGTCTCTCCGTTTATGTGGGGACAGACTGCCGTGGCCACTGGACGTTGCATCCCAACGCGCGACATCCGGTGTCGGTATGGGGCGGACAGGGGCCTGTTCCAGCCCATGCCAATTAGCGCATAATCAGTATTATGTAATGTATTACCTGCTGGAAAGCCGGGATAGGCCACGATATGACGCCACAACGCCAATGGAGCCTGCCCCATGTTCGAACGCTCGATCAAGATAGCCCCTTCGATCCTTGCTGCCGATTTCGCGAATTTCGGTGCCGAATGCCGGGCAATCGAGGCTCAAGGCGCGGATTGGGTGCATGTCGATGTGATGGACGGTCATTTCGTCCCGAACCTGACCTTTGGCCCGGCCACGTGTGCGGCGATCCGTCCGCATATCAAGGGTGTGATGGACGTTCACCTGATGATCTCTCCGGTCGACGTCTATCTTGAGGCCTATGCCAAGGCCGGTGCCGATGTGATCACCGCCCATGTCGAGGCTGGCCCCCACATTCACCGCACACTGCAAGCCATTCGCGGGCTTGGGAAAAAGGCCGGTGTCGCGCTGAACCCCGGCACGCCGGCCGAGGCGGTGGCGGAACTGATGGACATGGTCGACCTTGTCTGCGTGATGACGGTGAACCCCGGTTTCGGCGGGCAAAGCTTCATCGAGAGCCAGGTGCCCAAGGTCCAGCGACTGCGACAGATGATCGGCGACCGGCCCGTGCATATCGAGATTGATGGCGGCATCACCGCGACAACCGCGCCTCTGGTGGCCAAGGCCGGTGCCGACGTGCTGGTCGCGGGGTCTGCTGTGTTCAAGGGTGGTTCGGCAGAGAATTCAGCGCCCTATGGCACGAACATCAAGGCGATAAGGTCTGCAGCCGAAGCCGCCCTGACCTAGACCCGCACTGCCCTCGCAAGTCCGGTATTCCTGACCCAAAGGCTCGACAGGCGGAATTTCACCCCCTATCAAGGGTGCCGAGTCCAAGGAAACTGCGGCGCTAAGCGTCTTATGCAGCACGACCGGACCTTTGGGGGGTAAGATGAGTGACCGAAACCTGTTGGATCTTTTGAACCGGATTGCGGCTGCGACCAGTATCGACGAGGCTTGGGCCTTGGCCACGGGCCATTTCGCCAAGATGGGCTTCAAGCGGGCCAACTATGGCTACACGCGGTTCCGTCACCTGAAAACCATTGGCGACCCGGATGACGCGCTGTTCCTGACCACTTGTGATGCCGACTTTGTGCGTCGCTATTTCCAGGGCGGCTTCTTCGCCAAGACGCCGATCTTCCGCTGGTGTGAACGCAACTCGGGCTCCTGCACTTGGACCTGGGTGAAGGAAGCCTTTGAAAAGGGACAGCTTTCGCCCGAAGAGATGGAAGCCGTCAAGCAGAACGCGATGACCGGTGTGACGGCTGGCATGTCGATCAGTTTTCCCGATGCCTCCTCCCGGTCAAAGGGTGCCCTTGGGCTGATCGCCGATCCGGGGGTCAGCCAGGCCGAGGTGGACACGATCTATGCCGAAAGGCGCGACGAGATCATGGTAGTGTCCAACATGATGCATCTGGCGATTGTGCATCTGCCGCAACTGTCGCGCCGTCGCGCCCTAAGCCCGCGCCAACGCGAGTCGCTGGAATGGGTGGCTGACGGCAAGACCACGCAGGACGTGGCGCTTTTGATGGGCGTCTCAGCGGCGATGGTGGAAAAGCACCTGCGCCTTGCGCGCGAGGCTTTGGCCGTAGAGACCACTGCGCAGGCGGTGGCCAAAGGTGCCATGCTGAACATGATCTTCCAGCGCCTGCCCGAGGCCGCCCAAGCCGCCCGTTAGCTGCTCCGTCCTACTGGCGTGCCCTGCCCTGCCCTGCTCCGGGTCAGGATTTCCTCACTCGCATGCCCCAACGTCATCTGCGACAAAATCCGTGTTCCTGTTGAAGTTCATCCTTCGACAAGAACGGCGGACAGGCAGGGATTGGCAGGTCCGCAGGGTGTTCAGTCTTCGACTGTGTTTTTCCAAGCGGCTATTCCTTTGTCTCGCCCCTCTGCCCCCTTCCCCGAGGTCTGGGGCGAGATGCAGCGGCGCGGTCCCCTCCCCGGATCGCGCCGCGCAGGTTTTCTGACTTTGCCTTGACGAGTGAATAGGTAAGGGCCGGTGCGTTCCCCGCACCGGCCCCTCTTTCTTGCATCCTTGGCTTAAGCGATCAGCCCTGCAGCGCCTTGGCGACTTCGGCGGCAAAATCTTCGGTCTTCTTCTCGATGCCTTCGCCAACAGCGACGCGGGCATAGCCGGTGATCTCGACGCCCGCTTCCTTGGCCGCAGCTTCCACGGTCAGTTCGGGATTGATCACGAAGGCCTGGCCCAGCAGCGTGTTTTCCGCAAGGAAACGCTTCATCCGGCCCGGGATGATGTTGTTGTGGATCACCTGATCGGGCTTCGGCTTGGCCGAGGCTGCGTTTTCTTCCAGCGCCTTGGCGGTCTGCACGGCCAGTTCCCGCTCCAGCACGACCGGGTCAAGCGTGGCTTCCGACAGTGACAGGGGCGAGGTTGCGGCAATGTGCATCGCGAACTGCTTGCCGATCGCCTGTGCTTTGGCGGCGTCGCCTTTCAGCGCAACCAGCACGCCGATCTTGCCCATGCCATCAGCCGCAGCGTTGTGGACATAGGAGACGACCGTGTCGCCTTCCAGAACGTGAAGACGGCGGAAGGTCATGTTCTCGCCGATGCGGGAAATGGCTTCCTGCACGACGGTATCAACCGTCTTGCCGTTCAGATGCGCGGCTTTCACCACTTCGACCGAATCGCCGACCGTCAGCGCCACATTGGCCACATCGCGCACCAGCGCCTGGAAATCGGCGTTCTTGGCGACGAAGTCAGTTTCCGAGTTGATCTCGACAGCGACACCGCGACCGTTCGACACAGCCACACCGACAAGGCCTTCCGCTGCAACGCGATCAGCCTTCTTGGCGGCCTTGGCAAGACCCTTGGTCCGCAGCCAGTCAACCGCTGCTTCCATGTCGCCATTGACCTCGGTCAGGGCCTTCTTTGCATCCATCATCCCTGCGCCGGTGGAGTCGCGCAGTTCCTTCACCATTTGGGCGGTGATCGTCATGGTTTCATCTCCTGAAATTCATGTCCCGGCGGGTTAGGCCCGCCGGGTGACAAGACTGTGACGCGAAAGCCGATCAGGCTTCGACTTCGGCAACCGCTTCTTCAACCGGAGCAGCTTCCAGCGCGCCAAGGTCGACACCAGCAGCACCCATTTGGGCCGACATGCCGTCCAGTGCCGCGCGGGCAATCAGGTCGCAGTAAAGCTGGATCGCGCGGGCGGCGTCGTCGTTGCCCGGAATCACATGGGTGACGCCCTTGGGTGAGCAGTTGGTGTCGACCACGGCCACGACCGGAATGCCCAGCTTCTGCGCTTCAAGGATGGCCAGGTCTTCTTTGCCAACGTCGATGATGAAGATCAGGTCCGGGGTGCCGCCCATTTCGCGGATACCGCCCAGCGAAGCTTGCAGCTTGGCCTGGTCGCGTTCCATGCCCAGACGCTCTTTCTTGGTCAGGCCTTCAGCCCCCGCGCCAAGAACTTCGTCCAGATGCTTCAGACGCTGGATCGAGGCCGAGATGGTCTTCCAGTTGGTCAGCGTGCCGCCAAGCCAGCGGTGGTTCATGTAGAACTGTGCGCAACGCTCGGCAGCTTCGGCGACCGATTTCTGCGCCTGACGCTTGGTGCCGACGAACAGGATGCGCCCGCCCTTGGCGACAGTGTCGCGCACAACCTTCAGCGCCGTGTCCAGCAAGGGAACGGTCTGCGTCAGGTCAAGAATATGAATGCCGTTGCGGTCGCCATAGATGTACTCGCCCATCTTGGGGTTCCAGCGCGCGGTCTGGTGGCCATAGTGAACGCCAGCTTCCAACAGCTGACGCATGGTGAACTCGGGAAGAGCCATGCCTTGTCCTTTTCCGGTTTGAACCTTGATGAGGCCGTCTTCACCCCCGGATGGGGGCAACCGGCGGACCGCACGGGATTTCTCCCCGTGACGGACCAAGCCTCACCTGTGAAGTGGGGGTCCATTACTGGCGCTTTGCCGAATTTGCAACCCCCGATCTGTGCAATCGCCTGCCCCCGTGCTGTCAGTGCCCATGGACATGGCGCGAGGCCGCGCCGACATGCCGGTGATCCGACCCGCAGCAACCGCCGATCAGTCGCAGATTTGGCAAAAGATGTGCAAGTTCACCGTAAAGTGCGCCAAATTCCTCGGGATCGCCATCGTCCAACTCGGTCATCACGTCAAGTTCGGCGTGGCTTTGCCGCGAGGCATTGGCGCGAATGCCGCCAAGGCGCGCGGTCCAGGGTCCAACCAGCACATCCCGGAAATGTGTCGGATGCGCGCAGTTCACCATGTAGAAGGCCGCACTTTGGCTGGTGGCCAAGTCGACCTCGGCGATGGCCGCCTGAAGACTTTGGCCGCTTGGCAAGCAGCCATCGGTTTCCAGAGTAAAGGACAGCACATGCGGGAGGCCGTTGCGTTGGGCGGCGCGAGCAATGCCGATGGCCTCGGCCGCATAGGTCATGGTAACCGCCGAAACAAGATCGACTCCGCCCTCGGCCAACGCACCGATCTGCGGGCTGTGCAAGGCTTCGGCTGCATCTGCCGACAGGGCGCGGTCAACGCGATATCCGTCGCCACCCGGTCCGACAACGCCATTGACAAGGACCGGCAGCGTCGCGGTTGCAAGCCGGTCGCGGCAGGCGCGGGCAAAGGCGACCGCCGCAAGATTGACCTTTCGTATATCCGCACCGTCCAGCCCCATTGCCGCAGCCCAGCCCATATTGGCCCGCCAGGTCGCTGTATCCAGTATCAGGCCGGTTGCCCCATCGCGCGCAATTTTGGCAAAGTGGTCAAAATAGCGGGTCAGTGCCGCCTGCCCCTCGCGGCTGTCAAGCAAGGCAAAGGACGCAAAATGCGGCAGGTCGATACCTTCCAGAAAGATCATCACCGTCTCAAGCCCCGCATCGGCGATCCAAGGCTTTTCACCTTTCAATAGCATTTCAACGTCGGACATGGCACGCTCCTTTTGGTGTTAGTTTCCGGCTGGCATCAAGGTGCTGGCAATACGCCCGACGCGCCAGACGACCTGTGGTACACCAGCGCCAAGAATTCTAAGCGTTCCAAGTCAGTAGGTTGCTGTCTTGGACCCGTGTGGTCACACGATCCCGTCCCAGACAACTGTACCACGAGTCAAGCAATGTCCATGACGACCGATCAGCTTCCTGCCCGAACCGCCACCCGCGAGCGCATCCTTGCGGCTGCATATGATGCGATTGTGGAAAAGGGGTTCGAGGCAACGTCGATCGAGGAAATCGCGACAGCGGTCAAGATCAGCCGTGCGGGGTTTTTCTATCATTTTCCCGACAAGAACGCCCTTGCCCGCGCTTTGATCGAACGGCAGATCATTGAAGAGGGTGACATGCTGGCCGGGATCATGTCACGCGCCGCCCAACTTTCCGATGACCCGCTGCAACAGATTCTGATCATGATGCGACTGATGGCCGAGCGTTATGTAGAACTGCCGGGCGGATATACCGGCTGCATTCTGGCCAGCACAATATTTCAGGACCGCCTGTTCGATGCCGAAGTACGGGCGGCGAACCGCAAGGCCAATCTGGCCTTTCGCGACCGCTTTGTCGCGCAGTTCGCCGCGATTGCCACCGCCTATCCGCCCCGCGACCCGATCGATCCGGGCGAGATGGCCGACATGTTGAACGCGGTGATCACCGGGGCCATCGTGGTCTCACGCGGTCTGCGCGAACCGCAGGTCCTGGTGCGTCAGGTCCTTCTAGCCCGACAGATGGTCAAGGCGGTCTTCCAGCACGCCTAGACCGACAGCTTCTGCCCCAAACACGCTGTCACCACCACAGGCCGTGGTTGACCCCAGACTTGGGAACCACGATGAAGGCAGCATGACACCTGACATACTTTGCATCGGTTCCATCCTGTGGGACATCATCGGTCGCTCGCCCACCTCGATGCGGCTTGGGTCCGACGTGCCTGGGCGGATCACCCGGCTTCCGGGCGGGGTGGCGATGAACATCGCGATGACGTTGCGCCGGTTCGGGCTGCATCCGGCGATCCTGACCGCCATCGGTCGCGACTCCGAGGGCGACGAACTGATTGCCGCCTGTGACCGGATGGGACTGGTCACAGCGCATGTCTACCGGTCCGACGACCTGCCCACCGACCGTTACATGGCGGTCGAAGGGGCAAACGGTCTGATCGCCGCGATAGCCGATGCCCACTCGCTGGAAGCCGCTGGCGACAAGATCCTGCGTCCGCTCGGCGATGGCACGCTTGGCAGCGCCCAACACCCATGGCCCGGCCTGATTGCCCTGGACGGCAACCTGACGGAAGGCCTTTTGTCTGATATCGCGGCATCGCCTTTGTTCGCCGCCGCCGATCTGCGCGTGGCCCCCGCCTCGCCTGGCAAGGCCAAACGCCTGCTGCCGCTGATCGCGCATCCCACGGCCACGCTTTACGTCAACCGTGAAGAAGCCAACATCCTTGCCCGGTCCGAACACGCGACCGCTGTCAAGGCCGCCTCGGCCCTGCTTGATCGCGGCGCGGGTCGGGTTCTGGTCACAGACGGCGGCAAACCCGCTGCCGAAGGCCGCAAGGGTCACGGCGTGATCGAAGGCCAGCCGCCACATGTCCTTGTCACCCGCGTCACGGGCGCAGGCGATACCTTCATGGCCGCGCATCTTGTGGCCGAACAGCGCGGCGCTTCCCGACAAGAGGCACTGGACGAAGCCCTCCGCGCCGCCGCAACCTATGTTTCAGGAGAAATCGGAACATGACCCTGCCCCTTCACTATTCGCCCGAGGTCGCCGTTGCGCGGGCCAAGGGTCTGCCGATCGTCGCGCTTGAAAGCACGATCATCACCCATGGAATGCCCTTTCCGCAGAATGTAGAAACCGCCCGTCTGGTCGAGGCCGAAGTGCGCGCCAATGGGGCCGTGCCAGCAACCATCGCCATCATGGACCACAAGATCCACATCGGTCTGACCGCCGAAGAACTGGATCAACTGGGGCAAGCCAAGGGCGTTGCCAAGCTTTCCCGCGCCGATCTTGCGGCCTGCCTTGCCACCGGCGGCACCGGGGCCACGACGGTTGCCGCCACGATGATCTGCGCCGATCTGGCCGGGATTTCCGTCTTCGCCACCGGCGGCATAGGCGGCGTACATCGCGGGGCGGAAACCAGTTTCGACATCTCTGCCGACCTGCGCGAACTTGCCGAAACGCCAGTGACGGTGGTTGCCGCCGGCGCGAAGGCAATCCTTGACCTGCCCAAAACGCTGGAAGTGCTGGAAACCCTGGGCGTTCCAGTCATCGCCTACGGACAGGACGATTTCCCGGCCTTCTGGTCGCGCTCGTCGGGCCTGAAGGCCCCGCTGCGAATGGACAGCGCCACCACCATTGCCAAAGCCCACCTGATGCGGGGAACCTTGGGCCTTCCGGGTGGCCAGCTTGTCGCCAACCCGATTCCCCCCGCCGCCGAAATCTCGCGTGATGAAATCCTGCCCCATATCGAGGCCGCTTTGGTCGAAGCGGTATCCAAGGGCATCGCGGCAAAGTCTGTCACGCCGTTCCTCTTGCAGCGCATCTTTGAACTGACCGAAGGCCGCTCGCTTGCATCAAACATCGCACTGGTTCTCAACAATGCGCGATTGGCCGCCCAAATCGCCCGCGAAATCGCCGACCGGACAGCCAAAGCCTGAGCTCCCCCTTTGCAAGGGGCACAAGGGTCCATAGATTGCGATCTGCAGATGCCCGCCTGGAGCCCGAATGACTGACCCGCACCCGACACACCGACGTGGCTTTCTTGCAAGCCTGCGGGCAAGCTTTCTGACCGGGTTGGTTGTTGTTCTGCCGATTGGGCTGACGATCTATTTCGTCTGGGCCGTGATCGGCTGGATTGACGGCTGGATCTTGCCGCTGATCCCGGCCAGCTATCAACCCAACGCGCTTATCGCCTGGATGCTTGGCCCGGACTACGAATTCCCGGTCCGGGGCGTCGGGGTTCTGGTCTTTCTGTTCGTCACGATCCTGGTCGGCTGGATGGCCAAGGGCCTGATCGGTCGTTCCGTCATCCGCTCAGGCGAAGACCTCGTCAGTCGGATGCCGGTCGTCCGTTCGGTCTATGGGGCGATCAAGCAGGTGGCCGAAACCTTCTTCGACAAGAAAGAGAAAAGCTTCGACAAGGTCGTGCTGGTCGAATTTCCCCGCCCCGGCAGCTGGGCGCTTGGATTCCTCTCGACACGCCCCAAGGGGGAACTGGCCGAACGGCTTGCGGCCCTTGGCCCGGACATGTCGGCGGTCTTTGTCGGGCTGACCCCGTTTACCTCTGGCATGCTTCTGTTCGTGCCGACCAAGGACCTTGTGCTTATGGAAATGGGTGTTGATGACGCGGCCAAACTGATCGTCTCGGGCGGTCTGGTCTATCCCTTGCCCAAGGATGTCGCCATCCCCCGGGATCAGGCCTAAAGCGCCGTCCAACCCCCATCGATTGAAATCGTCGTGCCGGTCACCTGATCCGCCGCCGGACTGCACAGATAGACCGTCGTGCCGCCGATCTGGTCCACCGTCGCAAACTGGCGTGACGGTTGGCGCAGCAGCATGACCTCCCGGATCACGGTGTCCCGGTCCATGCCATGCACCTTCATCTGTTCGGGGATCTGCGCCTCGATCAGCGGGGTCAGCACATAGCCTGGGCAGATTGCGTTGCAGGTGATTCCCATGCCCGCCGTTTCCAGCGCCGTCGTCTTGGACAGCCCGACAACGCCATGCTTGGCCGCGATGTAGGCCGATTTGTAGGGGCTGGCCGTCAACCCATGCGCCGAGGCTATGTTGACGATCCGCCCCCAGCCCCGCGCCTTCATGCCTGGCAAGGCCGCCGCCGTGGTGTGAAAGGCCGATGAAAGGTTGATTGCCAGAATCGCATCCCATTTCTCGACCGGGAAATCCTCGATCGGGCTGACGAACTGGATGCCCGCGTTGTTGATCAGGATATCGCAACCCCCGGCCTTTTCGACCAGTGCCCGACACTCGGCACCCTTCGACATGTCGGCGGCAATGTAACGTGCAGCGACGCCGTGGCGCTTGCCCAGATCAGCCGCCAGCGCGTGATCTTCGGGCCGGTCGGTAAAGCTGTTCAGAATCACCTCTGCCCCGGCGGCGGCCAAAGCCTCGGCCACGCCCAACCCGATGCCCGAGTTCGACCCGGTAATGACGGCACGCTTGCCCGCTAGTGTTGCCGAAACTGTCATGACCTGTCCCCCGGATGCTGCACCTGCGAAACATGCCATGCCGCAAGCCGCAGGGGAAGGGTCGGCCGAAGCCATGATCCACAATGAAAAAAACGCCGGCACAAGGCCGGCGTTCAGTTATTGAGGCAGGTTTCATACAGGCAAGAAACCTATCGAGCAGTGAGTCTTATATAGTCGTCTCTCCGCCTCTGGCCAAGCTAAAAGTTTGAATTGCTTCACGGCTCGTCATAATCTTCGGCCACATGACCCCAAGGGCAGAGAGACCGTCACGATGATCCAATCCCCCCCTCGCCGGTGGCACCGGCTTGCGGCAACCCTGACCCTTGTTCTGGCAAATGCCGCAGCAATTGCCGAACCGCAGCATGGCATAGCTATGTATGGCAGCCCTGCCCTGCCCCCGGATTTTGTGTCCCTGCCGCAGGTCAACCCCGATGCCCCCAAGGGTGGCATCTTCCGCTGGGGCGAAACCGGCAGCTTTGACAGCTTCAACCCCTATGTGACCAAAGGCCGCGCAGCCACCGGCATCTCGACCCTGACGGTCGAGACGCTGATGGGTCGCAGCTATGACGAACCCTTCTCGCTTTACGGCCTTCTGGCCGAATCGATTGATACGGATGAGGCCCGGACCTACGTCGAATTCACCCTCCGCCCCGAGGCCCGATTCTCTGACGGCAGCCCCGTCACGGTCGAAGACGTTATGTGGTCGATGGAGACTTTGGGCACAGTCGGCGCTGCGCGATATCTCGGCGCCTGGAAAAAGATCGCCTCGATGGAACAGACCGGCGAGCGGTCGGTCAAGTTCACCTTCAACACCGAAGATCGCGAACTGCCGCTGATCCTTGGCCTGCGCCCGATCCTGAAAAAGGCGCAGTGGGAAGGCAAGGACTTCGCCGAAGCCACGCAGGACCTGCCCATCGGTTCCGGTCCCTATGTGCTGGACAAGTCCGAACTTGGCGTCTTTGCCAGCTACAAGCGCAACCCCGACTGGTGGGGCAAGGACTTGCCCTTCAACAAGGGCCAGTGGAACTTTGACGAGATCCGCTATGACTACTATGCCACCGACGCCGCCGCATTCGAGGCGTTCAAGGCAGGTGAGATTTCGGCCTATCGCGAAGGCAACGCCGCCAAATGGCTGTCGGCCTACGACTTCCCCGCCGTCACCGATGGCAAGGTGATCAAGGCCGAAATCCCGCACAGCCGCCCGTCAGGCATCGAAGGCCTGGTCTTCAACACCCGCCGCCCGATTTTTGCCGACTGGCGCGTACGCGAGGCCCTGATCCTTGCCTTCAACTTCGAATTCATCAACCAGCAGCTCAACGGCGGTCTTCTGCCCCGGATACCATCCTATTTCGGCAATTCCGACCTTGGCATGACCCCCGGCACCCCCGCCACCGGGCGCGAGCTGGAAATCCTGCAACCTTTCGCCGCCGACCTGCCCTTCGGGACGATTGAAGGCTATGCTCTGCCGGTCTCGGGCGGCGATCAGACCAACCGCGCCAATATCCGAAAGGCAGCGGCGCTTCTGGAAGAAGCAGGCTGGATCGTGGGCGAGGATGGCATCCTGAAGAACGCCGCAAGTGAGGCCTTCACCTTCGAAATCCTCCTTGTGACCGGCAATGATGCCATGGCGTCAATCTCCGACATCTATATCGAAGCGCTGAAACCCCTTGGCATCACAGCCATTGTCAACCGCATCGACGATGCACAGTACAAGGAACGTACCAACACCTATGACTTCGACATGACCCATTACATCCGCTCGATGTCGCTGTCGCCGGGCAATGAACAGATGACATACTGGGGCTCTGCCGGGGTAACCGAACCGGGTACGCGGAACTGGATGGGTGTGAACTCACCCGCGATCGAGGCCGCGGTGGCAGCCATGGTCAAAGCCCCGGACACCACCGAATTCGTCGCAGCAACCCACGCGCTTGACCGGGCCCTGACCGCCGGACGCTATGTGATCCCGATCTGGTATTCCGACCGGTCGCGTCTGGCCTATCAGGCTGATCTGAAATATCCCGAAAAACCGCCGCTTTACGGTGACTGGACAGGTTTCCTGCCCGACACCTGGTGGTATGAATCTGATAACTAAGCTGAAAGGAAGATCATGAAGAAACTGGTTCTGGCGGCAATGCTTCTGGCAACGCTTGCGGGTTGCAACACGATTGCGGGCGTCGGTGAAGATGTAAGCGCAGGTGCGCATACCGTCGCAGACATGATGTAATTGCGCGTAAGTGGGGCCAACTTGGCCCTACTGCACTCTGATCACGGTGACCGAGCAATGCGCTTCAGCCACCACCTGTGCCGAAACTGATCCCAGATAGCGCCGCGTGGTCGAATGACCGCGTGCGCCCATCAGGATTTGGTCGACCTTGTTCGTCGTCGCATAGTCGATGATCGCCTGCCCCGGATCGGGGCCTTCCAACACTGCGCAGGTCAGCCGGTGATCCGGCAGATCAATCGCCTCGGCCCAGGATTTCAGCGCCACCAGCCGCGCCACATGCAGGTTGTTGCCTTGATCATCGGTCGCCTGATCAATCCCGATCCGCGCTGTCTTCAGCACGTTCACACAGGCAATCCGGGCTTCCGGTTCGATAATCAGCATCCGCTTGACCGCGTTGCGCACCGCTTCGGCCAGCCGCTCTCCTTCCGGTGAAAGATCGACGGCCGCGACAATGACCGGTACCATCGCCATCTGCGCCGCCATCGACTTTGGCGCCTCGAACCGCCGAATCTTCCGCATCACCCGCCAACGGTCAAAAACCTGCAGTCGACCATCCTGTTTCAACTTGTGGGCGCGCTCGGTCAGCTTGACCTGTTGCGGATGCCCAAGGTCAAATGCCATCTGCGCCGCCGTCTGATAGCGCCGCATCGGATCCACCACCAAGGCCCGCAGGATGATTTCTTGCAGCCATTCCGGAATTTCCGGCCGGATCGCGCGCGGCGGCACCGGATCGCGCCACAGCCGCTTGCGCACGCCGCGCAGCGTTTCGGGTGTGCCCCAGGGGTTCTTGCCCGTCGCCAGCGCGTAAAGCATCGCCCCAAGGGCAAAAAGATCCGACCTCGGGTCATCGCGACAGCGCAGGTACTGTTCCGGCGCGATATAGGGAAAGGTCCCCATCGGGATCTTGAATTCCTCGGCCAGAAGATCGGGCAACAGGTCGTGGCGCGACAGGCCGTAATCGACCAGCACCATCTCCCCCGTCTTCCGCTGCAGGAAATTTTCGGGCTTCAGATCAAGATGGATCACATGCTGACGATGCAGATCGGCCACCGCATGCACCATCCGCGCGGCAATTTCGATCACATCCGACAGCGGCAACGGAGCCTTCTGGAAAACCTGCAGGAAACTGCCACCGTCGATCTTCTCGACCACGATATAGGGCATCGCCTCGAACCCGCCAGAGCCAAGTACCCTTGGCACATGCGGGCCGGAAAGACGCGGCATGATCATCTGCTCGACTTCGAAGCCGACGATGGTCGGGCCGTCATAGCCGTCAAGGATCGTCGGAACCTTCATCACCATCGGCAGGTCGTGGTCGGGGTGGGTTACTTCCCAGATCGTGGCAAAGCCGCCCGTGTGCAGCTTTTCGCCCAAGGTAAAGCCGTCGATCTGAAGCCCGGTATGGGGTCTTAACTGCATTCATCAAGTTCCTGTCAAAAGCCGTGTCGCCAGCACCTCGGGAAGACCTGCCGCCCGGATCCGGTTGGCGGCACCGGCAGTATCATAAGGCGTGCGGCGAAAGGTGATCTCGGCCTTGACCGTATCGACCAGGGCCCAGGCCGCCTGCGCCACCCCGTCGCGTGGCTGGCCGACTGACCCCACAACCGCCAGCCAGCGACGGCTGGGAAGCAGCGGGATGGCAAGACCGGTGCGAAAGGCCTGCGCCCGTACGACACCGCCAATATCGCAACTGGCCAGAAGTGGCACATGCACATGACCGCAAAGGATCAATCGCGCCTTGGTCGCCCGAAACGACGGCGCCGCCCGCGTGTCCGAGGTGACATAGGACCACGCCCCCGGATCATTGGCCGAGGCATGGACGAACAGCACATCCCCCTCCTCGTGGCTTAACGGAAGCCCCGCCAGAAACGCCTTCTGTCCGGCATCAAGCCGGTCTTTGGTCCAATCGATTGCTGCGCGGGCCAGCGATGACATCGCCTCGGGCGCTCCGGCGGCGGCGTTGTCGTGGTTGCCCCTGATGCACAGCGCCCCCTCGCGCACCAGCCGCGCCGCCGTATCACAGCACCACTCCGGATCGCCGCCATAGCCGACGATATCGCCCAACATCGCCAACCGGTCGACGCCATGGCCCGCGACATCGGCAAGCACCGCCGAAAACGCTTCGCGGTTGCCATGGATATCCGTCAGGACTGCAATCCTCATCCCACCTCCCGGGCTTTCGCCGATACTGCGACCCTATGACTGCACCAGATACCCGACCATGAGCCAGATCAAGCTTGCACAGCGCTGACCGTCACCCGATTGGCCGCGCCGGGTCCCTTGCAACAGTCGCGCAGGCTTTCTACCCCTGTCCCATGCTGTCCCTCATCGACACCCGCCCCTTTCCCGTTGCCCCACCCCGGTTCAACCTTGCCGGACACGTCCTTGCCCGCGCAATGGAACGACCGGACAAGCCCGCACTGGTCCTGCTTCACCCCGACCACGACCAGTCGATCGGCACCCATGACCTTGTCGCCATGGTCCGGGGTCTGGCGACCGCCCTTCTTGATCGCGGCCTGATCCCCGGTGACCGCGTCCTGTTGCGGCTTGGCAACGGGCTTCCCTTTCCCCTCGCCTTCCTTGGCGCAATCTGGGCCGGTCTGGTGCCCGTTCCCACCTCGGCAGCCCTGACCCGGGCCGAAATCAGCAAGCTTTCCGCTCTTGTCGCCCCTCGCCTGATCCTTGCCGAACCGGGAATAGCGCTTCCCGAAACGGATGCCCCAGTCTTTGGCCCCGCGCTGACGACTTGGGCCAACCTGCCCCCTTCCCCCCTGCATCTTGGCGATCCGGACCGTGAGGCTTATGTCATCTTCACCTCCGGCACCTCTGGCACCCCGATGGCCGTTTCCCACGCCCACCGCGTCATCCTCGCCCGTGCCGCGATGCACGCCGGATGGGAGGGCCTTTTGCCCGACGACCGCCTTCTGCACGCCGGGGCGCTGAACTGGACCTATACGCTGGGCACCGGGCTTCTGGACCCCTGGACCACCGGCGCAACAGCCCTTGTCCCGGCTGCGGGCACCCTGCCCGCGGCCCTGCCAGATCTTCTGGCCCGGTCACAGGCCACCATCTTCGCCGCCGCCCCCGGCGTCTTTCGCCAGATGCTGCGCGGGCACTTGTCGCCGCTTCCGCAGCTTCGCCATGGGCTTTCGGCGGGCGAGGCCCTGCCCGACGCCCTGCGCAAGGACTGGCACCGCGCCACCGGCACCGACCTTCACGAAGCGCTTGGCATGTCCGAGATTTCGACCTTCCTCTCCGGCTCGCCCACGCGCCCCGCTCCGCCGGGTACAGCGGGCTATGTCCAGACCAGCCGCCACGTCGCCGTGCTTGGCCCCGATGGCCAGCCCGTCAACCGCGGCGAACCGGGGGAACTTGCCGTTGCGACCGCCGATCCCGGCCTGATGCGCGGCTATATTGGTCAGCCCGCCCCGCAAGGCGCATGGTTTCGCACCGGTGACGTCGTCCAGATGGCGGCAGATGGCGCAGTCACCCACCTTGGCCGCAAGGATGATCTTCTGAACGCTGGCGGCTTTCGCGTCTCGCCGACCGAGGTCGAAACCGCCTTCCACACCATCCCCGGCCTGCTTTCCTGTGCCGCAGCCGAGGTCGAAGTCACCCCCGGCACCCGGATCATCGCGCTTTTCTACGAGGCTTCGTGCGACATCGCCCCCCAAACCCTGCAACAATGCGCCGAAAAGACCCTTGCCCGCTGGAAGCAACCACGGCACTACCAACGCCTTGCCGCCCTGCCCCGTACGGCGAACGGCAAGATCACCCGGCGCGCCTTGGCCGCAAGCTTCAGGAAGGATGACCCATGATCCGTCTCGACATTTTCTCCGACCCGGTTTGCCCTTGGTGCTATGTCGGCAAGTCCAACCTTGACCGGGCCTTGGCCGAAAATCCGGACCATCCGTTCCAGATTCAATGGCATCCGTTCCAGCTCAATCCCGAAATGCCGCCCGAAGGCGTGGACAAGCGCGCCTACCTTGAGGAGAAATTCGGCGGCAAGGCCAGGGTTGATGCCGTCCACGAACGTCTTCGCGAAGTGGCCCGCGCTGCCGGGGTGGAAATGAACCCCGACAATCCCAGCCGCATCCCGAACACGCTGGACGCCCATCGGCTTATCCATTGGGCCGGGATCGAAGGCAAACAATCCGACGTCGTCACCGCCCTGATGCGCGCCTATTGGGTCGAGGGCCGCGACATCGGCAATCACCAGACCCTTGCCGACATTGCCGCCACCCAAGGCATGGACCGCGACGCGACCTTGCGCCTTCTGGCCTCGGACGCTGACGCCGATGACCTGCAATCCCGCGATGAGGACGCCCGTCGCAAGGGGGTGACCTCGGTCCCGACTTTCCTTGTCGCCCAGAAATATGTCGTTTCGGGCGCGCAACCCACCGAAGTCTGGAAGAAAGTCATCGCCGAAATCCAAGGTGGGCAGGTTCAGGCGTGACCAAGGCCCGCACTCTGGAATTCGTGGCGCTGATCGCAGCCCTTTTCGCCACCATCGCGATTTCGATCGACGGCATGCTTCCCGCCCTGCCCGAGATTGCCGCCACCCTTTCCCCCGATGCCCCGAACGCCGCCCAGCTTGTAGTGACAAGCTTTGTCCTTGGCATGGGGATCGGCACCTTGTTCGCCGGGCCGCTGTCCGATGCCTTCGGCCGCAAACGGACGATCCTGATCGGTTCGGGCTTCTATTCGCTGGCCGCCCTTGCCTGCTATTTCGCCCCCACGCTTGAGGTGCTTCTGGTCGCCCGCGTGTTGCAGGGTCTTGGCGCCGCCGCGCCACGTACTGTTGCCATCGCCATGGTCCGCGACCTTTTCTCGGGCCGTGACATGGCCCGGATCATGAGCTTCGTGATGATGGTCTTCACCATCATTCCGGCCTTGGCCCCGCTGATGGGGTCCGGCATCATGTCGCTTGGCGGCTGGCACACTATCTTCCTTGCCTATATCGCCTTTTCCGGCCTGACGATGCTTTGGATGGGGCTGCGTCAGCCCGAAACCCTACCTGAAGACCGCCGCCGCCCGTTGCGCGTTGTCACCCTCCTTGCCGCCCTGCGCGAGGTTCTTGTACATCGCGTGATCCTGGTCGGAACCGTGATCCAGGCCCTTACGCTTGCCGCCCTTTTCGCGACCCTCTCTTCGATCCAAAGCATCTTCGAACAGCAGTTTCACCGCAGCGCCAGTTTCCCGCTCTGGTTCGCCTTCATCGCCGTCATGGCCATGTCCGGCAGCATGCTGAACAGCCGCGTCGTGATGACCCTTGGCATGCGCCGTGTGGTGACCAGAACCTACGCGGGCGTGTTGGGGTTAAGCCTTGCCGCACTGGCGCTGATCGGGTCGGACCTTCTGCCGAACCACATCAGCTTTGGCGTGCAAGTCATCTGGTGCATTGGTCTTTTCGCCATGATGGGTCTGACCATGGGCAACCTGAACGCGCTTGCGATGGAACCAGTCGGCCATATCGCCGGTATGGCCGCCTCGGTCATATCTGCCATCGCCACGGTCGGCTCGGTGCTTTTGGCGATACCCGTGGGCCTTGCCTTCAACGGGACATCAACGCCGCTTCTGGCCGGGGTCGCCGTGCTTTCCGGATTGGCACTCTTGCTCTGCCGGTTTGGCCTTGGCCCACGCACTCGACCCTAGGACTTCTTGCCCGCCTTCACGACCTCGGCCAGATCGCGGGCAATGTTGAACGCGCCCTTTATCCGGTCCCCCTCGGTCTTCATCTCGCCGGTCAATACAATCTTGTTGCCATTCACCCGCGCCGCGCCACCTTGCGCCTTCAGGAAATCCACCAGTCCGGCCGGATTGGCGAATTTGTCGTTGTGAAACTGGATCGTCGCGCCCTTCGGCCCGGCATCCAGCCTTGAGATGCCCGCGCGCTTGCACATCGCCTTGATCCGCACGATCAGCATCAGCGTGTTGACCTCTTTCGGCAAGGGACCGAACCGGTCGATCAACTCTGCCGCAAAGCCTTCCAGCTCGACCTTCGTGGTCAGACTGGAAAGCCTGCGGTAAAGACCAAGCCTGACATCCAGATCAAGGATATAGCTTTCCGGAATCATCACCGGCACGCCCAGATTCAGCTGCGGCGACCAGTCGTCGTCAATATTGGCCAGCCCCTGCAACTCGCCCGACTTGATCTTGGCAATCGTGTCTTCCAGCATCTGCTGGTAAAGTTCATAGCCGACTTCGGTGATGTGGCCCGACTGTTCCTCGCCCAGAAGGTTGCCCGCACCGCGAAGGTCAAGGTCATGGCTGGCAAGGTTGAACCCTGCGCCAAGACTGTCCAGACTGCCCAGAAGCCGCAGTCGTTTCGTTGCCTGCGGCGTCAATGGCGCGCGGGGCTTGGTGGTCAGGTAACAATAGGCCCTGGTCTTCGACCGCCCCACGCGCCCACGGATCTGGTAAAGCTGCGCCAGTCCGAACATGTCGGCGCGGTGAACGATCATCGTGTTCGCCGTCGGAATATCCAGACCGGATTCGACTATGGATGTCGCCACAAGCACATCCTGCTTGCCGTCGTAGAACTGGTTCATCCGGTCATCCAGCTCACCCGCCGCCAATTGCCCATGCGCGATGACATAGGTGGCTTCGGGGACATGGGTCTTCAGGAAATCCTCGACCTCATGCAAATCAGCAATGCGCGGCACGACGTAAAAGCTTTGCCCACCCCGGAACCTTTCCCGCAGGATCGCCTCGCGAATGGTGATCGTGTCAAATTCGCTGACATAGGTCCGGATCGCCAGCCGGTCGACCGGGGGCGTCGCAATGATCGACAAATCTCGCACGCCCGTCAGCGACAGTTGCAAGGTCCGCGGGATCGGTGTCGCGGTCAGGGTCAGCACATGCACTTCGGACCGCAATTCCTTCAGCCGTTCCTTGTGGGTGACGCCAAAGTGCTGCTCTTCGTCGATTACCAGAAGACCAAGTTTCTTGAACGTCACCCCCTTGGCCAACAGCGCATGGGTGCCAACGACGATATCCACCGTCCCATCCGCCATCGCCGCGCGGGTCGCGTTGGCATCTTTCGTGGAAACAAACCGCGACAAGGGTTTGACCGATATCGGAAATCCCCGGAACCGTTCGGCAAAGCTGCGATAGTGCTGCCGCGCCAAAAGCGTGGTCGGGCACACCACCGCGACCTGCATTCCCGACAGCGCCGCCACAAAGGCCGCCCGCATCGCGACTTCGGTCTTGCCGAACCCCACATCCCCCACGATCAGCCGGTCCATCGGCGACCCCTTTTCAAGGTCCGCCACCACATCGGCAATCGCCGCCAACTGATCATCCGTTTCTTGATAGGGGAACCGCGCCGCAAAAGCCTCCCAGATCGAATGCGGCGCCTCAAGGATCGGCGCGTGGCGCAACGCGCGCTCTGCCGCCACCCGCATCAGCCGGTTGGCAATCTCGCGGATCCGTTCCTTCAGCTTGGCCTTCTTCGCTTGCCAGGCCCCACCGCCCAGCCGGTCCAATAGACCCTCTTCATGGCCATAGCGGCTCAGAAGCTCGATATTCTCGACCGGCAGGTAAAGCTTTGCGTTTTCAGCATATTCCAGCATGACGCAGGCATGCGGAGCCCCCAGCGCCGTGATCGTCTCGATCCCCAGATACCGCCCGACCCCATGCTCGACATGCACCACCAGATCGCCCGGTGACAACGTGTCGACCTCGCGCAGGAAGTTTTCGGCTTTCCGCTTCCGACGCGGTTTTGCCACCAGCCGGTCACCCAGCACGTCCTGTTCGGAAATCACCGCCAGACCGGGGGCTGTGAACCCCGCCTCCAGCGGCCAGACGACAAGGAACACCCCGCCCTTGCCCTCAGGCAGGTCACGGAAATCCGCGATGTCCCGCGAACCGGTCAAGCCATTGTCGGCCAAAAGGCCCTTCAACCGCTCGCGCGCGCCTTCCGACCACGAGGCTATGACAACCTGACCTGTCTTCGCCAAAACGCGAACATGGTCACACAAGGCACCGAAAAGGTTTATCTTTTCCTGTTGGCGCTCGGGCACGAAATTCCGTCCGGCCCGCGCGCCGGCATCCAGAACCCCCGGCCCTGGACTTTGCGGCAAGGGCGAAAGCTGCACCACCCGATGGTCGGCGACCGCCGCTTCCCAAGCCGCATCGTCCAGATAAAGCTCGCCCGCCGGAACCGGCTTGTAAACCGTGTCCATCCGGCCCTTGGCGCCCATCGCCTCGTGGCGGGCGTCATAGCTGTCGTCGATTCCCTCCCAGCGAGACAACCGGGCAGCCGTGACCTGATCATCCAGCAAGACCGACGCATCCGGCAGATAGTCAAACAGCGTCTCAAGCCTGGCATGAAAGAACGGCAGCCAATGCTCCATCCCCTGATGCTTGCGGCCCGCGCTGACTGCTTCGTACAAGGGGTCATCCGTCCCCGCCGCACCGAAACTGATCCGGTAATTCTGCCGAAACCGCGCAATCGACGCTTCGTCCAGAATGACTTCGGACACGGCGGAAAACTCCACTCGCTTCAGCTTTTCAATCGTCCGCTGGGTTTCCGGATCAAACCGCCGCGCGCCATCCAGCACATCGCCAAAGAAATCCAGCCGGATCGGCCCCCCCGGTCCCGGCGGATAGATGTCAACGATCCCGCCGCGCAGCGCATAGTCGCCCGGTTCAGCCACAGTCGACACCGGCGAAAACCCCATCCGCGCCAGAAACGCCTTGAGCCGCGCTTCATCGACCCGTTCACCGACCGTCGCCCGAAACGACGCCGTCCGCACCGTCTCACGCGACGGAATCCGCTGGGTTGCGGCGTTCAACGTCGTCACCACCACGAAAGGCGCTGCAAGCCCGTCGACCAGAACCGAAAGCGTCGCCATCCTTCGGGCCGAGATTTCGGGGTTCGGGCTGACCCGGTCATAGGGCAGACAGTCCCATGCCGGAAAGTCCAGCACCGCCGCCTGCGGTGCCAGAACCGCCAAGGCCTGCCGCATCGCTTCGGCCCGCTTGTCGTCGCGCGCGACATGCAACACCGGCCGCCCCCGTTCCAGCTCGCGCAGGACGATCCGGGCGTCAAACCCTTCGGGCGCACCGCCCATCAAGATGCGTTCGGCTGTCATTGCGGTCGGGCTCAGTTGATGATGGAAACGCTTAAGTTCTGGTACATGCCATACATCGACGTCGCAGCAACGGCCAGCATGCCAACCAGCTGCGTCACCCGCCGATGCCACAACAGGCATCCGTAAAGTGGCTCACCTTCCTTGGCAGTCGAGACGATCCTTCGTGCCGACCGAACGCTATGCCAGATCACCACGGTCATCGGGCTCATCAGAAAGAACACCGCCTGCGCGAATTCGACTTGATAGACGAAGGCAAGGGTCCCAAGGCTGGTGAACCAGAAACAGGTAAAGCCGACAACGAAGATCAACCCGGTATCGACAATATTCAGAACGCGCCGAGAATAGATCCGGGCCATATCGACCAGGTCCGCTTCATCCTGCCCCCCGTTCCGCCGGGCGCGATAGATCATGTCATGCGGAATGCCCATCACCCAATGACTTGCCGACGACCACAGAACCGCCAGCGCCACCCAGTACCACAGGTTCGAGAAGGACCGCATGTCGATCACTTCGAAGGCAAGGTCGATGGCATTCATCGCGGAGATTTTCCTATGACATGCTGCCGGCGCGTCGTCTTTGCGGACGGCCTCTTGAGGCCCGCCCTTTTCCATGGCAGGCAGAGGGCCTGACCGCAAGCCCCGTGCGCGCCGTGTTACGAAAGGAATGCCGCAATGCAGCCCGTCTATGCCCCGTTTCCCCAAGGCCGCTTTCGCCGGACCCGCAAAAGCGCCGCCCTGCGTGAGCTGACCCAGGAAAACCGGCTTTCGACCGCTGACCTGATCTGGCCGATCTTCCTGCGCGATGGCAGCGGAGAGGCGGAGCCGATCAAATCCATGCCCGGCGTCGCGCGGCTCACGCTTGATCTTGCCGTCAAGGCTGCGGTCGAAGCGCACGCCCTTGGCATTCCTGTCATTTGCCTCTTTCCCTACACCGACCCCATCCTGAAGACGGAAGACTGCCGCGAAGCCTGGAACCCGCAGAACCTGACCAACCGGGCAATTCGCGCGATCAAGGCCGCCGTGCCCGAGATTGCGGTGATGACCGACGTCGCCCTTGATCCTTATAACGCGCTTGGCCACGACGGGCTGGTGCGCGACGGGATCATCCTGAACGATGAAAGCGTCGAGGCACTGGTCAAGATGGCTTTGGTCCAGGCCGATGCTGGCGCCGATATCCTTGGTCCCTCCGACATGATGGATGGCCGCATCGGCGCGATCCGCGTGGCCTTGGAACGTGCTGGCCACAAGGATGTGGCAATCCTCAGCTATGCTGCCAAATACGCCAGCGCCTTCTATGGCCCGTTCCGTGACGCTGTCGGGGCTTCGGGCGCGCTGAAGGGCGACAAGAAGACCTATCAGATGAACCCCGCCAACAGCGATGAGGCCCTGCGCCTTGTCGCCCGCGATCTGGCTGAAGGTGCGGATATGGTGATGGTGAAACCGGGGATGCCATACCTCGACATCTGCCGCCGGGTAAAAGACGCCTTTGGCGCACCGACCTTCGCCTACCAGGTCTCGGGCGAATACGCGATGATCAAGGGCGCGGCCCTGCAAGGCTGGATCGACGGTGAAAAGGCGATGCTGGAAAGCCTGCTTGCGTTCAAACGCGCTGGCTGTGACGGCATCCTCACCTATTTCGCCCCCGACGCCGCACGGATACTGCAGGGTCAGTGAAACTGACCCTGAACTGTTCTGGTCAGATCGTTCAGCGAAAACGGCTTCGGCAGGAAGACCGAGTTCTGGATGCCGCCCTGATCGTTGTTCAGCACGTCCTCGGCATAGCCTGACACGAACACCACGCGGACATTTGGCCGGGTCTTCAGCGCCTGCCGCACCCAGGTCGGGCCGTCCATTCCGGGCATCACCACGTCGGTGACAAAAACATCGACCTCCAGCGCCGGATCCTCCAGCGTCTTCAACGCCTCTTCGGCATTCTCCGCCTCCAGAACCGTATAACCGCGCAGCCGCAACGCCCGCCCGGCAAAGGCCCGCACCGGAGCCTCGTCCTCGACCAGCAACACCACGCCCGCGCCTTGCCGTACCGACCGCCGACGCGGTTCGGGTGGGGTTTCGACCACCTCGACCGGATCATGCGCCGGGAAGTAAAGCGAGAAGGTCGACCCTTCCCCCAAGGTCGAATCCGCAAAGATGAACCCGCCCGACTGCTTGACGATGCCATAGGCCATCGACAGCCCCAGCCCCGTGCCCTCGCCAACCCGTTTGGTCGTGAAGAAGGGTTCGAAGATCTTCTTAAGGTTCTCGGGCGCGATCCCGGTGCCCTGATCGATCACCCGGATCACCGAATAATCACCCGCAGGGACGACCGCGCGGTCCCGGCGCAGATCCTCGACCAGCGTCACCGGTTCGGTCTGGATCACGATGCTGCCCCCCTCGGGCATCGCATCCCGCGCGTTCACCACCAGATTGACCACCAC
Source organism: Pseudomonadota bacterium (assembly GCA_963205235.1). Classification (GTDB taxonomy): domain Bacteria; phylum Pseudomonadota; class Alphaproteobacteria; order Rhodobacterales; family Rhodobacteraceae; genus Tabrizicola. The sequence continues at coordinate 76,434 of CAUJIP010000057.1, forward strand.
CTGCTCCAACTGCCGCCGGTCCGCCCGTATCGGGCGCAGGGGCCGTGGCAGGGCCCGACCCCGATGCACCAGCCGCAGTCCAACCTTTTCGACAACCAGCCGGTTCAGCAGGTGGATCAGGTCCGACAGTATCTCTTCCACATCCAGAAGCTCGGGCTGCAAGGTCTGCTTGCGTGAAAAGGCCAGCAACTGCCCGACCAGAGCCGCCGCCCGGTTTGCGTTCTGCCGGATCTGTTCCAGATCGGCAAAGTCGCCGTCCTCGCGCCCATGCCGAAGCAAAAGCAGGTCACAATGCCCCGAAATCGCTGTCAGAAGGTTGTTGAAATCATGCGCAATTCCCCCGGCAAGCTGACCAATCGCCTGCATCTTCTGGCTTTGAACAAACTGCGCCTCCAGCGACTTCAGTTGTGTGGCGTCGTGCAAAACCGCAATCGCGCCAACCCTGCCGCCCTCCTCATGCCGATGCAACGTCACCTGCACATAGGCATCTTCCCCGGCCTTCCGGGCACGCAGGACCTCCGTCCCTCCCGGCAACCGCCCGCTGACCACATCCGCCAACCAGTCCGATACCGGACGCCCGAGGCCGTCAAAAAGCTCATGGAACAGGGCGCTTTGCGCCTCTCCCTGCAGGATCAGGTCGCGTGCCATCTGATTGGCGCGGCGCAAGACACCGTCGCGCCCAAACGTCATCAGCGGAACCGGGATATCCTCGATCTCGCCGCCGTCAGACGTCCCCGCAGACCGGTCCAAAGCCAGATCGGCCGAAGCCGCCTCAAGCGTCGCCGGGAAGTCCTCGATCCGCCAAAGAAAGCCCTCCGCCCCCGCGCGTTGCACCGACAGTCGCAGCGTTGCCGTCACCAGGGCGATGTCCTTCCGCGCTGTGCCACTGACCGCCGCTTCCCTCTGCAACCGCAGCAACAACTGCCCCGGATCAAGCATGTGGCGCGACAGGGCTGCAAGCATGGACGCCGCATCCCGACCAAAGCCCTGCTCAGCCGCCGCATTGCGCAAAAGGACGTGACCCGCTTCATCCGTCGCGAACCAGGCGGCGCGGTCGTCGGCCACCAATTCCAGGATCCGGCCTCGACCAGCCCGCGCCCGCTGCTCTGCCACAGCCGCGAGTCCCGCGACGACAGCCGCCGAAAACACCAGACTAAGGCCGACAAGCGCGCCAAAGGGCGACGGGCCCAGATAGCCAAGCCCCCAAATCCCGAACAGGCCAAGACCGACCGCAACCAGCCCAAGGCCACCGGCAATCAGCCGACCCCTGCCCGCTCTCGCCCAAGTCGCTGTCCCGATTCCGCGCACCATGCCCCCGCAAGCCCTTGCCGGACCATGCCAGGGAAAGGGTTAACCGATGCTTAAGCCTTGCAAGGATACGCGCAACAGTTGTTTTATTACGCCGGCAGTCGCCGCAAAAGTGCCAAGAAGAACCCGTCACTATGGCTCAACGGGGTCAGTGACAGGTGCTTTTCCAGCGACCAGCCCCCGGATCGGCCCAGAAACGCCTGCACCTGATCCAGATTCTCGACCGTCAGGAAAGAACAGGTCGCATAGGCAAGCCAGCCTCCCGGCGCGACCATCTGGCTGGCGCGATCCAGGATCTCGGCCTGAATCCGGGTCAGTTCTGCCAATCGCCCGGCATCAAGCTTCCACTTCCCCTCGGGATCGCGACGCCAACTCCCCGATCCCGAACAGGGCGCATCGACCAGCACCAGGTCATAGGGCGCACGGCTCTCGGGCCGTTCCGTCAGCGTAACTTTGATCCCGGCCCGCCCGGCCCTGGCCGGAAGATCCGCCATCCGGCGCGGGGCCACGTCATGCGCGAAAAGCTGCAACCGCGCCTGCCCCGCCATCGCCAGGGTCTTGCCGCCCCCGCCCGCGCAATGGTCCAGCACCCGCATCCCGTCCTGCAACGGCAAAGCCGCGACCACCGCCTGCGAGGACAAGTCCTGCAATTCCACCACGCCGGATTCAAACGCCTTGCTAGCCTTGATCTTGCGTTCGCCCGAGCGGACCTCCAGCGCCAGCGGCAAGGCCTTGGATGCAACCGCGATGATCCCTTCGCCGGCCAAAAGGTCAATCGCGCCCTCCCGGCTGGATTTCGACGCATTCACCCGCAGATAGACCGGTGCGCGGTCCTGCATCATCTTCATGACGGCAGCAAAATCATCGCCCAGACTTTGGCGCAGGGGGGCTTCCAGCCAGTCGGGGATATTGTGAACCTCGGCCCCCACAGGCGCGCGACCTGCCTCGCTCACCGGATCGGGCGGGGCAGGATCATGCGGCCCGCCTGCGAAATAATCCGGTCGCTGGTCCCCCACATCGCTCCGCGCATAGCCCAGAGCAAGCCCGCGTCCCGTCAACCCTCCGCCCAAAGCGGCAAAGCTTGACCGGCAGCGCAGGCATTGAAACACGATGTCACGCACCTCGGCCCGGTCGCCAGACCCCGCATAGCGTGCCCCCCGCGCCCAGTTGGTCAGCGCCAGCTCTACCGGAGTTCCCGCCAGAACCCGATCAAGAATCGCAATGGCTGCGGAAAGTCTGGCCGAAGGTGTCATCCTGTCCCCGCTCGGGCGATCCGGTCTGTCATTGTGATCGCGTAAAAGGTGCCCCTGCGGCCTGATTGCCGGTTTTCCCGGTTCGGACAAGCCCAAGTTTGGGGTCCGACCCGGTTTGGATCACAAAATAGACACTGCGCGGCTTGACGACAGCAATCCATGAACTCTATTCAATACATCATATTGCTTGAATGGGATGGAAACGATGAAAGCTACTTTGACCGCGACCCTGATCGCAGCTCTTGCTGCCCCGGCCATGGCCGGTGGCCCGGTGATTATTGAAGACACGACCGAAGTCGTGGCCGAAAAGCCTGCCTCCTCGATCGGTGCTCTGCCGCTCGTCCTGCTGCTGGCCGCAGTCCTGATCGCGACGACGGGCGGCGGCGATGAAGAAGATTGTAGAATCCGTTCCTGCAACTGATCCCGCAGGCCGCAAACCAATGACCCTGCGGCGGGACGGCCGTCTTGCCGCAGGCACCTGATGGACTGGGACGCAATCTACACGACCCGCATCCTGCCTGATCTTGGCGTAAGGCGTGGTGGCATAGCGTCACCGCGCCTTGTCTTTGTCGGTGGCCAACCGGGATCGGGCAAATCCACGACCATCTCCCGTCTTCTGGCCGAGCTTGGCCCTGACCAGACCCAGCTGATCAGCGCCGACAGGATGGCGGATCACCTTCCCGAAATCTTTGCCGATGACGCCGACCCCGCTGCCATACCCTTGGCCGAAGTCTTCGATACCAAGGCGCATAGGGCCTATGTCGACGCCCTTTTCGACCACGCAGCCACCCTTCGGGCGCATGTGATCTGGGAACGGCCATTCCCCGGTCTTGCCGTATCGCTTGGTCTTGCCGCCCGTGCCTTTGGCTACCGGACGGAATGCGTCGTTCTTGCCGTCCCGGCAGATGAAAGCTGGCTCTCGGTATTAGATCGCGAAACCAGCCTTGGCGAAAAAGAACATCGCGTGCCCGCTCGCGTGCGGTGGGACCGTCTTCTGGAAAGCTGCAACAGTTGGCCCGCTTTCCTTGCCCGCGCCGAGGATCAGCACGCCTTCTCCGAAATCCGCGTGGTCAACCGAAACGCCGAGGTTCTGTTTGAAAACCGGCTTGTCCCGAACGCCGACCCGCCCCGTTGGGAAAACACACCCTTTGCCTTTGAATCTCTGATGGTGGAACGGCTGCAACCCCGCAGCCCCGCTCAGATCGACGCGCTGTTGGCCACATGGCAGGCTCTGCGCAGCCACCCGGACCTTGCCTTTCGCAACCACGCCGAATGGCCTTGGGCCGACATCGCCGCCTTTGGGCAAAGGCTTCAAGCTATGCGAGATGACCCCGCAACCGGCTTTGACCTGAACGATCCCGCCGCCAGCCCCGACCCGCGCGCCGCCCTTGGCTGGATCGGCCGCCTACAAGCCGAACTGACCGCCGCCATTGCCAGTCCCGAGGCTGATGGACTGAAAACCCTCGCCCCTCGCGCTGAACGCCTGCTGACCCTTGTCCGAAATCTCATGGGTCAACCGAGCCAATAGGTCAGTCTACCCCACAGCCTCACCCAGCGGTCAGCCGACCTTGGCCTGCCAACCCGTGCCCTTGGCGGCAAGCCGCAGGAAGGCCGCACCCAGCGGGTCCTCCTCTTGCCCCGGCAGGCGCATATGCCCGCCACAGACCACCATATCCTCCGCCGCGATCCGCGCCAGCGCCGCCTTGCGCGTGGCGCGGGCAAGCGGGGGATCAACGTCGAAACGGGTCGAAAGCTCGGGGTCCGCAAGCTGCAGGTCGGCCCGGTGCAGGATGTCGCCCACCACCGCAATCCGCCCGTCGATCACCAGCCCGATATGCCCCGGAGTGTGCCCCGGCAAAGCCCAGACCCGCACACCCGGCACTGGCTCATCGCGATCCTCGACCAGAACCAACCTGTCTCCGGCCAATTCCAGAACCTGCCGCGCCGGATGGTCCTGCCCGCCCCAATAGTCAGCCTCGCCCCGCGACAGCACAACCGTCGCCCGCTCATACCCACCCGCCAGATAGCCGCCGCGATGATCGCCATGCAGATGGGTAAAGACCACTGTCCCGATATCGCCCCGGTCAACGCCCAAGGCCTGCAACGCAAGGGCAACCCCAGCGTCCGCCCCGCCCGAGCCCGTGTCGATCAGCACCGGCGCCTGCCCGTCGCGACAAAGCAGATAGGCCTGCACCGGCAGCACCAACCGCTCTGGCAGAACCGCCCCGCGCGGATCGGGAAACAGATCCTGTCCAAAAGCCGCCACCCCGTCACAAAGACAGTGCAGACTGCCCCCGTCCCAGTCGATCCGCTGCGGCCCGACCCGCATCAGCCGATCCGGTAGTTCGGGCTTTCCCGCGTGATCTGCACGTCGTGGACATGGCTTTCCTTCAGCCCCGCCCCGGTGATCCGCACGAACTGGCACTTGGTCCGCATCTCGGCCACCGTCGCGCAGCCGGTATAGCCCATCGCCGCGCGCAAGCCGCCGACCATCTGGTGAATGACCTGCGCCGCTGTGCCCTTATACGGAACCTGACCCTCGATGCCTTCCGGCACCAGCTTGTCACTTGCCGCATCCTTCTGGAAATACCGGTCCGCCGACCCGCGCGCCATCGCCCCCAATGACCCCATGCCCCGGTAGGATTTATAGGACCGCCCGTTCCACAAGATCACCTCGCCAGGGGATTCGTCCGTTCCCGCAATCGCCGACCCGACCATCGCACAGGACGCCCCCGCCGCAATCGCCTTGGCAAAATCGCCGGAGTACTTGATCCCACCGTCCGCGATCACCGGCACATCCCCCGCCGCCCGCGCCGAATCCATGATCGCCGTCAGCTGCGGCACGCCCACGCCCGCGACGATCCGCGTCGTGCAGATGCTGCCGGGGCCGATCCCCACCTTCACCGCATCCGCGCCCGCCCCGATCAAGGCCCGAGTCGCCTCACCCGTCGCCACGTTGCCAGCAATCACCTGCACCGTGTTCGACAGCTTCTTGATCCGCTCGACCGCGCGCGCCACCCCTTCGGAATGGCCATGCGCCGTGTCGATCACCACCAGATCAACCCCGGCGTCGATCAAGGCCTGCGACCGCTCAAACCCCGCATCCCCCACCGTGGACGCCGCCGCAACCCGCAGCCGCCCCATCTCGTCCTTGCAGGCATGTGGGTTCAGCACGCTTTTCTCGGTGTCCTTCAGCGTCAGCAATCCCGTCAGCTTGCCCTGCCCATCCGTGACCAGCAGCTTTTCGATCCTCCGCGCCTTCATCAGCGAAATCGCCTCGGCCCGGTCGACCGGTTCGCGCAGCACCGCCAGATTGTCAGATGTCATCATCACCCTGACCGGCGTCTTGTCATCCGACGCAAAGCGCATGTCGCGGTTGGTCACGATCCCCAACACACGCCCACCTGCATCCACCACCGGAAACCCGGTGATCGAATAGCGCTCCATCAGCTCCTTGGCATCGGCCAGCGTCTGATCGGGGGTCAGAGTGATCGGCTGATAGACGACGCCGCTTTCAAACCGCTTCACCCGCCGCACTTCTCGCGCCTGCGCCTCAAGGTCCAGATTGCGGTGGATCACTCCGATCCCCCCCGCCTGCGCCATGGCAATCGCCATCCGGCCTTCGGTCACCGTGTCCATCGCCGAAGACAGCAGCGGAATGTTCATCCGCACCGACTTGGTCACAAAGGTAGAGGTATCGGCATCCGACGGCAGAACGCTTGATGCCGCAGGCACCAGAAGCACGTCGTCAAAGGTAAGGGCCTCACGAATCTCCATGGGTTTTCCCTCCGGGAGCAAGCATCGTTTGGCGGTTCCCCTTTTCACGGGTCGGAAAGCTTGGCAAGGGCAAATGCACCCCTTGCAGCCCGCCCCGCGCCGTGCAGACTGCGCCCGTCAGGATCAGGAGCCCGCAATGCGCGTTGCCATCGTTGAAAATACCCGCGTCACGCATCACGGACAGGTCGGCGTCGCCCTGCACGAAGCCGCCGCGCTGATCGACATTTTCCGCCCATGGTCCAGCCAACCGCTGCCCGAAACCGTGCATGCCGATGCGCTTGTGGTGTTCGGTGGCGAACAATCCGCCCTTGACGACCACACCCATCCCTACCTGCCCGAGCTTGCCAAACTCATGTCCGCCTATACGGCGATGGATCGCCCGGTCCTTGGCATCTGCCTTGGCAGCCAGCTTATGGCCCGCGCCTTTGGGGGTGAAAACCATCTGGGCATCGCCCGCGAATTCGGCTGGTGCGAGGTTGACCTGACCGAAGAAGGTCGCCGCGACCCGGTCTTTTCGGCCCTGCCCGACCGCTTCCCGATTGCCGAATGGCATTCCGACACCTTCACCCTGCCTGAAGGTGCCGTGCGTCTGGCAACCAATGCCGTGGCCCCCAATCAGGCCTTCCGCGTCGGTCGCGCCAGCTATGCCACCCAGTTCCATTTCGAGGCCAGCCGCGCCGTGATGCAGGACTGGGTCAACACCTTCCCCGAAGCCGTCGCCAAGAACGACCCAAGCTTCCCGGCCCGCTTCCCTGAACTGGCCCGCACCAAAGGCGCCGAAGCAGACCAGCACGGCCTCGCCATCGCCCGCGCCTGGGTGTCGCTGATCTAAGGCCCAAGCCTTTCATCTTTGCCGAAAATATCCCCGCCGGAGGCGCAGGCCGGGCCGATGCACCCCGCATCAAGCCTCAGCAGCATTGGTCTTCGCGGCAAGCTGGCCTCCGGCCCACAGCTTCAGCACCCTCCAGGCCACCAGCGGCACCAGAACCAGCGCTCCCGCCAGAAGGGCAAGGCCCGCCCAGGCGACCAGACCGCCCTGCCCGATCAAGGCCGTCGCAGCCGCCGTCAGCGGAAAGGTAAAGGCCCCCCAGAGCGGCGAAAACCCGGTCACGGTGATCCAGCGCAACCCAATCCCAAGCGCCACCAGGATCAGCACCATCGCCAGCAGAAAGACTGTGGCAAAACCACCCATCCCCAACCCCGTCGCCACGATCGCAAACAGCGCCGCCGGGGCCAGATGGATCGCCAACAGGGGCCGCAACGGCGCAGGTGGCACCCGCAACCACAACTGACGGCCACTCAGCGACCAGATCGCCACGGCCAGCGGCAGCGTGGCCCAGAACAGCCCACGCGCCAGCCCGTCCTGCCCCAGCGCAATCGCCGCAGGGGCCGCCACGATGAACCCGACAAAGCTCAGATGCCAGCCGGGGTTCACCTCCCGAGCCTCAGCAGGCAGCGCCGCCAGCACCCGCAGCGTCAGGATCGCCAGCACCCCATGCGCCAAAAGCGCAGCCAGCAGCAGCGTCATGGCAACCCGTGGCGAATAGGGGATCAACAGCGCCGCCGCAGCCATGCCACCCATCGTCCCCGCCGCAAGCCCCGCGCGGGACGGCATCACCCGCAGATCCTCAAAGATCACGCCGGGTCGCCGTGCCAGTTTCACCGCATAGGCCACCAAGCCAAAACCCCACAGCGCCAAGGCAACCGCCGCCGCCAGATCGCCCAAGGCCGGTGGCAGCTCAAGCGTGGCCAGACCCATCCGCAAAGCCAGCGCCAACCCACACAAGCCCAGCAGCACCGGGAATATCGCCGGCGGAGTCCTGGCAAACAGCGCCGCCCGCCGAGGCGGAAACTCTGGTGGCGGATACCGTTTCGGACGCGGTTCCTTTGTCATCAACATCTCCTCAGTCCCGAGCCACTTTCGGGACACAGCATAAAAGTTACGAATTCCTTAACGGAAAATCCTAACCATATGAAATCGTGTCATTATCCCAAAATGTCCACCGTGGACACTTCTCCGTCAAACCGGCCTCAGCATCGGAAACCAATCCTCGCGCAGCTTCTGCCCGGCCACCATCCCATGCCCCGGAAACGGCGGAGAGGTCGGGCCGGGCCGCTCCACATACCGGGCATCATCCCCGACCAGCCGCAACGAAAATGCCCGCCGCCGGTTGGTCGTCGTGTTCCCCCGCGCGCCATGCAGGGTGCGGAAGTTGAAGGCCACCGCGTCGCCGGGTTCCATCTCCCATTCCAGGATCTGCATCCCCTCGGCCTCGGGGTCGGGGACCGGCATATAGTCATCCTCGCCGGGATAGAAGTTCGTCTCGCTCATCCAGCGGGTCGGCAGGACATCCTTCTTCCACAGATGCGACCCCGCCACGCAGCGCAGTGCCGCCTCACGCACCGGGTCCAGCGGCGACCAGAAGCTGACCGTCTGCTTGCCCTCGACGAAATAATAAGGCCCATCCGTATGCCAGGGCGTCGGCTTCGTCGTGCCGGGTTCCTTGACCAGAACGTGGTCGTGGAACATCTGCACCCCTTCCGAACCCATCAACTTTGCCGCCACTTCTGCGACCTCTGACTGGCGGATCACCGCGCCGAATTCCGGGATCTTGGTCCAGTTGCAGTAGTCGTCGAAGAAATACCCCGGCTCCCCCGGTTTCAACGTCGCCATCTGGTTGGTCGGCGCCGCCATGTTCCGCGCCACACCTGCCCGCAGCATGTCGACCCAATCGGCCCACAGACCCTTGACCAGCACGACCCCGTCGCGCTGATAGGCCTCGATCATTTCATCCGTAACTTTGACCATGGTTTCCCCCGTTTCACCGCACCCTGCCCCCAAGCGGCAGTCAGGGCAAGACCAGCAATGTCGCACCAAGCCGCCGAAGCCCGGCCCCGGTTCCCAGCTTGAACCGCGCCAGCCCCGGTGCCTTTTCTGCGTCCAGCGACCCAAGGTCCAGCCAGCGGACCCCTTCGGCGCGCAGCGCCTCTGCCGCGCGGGTCAGCATCAGGTGATGCACGTTCTCCGCCCGTGCCAGATCCGCCCCCCAGGCCAGATGATAGCTGGCCGACGCCCCATGCCGGATGAACGCCATCCCCGCCTGCATCGCCCCCGACTTGCGCCATTCCCAAAGCCGCAGGCAATCGCCTGGCAGGGCGCGGGTGAAGGCCTCGGGCAAGGCCCGATAGCGCCGCCGGGCGCGCTGCTGACCCTCGGCCAGGATCAGCCGTTCCAGCGTGACCCCGTCGCCCCGCATGACCCGCACCCCCGATCTTTCAGCGCGGGAAAGATGGTTCCGCCAGTTCCGCGCCATCCCGGCCCGAAGCCCGGGCCCCAGCTGCCAGACCGCGTGATGCAGGGGGGTAACCACCGGGATCAGACCAAAACCACGGATGTCCTCCTCTGGCGTTGCAATCGTCACACCGGACCAGCGCGCAAGCCCGCGCAGCGCCTTTCGGCGGTCATGGGCTGAACTGCCATCACTCCAGACCGGACCGCGCATGACCATCCGCAGGCGTCCCCGTTCAATGACCAAGGCCTTCCCGCACCCCAGATCAACCCAGCGCGGAACAGCGCCAAGCCGGGCCAGCGCCGCGGCATAGACCGGGCTTTGCTGAAGCGGCAGGAATGGATCAAAGTCTTCATGGATCGGCATGGTCGGATTAACCGCAGCGAAACCTTTCCATGCCCTTAATCAATGGCATGAAACCCGTATCGCTGCGCAAATCCCTCGCCCCAACCCCGCGCTACACGCTTTGGGTGCCAGTGCTGATCTCGGGGTTCCTCTCTGCCTTCTGGCTTGGGCTTCTGGCCTTGATGCAGCTTTAGGCCGTCACCGCCCGGATATCCGGGCCTCTTGGCAGCATCAGGATACGATTTCGCCGCCAGTCCTACTAGCGAAACGCAGACAATCCACTTATGACCCCTGCAGCCCACAGCTTCCGTGGCCGTTTGGAGGATCCGATGAGCCTTGTCATTCTTGCCGACATCGGTGGCACCAACACCCGTGTCGCCCTTGCCGATGGGACGGCGCTTCGGGTCGACTCGATCCGCCGGTTCTCGAACGCTGACTATCAGGCGCGCGGTCAGGATATCGCCCATGTTCTGCGCGACTATCTGAACCAGACCGGGGCCAAGGTTTCGGGCGTCTGTGTCGCGGCGGCGGGGCCGGTGCAGGATGGCGTGGCCACGATGACCAACCTTGCCTGGGTGATCGACGGCGCCAAACTGACCGGCGCCACCGGGGCGTCGCGCGTGGCAATCCTGAACGACCTGCAAGCCCAGGGTCAGGCGCTTGGCCATATCTCCGCAGCCAACCTGCGCCGCGTGATGGAAGGGCCGATCCGCAAGGCAAGCGCGATGTTGGTCGTCGGGCTTGGCACCGGTGTAAACGCCGCCCCGGCGCATCCGGGAAAGTCGGGGTATCTGGTCCCGCCGTCGGAATGCGGCCACGTGAACATGCCGGTTCGCACGGATGAGGATTTCCGACTTCTGCGCTTCATGGAGACGCGGCTTGCCAAAGCGGGCGATGCACCCCACGCCGGGGTCGAGGAATTGCTGGCAGGCCGCGGCCTTGCCAACCTGCACGCCTTTGCCGCGTCCGAAGCCGGGGCCCCGGCCCTTGCAAACTCGGCCGAAGTGCTGACCGCCTTGGCCAATGACGATCCGGTCGCAGTTCATGCTGCCCGGATTTACATTCACATCCTTGGGCAAATGCTTGCAGATCAAGCGTTAATTCACCTTCCTTATGGTGGTATCTACCTGATCGGCGGCATGTCCCGCGCGATGACCCCGCATTTCGAGCGCTTCGGGCTTGAGACGTCTTTCCGCGAGGCGCGGCGTGTTGATCTTCTGCAAACCGAATTCTCGGTCACCGTGGTCGAAGACGACTATGCCGCCCTGACCGGCTGCGCAGCCTATCTGAACATCGTCGCCTGATGCTGCCGAACTGATCGACAACCGAGTCGTGGCAAATGGTTAATCGCGGCTTTGTGTGGCGCGATGGAAGACGAATGGAAGACAAAAGCAAGACGAAAGGAAGACGTCCGATAGACGTCTGAATTCAACAATTAATGATGCGTTCCAAATAGTTTACAGGCTGAACCTCACCCAACCACGCATTCAGCCCCGGCTTCGCGTTCATCCCTTGTTAAGCCGGTCCTTCAGGAACTGCAGCGTCACGCCCAACCCGTCCGGCGCGATGCCGTGGCCGGTTCCCTTCATCACATGACCATAGGTCGTGAACCCCGCCTGAACCAACGCATCCCCGGCCTGCCCCATGCTGTCGAACGGCACCACCGGATCCTGATCGCCATGCACCAGCAGGACCGGCGGCTTGGCTCGAGCTTCGCCCCCTAATGCCTCCGGTCGCAAAAGACGACCGGAAATCGCAACGATTCCAGCAACTTCCGCAGTGCGCCTTGGGGCGACGTGCAGGCTCATCATCGCACCTTGGCTGAAACCGACAAGTGCCAAACGATCGGCTGTCAGGCCTTCCTCGACCAGACGCGCATCCAGAAAACCGTTCAGGTCTTCGGTTGCAGCGTCAAGTCCTTGATCCGCCTCACTTTGTGCCGATCCGTCCATCCGGGGAATCGGGAACCACTGGAACCCGAACCCGCCGCCACGGCACTGTTCCGGCGCATCCGGGGCAAAGAAGGCAACCCCCGGCAAATGCGAAGCCAGCACGTCGGCAAGGCCCAGAAGGTCCGCCCCATCCGCACCGTATCCATGCAAGAATACAACGATTCCCGTGGCTTGCCCCTTGGCCGCCCCCTTGCGCCCGAACCGCAACTCCCGCATCATATCACCCCTTCGCGTTCCTTTGCGACCCGGTAGTAGGCCCAAAGGATGCGCGCCGCAACCGACCGCCAGGGCGACCAGGCCTCGGCCATCACCCGCAACGCCTTGTCGGTCGGGCGCCCGGGCAGGCCAAACAGCATCCGCGCGGCTTCCTGCAGGGCCAGATCGCCTGGGGCAAAGACATCCGCCCGCCCCAGCGCGAACATCGCATAGATTTCCGCCGTCCAGACTCCGATTCCCGGAACCGCAACCAGGGTCTTGACGATCTCGACATCAGGAAGAACGCGCAAGCCATTGAAATCAATGCCAGCCTCCGCCAGCGCCCGCCCATAGCGCGCCTTTTGGCGGCTTAACCCGGCCGCGCGCAGGTCATCCTCGGTCGCGGCAGCCATGACGGCAAGGTCCGTCAACCCCGCCGCTTCCAACCGCCCCCAGATCGCCCGTGCTGACGCGACCGAGACTTGCTGCCCGACAATCGCCCGTAGAAGCGCCGGAAACCCATCCTCCTCGCGCCGCAGGGGCAAAGGCCCTACCTGGCTCAGCGCATCGGCAAAACGTGGCTCGGCCCGGGCAAGCCATTCGGCCCCCTCTGCCACGCAGTCGAGCGTTTCGATGATGCGCCCCGCCATGTCTGCCCCCACCTTCGTTGCCCCCTTGTGCCCGGTAGAACGGCGTTCTACGCCTTCCGGCATGAGCGACACAATCACCCTCCCCGACGACGGCCTTGCCAAACGAAATCTTGTGGTCCTGATCCTGGCCCAGGCGACCCTTGGGGCGCAGATGCCGATGATCTTTACCGTGGGCGGGCTGGCGGGCAAGATGCTTGCAGGCGACAGCGCCTGTCTTGCCACGCTGCCGATCACGGCGACGGTCGTCGGCTCCATGCTTTCCGCCAATCCCCTGTCGGCGCTGATGGCGCGCTATGGCCGTCGCGCTGGGTTTATGACGGGGGCCGCCGCCGGGTTCATCGGGGCGGTCCTCTGCGCCTTTGCCCTGTCTTCGGCATCCTTCCCGCTGTTCGTCCTTGGCTCGTTGTTCTTCGGCACCTACCAGTCTGCGCAGGGTTTCTTCCGCTTTGCCGCCGCCGACGTCGCCTCGCCCGAGTTCCGGCCCAAGGTGATTTCCTGGGCCCTTGCGGGTGGCCTTGTCGCGGCGGTGACGGGAAACGAGATCGTCAAGCTTTCCGCCGATTACATGGCGGTGATGTTCCTTGGCACCTATCTGGCGGTCATGGCACTGAACGTGATTTTCGTCTGGCTTTTTCTGCTGTTGAAGATCCCGCGCCCGCAGGCGGCCAAGGCCGGACAGGGCGGTCGCACGCGGATGCAGCTTTTGCGCGATCCGCGGATTCGGGTGGCGATCATCGTCGGCATGGTCTCTTACGCGCTGATGAACCTGGTTATGACCTCGTCACCACTGGCGGTCGTCGGCTGCGGGTTCCAGACCACGGACGCGGCGAATGTGGTGATGGCGCATGTGCTGGCGATGTTCGTCCCGTCCTTCTTCACCGGCAACCTGATCGCCCGCTTTGGCGTCGAAAAGGTCATGGCGACGGGCTTGGTGATCCTGGCAAGTGCCGGGGCCGTGGCCATCGCGGGGGTGGAGCTTGAGAATTTCTTCATCGCGCTGATCCTCCTCGGCCTCGGCTGGAACTTCGGTTTCATCGGCGCGACGACGCTGCTGACCAATTCCCACACGGTCGAAGAGCGGGGCCGGATGCAGGGCCTGAACGACGCTCTGGTCTTTGGCGGGGTGACCATCGCCTCGATGTCTTCGGGCGGGTTGATGAACTGCTCCGGGTCCTCGGTGATCGCGGGGTGGCAGGCGGTGAACCTGGCGATGCTGCCCTTCCTGATCCTGGCCGGGGCTGCGCTGATGTGGCTTTGGTTGCGCCCGGCGGACCGGGACTGAGAGGTCGCCCCTCTCTTCCTTGCGGTCGGTCTTCGCTGGATCAAGCGACAAGCGCCCGCAAGGGAGCGCCGAGCGGTGGCTGATCTACCAGCGCCCGGTCAGCGATTGCCACAACAGGCTGCCGCGGCGCGCGAATTCAGACCTTTGTGAAGTTTGGCCCGCAACCACCTGTTTAAGAACATTTTCCGTCTGCCATCCGGCCAACAGCGCCGGGGCAGTCGATCCGGGAACCGCACTGCGCGCACGCCGCGCTTCGGCCAATCGATCCAGACCGCTTTGCGCAAGTTCCGCAGCAGTGCAAACGTCCGGAAAAGGCACCCTGCCCCTTGCCTCCAATTCGGGACATGCCCGCAGATACCCTGCCGCTGCCGCTGCCCAGCCATAAGCGCGCACGGCCCCCTCGGCCCCCTCTGGCGCACCCAGCGCCCGCGCGGCCAGCCACATGAGGCCCGCCCCTGTATCCTCAAGATACTTGGTCAGCGCCGACAGATCGGCATGGGACTCGCGGTGGATGTCCCAACGCCGCGCCGCGATCAGGCGGTCCAGGACGTCGAGAGAAAGCTCAGCCTCGCGGATCAGCTCGTGCAACGGCCCAGCCACCTCATGCGCCTTGGCCGCGCCCGAGGCTGCATTTTCCACCACATCGCGCCACCATTGCAACCGCATCTCGGCAATCAGCGGCTCCTCGGTCACCCATGGCGCCCGGGCGACTTCCAGATTGAAGGCGTACAAAGGAAACAGCCGCGCCCGTGCCGCCGGGGGCGCTGCCATGACGGCAAGAAACCGGTCAGGGTCGCCGCGATGGACCAGATCGGCGCAGGCGGACAGGCTCACTGTGGCGACCTTTGCGGGGTTCCGATATCGCGGATCAGCTTCCACTGGATCGCGTCCAAAAGCGCCTCGAACGAGGCGTCAACGATGTTCGGGCTAACCCCCACGGTCGACCAGCGGCGACCCTGCCCGTCCTCGCTGTCGATGATGACGCGGGTCACGGCTTCGGTGCCGCCATTGGTGATTCTGACCTTGAAATCAACCAGTTTCATGTCGTCGATGCAGGCCTGATAAGGGCCAAGGTCCTTGGCCAGTGCCTTCGACAGCGCGTTGACCGGCCCCCGGTCGTGGCCTTCCTCGTCCATGCTGTCACTGACCGACATGTTCTTGCGGTCGCCGATTTTCACCACCACCACGGCCTCGGACAGGCTGACCATGCGGTCGTACTTGTTCTTCCGCCGCTCGACCGTCACACGGTAGCGCTTGACCTCGAAGAACTCGGGGCAAAGGCCCAGTTCCCGCCGCGCGACCAGTTCGAAACTGGCCTGCGCGCCGTCATAGGCGTAGCCTTGGTCTTCGCGGTCCTTGACGGTTTCAATGATCCGGCCAAGGCGGGGGTCCTTCGGGTCAACTTCGATCCCGGCTGCTGCCAGACGGGCGCGGAGGTTCGACTGCCCGGCCTGGTTAGACATCGGGATGACCCGTTCGTTGCCGACAAGTGCGGGGTCGATGTGTTCGTAGGTGGTCGGGTCTTTCAGGATGGCGCTGGCATGCAGCCCCGCCTTGTGGGCGAAGGCCGAGGCACCCACATAGGGGGCCGACCGCAGGGGGACGCGGTTGAGGATGTCGTCCAGCATCCGGGAGGTCTTGAGAAGCCCGGCCAGTGCCTGATGGCTGACCCCGGTTTCGAACCGGCTGGCATAGGGTTCCTTGAGGAGGAGCGTCGGGATCAGCGTCGTCAGGTTCGCATTCCCGCAGCGCTCTCCCAGCCCGTTCAGGGTGCCCTGAATCTGCCGCGCCCCAGCCTCGACCGCGGCCAGTGAGTTCGCGACGGCATTGCCGGTGTCGTCATGGCAATGGATGCCAAGGCGGTCGCCTGGGATGCCCGCGGCGATCACTTCGGCGGTGATGCGGCCTACTTCCGAGGGCAGCGTACCGCCGTTGGTGTCGCAGAGGACGATCCAGCGCGCTCCCGCGTCCAGCGCGGCCTTCAGGCAGGAGAGGGCGTAGGTCGGGTTCGCCCGGTAGCCGTCGAAGAAATGTTCGGCATCGAACAGGGGTTCGCGGCCCTTGGCGACAAGGTGGCGGATCGAACTTGCGATGGCCTCGCGGTTTTCATCGAGGGTCACGCCGAGGGCGGTGGTGACGTGGAAATCATGGGTCTTGCCGACAAGGCAGACGGCGGGGGTGTTCGCGTTCAGGACGGCTGACAGGACGTCGTCATTTTCCGCCGAGCGGCCCACGCGGCGGGTCATTCCGAAGGCGGTGAGGGTGGCTTTCGTGGCCGGAGGGGCGGCGAAGAAGTCGCTGTCGGTCGGGTTGGCACCGGGCCAGCCACCCTCGATATGATCGACCCCGAGGGCGTCGAGGGCGCGGGCGATCTGGACTTTCTCGGCGGTCGAGAACTGGACGCCCTGGGTCTGCTGGCCGTCGCGCAGGGTGGTGTCGAAGAGGAAAAGGCGGTCGCGGGTCATGGGAGTGTCCACGCTGGGCAGGATTTGGGGGCCAGCGATTTCAATGGGTTGGTTGTGGACGTTAGGGGTTTGTTAACTTCTGGCGGGGGTGGGAAACAAAATCCTTGAGGAAGGATTTTGGCAAATTCCTTACTTAAGGAATTTGGCTTCTGTGTTTGAGGGGTCACTGGAGCGCCTCCAGTTTGGCGGAGTCGAAGTCCGGGCCGGGGACGAGTTCCACGCCGGCCTTGGACATCCGCACCTCGACGCCTGCGGCGATGAGGGCGGATTTCAGGGCATCGACGGCGGAGAAGTCTTTGGAGGCCATTGCGGCGGTGCGGAGGGAAGTGAGGATTTCTGTCTGGCGCAGGATTGTCGAGGCAGAAGCATCGAGTTCCGCGCGCCGTGCTTCAAAGCGACCCAGAGAAATCAACCCGAGGAAGTCGAGTGTGGAAGTGAGTTCATTCCAGCGCGCATTTCCGAGAAGTCGGTCAACTTCGGTCAAGGCTAGATGCGTATTCAAGTCGTCAGCAAGAGCATCAACGACTTCTTGTGCTGGTTTGGTTTTCCGCGCGACGACCGGATCAAAGAATCGAGCACCGAGAACAAGGTAGTCCTCAAGCTTGCTTGCAGCAGCAACGGCCTTCTCAGCCGTCCAGTCCATCGGGCTGCGGTAATGCGTCATCAGGAGGACGAAGCGGATCACCTCGCCCGGTATCCCCTGATCCAGCAAATCCCTGACCGTGAAGAAATTCCCCAGGCTCTTGGACATCTTCTTGCCCTCGACCTGCAGCATTTCGTTGTGGAGCCAGTAGTGCGCGAAGTCGCCGTGCGGGTGGGCGCAGGCGCTTTGGGCGATTTCGTTTTCGTGGTGGGGGAATTGCAGGTCCAATCCGCCGCCGTGGATGTCGAAGCTTTCGCCCAGAAGTTCATGGCTCATGGCGCTGCATTCGATGTGCCAGCCGGGGCGGCCTTTGCCCCAAGGGCTCTCCCATCCCGGTTCCTCGCCGCTGGAGGGTTTCCAGAGGACGAAATCCATCGGGTCTTCCTTGTAGGGCGCGACCTCGACGCGGGCACCGGCGATCATGTCGTCGATGGAGCGGCCGGAAAGCTTGCCATAGTCCTTGTAGGAGCGGACGCGGAACAAGACGTGGCCGGAGGCAGCATAGGCGTGGCCGGTGTCGATCAGGCCCTGGGTCATCGCGATCATCTGGCCGATGTATTCGGTCGCGCGGGGTTCGTGATCCGGTCTCAGCGCCCCCAGCGCGTCCATGTCGGCGTGATACCAGGCGATGGTTTCCTCGGTCCGTTCGTGGATCAGCTCTTCCAGCGTGCCGGGGGAGCCCGCCTTCTGCCGCCGCAGCGCCTCGGCGTTGATCTTGTCGTCGACATCGGTGAAGTTGCGGACATAGGTCACATGGTCCGCCCCGTAGACGTGGCGCAGCAGCCGGTTCAGGACGTCGAACACCACCACAGGGCGGGCGTTGCCAAGGTGGGCGCGGTCATAGACGGTGGGGCCGCAGACATACATCCGCACATTCGACGGATCGATCGGGACGAAATCCTCTTTCGTCCGGGTCTTTGAGTTCGTCAGGCGGATCGTCACCATATCAGTCGTCCAAGCAAGGCGCAGGCGGCAGTTACCCTGCGCGGGACTGGCTTTTTCATCCGAAGAGGGAATGACGAAGCGCCCGCGCGACCAAGGTCAGCGGGTAATGCAGCAAATGCGGATGATGTGCCACGTCGTCATGGGGTGGGGTTAGCACGGCTGACCGGACCCATGCAAGCGTGCCGATCAGAGGCAGCGGGCCGGAATGCGGGATTTCCCCCCGGCATCCCGGCCCAAGGCCCCTGCCCCCAAGACCCCTGCCCTCAATTCCCCTGACGGCTGAAATCGTTGCGGTTGTCGGGACCGATACCAAGCCAGCCTGCAATCGTGCGCGCGACATGGGCTGTGATCATCTTCTTCTGGGTCTGGCCCTTGGCCCGAGCCTCACGCATGGCTTTGCCAGAGAGGGCGGGAAGTTCGGCCCGGATGTCGACCGGTCCAACCAGAACCTCGCCCGTGCTGGCATCAAGCACGCGGGCGGTGAAGCGGATGTTGTGGACACCCCAATCAGCCTCGCTCTGCTCGGCCCGGAAGGTCAGGGCGTGGAATCGGGTGACCGTCACGTCGATGATCACCCGACGCGAGCCGCGCAGGCCCTGTGCCCCCTGGGTGATGGCATTCTTCATGATGGTCGCGACCTGGGCGTGGCGGTCGCCTGCCGGGTCTTCGCGCCAGACGATGTCGGCGTTGGGAAGAAGCGTCTCAGCCTCGCTTACCGTAAGGGAATTCGGGACGGAAACCCGAACCTCAGCCAGGCGCCAGGCGCGGGTCGCATCGGGACCAAGCGGATCATATTCAGTCTTGAAATTGGCGCCGCCGCCAACGCAGGCAGTCAGCAGCAGGGAAGCAAGCCCGGTCAGGGCAATTCGGCGGGAAATGGACATGGGCACCTCGGGAAGGAAGGATTTCCTTTCTAGTCCCGATTCCCTAAGAACTTACCAAGGCCGGAAGATGGACCCAAGGTGTCGGGATCGCGGTTGCGAAGAGGCATTTTGCCATGAAGATGCCCAGTTGCGCGTGGTAGGGGAGAAAAACGTGGATCATGAAGGCCTGAGGTTGTGGTCGAAGCGGGCGGCGGATTGGGCGGCGGATTATCACGCGGGCCTGCGGGACCGGCCCGTGCGCGCGCCGCTGGTGCCGGGTGCGGTGGCGCGGGCCCTGCCGGTGACCCCGCCTGAAGCCGCCGAGCCGATGGAAGCGATCTGGGCGGATTTCGAGCGGATCGTGCCGGATGGCATGACCCATTGGCAGCACCCCCGGTTCTTCGCCTATTTCCCGGCCAATGCCGCACCTGCCAGCATGCTGGCCGAGCAATTGGTCAATGCGATGGCTTGCAATGCGTTGATCTGGCAGACTTCCCCAGCCGCGACCGAGGTCGAGCAGGTGATGATGGGTTGGCTGCGCCAGGCGCTGGGGTTGCCCGAGGATTTCGCCGGGACGATCCATGACAGCGCGACTTCGGCCACTCTGTCGGCGGTTCTGACGATGCGCGAACAGGCGCTGGGCTGGGCGGGGCTGACGGATGGGTTGGCGGGCGCTCCGGTCTTGCGGTTCTATGCCAGTGCCGAGACGCATTCCAGCGTGGACAAGGCGATCCGGGTGGCGGGGATCGGGCAGGCGAACCTGGTCAAGGTGGCAACCGACAGTGACCGCGCGATGACGGGTGCAGCCTTGCGGGCGGCAATTGTGGCGGACCGGGCGGCAGGGTTGCAGCCTGCGGGGGTGATCCTGTGTGCCGGGGGGACCAGTGTCGGGGCTTTTGACCGGATCGGCGAGTGTATCGCGGCGGCCCATGCCGAGGGGGTGCCGGTGCATGTCGATGCGGCCTGGGCGGGGTCGGCGATGATCTGTCCGGAGTTCCGCACGCTTTGGGCCGGGATCGAGGCGGCAGATTCGATTGTCTTCAACCCGCACAAATGGCTGGGGGCGCAGTTCGATTGCTCGGTCCAGTTCCTGAAGGACCCCGGTGCGCAGGTCCGCACATTGGGCTTGCGGCCGACCTATCTGGAAACGGCGGGACGGGAAGAGATCATCAACTTCAACGAATGGACCGTGCCTTTGGGGCGGCGGTTCCGGGCCTTGAAGCTGTGGTTCGTGCTGCGGGCTTACGGGCTTGACGGGCTGCGGACCCGGATTCGCAACCATGTGGCCTGGGCCTTGAAGGCGCGCGACCAGATTGCTGCGTTGCCGGGGGTGGAGATCGTGACCGAACCCAGGCTGTCGCTGTTCACCTTTGCGCTGAAGGATGATGCCGCGACCGAGGCGTTGTTGCAGCGGATCAACGATGACGGGCGGATTTACCTTACGCAGACGCGCGTCGATGGGCGGTTTGCCGTCAGGGTGCAGGTCGGATCATTTGACTGCCGCGAAGAAGATGTCATGGTGATAGCGGAAACAATCTCGGACCTGCTTGCATGACGATATTGCGAAAACTGGCTGCGACTCTTTTGCTGATACCGGTTCTTGCGCTTGGTTCTTTTGCGCAAGACGCGGACCCCGCCTATCCCGAACCGTTAGGCGAGACTGTTTCCGATTTCGCACAGGCGCTGAATGCGACCGAAGAGGGTCGGATCAGCCGGATGCTGGCCGAGATTCAGGATGCGACCGGCGTGCAGATCGTTGTCGTGACGGCGGCGGGGATTGAGGGGCTGAACGGCGGCGGCATGCGGCTTGAGGCTTTTGGCCGGGCGCTTTTCGAGGCTTGGGGGATTGGCGACGCGAAGAAGAACGACGGGATCCTGATCCTGATCGACGTCACGTCACGCGAAGCGCGGATCACGCTTGGGGCCGGGTATGACCGCGTCTACGACGACAGGGCCGCGCGCGTGCTTGCAACGACGGTGCTGCCGGACTTGCGGGCGGGACGTCTGGCCCAAGGGATCGAGGCTGGCGTTCTGTCGGTTCGCGACCGGCTTGTCGCCCCGTTCCTGACCGGCGAGCCGATTGGCCCCCTGGACGGCTTTGAACAGGAGGGGGCCTGGGGCATTCCGCCCGAGGTCGGCGTTGCGGCGGTGTTTGGCCTTTTCGGCCTGTTTGTCTGGCGTCGGATGCGGGCAAGACGCACCTGCCCAAACTGCGGCGCCCGTGGCCTGCAACGCACCCGCGAAGTCATCTCGGCACCGACAAAGTTTCAGCAGGGACTTGGGCTGCAGCATCTGACCTGCAGCAGTTGCGGCTTTAATGACCGCACTTCCTATCCAATCCGCTATTCCGGGCCCGATACCCGACGCAGCCGGGACGACCACGCTGGAGATTCGTCGGCAAGCGGCAGAGACAATGGCGGATCGGGTGGCGGAAAATGAGACAGCGGCAAAGCGGGCGGCAAAGCGGGCGGCACATGGTAAAACACGGTCTTCTTTCGGTCGGCCTTGCGCTGGTTGCCAGTCAGGCGCTGGCTGAAAGCCCGATCGAACGGTTCTTTCCCGGCAAATCCGGCTGCTATGTCCGGAACTATACCACCAAGCATCTGGCATCCCATCCAAAACAACGGGTTACAGGAATAGCCGTGATTGCCGAAGCGTCAATTGCCGATCCGATGATCGGGCTTTGGACGGCCGTCGATCTGCGCGGGGTTCCTGGGGGAAGCTATGAAGCGCTGGCCTATTGCGAACCGGTTTCCGCCGATGCGCTGCGCTGCGGGATGGAAGGCGATGCGGGGTCGTACACCCTTTCACCATCCAAGGACGGGGCGATCCTGATCGAAGTCGGGCCCTATGGCATGAGTTTCGAGGGCGATCAGGGCTTTGCCACGCTGGAAAGCCAATCGGGCGATGATCGCAGCTTCATCCTGTATCCGGCCGCCTGCCCGTGATGGGTTTTGCGGCGCGGGGGGAAGCCGCGCCGCAGGGTCATGATCAGAAGCGGAAGCCCACTCTTGCCGTGACCGTCGTTGCATCAAGGTCGATGCCTGCCCCGTCGAAGTCGCTGAAGCGGTGCTGCAGAACCTCGCCCCCGACGGTCCAGCGGTTGCCGAGGTCGTAGGTCATGCCTGCGCCGACGAAATAGCCGGTGTCCGACAGGTCGTTGCCACCGACCGAGGCTTTGGCCTTGGCAGCACCCAAGGTGCCGTACAGCAGCGAATTGCCAATTTCGGTCCCGCCGGTCAGCTTGGCACGCAGAACGCTGTCAAGACTGTCGCCGGGTGCCGTGCCAAGGGCGACATCGGTGGTGTCATAGTCCAGTTCGGCCCCGGCGACGAAGGTGCCAAGGTCCCAGCGATAGCCGGCATGGACGCCGCCAATGATGCCGTGACCTTCCAGCGTGCCGGTCGAACTGTCCATATCGGCATAGCCAAGCTGGCCACCGGCATAGGCCCCCGACCAATCCATTCCGGGGGCAACATAGGGTTCGACGGGTGCGATCACGGGTTCGGGCGCAATCACGGTTGGTCCGCCTGCCTGTGCAGGCAGGGCAACGGCAAGGGGCACCAGAAGGGCCGGAAGCCCAAGGACTGCTGCGATGCTTTTCATGTCATTCTCCTTCTTGGGTCGCCCTTTGTCGGGCAACATGAGAAGGCTGGGCGCTTGATGCACCGGGGACAATGCCCGCTCACGCGGGGGTGATCGGTGAGGGGCGGTGCGGGCAAGGCACCGCTTAGGCCGCGGGGTCATTTCAGCCGGATCGCGCCGAGAAAGCGTGGATCAGGTGGGGTTCAGGCCCGGTCGGCCAAATCCAGCCACTCGGTTTCAGCCGCCTCAAGCGCGGTCTGGCGGTCGGTCATCGCCTCGGTCGCCTTGCGGAATTTCACCGGTTCGCGGGTGAAAAGATCAGGGTCGGCAAGGAGTGTGGAGAGCTTGCCGATTTCGGATTCCAGCTTGGCGATCAGGTTCGGCAGGTCTTCCAGCCGCTTCTTTTCGGTGAAGGACAGGCCGCTGGCCTTGGCCGTTGCCTCGGGTCTGGCGGTTGGCGCGCTGGGTTTGGCGATGGGCTTTGCGATGTCGTCTTCGGGCTGCGGTCGCTGGGCGGCATAGTCGGACCAGCCACCGGGATAGGCCTGCACCCTGCCCTCGCCTTCCATGGCGACAGTCGTGGTGGCGACGCGGTCGATGAAATCGCGGTCGTGGCTGACGACAAGGACGGTACCATCATAGTCGCCAAGGATGTCTTGCAGCAGGTCGAGGGTTTCGACGTCGAGATCGTTGGTCGGTTCGTCAAGGATCAGCAGGTTCGAGGGCTGCGCCATCAGTTTGGCCAGCAACAGCCGCGCGCGCTCGCCGCCCGACAGGCTGCGCACCGGGGCGCGGGCCTGGGCTTCGTCGAAAAGGAAGTCCTTGAGGTAAGCAACCACATGTTTCGCGGTGCCGCGCACCATGACCTGATCCGACGCGCCGGAAACGCGCATCAGGGGATCGACGGTCAGGTTGTCCCAAAGGCTGGCGTCCAGATCAAGCCGGGTGCGGGTCTGGTCGAAGACGGCGATTTCAAGGTTGGTGCCAAGGGTGACGGTCCCGGCGTCCGGTTGAACTTCGCCGGTCAACATCTTGAGAAGTGTGGTTTTCCCGACGCCATTCGGCCCGACGAAGGCCACCCGGTCGCCGCGCAGGACCCGCAGGTCAAAGCCCTTGACGATGGGCTTGTCGCCATAGGACTTGGTCAGCCCCAAAGCCTCGATCACCTTCTTGCCCGAGGTGGGGCCGGACTCGAGCGCGAAGGCGGCGGTGCCTTGGCGGCGGATCTGGGCTTTGCGGTCGGCCCGCAGCTGTTGCAGGGCACGCACGCGGCCCATGTTGCGTTTCCGACGGGCAGAGATGCCTTCGACCGCCCATTTCGCCTCGTGCTTGATCTTGCGATCCAGCTTGTGGCGGGCGTCGTCTTCCTCGGCCCAGACGGTTTCGCGCCAGTCTTCAAATCCCTCAAAACCCGCGTCGCGGCGGCGGACTTCGCCCCGGTCGATCCAGAGCGTCGCTTGCGACAGGGCGCGCAGGAAGGCGCGGTCGTGGGAGATGAGGACAAAGGCGGTGCGGGTGGTGGAAAGTTCCGCCTCAAGCCATTCGATGGCCTGGATATCAAGGTGGTTGGTCGGTTCGTCGAGCAGCATCAACTCGGGGGCTTCGGCCAGCAGTTTGGCAAGTGCCGCGCGGCGACGTTCGCCCCCGGATGCGGTGGCAACTGGCGTCTCGGGGTTGAACTTCAACCCTTCGGCAACCACGGCAAGCCGGTAATCCTGACCTTCGGGCAGGGCCGAGGCGGCGAAATCGCCAAGCGTGGCAAAACGGGACAGGTCCGGCTCTTGTTCCATATAGCCAACGGTCACGCCGGGAGGGACGACGCGGATGCCGCGATCGGGTTCGACAAGCCCGGCCATGACCTTCATCAGGGTCGACTTGCCACTGCCGTTGCGGCCGACAAGGGCGATGCGGTCGCCGGGCTGGACGGTCAGCGAAAGCTCGTCAAAGACAGGGTTGCCGCCGAAGGTCAGCGAGATGCCGGAAAGCTGAAGAAGGGGTGCGCGTGCCATGCGGGCGAGGTAGAGGCGGAATTGACCGGCGTCAACGTATCGTCATCATGGGCATGGCAGGAAAGTCGAGAAGAGTTGGAGAAATGCCATGGCGCCCCTAAGCGGTATCACGATCCTTGACCTGACCCATGTGCTGGCGGGGCCGTTCTGCACGCAAAGCCTGCAAGACCTTGGCGCAAGGGTGATCAAGGTGGAACGACCGGGCACTGGCGATGACACGCGGGCCTTTCCGCCGTTCCTGCAGGGGGAAAGCGCCTATTTCGCCACGCTGAACGCGGGCAAACAGTCGATTGCGCTGGACCTGAAGGCAGAAGCGGATCGGGCGATCTTCGAGCGGCTTCTGCAGCGAGCGGATGTGGTGGTCGAGAACTATCGCCCCGGCGTGATGGAGCGGCTGGGCTTTGGCTGGGAGGCCCTGCACCTGCGGCATCCCCGGCTGGTCTATGCGGCGGTGTCCGGATTCGGTCAGACCGGGCCGGATGCATCGCGGCCCGCCTATGACATGGTGGTGCAGGCGCGCGGCGGCGTGATGTCGATCACGGGGGAAAGCGGCGGACCTCCGGTCCGGGTGGGGGCGAGCATCGGCGATATCGTCGCGGGCATGTATCTGGCACAGGGTGTGCTGGCTGCCCTTTATGACCGCGAAAGGACCGGCAAGGGCGCTTTTGTCGATGTCGCCATGCTGGATTCGCAGGTGGCGATTCAGGAACATGCGGTGGCGATTGCCTCGGCAACCGGGGTCGCACCGGGGCCGACTGGTGCGCGGCATCCGACGATCACGCCATTTGCCACCTATCGCGCGGCGGATGGGTTCGTTGTGATCGCGGCCGGGAATGACGCGATGTTTGCCGAGTTGTGCGCGGTCCTGGGTCTTGGCATTGCCGAAGATCCGCGCTTTGCGACGAATGCCGCAAGGTGCGAGAACCATGCGCTTTTGAAGCGGCTGATCGAGACGGTGACGCTGGGAGAGCCGGTCGCGCATTGGCTGGCGGTGCTGGAAGCTGCGGGCCTGCCGACCGCGCGGGTGCAGGATATGGTCGAGGTGTTGCGCGATCGGCAGATTCTGGCGCGC
Organism: Pseudomonadota bacterium; assembly: GCA_963205235.1. Taxonomy (GTDB): domain Bacteria; phylum Pseudomonadota; class Alphaproteobacteria; order Rhodobacterales; family Rhodobacteraceae; genus Tabrizicola. The sequence continues at coordinate 102,068 of CAUJIP010000057.1, forward strand.
AACATGGTGCTGCCGGTCACCCCGCATCCGGGCGGACCGAAATTTGTGGCGACGGGCAACCCGATCAAGATGTCGACCCTGCCCGAAGTGGAAAGCCTGCCCCCTGCCCCAAGGCTGGATGGCGACCGGCAGGCAATTCTGGACTGGCTGGACCGGGGGGATTGATCCCGGACGGTTGGTCCTGCTGGGGCGTCGATCAGATCGAGCGCCTGCGGCGCGTTTCTTTTCTCTCGCGCTTTCGCGGAAGAGTGCGAAAGCGCGAGGGGTGCCTCCGGCGGGGATATTTGGACAAATGTGAAAGGGATGCGTGGGGCTTCGCCGGGGTCGTCGAGCGTTTGCCGGTCGTGCTGGGTCAGGATTGTCAGGCGACTCGGCATTCGCCGCAGCGCGATCTGGGCAAGGTCGAGGTGTCGCGTTCTCTGGACTGTTGTTCCGAACGTCCGGGGGCAAGCCTGTCGCGCAAGACCTGGCAGAAGATCATCCTGATCGACACGCAGAAGCCGGGGCGAAAGAAGCGGGTGCCGGAATAGGGATGGAAGGTGCCGCAATCGGGCATTGCCACGGGCCTCGCGCGGTTTACAACCGCCAGACGCAGAAGAAGTGGGCCTTGAAATGACCGACGATGCACTTGTTATCTTCACTCCCTCGGGCAAACGGGGGCGGTTTGCGCTTGGAACGCCGGTTCTGACTGCGGCGCGGCAGTTGGGGGTCGACCTTGATTCCGTCTGCGGGGGGCGGGGTATCTGTTCGAAGTGCCAGATCACTCCGGGCTATGGCGAATTTTCCAAGCACGGCGTGACGGTCGAGGCAGATGCCTTGAGCGAGTGGAACGCGGTCGAGGACCGCTACAAGCGCATTCGCGGGCTGATCGACGGTCGGCGGCTGGGCTGTCAGGCCAAGGTGATGGGCGATGTCGTGATCGACGTGCCGCCGGAAAGCCAGGTTCACAAGCAGGTGGTACGAAAGCGCGTCGAGGCGCGGGAAATCCGGATGGACCCGTCGGTTCACCTGCATTTCGTCGAGGTCGCCGAACCCGACATGCACGATCCTTCGGGCGATCTGGAGCGGTTGTCGGATGCCTTGCGCGACCAGTGGGGCTTCAAGGACGTTACCATCGACCTGCCGGTCCTGACCGCGCTGCAGCCGATCCTGCGCAAGGGCGAGTGGAAGGTCACCGTGGCGCTGCACCAGGTGGCGCCGACGGATACGCCCCGGATCATGCAGGTCTGGCCGGGACTTTACGAAGGTTCGATCTATGGGGTCGCGGTTGACCTTGGCTCGACGACTATCGCGGGGCATCTGTGCGATCTGCGCACCGGGGAGGTTGTCGCCTCGTCCGGGCTGATGAACCCGCAGATCCGGTTCGGCGAAGATCTGATGAGCCGGGTTTCCTATTCTATGATGAACGCATCCGGTGCGGCCGAGATGACGGCGGCCGTGCGCGGGGCGATGAACACGCTGTTTGGCCAACTTTGCGATGAGGCCAAGGTCGACCGGGGCCTGATCATGGATTCGGTCTTTGTCTGCAATCCGGTCATGCACCATCTGTTCCTTGGGATTGATCCCTATGAACTGGGTCAGGCGCCGTTTGCGCTGGCCACGTCAAATGCGCTGCGGCTGACGGCGCGGGATCTTGATCTGCAGATGCACCCTGCGGCGCGGGTTTACCTTTTGCCTTGCATTGCAGGCCATGTCGGCGCGGATGCGGCGGCGGTTGCCTTGTCGGAAAACCCCGACAAGTCGGCGGAACTGATGCTGGTGGTCGACGTGGGCACCAATGCGGAAATCCTGTTGGGCAATACGACCAAGGTTCTGGCCTGTTCCTCGCCCACCGGGCCCGCCTTTGAAGGCGCCCAGATTTCTTCGGGTCAGCGGGCGGCACCGGGGGCGATCGAGCGGGTCGAGATTGATCCTGTCACCAAGGAGCCGCGCTTCAAGGTGATCGGGTCGGACCTTTGGTCGAATGATCCGGCATTCGAGGCCGCGACGGCCACGACCGGCGTCACCGGCATTTGCGGGTCGGGCATCATCGAGATGGTGGCCGAGATGCGGATGGCGGGGATCGTCGATGCGCAAGGGTTGATCGGGTCGCCCGAACAGACCGGGTCGGACCGGCTGTTTCTGGATGGGCGGACCTATTCCTATCTGGTGCATGACGGGTCAGCGGACGGCGGGCCGAAGATCACGGTGACCAACCGCGACATTCGCGAGATTCAGATGGCGAAGGCGGCGCTTTATTCCGGCGCGCGGTTGTTGATGGACAAGTTCGGCGTCGATCAGGTTGAGAAGATCGTGCTGGCCGGGGCCTTTGGTGCGCATATCAGCCCGAAGCACGCGATGGTGCTGGGGATGATCCCGGATGTGCCGCTGAACAAAGTCTCGTCCGCCGGGAACGCGGCGGGCACGGGCGCGCGGATTGCGCTGTTGAACCGGGCCGCGCGGGGCGAGATCGAGGAAACGGTGCGCCATATCCACAAGATCGAAACCGCCATCGAGCCACGCTTTCAGGAGCATTTCGTCAACGCATCGGCGATCCCGAATGCGGTCGAGGCTTTCCCGAACCTGTTGCAGATCGTCACCCTGCCGGACGTCAACTTCAACACCAAAAGCGGTGGCGGGGATGACGGCGGTCGGCGGCGGCGGCGCGGGTGATCAGATCGGGTTGATCAGATTGGGGACAGGCTTTCGAAGGTCAGCCCCCGAGCGCCATCTGGTGGAAAACCTTTGAAGTCGTCCGTCAGCCAACTGTCGCGGTCGGTCTGACCCTTCAGATGGCGGTCCAGGAAGGCCAGCGCGAAATGCTGGGCGATGTTGTTCATCGCGATACTGTCCCAGACCGGATCGGCGTAGTGCTCGAACGGGTAAAAGTCGAGATGGGGCGAGGCTTCCCACGCTTCCCTTGGGGCCGGATGTGGGGCTGCGGCGTTGTGGCCTGCGTTGACGAAGGTCAGCAGGTGCCGGGGGGTGTTGATGGCCTCGGTGAAGATCGGGCGCATGCCGGTGTCATAGCCTGACACGTCGTCGGCGCTGCCTGCCATGACCAGCATCGGAACCGTGATTCCGGCAAGGCCCTTGGCATCCCAAAGACCGCGCTGCCGACCCCAGGGGCCGATAGGGATGATGGCTTTCAGCGCCGGATCTACCTTTGGCGCAAGACAGGGTTCCCACAGCCCGTGCGGCGGTGCGCCGTCCATCGTCAACGCCTTGGCCGCAATCGCCGCCCCGGCCGAGACCAGCGCACCATAGCCGCCCATGGAATAGCCGATGATCGCAAAGGCGCTGATATCGGCGACCGACGCCAGTTCCTGCCGGACAAAGGCGGTATCCAGCGGGCGGTTGACCAAGGTCGAAGCCAGCGCCGCCTTGTCGGGATAGGTGCTGTCGGTGTGGTCGACCGATGCGACGACATAGCCGTGCGAGGCCAGCTTTTCGCCAAGGTGGCTTAACAAAAGGCGGGTACCGGGCCAGCCATGCGACAGGATCACCAAAGGAAAGCTGGTGCCAGCCGGTTCCGCCCCGCGCAGGGCTGCGCCGTGCAATTGGCAGGGCCTGTGGCCATCGCGCAGGATGCTGTCGTAGGGAAGATTCTTTCCGGTTCCGGGGCGGGCGGGATACCAAAGTTCGACCCTCAACGGGCGGTCGCAGTTGCGGATATGGTCGGTGGCGCGAAGCACATCGACCTGATCGCGGTTCACCAGGTCAAGCGTGCGGACGCCCACCGGATGCGGGCCGGGATGGGCCAGTTTCGGGGCAGTCGGGCGGGTCAGGTCGATTCGGTTGATCATGCCCAAGTCTAGGCACCGGGCGCCGCACTTGCCAGCTTGTAACCAAGCCGGACAATCCAACCGCTTGCACCCACCCGGAAAATCCCTAACCTCATATGCATGTCCTCTGATCCGATTGCAGCCTTGATCGCCAGATGTGCCGCTGCTGACCGGGCCGCGTTTCGCACGCTTTATCGTGACAGCTCGGCGAAACTCATGGGTGTCCTGCTGCGTATGTTACAGGAACGCGCAGAGGCGGAGGATGCCTTGCAGGAAGTTTACACACGGGTCTGGCTGCGCGCGGGTCGCTATGATGCGGCCAAGGGCCGGGGTATGACCTGGCTGATCGCCATTGCCCGAAACCTGGCGATTGACCGGCTGCGGGCGCGGCACGAAGATCATAGTGACGATGGGCTGGACTCGGTTCAGGACACGACCCCGCGCGCCGAAACCCGGCTGATCGCCAAGGGCGAGGCGAAGCGGATGGCAGACTGTTTTGAGACGCTTGATCCCGAACGGGCCGAGGTGGTGAAGGGGGCCTATCTGGACGGCTTTTCCTATCTTGACCTTGCCGCGCAGCACGCCGTGCCACTGAACACGATGCGCACATGGCTGCGGCGCAGTCTGCAAAAGCTGAAGGAGTGTCTTGAGACATGACTGACGCCCCTTTGAACCAGCGCGAAGCCGATGATGCCCTTGCCGCAGAATATGTGCTGGGGGTTCTGGACAGAGTTGATCGCGCCGAGGCCGCATCCCGGATCAAGCGTGATCCCGGCTTTGCCGCGATGGTCACCGCCTGGGAATTCCGGATGGGTGGCTTGAATGATGGCTTTGCCGAAGCCCCTGCCCCGAACCTGCTGCCCGCCATCGAGGCGCGGCTGTTTCCGAAACCCGCCCGCGCGGGGGGAGAGACCGGCGGTTGGTTCTCGGGCATCTTTGGCTGGGTGTCGGGGGTTTTGGTCGGGGCATTTGTGGTTCTGGCCGTCGTCGCCTTTGTGGCCCCGCCGCGATCCATGCGGATTGCCACACTGGCAACGGTAGACCATCGGCTTGCCTATGAAGTGGTTGAATTCGGCGGTGCGCTTAAGATCACCCGCGTCGAAGGCGATAGCGCCGGCGCGGGGCGTGTGCATGAACTTTGGCTGATTGCGCCCGGAAAGGCGCCGGTCTCGCTTGGCCTGCTGGAGGATACGCCGCTGATCGTCGACCAGCCTGTTCCACCTGCGGGCTGGACACTTGCGGTTTCGCTGGAAGCGGCGGGCGGGTCCAAATCGGGCGTTCCGACCGGACCGGTGATCCTTTCGGCGGAGATCGGCACCTGATCACGTCGGCGTGAACATGCGGCAGATTTGAAACTTGCCGCATCTTTCTTCGTTTCTTCGGCATGAGGCGGGACTGGCCCGTCTTTGGACCGAAGGAAAACGTCATGAAATTTCTGAAACTTGGCACTGCGATCCTGGCCCTTACTGCCGGAATGGCGCTGGCGGAAAACCCGATGGTGGGGGGTGCTGCGATGTTCGAAGACAAGAATATCGTGGAAAACGCGCTTAATTCGGCCGATCACACCACGCTGGTGGCTGCGGTTCAGGCGGCGGGTCTGGTGGACGTGCTGCAAGGGGAAGGCCCCTTCACCGTCTTTGCGCCCACCAACGAAGCCTTTGCAAAGCTGCCCGCCGGAACAGTGGAAATGCTGCTGAAGCCGGAGAACAAGGATCAACTGGTCAAGATCCTGACCTGCCATGTCGTTGCGGCCAATGCGATGTCTTCGGACATCATGGGCATGATCGAAGCCGATGGCGGTGAACACAAGGTCACCACGGTTGGCGGGTGCGAGTTCACCATCATGGCCAAGGACGGTATGGTGATGATCAAGGACGGCCAGGGCAATATCGCCAACGTCACGATTGCGGACGTCAAGCAGTCGAACGGCGTCATCCATGTGATCGACGCAGTGCTTCTGCCAGCGATGTAATCGCAGTCCTTCGGCAGGGGCGGGGTGGATCACGCCTTGTTCATACTCCCCGCTGGGCGGGGCGTGATCTACCCCGAGCCCCGGCTGTGACCGGGGCTTTTCCATACCATGCGCTTGGTTGACCCAGTGGTTTCCTCTGCTAGGCTTCCAAATGGCATTTCCGCCAGGAGTCCGATCATGCGTGCGCTTCTTCGCCTTTCCGCTTTGATTCTTTGTCAATCCCTATGGGCAGCCCCTGTGTTGGCAGAGGGCAAATCCATCATTGTCCTTGATGCCTCGGGCTCCATGTGGGGCCAGATCGAGGGGCGGGCCAAGCTTGAAATCGCGCGCGAGGCGCTGGGGTCGGTACTGTCCAGCATGGACCCCGAGACCGAGATCGGCCTGATGGCTTATGGCCACCGCGAAAAGGGCAGTTGCGAGGATATCGAACTTGTCGTCCCCCCGGCTGCGGGAACCGCTGCCGCGATCAGTGATGCGGCGAACAAGATGCAGTTTCTGGGCAAGACGCCGCTGACCGAAGCCGTGCGGCGTGCAGCAGCCGAACTGAAATCGACCGAAGAGAAGGCGACCGTCATCCTGATCACCGACGGGATCGAAACCTGCGAGGCGGACCCCTGCGCGCTGGGGGCGGAACTTGAAGCCTCGGGCGTGGATTTCACCGCGCATGTGGTGGGATTTGGGCTGACCGAGGAAGAGGGTCAGGCCGTCGCCTGTCTGGCCGAGAATACGGGCGGCAAGTACATTCAGGCGTCGGACGCAGGGCAGTTGGTTGAGGCGCTGAAGACGACCGTGGTTGTCGCCGCGCCGGAACCCGAGCCCGTGCCCGAACCGGAACCCGTCGCGGCCCCGCTGGAAAACAACGTGGACCCGATCCTTTATCTGGCCGAAGGCGGACCCGAGCCGGAAGAGCGCGTGCTGCAGGATGCGCATTTCGACTTTTTCCCGATCAGCGCGGATGGCACGGTTTCGACCGATGTTGCCACGACGATCTATGGTGCCAGCCTCGACAGCCTTCCTGCGGGCAAATACCTGATGGTGACGGACCTGCACAAAGCGCATGCCGAAACCGAGGTGGTCATCGGGCCGGAGACCGAACTTTCGCAGCCGACGGTCGTGCTGGATGCCGGGATCATGAACCTGACTCTGCGTCCGTCAGCGGGGGCCGAGCCCGACCCCGATGCATCGTGGGAACTTCGTGGCGCGAATGATCTTTATGATGTCGGGTATGAAAAGGCCTATCTGGTGGTGCCCACGGGCGAACACGCCCTGACTGTCAAGCTTGGCGCGGCCGAAATGAACCAGTCGGTGGTGATCGAAGCCGGGAAGGTGACCGATCTGGATCTTGTCGTCGGCGTCGGCCATATCGTCATCGAAGCAAGCTACACCGACGGGCTGATGGTCGAAGGCGGCGATCATTTCGTCGAAATCTTCGAGGCCAAGAAGGATATCGACGGCAGCCGCAAATCGATGGGCTATACCTATGGTGCCGGGGCCGATTTTGACCTGCCAGCGGGTGATTATGTGGCCGTCGTGACCCTTGGCGCGGCCTCGGCGGAAGTGCCGTTCACGGCCAAGGTCGGCGAGCGGATCGATCTTCTTGCCCCGCTCAACGCCGGCGTGGTGGCTTTCACCTTTGGCGACGGCAATACCTATCTTGAAGTGTTCAGCCCGACCAAGGACATCAACGGCGACCGCAAGAGCTTTGGCTATGGCTATGGTCCGGCGTGGCAGTCGACCTTCCCTGCCGGTGACTATGTCGCGATGGTGGATTTCGCCGGGACCAAAACCGAGACGCCGTTTACCGTGAAGGCGGGTGAGCGGTTGGAACTGACGATCACCAAACCCTGACAACAGCGCGGGCCCGGGGTGCTTGACCTTGGGCCCGGCTTCGCATACCTGAGGGTCCGTCGCGGGTGTAGCTCAATGGTAGAGCAGCAGCTTCCCAAGCTGAATACGAGGGTTCGATTCCCTTCACCCGCTCCAATCCCACCTGCATCACATGGTTGACTTGGGCGAAGCTTGGCTTAGCCTTTGGGCAGATCAGGATTCCGGAGAACAGCCATGTCCCTGCCCCGCGTGTTTCTTGCTGTCGCTGCCCTTGGCGCTGTCGCGGCCTGTGTCTCGGATGATCCAGTTGAAGACTATGCCTTTGTCGGCACATGGGACTGCCAGGTCGAGACTTTCACCTTCACCAACACCACCTACAGCTATGGCGACAAGACCCTGCCGATCAAGGCGGTGCGTCAGGACAACCGCAACTTCACCCTCTATTTCGCGGATGGTTATGTGATCGGGCTTGGGGCGGTGACCGCAACCGGGATGACCTGGGTTTCCGGGGCATCGGGTGACCAGTTCAACTGCAAGCGCGTGAACTGACTTCCGTTTCGGCGGGGAACCGTTTAGCAGGGCGCGATCCTGCCCGCCGATCCCGCTTTGGGCAGCGCAAACCGGAGAACAACCATGAACACCGATATCACCCGCTACAACGTCGGCCCCCGCATGTCCGAGGCTGTGGCCTATAACGGCATCGTCTGGGTGGCTGGTCAGTTGGGCGAACCGACCGGCACCGTGGCAAGCCAGATGGAACAGGCGCTGGCTGCCGTGGATGCGGCGCTGGCCAAGGCCGGAACCGACAAGACCCGGATCCTGTCGGTGCAAATCTGGCTGGCCGACATTTCGACCTTTGCCGAGATGAACTCGGTCTGGGACAAGTGGGTGCCGCAGGGTCACACGCCCGCCCGTGCGACGGGTGAGGCCAAGCTGGCGACGCCTGACTACAAGGTCGAAGTGATCGTCATCGCTGCGCTGAAATGATCTGTTGGAGCGGGGGGGTTCACACCCCCCGCACCCCCCGTGGAGTATTTCTCCAAGAGGAAATCAGGAGCGCAGGAAGCCGACCAGCGCTGCGGTCGAGCCGTCCTTGCCTGTCGTGCCTGCCGTGCCTTCCAGCACGGGTTGCAGGGCCAGCGCGAGTTCCTTGCCCAGTTCCACCCCCCATTGGTCATAGGAGTTGATCCCAAGGATCACGCCTTCGACAAAGACCCGGTGTTCGTAAAGGGCCACGATCTGGCCAAGGGTGAACGGGGTCAACTGGTCATAGGCCAGCACGGTTGACGGGCGGTTGCCGGGGAAGACCCGGTGACGGGCTTGGCGGTCAAGCTCGGCCCCGGTCGCCCCCTTCTTCGCCATGATCGCGCGCGCCTCATCAAGGCTGCGGCCACGCAGTAGCGCCTCGGCCTGTGCGAGGCAGTTCGAGACGAGGAGGAGGTGTTGGTGCGCGAGGTCTGGTTCGTGGCCGCGCTTGGCTACGAGGAATTCGCACGGGACCACGCGGGTGCCTTGGTGGATCAGCTGGTAAAACGCGTGCTGGCCGTTGGTGCCAGGTTCGCCCCAGACGACCGGGCCGGAGTGGGTGGTCAGGTCCGTGCCGTCGATGGCGACGCGCTTGCCGTTTGATTCCATCTCCAACTGCTGGAGATAGGCGGGAAGACGGCTGAGGCGCTGGTCGTAAGGCAGCACGGCGCGGGTGGCATGGCCGCAAAGCTGGTTGTGCCAGATGCCGACAAGGGCCAGCATGACGGGCATGTTCTGGGCGAAATCAGCGGTCAGGAAGTGGTGATCCATCGCGCGGGCGCCTAACAGGAAGTCGTCAAAGGCCTCGGGGCCAATGGCGATCATCAGGCTAAGGCCGATCGGGCCCCACATCGAATAGCGACCGCCCACCCAATCCTCGAACCCAAAGACGCGGGTCGGGTCGATGCCATAGGCAGCGGTCTTGTCCTGCGCGGTCGAGACGGCGGCGAATTGCGCGGCTGGATTGGCGACTTTGGCGGCCATCCAGCGTTTCGCGGTGTCGGCGTTGGTCATCGTCTCGATGGTGGTGAAAGTCTTGGAGGCGACGATGACCAGCGTGGTTTCCGGGTTCAGACCGCGCAGCGTGTCATGGATATGCGCGCCATCGACATTGCTGACGAAATGCACGCGCGGGCCGTCGTGGAAGGGCGCAAGCGCAAGGGTGGCCATGGCCGGGCCAAGGTCCGATCCGCCGATGCCGATGTTCACCACATCGGTGATCTTGCCGCCCTGCCCCTTGAACGCGCCCGACCGCACGTCTCGGGCGAAGGCTGCGCACAGGCTGCGGATGCGGCGGACCTCGGGCAGGACATCCTTGCCGTCGACCTTGATCACGTCCCCGTCCCCGGCCCGCAGCGCCACATGCAAGACTGCGCGGCCTTCGGTATCGTTGATCTTTTCGCCGCCGAACATGGCCGCGCGCTTTTCAGCGACGCCCGAGGCTTCGGCCAAGGCAACCAGGGCCGCGCGGGTCTCGGCATCGATGTTGGTCTTGGAATAGTCGAACAGCATCCCGTCGGCCGTGACCGCGAAGTCTGCGGCGCGGGTGCTGTCGAACAGCGACAGGATGTGCCGCTTGGCGGTCTTGGCGTGGAGTGCCTGAAGGTCAGCCCATTTGGTCATGTCAGTCAGCCCAATGCACAGTTGCGGTATCAAGGACGGCCCGGATCGGGGCCTGTTCGGCGGCAAGGGTCATCGCCTTTTCAAGCGCAGTGCGCTTTTCTGCCCCGGTGATCAGCACATGAGTATGGAAAGCCGCCTTCAGAACCGGCGCGGTCAGCGTGACGCGGGGTTCCCCAGCAGCCTCGGCGCGCATCGGCAAAAGCAGGGGCGCTGTCGAAGAGAGTGCCTCCTCCAGCCGGTCAGCTCCGGGGAAAAGGCTGGCGGTATGCATGTCGACCCCCATGCCAAGGAGAAGGACCGAGATCGGCAGATGTGGGCGAAGCCCGTCTTCCAGCGCGGGAAGCATCTCCTCGGGTGTCTCGGCAGGGGCGTAGAGCGGGATAAGCCGGGCCTGGGCGGCACGGCCCCGGAGCAGGCGCTGGCGGAGAAGCCGGGTATTCGACCGGTCAGAGGATTCGGGCACCCAGCGTTCGTCGTTCAGCACAACGGAGACATTGGCCCAATCAAGATCGACACCCGACAGCGTGTCGAAGATCGGCCCCGGCGTGGTGCCGCCCGGAACCGACAGCGTCGCGCGGCCATCCCGGCGCAGGAAATCACCAAGCTGGCCCGCGATGATATCGGCCAGCCGAAGCATCATCAGGTCGCGATCGGGATAGGTCTCCAGCCTCATTCCTTGATCTCGCGCCAGCGGCGGCCATCGCGGTGCATCAGCATCAGCGCATCCTCCGGCCCGGACGAACCCGGATCATAGGACTGCGGCTTGTCGCCCCGCGCTTCCCAGCCTTCGATGATCGGGTCGGTCCAGGCCCAGGCGGCCTCGACCTCATCCCCGCGCATGAACAGGGTCTGGTTGCCCCGGATCACATCCATGATCAGGCGTTCGTAGGCGTCGGGCACATCCTCGGCCACCTCGGCCAAGGCGTCGGCAAAGGACATGTCCAAGGGCACCTGCATCAGACGCATGCCGCCCGGCCCCGGCTCCTTGATCATCACCATCAGGTTCATGCCTTCGTTTGGCTGCAACCGGATCACCAGCACGTTTTCATGCCAGCCCTTGGCATCGTCAAAGATCGCATGCGGCGGTTGCTTGAAGGTGATAGCAATTTCGCTGGCCCGCGCCCGCAGGCGTTTGCCGGTGCGCAGATAGAAGGGCACGCCCTGCCAGCGCCAGTTCGAAATCTGCGCCTTCAGCGCGACATAGCTTTCGGTGCGGCTGGCGGGGTTTTCGGAATGGGTCACGTAACCCGCTCCATCCTTGCCGGCGCCATATTGGCCGCGCACGATGTCTTCGGCCTGAACCGGTTTCAGCGCGCGGATGACTTTCAGCTTTTCATCCCGCACGGCATCGGGGTCGAAATGATAGGGCGGCTCCATCGCGATCAGGCACAGAAGCTGCATCATGTGGTTCTGCACCATATCCCGCATGGCGCCCGACTTGTCGTAATAGGCACCCCGGCCCTCGACCCCCACGGTTTCGGCGACGGTGATCTGGACGTGGTCGATGTATTCGGCCTTCCAGAGGGGTTCGAACAGGATATTGGCAAAGCGGACCGCCATCAGGTTCTGGACGGTTTCCTTGCCCAGATAATGGTCGATCCGGTAAATCTGCGCTTCCGCGAAATGGCGGGCGAGGACGGCGTTCAAGGCCTTGGCCGACACAAGGTCACGGCCAAAGGGCTTTTCAACGACGATCCTGCTCCACGCATCGGCGATCTGGTGTTCTGACAGGCGCTGCGCGATGTCGCCAAACAGGCTGGGCGCAACGGAAAAGTAGAAGGCCCTGACCACATCGGGACGGACAAGCCCTTTCAGTTCAACCCAGCCCGTGCTGCCCGTCGCATCAATCGGGACATAGTGCAGGCGGGCAAGGAACGCCTCGACCATGGCCGGATCAAGGTGGTCTGTGGCGACAAACTCGGTCAGCGCGGCGCGCACTTGATCACGAAAGGCAGCTTCGGTCAGATCGGCACGGGCCGCACCGATGACCCTGCTGTCTTCGGGCATCTGACCTGCCATGAAGCGGCGATAAAGACCCGGCAGGATCTTGCGCCGGGCAAGGTCGCCCGTGGCCCCGAAGATCACGAGGTCGAAGACATCCACCGGAATGACACGCGAAACCATGACCGTCTCCTCGGAAGGCGTGTTAGCGCTAACGGTGGTCTAATACCCTGTGCCCGCCTGCATGTCTAGCATTGCGCGAGGGGGCTGGAAACCGGCCCGAAATCCGACGGTGAAGTTTCGCCGCTATGCGTCGTCCAAAGACTGCCAGCGCACCCGCAACAGGCCGGGTTCGGCGGCCAGACGCTGTACCGCCTGTTCAATGCCAGCCTCGCCCACACCTTCGGCGGTGACGGTGGCCGAAAGGTCCAGACCGCGCCCATCTTCGCCCGGACCAACGCCGATTTCCGAAAGATGCAGCCCACCAAGGGTCAGGGTGCGCAGAATCAGGGTCCGTGTCCCGGCCTCGTCCGCCTCGGCCACCGTGACAATCACCCGATAGCCACGCAGCATCGGCACGCCTGCGCTGGTGTGTTTTTTAAGAAACTTGACCAAAGGCCGCAGCCCGAGATTGACGAAGACGACCATCACCGTCAGCAGAACCGCAAGATCCCAAGCCCCGGCCCCAGCCATCATCCCCACCCCTGCCGAACACCAAAGCGTTGCCGCCGTGTTCAGGCCGTGAATGTTGAACCCGTCGCGAAAGATGATCCCGGCACCCAGAAAGCCGATCCCGGAAACGATCTGGGCGGCGACGCGCGTATGACTGACCTCATCGGGAAACAGGCCGGAAAAGATGACGAAACTTGCAGCACCCAGGGCCACCAAGGCATTCGTGCGCAAACCCGCCATCCGCTGGCGTACCTGCCGCTCCGACCCGATCACCGACCCACAGGTCAGCGCAATCATCATGTTCAGCGCTGCGGCGTGAAGCGAAACGTCCATGAGGCCCCCTTGCGACAAGCGGCAAGGAAATCACTACGGGATGCTTTTGTGAAGCTTTTGTAACGGCTAAGTGACAGCGAAAGCCGACATTACGCCTCGAGCTCGGCATCCCAGTACAGGTAATCCATCCAGCTTTCATGCAGATGGTTTGGCGGGAACCTGCGGCCGTGCGCCTGCATCTCTTCGGCACTTGGCGTGCGTGGCAAACGGTTCAGATACAATCCCGACTGTTTCAGCGTCCGCGATCCCTTGCGCAGGTTGCAAGGGGAACAGGCTGCGACGACGTTTTCCCAACTGGTGATCCCCCCCTTTGACCGGGGCAGCACGTGATCAAAGGTCAGATCGCCTTTGGCTCCGCAATATTGGCAGCAGAATTCGTCCCGCAGAAAAAGATTGAAGCGCGTGAATGCCACGCGCTTCTGGGGTTTGACGAATTCTTTCAGCACCACGACCGAGGGTATCCGGAACACCTGCCTTTGGCTGTGCACGACCTGGTCATATTCGGCCACGATCTGCACCCGGTCCAGGAAAGCGGCCTTTATCGCCTCTTGCCAGGGCCAAAGGCTTAAGGGGTAGTAACTTAACGGGCGATAATCGGCATTCAACACAAGCGCAGGATAGTGCTTGAGCGCTGCAGGATCGCGCACGAATTGGGTTCTGAAATCGCCGTCCATACCGCCAAAGACTCCACGTCTTGCCCGTCGACCATCGGCCACGAGGGCGGGGAGACCGCCCCGATGGTCAAACTATATCTGGCGTTTCCGCCGTGGCAACCCCCAAGCGACTGCGCCTTGATCGGGTCACGCAAACGGGATGCCAGCGAAAGATCACCACGGCATGACAAGCGGATGCGATTTTGACCGACCGATTCAGACCGGACAACCGGCAGTCCCTTGCCCAACGGCGACCATGCGGGCGTTTCATCTCTTGCAGATTGCCCATCCGAACCGATAGTTGCGCCGTCGAAACAGGCGGGGATGCCGCAGAAATGACTTTGAACCGTCGCCACCTGATCGCGCTGTCGCTTGGCGCAGTTCTGTCTGGTTGTGGTCGCTTCCGGCGAAACGAGCGGCCTACCGCCCGCGACCCCGGCGACCTTCATCCGGGTGAGACGCCGGAACTGCGCGCCCTGATCCAGAAATATGCCCACGCCTACCAGATGCCGGAACGACTTCTGCATCGGGTGATCCAACGCGAAAGCGGCTATAACCCGGCAGCGCGGAACGGGCGCTATTTCGGACTGATGCAGATCGACCCGCGCACAGCGCAGACCATGGGCTATGATGGCCCGGCTGAGGGCCTGCTGGATGCCGAGACGAACCTGAAATTCGCGGGAAAATACCTGCGTGGCGCGTGGCTGGTGTCGCGCGGGGACGAGGACATGGCCATCGTCTGGTATTCCAAGGGCTATTACTATGAAGCCAAGCGCCTGGGGATATTGGAAGAAACCGGCCTTCGGACCTGATCGCCTCAGGTCACGACGTCGGGTTCGGACCGCCCCGTAAAGGCCGCTATTGCCGCCAAAGAATGTGCGGCGCGGATCACCGGAGACAAAGCGGCCTGGGCATCGTGATCAAGTCCGTCCGGCCCCGGCGCATAGCGTTCCAGATAGACCCGCAGGGTCGCGCCCTCGGTGCCGGTGCCCGACAGGCGATAGACGATCCGGCTGCCATCCTGAAACAGAACCCGCACGCCCTGCCTGGTGCTGATCGAGCCATCGACCGGGTCGGTATAGGCGAAATCATCGGCGGCGCTGATCGTCATGCCTTCGATCACCTGTCCCGGCAGGCCCGCAAGCGACCCGCGCAACGCGGCCATCATCGCATCGGCCTTGTCCGTCGCAATCGCCTCGAAATCATGGCGGCTATAATAGTTGCGCCCGTATTTCGCCCAATGATCGCGCAGGATCGCCGCGACCGACTGTTTGCGCACGGCCAGAATGTTCAGCCACAACAGCACGGCCCACAGCCCGTCTTTTTCCCGCACATGATCCGACCCGGTGCCAAAACTTTCCTCGCCGCAGATCGTGGCACGGCCCGCGTCCAGCAAGTTGCCGAAGAACTTCCAGCCGGTGGGAGTTTCATACTTGCCGATCCCCAGCGCATTGGCCACCCGGTCTGCCGCAGCCGAGGTTGGCATCGACCGAGCAACGCCCTTCAGCCCTGTCTCATAACCCGGTGCCAGCTTTGCGTTCGCGGCCAGTACCGCAAGCGAGTCGGAAGGCGAGACATAGATGCCGCGGCCCACCACCATGTTCCGGTCGCCATCCCCGTCCGAGGCCGCGCCGAAATCGGGGGCCATCACCGAAAACATTTCATCCATCAGCGCCTTCGCCCAAGTGGGGTTCGGGTCGGGGTGCATACCGCCAAAGTCCGGCAACGGGATAGCGTTAACTACTGTGCCCTTCGGAGCCCCAAGCAGGTTCTCAAATATCTCAACGGCATACGGTCCCGTGACCGCGCACATGCAATCCATGCGCATCCGAAAGCCGGATTTGAACAGCGTGTGGATTGCTTCAAAGTTGAAGAGTTTCATCATCAATTCGGCATAGTCGGTGACGGGATCGACCACATCCACCACCATCGCGCCCAACTTGTGCCGCCCGATCTGGCCCAAGTCCACATCCTGCGCCTCAAGCACCTTGTATTCGCTGATCGTCGTCGTGCGCTGATACATCGCCTCGGTCACAGCTTCAGGCGCGGGGCCGCCATTGGCCATGTTGAACTTGACGCCGAAATCCTCATTCGGGCCGCCGGGGTTGTGGCTGGCCGACATGATGATGCCGCCGTCGGTCTGGTTCAGCCGGATCAGGTGGCTCGCCGCCGGGGTGGACAAGATCGCCCCCTGCCCCACTATCACGCGGGCCGCACCATTCGCCGCAGCCATCCGCAGGATCACCTGCGCCGCGCGGTCGTTGAAATAGCGCCCGTCGCCACCCAGAACGAAGGTCTTCCCTGCGCAGCCGACCACATCAAGGATCGACTGGACGAAATTCTCAAGATAGTGCCGCCCCATGAAAACCGGCGTCTTCTTGCGCAGGCCCGAGGTACCGGGCTTTTGGCCCGCGATGGGCGCCGTCTGAACTGTCGTGATCTGGGGGGACATGGCTCAGGCCTCCATGGGATTGCCGGTCTGCGACCGGAACAGCAGCACGCTTTGCGCCGGGGCTTCGGTAAAGGTCTTGGCGGGATGCCCCGACAGAGGAAGGTCGGGCTGGGTTGTATCCAGGATCAATTGCCAGCCGGGCGCGGTGTCGGGCAGGTGCAGGGGAACCTTGGCCCCGGTGTTGAAGACGGCAAAGACCGCCTCGGGTGAAGGATCATTGCCTTCTGCGGACATGCGCAATTCTACGCACAGGCAACGGAAAGCGGGATCATGCCAATCCTCATGCATCGGGATCGTGCCATCGGCGCGGCGCCAGATCACATCGGGAATTCCATCGGTCGGTCGGGCGCGCGCATGCAGGAACCGACGCTGGCGCAGGACTGGAAGCGCGCGGCGGAGGGCCGACAGGCGTTCGACAAATCCGTGCAGTGCAAGATCGGGTTTCGACCAGTCGATCCAGCTGACCGCATTGTCCTGAGCATAGGCGTTGTTGTTGCCACCCTGGCTGTGACCGATCTCGTCCCCGGCAAGGATCATCGGAACGCCTTGGCTTAGAAACAGCGTGGCCAGCAGGTTCCGCTTCCGTAACGCTCGGGCGGCCAGAACCCCGGCATCCCTGGTTGGCCCCTCCAGCCCCATGTTGTCCGAATGGTTTTCATCATGGCCATCGCGGTTGTCCTCGCCATTGGCGAAGTTGCGCTTGATGGTAAAGCTGACCAGATCTTCCAGCGTGAACCCGTCATGGCTGGTGACATAGTTGATCGAGGATGTTGCCGCGCGGCCCGAATGGTCAAAGCGTTCCGCCGACCCCAGAAGCCGCGCCGCAAGATCGCGGGTCTGCCCGGCATCGCCCTTCCAGAACCGCCGCGCCCCGTCGCGAAACTTGTCGTTCCATTCGTGGAACGGGTGCGGAAAAGCCCCCAGCTGATAGCCGCCGGGGCCGATGTCCCAGGGTTCGGCAATCAGCTTGACGCCTGCCAGGACCGGGTCTTGACGGATCGCATCCAGAAAGCCGCCATGTGGGTCAAAGCCGTGACTCTCGCGCCCCAGAACGGTGGCCAGATCGAACCGGAAGCCGTCGACATGGAAGGTCTCGACCCAATAGCGCAAGCTGTCCATCACCATGCGCAGCACCATCGGATGGGTCAGATCCAGCGTGTTTCCCGTGCCGGCATCATTCGCATAGTATCGCCCGCCCCCGGCCAACCGATAGTAGCTGGCGTTGTCAAACCCGCGGAAAGACAGCGTCGGGCCAAGCTCGTCGCCTTCGGCCGTGTGGTTGTAGACCACGTCCAGGATCACCTCGATCCCGGCGGCATGAAAGCGGCGGACCATTGTCTGCAGTTCCCAGATCGCGCCCTGGGCCATATAGCGCGGCTCGGGGGTGAAAAAGCCAAGCGTGTTGTAACCCCAATGGTTCTTCAGCCCCTTGAGCACCAGAAACCGGTCGTCGATGAAGGCCTGCACCGGCAGAAGTTCGACCGCCGTCACGCCAAGCTTCTGCAGATGCTCCAGCATCGGATCGCTGGACATGCCAAGGAACGTGCCGCGCTGGCCCTTTTCCACGCCGGGATGCAGCGCAGTCGACGACTTTACATGCGCTTCATAGATCAAACTGTCCGCGCGCGAGGTACGGGGCGGCTGGTCATTGCCCCAGCTGAACGACGGATCGGTGACAACCGACTTCGGCACGGCAAAGGCGCTGTCACGGGTATCAAAGCTCAGGTCCGCGCGGGGGCTGCCGACCTTGTAGCCCATCACGGCATCAGACCATTTCAGGCGCCCCTCATACGCCCGGGCATAGGGATCAAGCAGCAGCTTGTTCGGGTTGAAGCGGTGACCCTGCTCTGGCTCGTAAGGCCCATGCGCGCGAAAGCCGTAGACCACGCCGACTGTCAGCCCGCCGACATGGATATGCCAGACATCGCCATCGCGGTCGACCATCGGCAGACGGCACAGTTCCTTGCGCCCGTCCGATGAAAACAAGCAAAGCTCGATCTTCTCGGCGTTGGCGGAAAAGACGGCGAAGTTGACCCCGTCGCCGGTCAGGCTTGCGCCCATCGGCCAGGGCCGACCCGGGCTGATCGCGTGGCCAGACAGCCGCGCTGGCATGGAAACCGGCTGGGGCGTCACGCCTTCAGCCTTTCGTAAAGCCCGGCATAATCTGCCGCCGAAACTTCCCAGCCTACCGGATGGGCCATCGCGTTCTGACGCAGCTTCGCCCACAGTTTCGGCTGCCGGTAAAGCTCCAGCAGTTTTGCCATCGCCTGCCGGAACGCCAAAGCGTCAACCGGATGAAAGGTCACCCCGGTCGCCGCCCCGGCGGCAAGGGTCGCTGGCGAAGCGCCAATCACGGTGTCGGCCAAACCGCCCACCAAAGACACAACGGGAATCGTGCCAAACCGCAGCCCATACATCTGCGTCAGGCCGCAGGGTTCAAACCGGCTGGGCACCAGCACCGCATCGGCCCCGGCAAACAGCCGGTGGCTCAGCCCCTCATCATAGCCGATCCGCACAGCAACCCGACCGGGGAAGCGCGCGGCAAGACCCCGCATCGCGCCCTCCATCGCAGGATCGCCAGACCCCAGCACGATCAGCCCGCCACCGCCCAGCACGAAATCGGGGATGACCTTGGGCAGAAGGTCGATGCCCTTCTGGTCGGTCAACCGGCTGACGACAATCGCCAGCGGTCCCGGCACGTCAAGCCCGAATTCCGCACAAACCTTTGCCCGCGCTTCGGCCTTGCCCTTCAACGATTTGGCCGAAAAGGCCGGGTCAGCCGCCGCCGGCGACCAAAGCTCCGTATCGACACCGTTCAGGATGCCCGAAACCACCGGCCCCCGCGCCGCAAGCACACCTTCCAGCCCCAGCCCGAATTCCGGCCGCAGAATCTCTTCGGCATAGCTGGGCGAGACGGTGGTGATCCAGTCTGCCGTCACCATCCCCGCCTTGAGGCTGGAGATGCCGCCGTAATATTCCAGCGCCTCGCTGTGGAACGCGTGCGCCGGCAGGCGCAGGATGCCCAGCATATGGGCCGGTGCCCAACCCTGAAAGGCGATGTTATGAATGGTCAGAACCGATTTCACCCCGCCTGCGCCGTGATAGGCCAGATAGGCCGGGGCCAGACCCGCCTGCCAGTCATGCGCGTGCAGAACGTCGGGTTTCCAGTCTTCCAGCCCTTCGCGTGCAATCCGGGCGGCCACCCAGGACAGGGCGGCAAAGCGGATCGCATTGTCGGGATGCTCCCCCACGGGCGAGGAATAGGGGCCACCTTCCCGGTCAAAAAGATGCGGCGCATCCAGAAGCAGGACCGACAGCCCCGCCACCTCTCCCGCCAGCACGCGACCGGTTCCGCCCCAAAGATCGGGTTCCTCGAAAACCACCGGCCAATTTGCCGCCTGCGCGCGCAAGTTGCGATAGGCGGGCAAAAGCACCCTCATCTCCCAACCCGTGGCGGCCAGCGCTCCCGGCAAGGCGCCCACGACATCGGCCAGCCCGCCGGTCTTGACCAAGGGCACACATTCCGACGCAACTGACAGAACCCGCCCGCCCATATTTCCGGCCCTCATTTCATACTGGTCCAAGTATCCAAAATGCCGCTTCCGCCGCGCACCCGGTTCAGGACAAGGCCCTGGCCCGCGCGTCGATCATCGACTGGGTGATCAGCGTTATACCGCTGTCAGTCCGGCGGAACCACTTGGCATCCTCGGCTGCGTCCTGACCGACGACCAGGCCTTCGGGAATGATCACCCCCCGGTCGATGACGCAGTTCTTCAGATCGGCCTTGCGGTTGACGATGACCTTCGGCAGAGCCACGACATATTCTAGGCTGGAGAAGCTGTGCGTTCTGACCCCGGTGAACAAAAGCGAATTGCGCACCTCGGACCCCGATACGATGCAGTCACCGGACACCAGCGACGACACCGCCGTGCCGCGCCGTCCATCCTCGTTATGGATGAACTTCGCGGGCGGCAGGATCTCGGCATAGGTCCAGATCGGCCACGAGCTGTCATAGATATCCAGCTTGGGGATAAAGTCCGTCAGGTCGATATTTGCCTGCCAGAAGGCGTCAATCGTTCCCACATCCCGCCAATAGGGCTCGGTCTCCAGCCCGCTTGTCACGCAGCTGTCCGAGAACTTGTGCGCCACCGCTTTGCCGTTCTTCACGATATGCGGGATCAGGTCAAAACCGAAGTCGTGGCTGGAATTGTCGTCCTGCATGTCGCGGATCAGAAGGTCGCGCAGGAAGGCCCAGTCAAAGACATAGATCCCCATCGAGGCCAGCGAATGGTCCGGGTCGCCCGGCATTCCCGGCGGATCCTTCGGCTTTTCCAGGAAAGAGGTGATCCGCATCGTCTTGTCGACCGCCATCACCCCGAAAGCGCTGGCTTCGGCGCGGGGTACGGTCAGGCAACCGATGGTCACATCCGCCCCCGCCTCGACATGCTGGCGCAGCATCACCTCGTAATCCATCTTGTAGATATGGTCGCCCGCCAGCACGACGACGTACTGGATGCCGTAGCTGTCGACGATATCGATGTTCTGCGCGATCGCATCCGCCGTGCCACGATACCAGTTCACCTCGTCCATCCGCTGGCTAGCGGGCAAGACGTCAAGATACTCGTTCCGCTCCGCCCGGAAAAAACCCCAGCCGCGCTGGATGTGACGGATCAGGCTGTGCGCCTTGTACTGCGTGGCAATCGCCATCTTGCGGATGCCCGAGTTCAGCGCGTTTGACAGGGCAAAGTCGATGATCCGGGTCTTGCCGCCGAAATAGACGGCAGGCTTGGCACGAGTGTCGGTCAATTCCTTCAGCCGACTGCCGCGCCCTCCGGCAAGGACGAAGGCCATGGCTTGCGAGGCCAATCGCTGGTTCGGTCTTGCTTTCATCGTCGTCCCTCCCCTAAGGCGGCGAACCGCCGGATTTCAATCCTGTTGCAGATAGATCGCGGTCAGCGGCGGCAGCGTCAGGTCTGCCGACTGGGTCTGGCCATGCCACGGCGTCTTGTCCGTGGTCACGCCGCCCAGATTGCCCCGGTTGCCGCCGCCATAGGCCTCGGCATCGGTGTTCAGGACTTCGCGCCACAGCCCCGCCTGCGGCAGGCCCAGACGATAGCGCCGATGGACCGGGGTCATGTTGACCACCGCCACCACCGGCTTGTCGCCTTCGCGCCCCTTTCGGACCCAGGCGAAGACGCCCGCTTCGGCATCGTTCCACTCCAGCCACTCAAACCCCTCAGGGCGGCAGTCGTTGACATGCAGCGCCGGGGTGGCGCGGTAGAAATGGTTCAGGTCGCGGACCAGACGCTGAATGCCCTTATGTTCCGCAATATCAAGTTGATGCCAATCAAGGCTGACGTTGTGGTTCCACTCGGCCCCTTGGGCGAATTCCTGCCCCATGAACAAAAGCTTCTTGCCCGGATGCGCCCACATGAACCCGTAATAGGCGCGCAGGTTCCCAAACTTCTGCGCCCCATCCCCCGGCATCCGCGCCAGCATGCTGCCCTTGCCGTGCACAACCTCGTCATGGCTGATCGGCAGGATATAGTTTTCCGTCCAGGCATAGGTCAGGCCCATGGTCATCAGGTTGTGATGATATTTCCGGTGGATCGGGTCCTTGCCCATGTAGGACAGGGTGTCGTTCATCCAGCCCATGTTCCACTTGAAGCCGAAGCCAAGGCCCCCATGGTCGACCGGCCTGCTGACACCGGGAAAGGCGGTCGATTCCTCGGCGACCATCATGATCCCCGGCACTTCGCCATAGGCGGTGATGTTGGTGGTGCGCAGGACGTCAATCGCTTCATAGTTCTCTCGCCCGCCGTCCTTGTTCGGCACCCATTCACCATGCTTGCGGCTGTAGTCGCGGTAAAGCATGGATGCCACCGCATCCACGCGCAGCCCGTCGACGTGGTATTCCTCCAGCCAATACAAGGCGTTGGAGACAAGGTAGTTCTTCACCTCGACCCGACCATAGTTGTAGATCAGGGTGTTCCAGTCTTGATGAAAGCCTTCGCGCGGGTCTTGGTGTTCATAAAGCGCGGTGCCGTCGAACCGGCCCAAGCCATGCGCATCCGTCGGGAAGTGGCCGGGCACCCAGTCCAGGATCACCCCCAAACCTTTCCTGTGCGCGGCATCAACAAAGGCGCGAAACTCGGGCGGCGTGCCGTGGCGGATCGTGGGGGCGAACATGCCCACCGGCTGATACCCCCAGCTGCCATCAAACGGATACTCGCTGACCGGCAGGCATTCGATATGGGTGAACCCCATGTCGGCGGCATAATCGACAAGCTGATCTGCAAGCTCCAAGTAGCTGAGCATTCGGTTCCCCGGCGCCCGCCGCCATGAGCCCAAATGCACCTCATAAACCAAAATCGGCGCGTCGATGGTCTGCTTTCCGGCCCGCGATTGCAGCCAGTCGCCATCCTGCCAGCTACCAGAAATTTTCCTGACCACGCTTGCGTTTGCGGGCGGATGTTCAGACCCGAACCCAACAGGATCGGCCTTCAGGGGCGGCAACGTCCCGCCCGGCCCCCGCAGTTCGTATTTATAGGTCGTGCCTTCGCCAAGTCCGGGAATGAAGATTTCCCAGACCCCCGTCGCGCCACGCTTGCGCATCGGGTGGCGACGACCGTCCCAGATGTTGAAATCGCCGACGACGCTGACCCGTTCGGCATTCGGGGCCCAGACGGCAAAATGCACTCCGTCAACGCCCTCATGACCCATCGCATGCGCACCAAGCGCCTGCCAAATCCGCCGGTGGGTGCCTTCACCCAGCAGGTACTCGTCCATCTCGCCCAGAACCGGCCCGAACCGATAGGGGTCTTCAAAATCCCATGTGTTTCCATGGCCTTCTGCACGAAAGCTGTAGTTCGCCTTGCGCGCTATCCGATGGGTGAAAAGCCCCGGAACATCGGGATAGGGCTGCGCCTCGACCGCCGTCTTTCCGGTCAGAACCCAAAGCCGGTCGGCCCCCGAGACAAACGCCACGATCTCCCAGCCCTTGGCCCGTTTCTGGGGGCCAAGCACGGCAAACGGGTCGCCATGACGGCCTTCGGCAATCGCTTCGGCGGTCGCGCGGTCCAGTGTCGTATCGGCCATGCCTGTCCCCCGAAAGCGCCTTACAGCGCCGATGTCGCCTGCCAGATGTCGTTCATATAGCCACGGATCGTGCGGTCGGACGAGAAAAAGCCGCTGCGCGCCGTATTCAGTGCCGCCATGCGGCCCCAGCGCGCCGGATCGGCATAGGCCTTGTCCACCTCGCCCTGCGCTGCATGGTAGGCGTCAAAGTCCGCTGCGACGAGGAAATAGTCATGGTGCCAGACCCGATGCACCAAAGCATGATAGCGGCTGGGTTCCTCGGGCGAAAACACCCCCTCGGCGATCATCTGCAGCACATCCATCAGGGGTTGGCTCGCCTCGATCGCTTTCTTCGCATGGTCGGGGTCTTCGCGGCGCTTCTGCACCTGATCCGCAGTCAGGCCGAAGAGGAAGAAGTTGTCTGCCCCAACCTCTTGCAAAATCTCGACATTCGCGCCGTCCAACGTGCCGATGGTGACAGCCCCGTTCATCATGAACTTCATGTTCCCGGTGCCCGATGCCTCTTTCCCGGCCGTCGAAATCTGTTCCGAAAGATCCGCCGCCGGGATCAATCGTTCGGCCATGGTGACGTTGTAGTTCGCCGGATAGATGATCTTCAGCAGATCACCCGTCACCGGATCATCATTAACAACAGTCGCCACATCATTGATAAGACGTATGATTTCCTTCGCCACCGCATAGCCGGGTGCGGCCTTGCCGCCGAATATCTTCACGCGCGGCACCCAACCGGCGCCGGGGTTGGCCTTGATCCGGTGCCAATGCGCGATGGTTTCCAGAATGTTCAGAAGCTGGCGCTTGTATTCGTGGATGCGCTTCACTTGCACGTCGAACAAGGCATCCGGAGACAGCGCGACACCAAGCTGCTGCGCCGCCCAGTTCGACACGGCCACCTTGTTTTCGCGCTTGGCAGCCGCAAATTCCGCCTGAAAGCCTGCGTCGCCCACATGCGCCTCAAGCCCGCGCAACCGGTCAAGATCGGCTTCCCAGCCCGCGCCGATGCTTTTGGTGATCAGCGCCGACAAGGGCCGGTTTGCCATCCGCAGCCAGCGCCGGGGCGTCACCCCGTTGGTCTGGTTGATGATCCGCCCCGGATGCAGCTTGTTCAGCTCGGGGAACAGGTTCGCCTTCACCAGATCGGAGTGCAGCGCCGAAACACCGTTGACCTTGTGGCTCATGATGAAGGCCAATTCGCCCATCTGCACTTCTTGCCGCTTCACGATGCTGATGTAATGCGGCCGGTTCGGATAGGCGCGGCGGTGCCAGCTGTCGATCTTTTCCACAATCTGCATGTGGCGCGGCAGCACGGTGCCAAACGTGAAAGTCGCCCATTTTTCAAGCGCTTCGGGCAAAAGTGTGTGGTTGGTATAGCCAAGGCAGGCGCGGGCAACGGTCAGGGCCTCGTCGAAAGCCAGCCCATGCTCATCAGACAAAAGCCGGACCAGCTCTGGTCCGGCAATCGCCGGATGCGTGTCGTTCATCTGGATCGCGACATGGCTAGGCAAGGCCCGCAGATCGCCATGTGCCGCCAGATACCGGCGCAGGATGTCCTGCAGCGCAGCCGAGGTCAGGAAGAACTCTTGCTTCAGGCGCAACTCCTTGCCCTGATAGGTGGTATCGTCGGGGTAAAGCACGCGGCTCAGGGTCCGCGCCAGCGTTTCGGGTTCCGCCGCCGCCGTGTAATCCCCCCGGTTGAACCGGTCGAGGTCGAAGTCCGTCGTCCCCTTCGCCCCCCAAAGCCGCAGCGTATTGGCCCATTTGCCCTGCCAGCCGATCACCGGCGTATCAAAGGCCTGCGCTGTCACGGTTTCGCCAGGGGTCCAGACATCGCGGCCATCGCGGCTTTCGACTGTGCCCTTGAAACCCACGGTATAGGCGCTTTCGGGCCGCGCGAATTCCCAAGGGTGCGCCTGCGCCAGCCAGTTTTCCGGCGTCTCGATCTGCCGCCCACCTTCGAACCGCTGGTGGAACAGCCCGTGTTCATAACGGATGCCATAGCCATAGGCCGGGCAGCCCAACGTCGCCATCGATTCCATGAAACAGGCCGCCAGCCGCCCAAGGCCCCCGTTGCCAAGGGCTGCGTCCGGCTCGTCGTCGATCACTGGCCGGATGTCCTGACCAAAGGCCGCCATCGCCTCGGCGGCCATGTCGTAAAGGCCAAGGTTGATCGTGGCATCCTCAAGGATCCGCCCGATCAGGAATTCCATCGACAGATAGTAAACCCGCTTGCGGTCTTCCGCCCAGGTCCGCTTGGTCGACGCGAACCACGGCTCCACGATCCGGTCGCGGATCGCGTGCGAAAGCGCCATCCGCCAATCGTGAATGCTGGCATGCGGAGCGTCCTTGCCGACGGTAAAGGTCAGGTGGCGCAGGATATCGGCCTGCAGCAAGGTCGGCGTCACGCTCAAGTCATTCACGGGTCTGTCCAGCACTGAATTCTCTCCGGTCAAGCCTAAGCGCCCAAGGGCCGTGGTCAAGCAGTCAATCCGCCGGAAGGCAAGAGAGCCGGTCTGCGAAATGCTTGTCCTACCATCACTGTTAGCGCAAACAGTCAGCAATTCCAAGTCCGCCCTTTCCGGGCCGGCCAGCGCTGATTTCGGGGTCAGGAATCCCGTAATCGGGCCAATGACCTGTTGCAGATGTCGCACAATCGCGCCATATCGTCGGAAAATCGCCATCCCCGGGGTTGAGACCGGGCGCGAAGCGGGCGATATGCAGGAAAAAGAGCCAGCGAACGGAGCAGTCACATGGCCGGACCCCAACCACAAGCCCCGCAAAGCGCGCTTGCAAGCAAACCGCAGCAACCAAAGGACGCCCCCGCCAGCGCAGCCGCCGGTTCCGATGGCCAGCCCGTCTTCCGCGACTGGGCGTCGATCTAGGGCCACGCCGCCCGGTTGACATTCGACCGGCGGGCAAGGCTAATCGGGTCAACCTCGCCGCAACATCGCCCCTGCCTTGTCCAACCCGGTCTCCTCGATCCCGAACCTCGGTCCCGCTTCAGAGGCAGCCTTCGCCGCCGCTGGCATCACTACGGCCGAAGAAATTCGTGCCATGGGTCCGGATGACGCCTATCGCCGGTTACTCGACTCGGGCTCTCGCCCGCATTTCATCGGCTATTATGTGCTGGTGATGGGGTTGCAGGGCCGCCCCTGGAACGATTGCAAGGGCGAGGAAAAGAAGGCCCTGCGCAAACGGTTCGACGCGCTTTGCGCCGGGTTCAACCGCAGCGACGCCAAGCTGCGCAATGATCTGGAAGAGGCGCTCAGCTATCTTGGCGTGATCGCACCGCCCCGCCCCGCGCGCTGACCTTTCGGCAACCTGCGCATCTGAAAACCGCATAGGCCGGGATGGTGCCCCCAGACGGACTTGAACCGCCGACCCTCTGATTACAAATCAGATGCTCTACCAGCTGAGCTATAGGGGCATTGCCCTCAGATAACCGCACCAGCCCAATCGCGCAAGGGTAAGGGCTCTGCGGGCTTTCAGTCGCGTTGCCCCCGCGCCAGCAGGGCCACCGCCGAAAGGCCGACAGCCATGACCAAAAGCGCGGCAGGGGCGGCCTCGGACAGGCGCTCAAGGCTGGCAAGTTCATAGACCCGCGTCGACAGGGTGTTATAGTTGAAGGGTCGCAGCAGCAGCGTTGCCGGCAGTTCCTTCACGCAATCGACAAAGACCACGACCAGCGCCGTCGCGACCGATCCGCGCATCAGCGGGATATAGACCGACGTCAGCGTCCCGCCCGAGGTCCGCCCAAGTGAACGCGCCGCCATCGCCAGCACCGGCGAAACCCGGCCATAAGCCGATTCAAGCGCGCCTTGGGCAATGCCAAAGAACCGCACCAGATAGGCGATCCCAAGGCCAAGGGCGGTGCCGGTGATCATCAGGCCGGGGTCATGGCCGGTCAGGGCCAGCAGGCCATCGGCCAGCCAATGATCCAGCGCTGCCAGCGGGAACAGCAGGCCAAGCGCCAGAACCGCCCCAGGCGCGGCATAGCCGATCAGGGTCAGCGGCAGAACCCAATGCAGCGCGCGGCTTCGGGATTGGCGCAGCGCATAGACCAGCACCAGGGCGGCCGTCACCGTCGCAAGCGCCGCCCCCGCCCCGACGATCAGCGTATTGGCCAGCGCCGCGCCAAGCCCAGGGGCAAGCCAGCCCTCGGGGGCCTTGGCCGAATGGTAAAGCATCACGCCGACCGGGAACAGAAATCCCCCGGCAAAGGGCAGGAAACAGGCCAGCGCCGCGATCCAGCGCCAGATGCCCTGCGCCTCTTGCCGCGCAATCGGCCTGCGGTGCCGGGCCGAGCCATGGAAACGCGCCCTGCCCCGGCCGACCCGTTCCAGCCCGACCAGCAAAAGGATCAGCATCAGGATGATTCCCGCGATCTGCGCGGCCCCCCCGGCATTGCCGTCATTCAACCAGGTCGAGAAGACCCCGGTCGTCAGCGTCTGCACCCCGAAATGATAGACAGCGCCATAATCCGCGACCGTCTCCATCAAGACCAGCGCCAGCCCGGCGGCAATCGCCGGGCGCGCCAGCGGCAGGCCGACCCGCCAGAACATCGCCCATGGCCCTGCCCCCAGGGCACGCGCCACCTCATAGGTCCCGCCGGACTGCTCACGATAGGCCGCACGCGCCATCAGATAGACATAGGGATACAGCGCCAGCGACAGAACCAGGATTGCCGCCCCCAGCGACCGGGTTTCCGGAAACCAGTAGTCGCGGGCCGTTTGCCAGCCGAAGGCCGCGCGCAAGCCCGACTGCACCGGGCCGGAATAATCCAGCAGATCAACCAGCGCATAGGCCCCGACATAGGCCGGGATCGCCAGTGGAAAGAACAGCGCATAGACCAGCCAATTCCGACCGGGAAAGCGGTAAAGCGTGACAAGCCAGGCAGCACCGATCCCCATCGCAGCCGACAGGACCGCAACGCCCAGCATCAACGACACCGTGGTCATAAGATAGCGGGGCAGCACCGTCGCCCAAAGATGCGGCCAGATATTCTCGACCGGGTGGAACGCAATCCAGACAATCGAAACGATGGGCGCCAGCACCAATACCGCCAGAACCACAGCGGCCAGGACCCAAAAATCGGGACGGCGGCGCGGCGAAGACTCGGCAAGTTGACTGAAACGCTCGGTCATTGCGGGTGATTATCGGAAACCGGTTTAACTGTCCAGAAAAGCCCGTATAGTCGCGCACGAAGGCGCCCCGGGGACGGGCGAACCGAAGCAAGACCTGATGCGCATCGTCTATCACCTGGGTGCCCACTGCACCGATGAGGACCGTCTGGTCCGTTGTCTTTTGAAAAACCGGGCCGTTCTGGCCGAACAGGGGATCATCGTCCCCTCTCCCACCCGCTACCGCAAACTGATGCGCGACACCGCGGTTCAATTGCGCGGCGGGACGGCGACGGTCGAAAACCAGGCCCTGATCCTTGACCAGATCATGGAGGAGGCCGAGGCCGAGCGGCTGATCCTGTCCTGGGACAGTTTCCTAAGCTTTCCAGCCTGGGTGATCCGGGGGTCGCTTTATGCGGCTGCGGGCGAAAGAATCCGGGCCTTTACCCGCATTTTCCCCGATATCGACACCGAATTCCATCTGGCCATCCGCAATCCCGCGACCTTCCTTCCCGCCCTGCAAAGCAAGGTCCTTGCGAAAGGCCATGAGGACATCCTGCGCGGTGTCGACCCGGTCGAGCTGCGCTGGTCGACCGCCATCGAGGAAATCCTTGCGCGCAATCCCGGCGTGCCGATGACGATCTGGTGCGACGAGGAAACGCCGCTGATCTGGCCCGAAGTCCTGCAAGCCGTCTCGGGCCATGCGCCGGGAACCGACCTTGTCGACAATGACGAAGTGCTGGCGATGATCATGTCGGACATCGGTCTGGCACGGATGCGCACCTATATCGCCGAGCACCCGCCCGAATCCGTGGCCCAAAGGCGACGGGTCGCCACGGCTTTCCTGGAAAGATTCGCCCGTGCCGACCGGGTCGAGGTGGAAGTCGACATGCCGGGCTGGACCCATGAGGTCGTCGCCGAAATGACCCACCGCTATCTTGAGGATGTCGAATACATCCGCCAGATGCCGGGCGTCACCCTGATCGAGGCGTGACGCCGGGAACCGGTCGCCTTACGCCATTCCAAGCGCCGACTTGTAAAGTTCCAGCACGGCCTCTTCTTCGGCCAGCTCATCGGGCTTGCGTTTGCGCATCGCGATCACCTTGCGCATGACCTTGGTGTCATAGCCCCGGCCCTTGGCCTCGGCCATCAGCTCTTTCTGCTGGTCGGCGACATCCTTCTTTTCCGCATCAAGCTGTTCGAAGCGTTCGATGAACTGGCGCAGCTCGTCGGCGGTCACGGCATAGGGATCGGTTGCGTCGGCCATCGTCATCCTCTTGGTCACTGGATCGGGTGCATGGTACCTAGCCTGCCCCGGCTGTCAGGTTCAAGCGGGATCGGCAATGGCTTGCCCGATGCCGCCGAAGCGGATAGGTGACCGGCGGATATCGACACCCCAAAACCCCGAGGCGGACATGCAGGCTTTGATCTGGATTGGCGCGGCCCTGACCCTGATCGGGTTGCTGGGTCTTGGTTATTGCGTGCTTCGGGTGATGCGGGCACGGCGGGCAGGGCTGACCGACGACGCGCTGCGCGCCGAGTTGCGCAGCGTGGTCACGGTCAATCTTGCCGCAGTCGGCATTTCCGCTCTTGGGCTGATGCTGGTGGTCGCGGGGATCATGCTTGGCTAAGGCCCGAAAGCCCTAGACCGGCATGTTGTCGAACCCGGCCTCGGTCTCGGCATCGGTCGGCAGCTCGCGTTCGCCCACCGGGATCATCGCCTGAAGCGCCCGGATTTCGCTGAACAGCACTCGCAGCCCCTCTTCCTGAAACTTCAGGCCCATTTGCAGGACTTCAGCTTCGTCTTCCAGAAGCGTCTTGATGGCAGGTTTGGTCATGGCGCACAATTCCTGCAGAAGGGGGTCCAAGGCAAGGCATCCAGCCGGGCTTCGGCGATCTCGGCACCGCACCGCGCACATTCACCATAGGTGCCAAGCGCGATCCGTTTCAGGGCGGCCTTGATCAGCGGAATCTCGGCCTGACCAGCGCGACCGGTGGCTTCCAGAACCTCGTCGCCCTCACGTTGGACCGCCAGTTCCTCCCAATCGGGATCGTGATGCGAATCAAGCTCTTGCTCGATCGTCTCCAATCTCTCTCCAAGCTCGGACAACCTGGCTTCCAGCATCGTCTTGCGGGTGGAAACTGGGGTTTTCATGCGCTCCTCCTTCATTGCCCCGATTGTCGCGCGAAACGGCGACGCGATCCTTGACGCAGGTCAAGTCCGCGCCCCGGCACCGGGGACTTTCGCTTGGCCCGCCCAAAGGCTATGGTCCGGGCCATCGGGCCAAGGCGCCCGTCAGTGCAAGGACAGCCTATGGACATCCGCCAGATTACCCCGGACTACGCCGTCTCGCCGCAGATCACGCCTGCGGACCTTGTCGCGCTTAAGGCTGCGGGGTTCACGACTGTGATCGACAACCGCCCCGATGCCGAAATTGCGGGCGATCTTCATGCACCGGTGATGCGCGCCGCAGCCGAGGCGCTGGGACTGACCTTTGTCGCGAACCCGATCATTGGCGGGGCGCTGACCATGGCCAATGTCACGGCGCAGCGCGCGGCGATGGATGCGGCAACCGGTCCGGTCTTCGCCTATTGCGCCAGCGGCAACCGCAGTTCGATGGTCTGGGCGCTGGCCGAAGCGCGCAACCGCCCCGTCGACGATCTGGTCGGCCTGCCCGCGCGGTTTGGCTATCAGCTTGACCACCTGCGCCCGCAGATCGAGGCGCTGGCACGGGGCTAAGGCCCCTAACCTGTCGCCCGAAGCTCGACCAGGGGTTCGGGATCGGGCGCAGGCGGATGACCGGAATACCCGGAAAAGCCCGGCGCAGGTTTGCGCTGGCTTTCGATGTCGTAAAGCTTCAGCGCGCGCATGCCCCGGTTCTGTCCCAGCCGGGCGCGGGCGACACTACGTCCGTCGGTCGTTTCAAGCGAAATGGCATCAAGCGCGGCAAGCGGTAGCGCCAGAACCTCATCCGGCTGCAGCGCCATGATGCGGCCAAGCGGAAGGCGCAGCCGACCGATCACCCCATCCAACGCACAGCCGACCTGCAGGACCTGTTCGGCAAAGCCCATCGTGAAGGTCGGCGCAGTGCTGTCCTCGGCATCCACTTCGGCCAGGGGCAGACTGCCCTTCCCCAAGGCAGGCAGCACCAGGATGACCGCGCCATCGCGCCCGGACGTGCCTAGCGACAGGTCCGCTTTCAGCACGCGATAGGGTTCATCTTCCAGCAGCAGGGACAGCGGGCGCACATCCTCCAGATGCGAGGCATAGCGAAACCCGCCGGCCCAAACCAGATCCGCCTCTTCCGCCAGGTATTCCTCCAGCCCCAGCAAAGCCCGGTCGATCAGACCGGCCACCATCGCGGCATCGATCCGTGTCGGCTTGCGCGCAGGTGGGGCCTGGGCCGACAGCCGCCCCATGGTCTGCATCTCGATCAGGGCCGAGGTGACGGCAGGCGCCATCAACAACACGCCAAGTCCCGCAGCAGGCCCGTCCAACAGCGCGACCAAGGCCCGGTCCGGCGCTTCGTCCAGCACTTCGGCAAGGCTGGCGCGGGTGACCGAAAGCTGGCGGAAATCCAGGTCCAGCCCCATCAGGTCGCGCGCCGCGCGGGCCAGTGCCAGCCGCCACCCCCGATCCGCCCCCGGCGCGCCTTCGGCCAGTGGCGCCTTGGCCCTGTCGATCTTGCGGCGGATCACATCGGTCATCTCTGCCCCCGGGGTTGGCTCACACGGACAGTAAGACGCAGAAGGCTACCAAACCGTTAAGCGGCACGGGGTCACGCAGCCAACTGATCCAGCCGCAAGGGCACTGTCACCCGAAAGGCCGCCCCGCCCTGCCCCGGCAGATAGGCGACCGACCCGCCCAGATTGGCCATGATCTCGCGGCAGATCGCCAGACCAAGCCCCGCGCCCCCGGCCCGGTTGGCATCCGACAGCCGCGCGAATTTCTCGAAGATCAGCGACTGCGCCTCTTTCGGAATCCCCCTGCCGTTGTCGATGAAATCCACCGTGACCCGCGCCCCGCGCTGGCGAACGGCAATGCGGATCTCGGGCGCATCGGCGTCGCAGTATTTCCGCGCGTTCGAGATCAGGTTGATGAAGACCTGGGTCAGCCGGTCGGCATCGGTCTTCAGGAAGATCGTCTCGGCCGGCAAGTCGCGGACCATCGCAAAGCTGCGTTCCGGCCGGGTTTGCCGGGCCGCCGTCAGCGCGGTTTCCAGCATCTCGTGCAGGCTGGTCAAGGCCAGGTTCAATTGCACAGTGCCGTTCTCCAGCACCGACAGGTCCAGAAGATCATCCAGCAACCGGGTCAGCCGTTTCGCCTCGTCATGAATGATCCGGCCATAGCGGGTGACCTGTTCCGAGGGCAGCGCGCCTTCGGTCAAGATCTCGGAAAACGCGCGGATCGAGGTCATCGGCGTGCGCAATTCATGGCTGATCTGGCTAAGGAAGGCATCCTTCTGCAAGGAAAGCTGAAGCAGCTTTTCATTCGCCTCGCGCAGGGCACCGGCGGTGCGGGTCAGTTCCGCCTCGCGTGCCTCAAGCCGGGCCGAATATTCCATGATCTGCGCGGATTCGCTGGCAACCGCCATCAGATCCTCGACCGAAACCGTGGCGCGACCGACCAGCTGGCTGATCATGGCATGGGCGGTGGCCGCCCCGACCGCCCCCGAAAGCCGAGCTTCGACGGCGTCCAGAAAGCCGGGGGTCGGATCGGGCAGAAAGCCCTCTTTCCCCTGCTCGCGCGCGGCCTTTTCAAACAGGGCCAACGCCGCCTCTTCGCCCAGAATGCGCTGTGCCATCGACAAAAGCGCCTCAGGCTCGGCCTCGCCTTGCGCCCAGCGTTGCGGGCCGACACCGCCCTGAAAGACATTGACGAAGGCCGCGCCCTGCAACCGTTCCACCGGGCCGGGGAAGGTCAGAAGCGAGCCAAGACAGAAGGCAAAGGTGTTCAGCGTCATCGACCAGAACAACGCATGGATCAGCGGGTCCATGCTTTCGGTTCCGAACAGGGCCTGCGGGCGCAGCCAGGACAGGCCAAAGAGCCCGTCATTGAAGA
This sequence comes from Pseudomonadota bacterium, assembly GCA_963205235.1. Lineage (GTDB taxonomy): Bacteria > Pseudomonadota > Alphaproteobacteria > Rhodobacterales > Rhodobacteraceae > Tabrizicola. Next base: position 135,605 of record CAUJIP010000057.1, read on the forward strand.
TCGCGCCCGACAGGACAGCGCCCGGACCGAAGGACGGCAGAAACGAACAATAGGCCCAAAGGACAAACCCGGTCCCCAGACCAAGAATGGCACCGGTGCGCGTCGCCCCGCGCCAGAAAAGCCCGCCGATCAGCGCCGGCAACACCTGGGCCACCCCCAGAAAGGCAATCAGCCCGATAGCAGCCAGCGCCGCCGATCCACCCGAAACCTTGTAATAGCCATAGCCAAGCGCCAGCACCGCCGCGATGGCCAGCCGCCGCGCATTCAGAACCACGGCACGCAGATCCTCACGCTCGGCATCAGAACGGTGCAGGCGCAGCCAGATCGGGATCACCACATGGTTTGAAATCATCGTCGCCAAGGCGATGGATTCGACGATCACCATCGAGGTCGCCGATGAGAACCCGCCAAGGAAAGCCAGCATCGCCAGCGCACCCTGCCCCTCGGCCAAGGGCAGGGTCAGGACGAACATGTCCGGGTTCGACCCCGCCGGAAGATGCTCAAGCCCGACGACAGCGATCGGCAGGATGAACAGGCTAATCACCATCAGATACAGCGGGAAGGCCCAGCTTGCCCGCGCCAGGTGGCCCTCGTCATTGGTCTCGACCACCATGACCTGAAACATGCGCGGCAAGGTGATGACCGCGGCGGCGGACAGCAGGATCAACCCGGTCCAGCGCCCCGGTTGTACCTGCCAGGCGGTCAGATCGGCGGCATCGATCCGGGCGAAAATGTCGGAAAGCCCGCCCGCGATACCCCAGACGACGAAACAGCCCACCGCCACCAGCGCCACCAGTTTGACCACCGCCTCGACTGCAATGGCGGTGACAATCCCGTGGTGCTGCTCTTTCACATCCAGATTCCGGGTGCCGAACAGAATGGTGAAAAGCGCCAACCCCACCGCCACCCAGAACGCCGTCTGGCTGGCATCCGGGGCGGTCACCCCCTCGGGCGTGGCGCTGGCAAAGACGCCAAAGGCCAGCACCACCGATTGCAGTTGCAGCGCGATATAGGGGGTCGCCGCAACAACGGCGATGACCGTCACGATCACCCCAAGGGTGTTCGACTTGCCGTACCGCGACGAAATCAGGTCGGCGATGGACGTTACCCGGTACTGCCGCCCGATCCTGACCAGCTTGCGCAACAACCACCACCAGCCGACAAACACCAGGGTCGGGCCGAAATAGATCGTCAGAAACTCCAGCCCCGACCGCGCCGCATAGCCAACTGCCCCGTAAAACGTCCACGCGGTGCAATAGATCGACAGCGACAAGGTATAGACCAGGGGCGAGCGCAACCAGCCAAGCCGCCCGACCCGCGCCCGGCTTTCCACGACAAAGGCCACGGCGAACAGCGCGATGACATACAGAAGACAGGCGGCGACCAGAAGATTGAACGGCACGTCAGTCGTCCTCTTCCTCGCCCGCTTCGCCGCCCTTCAGGCCGGGGGCAAAGGCGGCGGCACACAGGATCAGCACACCCCAGACGCCGAAATAGTAAAGCACCTCGCCCGAGGTCAGCGTCGACTGGTCGCCCCCGGCCCACAAAAGCGGCAGCAGCAACAAAAGGAACCCAAGGATCGGCAACAGCCGCGCCGCATCGCGCAACCGCCGCAACCGATAGGGCGCGCGTGCCAGGAACAGGGGGCGGGCCGGGCGTCTCATGTCCGGCCAAGCATGGCGCGGACCTCGGCCAGAATCTCGGCGTTCGAGAAGGGCTTGGTCATGAACCGGTCGGCCCCCGCCTCTTCGGCCATGGCGCGATCACGGCCCCGCGCCGTCAGCATCATCACCGGCAAGGTCCGGGTTTCGGGGTCGGTCCGCAAACTCGTCAGGATTTCAAGACCAGACATGCCGGGAAGCATGTGGTCAAGGATCACCAGATCGGGACGGTCCGTGCGCAAAAGCGCCAGCGCGGCCTGACCTTCGGCCGCCTGACTGACCCGCAGCCCTTCGCGCGTCAGGATGAAGGAAATCGCCTCGGCGATGTTCGGCTCGTCCTCGATCAGAAGCACATGTTGCGCCACAAAGCCCCCCGCGCCCAGACTGCGCCTTCGCTTACTATCAGCGGAACCGGCGGCCCTGTCAAAAAGCGATTGCCCCGAAATCAGGCATCCGAGGCCAGGATTGAAGGTTCGCGCCGCCCCGGACAGCCTGAACGGGGACAGACCCGGCAACTTGACCCCACCGGAATCACCCGTGCCTCTCTGCTTGCCGCAAACTGCGCCGGGACTGGCAGGATCAGCATTCCCGCGTCGCGCAGTTCTGGCCCGCGTGGCCCAAGCGGCTGTCGTGCCGTCGCCCAGGCAAAGACCCGGTGCCGACCGCCACCCTGACCCGCCATTTCAACCACCGCTTCGATCGGCTGCAAGGGATGGCCAAGCGCATGATACAGCGGCCAAAGCGGACAAGCCGCCCCAAAGCGCGGCAGCGCAAACCCGATGGCCGCCTTGCGGAAGGTGAAAGTACCCGAGGCATCGCACAGCACAAGCCCGGCGCCCAACTCGGGCAACGCGGTCAGCCGCCGCATCACGATCAGCGGATCGCAGGCAAAGCGTTCGGCAAGAAGAAACGGATCAAGCCCTTGCTCTGCCACCGCCGCCTGCAGGTCGGCCATGGGCACAAGTGCTTCATCCGCCTCGATCACGGCCAGATGGGTCTCGGCCAGGGTCCGGGCGGCTGATGACGCCAGCCCGTTGATCCCGGCCCGCAAATCCGCCGCACCAGCCCCCCAGTCGCCGGTCCGCAGCCAATCCTCGACCTCATCCTGGGGCGAGATGATCCCCTGCACGGCACTTGCGCTGCCCGCGTCCAGATAGGCGACCAACGCCTCCGCTCCGACAGCAAGCCGTTCGCTGTCCTGATGCAGGTTGCGGTGGAACCGCTCCGACCAGTCCGGTGCCAGATCCTTGGTCTCGGCCAGAATCGCCGCAGTTGCCCTGACCGACGCAAGAGCCGACAAAAGCTCATGCAATGACTGCGACAGATGCGGATCATGCGACATCCGGTCGTTCAACGCCTCGACCGCGCGCTCAAGCCCATCGACCCGACGATCCATCGCGACCACTTGCCCCGCCCAGCCAGGAAAGCGGCTGACAAAATCCGTCAGACGGTCAAGCTCTGCCCCGCCCGCGTCGGCCGCCGCCCCGCCCGCCCGGGCGACGGCTGTGCGCAACCCTTCGAACAGCGCCGCATCCGATCCCGGAACAAGGTCCGCCGCTTCCAAACCCAGTGCCGCGCTCAACCGGTCCAGAATCTCTCGCCCCACCGCGCGCCGGTTGTGTTCGATCAGGTTAAGGTAAGAAGCCGAAATCCCCGCCCGTTCCGCCACCACCGCCTGCCGCAGGCCAAGCGCCTGCCGCCGTTCGCGCAGTCTGGTCCCGGTCAGGGCTGAAAGCGGCATGGTTGGCCTCCTGATACCGCAGATTTACACGACCAGTAAATCTTTACAAAACGAAAAGGGCGCCGATCACCCGGCGCCCTTTCCCTTCATGTCGTGGAACGCGCTTATTCAGCCAGCGCCTTGTCCGTGATGATCGAAGTCCAGGCCCCTTCCGGCGCCTTGGTGATCACCGGGTCAGACCCGCCCGCCATCAGCGTCGCCACGGTCTTCTCCGCCGCAGCCACGTCCAGCGCGCCGTTCGAGCCTGCGGTCAGTTTGGCCACTTCGCTCATCATGCGCTTCTGGTGCTGTTCGGTCTGCGCGCCGGTCTGGTCGTTCTCCAGCACGATCATCGCCGCTTCGTCGCTGTTGGCTTCGGCGTATTTCCAGCCCTTCATCGAGGCGCGGACGAACTTGACCATGGTTTCCTGGAAGGCCGGGTCGGCCAGCTTGTCTTCCAGAACATAAAGCCCGTCTTCCAGCGTCGCCACACCCATGTCCTGATACTTGAAGGTCACCAGATCCTCAGGCGCGATGCCTGCGTCGATGACTTGCCAGTATTCGTTGTAGGTCATGGTCGAGATGCAGGCCGCCTGCTTCTGCAGCAGCGGATCGACGTTGAAGCCCTGCTTCAGCACCGTCACGCCACCCGCCGAACCATCGGTCGCAAGGCCAAGCTGCGACATCCAGGACAGGAACGGATATTCGTTGCCATAGAACCAGACACCCAGCGTCTTGTCGGCGAAATCGGCCGGCGTGGTGATCCCGCTTTCCTTCAGGCAGGTCAGCATCATGCCCGAGCTTGCGAAGGGCTGGGCGATGTTCACGACCGGCACGCCCTTTTCGCGCGCGGCAAGGGCCGACGGCATCCAGTCGACCATCACGTCGACCTCACCATTCTGGAGAAGCGTGACCGGGGCGATGTCCGGGCCGCCCGGAAGGATGCTGACGTTCAGCCCTTCTTCCTCATAGAAGCCCTTGGCCTGGGCGACGTAGTAGCCGGCGAACTGCGCCTGGGTGACCCATTTCAGCTGCAGCTTCACATCCTCGGCGCTGGCACCCGTGGCCAGCGAGGCCAGGAACGCCGCCGTGAGAAGTCTCTTCATCGTCTTTCTCCCATGTTGGGCCCGGACACGGGCCTTGTTAATGCCGTTGTGACGGGTGCCAGAAGGTCACCCACCGTTCGATCAGCGTGACCGCGCCGTACAGCGCCGTCCCCGCCAATGCCGCCACCGCAATCTCGGCCCAGACCATGTCAAGGCCAAGCCTGCCCACCTCGGTCGAGATGCGAAATCCCATGCCATAGATCGGGCTGCCGAAAAACTCGGCAACAATCGCCCCGATCAGGGCCAGAGTCGATGCAATTTTCAGCCCGTTGAAGATGAAAGGCATCGCCGCAGGCAGCCGCAGTTTCAGCAGCGTCTGCCAATAGCTTGCCCCCCAGGTCGCCATCAGGTCGCGCTGCATCCGCTCGCTCGCCTGCAATCCCGCGACCATGTTCACCAGGATCGGGAAGAACACCATGACGACCACGACCGCCGCCTTCGACTGCCAGTCGAACCCGAACCACATCACCAGAATGGGGGCGAGGCCGACAATCGGCAGCGCCGCCACAAAGTTCCCGATGGGCAGAAGGCCCCGCTGCAGGAAGGGCGAACGGTCAATCGCCACCGCCACCACAAAGGCCGCCCCCGCCCCTATCAGGAAACCGGGGATCGCGCCTTTCAGGATGGTCTGGGCAAAGTCCTGCCACAGGGTCGGCAACGACGAGGCAATCTTCGCCCCGATCAGGCTCGGCGGTGGCAGAATGACAAACGACACCTCCAGCCCGCGCACCAGCCCTTCCCACAAGACCAGAACCGCCGTGCCGAACAACAGCGGCACCAGCGCCTTGCCCAAACTGCGCCGCGACAGGGGCGAACGGGAAATCGCCACATTGGTGGCCCAAAGTGCCAGCCAGACGACAAGGGCTATGATCAGCGCATTCATGCAGGAACCCCCATCCGCTTGTGCGCCAGCCGCTCGACCAACCCGACCGCGACGATCAGCAACCCCGCAAGGATCGCCGCCGCGAACAGACCCGACCACATGATCAAGGGTTCGCCGAACTGCGACCCGATCAGCATCCGCGCGCCCAGACCTTCAATCGCGCCCGTCGGCAGTTCCCCCACAATGGTTCCAACCAATGCCGCCGCAACCGCCACTTTCAGGCTGGCAAAGAAATAGGGCATCGAGGCTGGAAGGCGCAGCTTCAGGAACACCGCCCCCTCCCCCGCGCCATAGGTCTTGAGGAGATCCAGCTGCATCTGAACCGGGGCGCGCAATCCCTTCACCATGCTGACCAGCACCGGGAAGAACGACAGGTACGCCGCGAAGAACGCCATCGGCACGTCG